>NZ_CP073581.1:1486169-2138004 GCF_018200035.1 Sulfitobacter albidus | reverse complement strand
CAACCAGATCAAGCAGTGGAAGGATCAGCTTCTCGACGGCGTGACAGATGTCTTTGATGACAAGCCGAAGGCGTCAAAAGAACCTGAGATCGATGTGAAATCGTTGCACGCGAAGATTGGCCAGTTGACGCTGGAGAATGATTTTTTGGAAGGAGCGCTCGACAAGGCCGGTCTGTTGCCGAGCGCAAAGAAATGACGGATCGCGACCACAAGCTGAGCCTGGCCCGCCAGGCCGATCTGCTCGGGATCAGCCGGGGGAGCTTATACTATGAGCCGCGCCCGGTCGGCGCGGGCGATCTGAAGCTGATGCGTCGGATCGACGAGTTGCACATGGAGTATCCGTTCGCGGGCAGCCGCATGATGAAGGGTTTCTTGCGCCAGGAAGGCTTCACCGCCGGACGATTGCATGTGGCCACCTGCATGAAGCGCATGGGCATTCAGGCGCTCTATCGCAGGCCAAACACGTCGAAACCGGCACCGGGTCACAAGGTATATCCCTATCTGCTGAGAAAGCTGGCTGTGACCCGCCCGAACCAGGTTTGGGCCATGGATATCACCTACATCCCAATGGCGCGCGGATTCGTCTATCTGGTTGCCGTGCTGGACTGGTTCAGCCGAAAAGTCCTGGCCTGGCGACTATCGACAACGCTGGAAACCGGCCCGTGCATAGAAGCTCTGAAAGAGGCGATGCGCCACCATGGCAAGCCCGAGATCATGAACACGGATCAGGGCAGCCAGTTCACATCCATCGACTTTATCAAGACGCTGAAAGAGGCGGACATCCAGATCAGCATGGATGGCAAGGGCGCATGGCGGGACAACGTCTTCGTCGAACGTCTGTGGCGAACGATCAAATATGAGGAGGTCTATCTGCGCGCCTATGACAGCGTGTCGAAGGCTCGCGAAAGCCTGCGCCGATATCTGAAGTTCTACAACACGTGGAGACCGTGACCTGCCCGCCGAGGCTCCCTCGTTCATAACGAGAGTTTGCGGGTCCGGTTTTCATATTCTTCGTCGTCAGTTTGGGCAAGCGCGTCGTGCGGGGAGTGACCTGCTCCCCTGAAATGTCCGGCGTTTTTGGTTAGCCTGTACTCCAAGAAGGAGACAGACGATGAAGAGAAGCCGTTTCAGTGAAGAACAGATAATCGGGATACTGAAGGAGCATCAGGCTGGTGCGACCGCTGCTGATCTGTGCCGCAAGCATGGTGTGAGCGATGCGACGTTTTACAAATGGCGATCCAAGTATGGCGGGATGGAAGTGTCTGACGCGAAGAAGCTGAAGGCGCTTGAGGCAGAGAATGCCAAGTTGAAGAAGCTGCTGGCTGAACAGATGATGGACGTGTCGACGCTCAAGGAAATGTTGGGAAAAAACTTTTGAAGCCCGGTTCACGCAGGAAAGCTGTGACCTGGGCCATGACAGAAAGGCGATACAATCAGAAGCGGGCCTGTGCCTTGGCCGGGATCGATCCGCGTGTCTATCGGCGTGTGTCAAAGCGACCCGCGGACATTGAGTTGCGTGGGCGGCTGAAGGAACTGTCGTCCGAGCGGCGACGTTTTGAATATCGCCGCTTGCACATCCTGCTCAAGCGGGAAGGCTGGCCCCCTCTCGGCAGATTTGCCTTGCAAATCGCCTGCCGGGCAATGGGTGAACTGGAAGAAGCTGTACCGGATTTACCGCGAAGAAGGGCTAACAGTCCGTAAACGGGGCGGTCGCAAGCGCGCAGTGGGCACCAGAACGCCCATGGCGATCCCTCAGGGGCCGAACCAGCGGTGGAGCCTGGACTTCGTGTCTGACAGCCTGTCCTGTGGTCGGCGCTTCCGCATCCTGAACGTGATTGATGACTTCAGCCGCGAATGTCTGGCTGCTGTGGTCGACACATCACTCTCAGGCGACCGTGTCGCGCGGGAGCTGGACCGGATTGCCGAGATGCGTGGCTATCCCTGCATGGTGGTCTCGGACAACGGCACCGAACTGACATCAAACGCCATCCTGAAATGGCAAGAGGATCGCAAGGTTGATTGGCACTACATCGCCCCTGGCAAGCCAATGCAAAACGGCTTTGTGGAGTCTTTCAACGGACGCTTGAGGGATGAGTGCCTGAACGAAAACCTGTTCGACAGCCTCAGACATGCGCGTCATCTGATCGAGGCATGGCGTATCGATTTTAATCATCACCGCCCACACACAAGCCTCGCTGACCTGACGCCAGCAGAATATGCTAAGCGGTCATGTGAAGACCAAAACCTGCACAGAGCTAACCTAAATTAGCGGACTCAATGGGGAGCAGGTTCCGCCCATTATAGGATAGAGTGTCAAAACGTAGAGGGTTCTCCGTAGAAATACAGAAACCCAGTTACCTTCATTCCCACGAGAATGGCATTTCGACGGACTCTTTAGCCGAAATACCTCGTCAGAAGTTCGCCATCGCAAGTTTTACCAACACTTTGAGAGCTTCCGAGGCGTTGTCGACACGGTGCCAGTTCTGGCCGTTGATGATACGCCCATTCAGCACTCGTACACCATCGACATTCTGGAGGCGGATAAACCACTGATTCGAATTATTGGTTACATTCACATACACACGACCGCTTCTGAGGCGATACATTAGTTGCAGTCGACCTACTGTAAATCCATCCCCTACAGCATTGGCAAGCCTTGCACTTTGACCATGAAGATGGCCCTGCATGATAAACTGTTGGTTGGGAACGCGTAAGACGCGAACAGTTCCGCCGAGCGAGACGACAATGTTCGCAACGATAAACGCATTCCTCGCCAGATCCTCTCCGGTGTTCCCTCCTACAAGCGTGCCGATAGCGGCAAATCCCTCCGCCAGAAAATTATAGCCAGCACCGCTGTTAAGTCCGAGAACCATTGTGGCCCCTTCACCAAGCGTCGCAATCCCGACACCTGCGAGCACAATTCCTGCCCCGGTTGTAGCGGGTTCAGGCGTTACAATCCCGACAACGCCAATTGCTGTTTCGCCCGCACCAAGAATTACCAGACCGGTTCCCAAGGCAATACGCCCAAAGGCCTGCCAAAAGGTTTCATTCTGATACGCAATGTGTGCTGCAATATCCTCGAGCGCCTCATGCAGGGCATCTGCGGCTTCGTCATTCGTAAAGTTCGACCAAAACTGATCGTCATCCAGCGCGATGATCTTGTTTTCAAAATCCACGTCATATCTATGGATGATGTGGCTGCGACTCAGAATCCGGTAACCAAGCCCGCCGCCAAAGCCTTCCGGTGTCAAAACCGCAAAGAGCTGGGCGAGCAGTTGGTCCCCGTACTTCCTCTGAAAGGCATCGACAATCCCGCCTGTATCTACCTTATCGCTACCCGGAATGTTGGACGACGGCAGAATAATCGCATCGCGATAGTCTTCAACTTCAGCATCGATCGAGCTTCCGTTCGGGTCGAAGTAGACGGCCACATTCCGGTCAGGACAAGTCGGGCAATCTCTGCCGATTGGGCTGTTGTCAAGCTGCGTCAAGGCAGCCTCAGCCTCGGCTAACCCATCGTCGCTAAAGTCTTGCATCTATATCGGTTCCTTCTGTCGAAAGCGCTTCAATCTCATTCGCAAATCCGTCAGGTCAGTCGCATCCCTTAACGAGGTGACCCACACACGACGCGATGGATCAGTTAGAAAGCATGCGCCCAGAAGGCAGGCTAGCGCGCAGATGACCCCCTCGGGCCAAGGTGGCAGTTTCGGGTCCATTTCCATCCGGCCTGACACAAAGTTACAAAATTCAAAGTGTGCATCGTGTGATAATTTATGATCGACCAAGCGGCAGGCATCGAGCGGCGCAAATTTATCTGAATCCCTTTCAATGTGGTGTGCAATGACTCGTTCTACCATCTTGAGACGTTCGGCAAAGGGCGATGTGTCATGTAAATACTCCGCTGCCTTCTCCTGCAGCGCCAGAGTTCTGATGTTCGCAGGCACGTTCATATTTCCGAGTGCGGCGATCCATACTGAGAAGCGCGGGTCCATATCAAACCTGCAGCCGATCCGAAGAGCCACATTCACCAAGCGGCCGAGGTCTCTTTTTCCTGAGATGCCATAGCCCGCCGCCCAATTCGCCACTATCGCAGTGGTTCGTTCAACGTCGATTTGGGATGCGTTCGACCACTGCGGCTGACTGACGGATTTCGCAATCTCATTCACGCCCTGAAGCCATGCGACGTCTGAAAACCTCCTTCGATCTTCCTCCTCGACAATCTTGATCACCTTGCCATGCTGCCCGGTCGTCGAAGGCGCCGTCAACATCCATACGGGATCGCAATAGACCATCACCCACCGCTCAATGACCCGCTGATTGGAATCATAGCACCAGCGGGCAAAAAGTTCGTGGCGTCCAGGCAAAGACCCAAAATACACGGCGGCAATTTTCGGCTCCCAGAACCGGAATAATGCCCAGCGTTCTTCGTCAATTCGTACCCGGGTAAAATGGCGCAGGTGCTTGGCTATGGGCTCTATTGGCAGATACGAGCGGAAAAATATCCCGGGTCGCTTATTCCAGTAATGAGACGGACCGTCCCCAACTGTGAGCAAATTTCTTGCGAACGAATTGTCTTCCGACAACTCAACAAGCCATGGGCCAACGTCGCTCAGCTCTTCTCCAGCAGCGCCGGAGTAGAGAAACTGATGGGATAGACCCGATGAGTGAAGAATTTCTGCCAATCCAAAAATGACGGTTGCATCCAAAACTGCATAAGTGCGGAGCTTGGGCCCTTGGTTTTGAGTGAGTTGCCCAAACAGGGCGTTCTTCAACTCCTCCGGAATTGGTCCATGAAGTGCGTCACCATCAAGTGGTCTAATGCCTTCCAGTTCAGTTAGCTCTTTGGCTGTGGGCAGCGGATACCCGAACCCCGCGTTCTCCGATACATCAGCATGCATGTCTCTCCCGTTTTCACGCATTCAGAGAGAAAATTTTATGGTGCGCCACGTACTCCGGCTGGCGAAACAAGACTTTCGGATTCCGCTCGCCCGCCATCCTTTCAAGGAATTTCCGCGCCTCATCAATCCAGAGGTTGTCTGGCGTTTTGTGCTCGTGAAATTTGATCGGGTGCGGACGAAGCGCCAACGAGGAAAGAGCTACGATGTCTTTTGCGTAAGCGCAGAAATCAGGATAAATCGCACAATCAATCAAATCACTCTGTAAGTAATACCGGTGATGAAGCCTTAGCGGAAGCTCGTCATAATGATAGCCCGCAAGTTCTTCGGCATGCTCCATAAATGCGACGACGGGAGTGTTGATATCCAATGCGGAAATTTTGGACATACGGGCTGCCAATGCTTTGATCGCGAGGGCTGCTTCCGCGTCTTCATGCGAAGAAGTGCCGTTTGGAAAATCATCTCGAATTTCTGAACCGCTGGTCATTGGTAAGTCATATTTTTTTACATTGCTGACTGAGGTGTAATAGGCCCGCTAATTCCGCAAAATCTGTCTTCCTCTCACAGTAGGATCAGTTTTGGGTGTAGTTGCAAGATTTTTTGTGCAGGATCTCCAACCTCCTTTGAACCAGAGCGCGAAGCTTAGTCGAGCGTCTCTGAAGCGAGGGCTTGATTGCGCCGTGATGCTGACTTCGCTGATACGGCATTTATTTTGGCGGTGGTCTGATTTGCGAGGATCACGGCCAGTTCCGGTGTCCGTAGCACATGCTTGGCTCACAACACCGGATTTTTCAGGGGAGCAGGTCAGCGGTCTTCGTCTCCGCCATCAACCTTCCACATCTGATCCTTCAACCGCATTTTTTGGTGGGAGCATTCCCAGATGTGCTTTTGCGGTGCTTCAATAGCCCGTCATCTCGAGGTAGCCGATGCCTTCGTGGCTGCCGGTGACGCGGACAGGGCCTTCCCAGTAAGGTACCGAGACATCCATGTAGGCGTCAGGGTTGATTGCCTCGACCGTGATGTCGACGCCGTGGGGGGGCAGGGTGATCTGCCATAGGGTGGGGATCTCGCGTCCGTTGACACTGTGCAGGGTGCCAGGCACGGCCTTGAATACATTGGGCGGAAGGGGGGTCGCGCCGCCTTCACGGTCGATCCACGTGCCGGAGCTGAAGGTCTCCCCGTCGCTTTCGCGCAATCGGAAGCCCATCAGCTTGTCTCCATCGTCGAATGACAGCGAAAACCAGTCCCATCCGGTCTGATCGGCTGCAAGCGGCTGGCTGGACCATTCGCGGTCGAGCCAGGCCGTGCCGGTCACGGCAACCTCACCCTGCGGCAGCGACAGCGTGCCGGATAGTGCAAAAGAAGGCTGCGAATAGTAATAGCTCGCCTGTCCCTGCGCGGATTTCACTGAATAGCCTTCATCGCCGTGAAAAACCAACGGCCCGGTGGCGCGCAGATCGACGTTATAGGCGAAATCAGCCCCGGCGGCGGTTAGGGTCAGCCGGTCGAAATCCGGGCCGGCAAGCTGCCATTCATCGATCCAGGCGGCGAAAGGGGCCGCGCGCACACCCGCCTGTCCGATCCCGCCCCGGGCAAAGCGTTCGGCCACGTGATGCGCCTGCGGGGTTGTTACGGCGGCATGGGCAAACCAGACCTGCGGGCTCTCCCATCCCGGCCGCTCCTCGGGGGCGAGGGCGGAGCGGAAAAGCGTCCATTGCAATCCGTACGCCGTACCGTCCGGGCCGGTCATATTGGCTGTCAGGTACCACCATTCAATGCGGTAATCCGGGTGCGCGCCGTGATCGGCGGGAAAGCGGAACTGCGGCGCGGGTTGCGGCACGCTGAACCCTTCCGCCTCACTGCCCATCCCGGCAAAGCCTTGGGCCAGCGCGCCCTGTACAAGCATCAGCACGGCGACAAGCGCGTGCGGGACAGCGCGGAGCAGATCAACGTTCATTGGCAAAGACCTTCAGCAAAGCGGTGGGGGGGATCCGCATCAGGCGCCGCGCGGGCAGGGCGGCGGCCAGCACGGCGGCCCCCAGCGCAAAGCCCGCCAGCCGCAGATAGTCGAGCGGAAACAGATACATCGGCAAGCGCCAGCCGAAAGCCTCGACATTGACGACCGCCAGCAAAATCCAGGCCAACGCCAGCCCGAGGGGGAGTGCCAGCACCGCCGTCAGCACGCTCAGCAGCACCGCGCGCAGCATTTCGAGCAGACCCAGCTTGCGGCGCGTAATGCCCAGCGCCCAGGCGGGGGCAAGCTGCGGCAGGCGCATGGCGGCGAGGGTCAGAAGGCTCATGAATATCGCGAAACCCGCGACGGCCAGTGTCAGCACATTCAGCGCGGTGGTGACGGTGAAGGTGCGCTCGAACACCTGGAGCGAGAACGCCTTGATCTGTGCTTGATCGGTGATTGCGCTCCCGGGCAGGCCAAAATCATCGACAAGTGCCGCGCGCAGCGCCGCGGGGTCTTGCGTGCGCAGGCCAAAGCGGGTGGCGCGGACCTGCGGGTGCAGGCTGCGAAAGAGATCCTCGCCCACGATCGCCTCCCCGATGGGATTGCCGTAGTCGCCAAAGACACCCCCGATGGGCAGCGCCGTGCCGCCCCCGATCGCCAGCGTATCGCCGACCCACAGATCCGCGCGGCGGGCGAGTTGTTCGTTGATCAGCAGCGCCTCACCGGCCGCGACCCTGTCCCAGACATCCGCGCGCCCATCGAGCAGTTGCCAGCTGTCGCGGTAGGTGGCGCCGATCCGGGCGCCGTAGAGCTCGGCGGGCAGCCCGGCAAGCGGGGTCTCGACCGACAGCAGCGGCAGCACCTCGCGCGCCCGCGCGGTGGCGAAAGGCTCAAGCCGTGCGGCCTCTTCAACGCTCTGCGCCGAGACATAGAGCTCGGAGGCGAGCCGTTGATCCAGAAAGCCGACAAAGGTCAGCCGGAAACTCGACACCATGGTCGAGACGCCGACGTTCGCCGCCATGGCCAGCAGCAACGCCATCAGCGCCAGGCTCAGCCCCGGAACCTGCTGGCGTGTGTCGGCCCAGAACCATGCGCGTACCGGGCCACTCTCGCCCCGCGCCGCAAGGGCGAGAATGGCGTCGAGCAGGGCGGGCAGGGCAAGCGCGGCGCCGATCAGCAGGCAGCCCAGCAGCCCAAAGCCCATCACCAGCCCCTCCGAAAAGCTCCAGAGCGCAAGCGCCACGAGCGCCAGCACCAGCGCTGCACCGACCTGCAACCGCCGCATCCCGCCGCGCGCCAGCGACCACGCGCGGGGACGCGCGCTGGTCAAAAGCGGCAACCGCGCAATCCCCCACAGCGCGCCCGCCGCCGCCACGCCCGTGCCCGCCACCGCAATTGCCAGACCGGACAGCCACCACGCCGGGCGCAGCTGCAACGTGCCCGAGACCTGCGCACCGTACAGCCCTTCGAGGGTCGCAGCCACATCCGGCAGCAGCGCTGCCGCCACGGTATAGCCCAGCAAGACGCCCACGCCGCCGCCCACGAGCGCCAGCACCAACAGCTCTGCCGCCATGAGGGCGATCAACCGACCCAGCGGCAGACCCAGCGCGCGCAGGGTGCGCACCATGCCGCGCCGCTGCTCGAAGGCGAGACCGATGGCGCCGTGCACGATGAAAATGCCCACGGCAAAGCTCAGCAACCCGAAGGCGGTGAGGTTGAGGTGGAAGCTGTCCGTCAGCCGCGCCACATCGCTGCCGCCCTGCGCGGGCTGTCGGACGAGCCCCGGGGCGATCTCTGCCAGCGGCGGACGCCCGATGGGCTGGGTCTGGGCCACGATCAAGCGGCTGAGGCGACCATCGAGGTCGAGCAGGCGCTGGGCCACGGGAATGTCGGTGATGGCGGTATCCGGGGCGATGTCGGCCACAATTTCGATGGGGGCGTCGATGAGCCCGGCCAACCGCTCGGCGGTAGCGGCATTTGCAAAAACCGGACGCTCCCGCAGGAAGCTCTGCAAATCCACCGCACCGTCGCCGCCCACGGGGGCCAGACCGCCCGGCGCGGTCAGCGGATCCATCCCGATCAGGCGGATGCGCGCGCCGGGCGGGCCGATCCGGGCGTCAACCACCGGACCCACCAGCCAGCCAGCCCGCCGCAGATCGATATAGGTTTGCTGCGCGATGGTGTCGCCTTCGCCCGGCAGCAACTGGTCGAATTGCCCTTCGCCAAGGGTTGCCGCGGCGGCGTCATAGCTTGCCCGCGCCTCGGCGTTGACGGCCTGCACCCCCGACCACAGGGCCGTGGCCAGCGCCAAACCCGCCAGCAGCGTAAACAGCTGCACCGGTGCCCGCCGCCAGTGTGACCACAACGCGGAAAGTGCGGTGCGGTTCATGCCAGCCGCCCGCGGCTCAGGTGCAGCCGCCGGCCCAGCCGACCTGCGAGGGCCGGCGAATGGGTGACCATCATCAGTGCGGCCCCGGTCTCGGCCACCAGCGCCAGCATCTGTTCCATGACGTCGGCCGCCGTCGCCTCATCCAGGTTGCCGGTCGGCTCATCCGCGAGGATCAGGCGTGGACGCGCGGCAAGAGCGCGGGCAATGGCCACGCGCTGCTGCTGGCCGCCGGACAATTGCTCGGGGTATTTGCCCAGCTGCGCACCAAGGCCCAGCCGCTCCGCCAGCGTTTGCGCCGCCTCCGCGTCGTAGCGCCCCGCAAGCCGCGCCTGAAACGCGATATTGGCCCGCACGTCGAGAGAGGGGATCAGATTGAACTGCTGAAAGACGATGCCGACCGTGTCGCGCCGCAGCGCCGCGCGGGCGGCATCGTCCATCGCGACCACCTCGCGCCCGTCGAGGGTGATCTGGCCTGCGTCCGCTTCGTCCAGCCCGCCGATCAGGTGCATCAGCGTGCTCTTGCCCGATCCGCTTTCCCCGGTCAATGCCAGCGTCTCGCCCGCGTCGAGCGTCAGCGAAACGCCCCGCAGCACGTCAACGGGGCCATCCGCCCCGGCAAAGGATTTCTCAAGATTGTTGACCGTCAATAGCATGCCGCACCCCTCGCATGCCCCACAGCTAAGCCATTGTGCCTCAATGGCCAGAGGGGCCGGGACGGATGGTCGCGCCCCGCTGGATTTTGGCCACGCTGCCGCTAATTGCGAACTACTTATCAATGAGGACAGAACAATGCGCGGACCCCTGTTTTGTCTTGCTTTGCTTTTGCCCTCTGCCGGAGAGGCCGAAACGATGCAAGACCTGAACCCCGAATGGGAATATGTCGCCGATACGGTGATGGGCGGTGTCTCAACCGGGAGGTTGAGCCATGAGGAGGTCGCCGGTCGCGAGGCGGCGCGGCTGACCGGCGAAGTCTCGTTGGACAACAACGGCGGCTTTGTGCAGATGGCGTTCGACGTGCCGCAGGGCGCCGATCCGTCGGCGCATTCGGGCGTGGTCCTGACGGTCTACGGCAACGGCGCGACCTACGATCTGCGCCTGCGCACCACCGATCTGACCCGCCCTTGGCAAAGCTATCGCGCGACGTTCGAGGCACCTGCGGAATGGACCGAGATCCGTCTGCCGTTCACCGCCTTCGAGGCGAACAAGACCGACGCACCCTTTGACGCAGGCGCGCTGCGCCGCATCGGCGTTTTGGCCTACGGCGCCGAGATGACCGCCGACATTGCCGTGTCAAAGATCGGGTTTCATGAATGAGCTCCCCCGCCGAAAGCCTTGCCCCCGCTGACGTCGATGCCATCGTTGCCATGGCACTGAGCGACCACGTGCCGTTTGACACGATCGCGGCCGAATACGGGCTTGCGGAGAAGGATGTGAAGGCGCTGATGCGTGCCACGCTCAAACCCGCCAGTTACCGGCGCTGGCGCGCGCGGGTGCGGCGGTTCTCCGACCGGCGGGAGCACTACAAATGAGCCGTTCGCGCGGTCTGCCTGTGCCCTCCAGCCGTCTTGCGCGGCTCGGACGGCTGAGTGGCATGACGGCCGGCGTGGCCGGGAACATGGCGCTGGGCGGGGCAGCCGCGCTGGGCCGTGGGGAGCGGCCTTCGTGGCGCGGTCTGCTGATGACCCCGTCGAATGTAACCCGCATCGCTGACCAATTGGCCAAGATGCGCGGCGCTGCGATGAAGATCGGGCAGATGGTATCGATGGACACCGGTGATGTGCTGCCGCCGGAGCTTGCGCAGATCATGGCGCGCCTGCGCGATGACGCGCATTTCATGCCTCCCGCGCAGCTCTCAAAGGTGTTGTCGCAGGCGTGGCCCGAGGGATGGCGGCGGTCATTCGCGCGCTTCGACGTGCGGCCCATCGCGGCAGCCTCAATCGGGCAGGTGCATCGCGCGCGGCTGACGGACGGGCGCGATCTGGCGATCAAGGTGCAATATCCCGGCGTCGCCAAATCCATCGACAGTGATGTGGCCAATGTCGGTGCGCTGATCCGCATGTCGGGCCTGTTGCCAAAGGGGTTTTCGCTGGCGCCCTATCTCGACGAGGCGGCGGCACAGCTGCACGAGGAAACCGACTATCTCCGCGAGGCGGCGCATCTGACGCGTTTTGGCACGCTGCTGGCGGATGCCGATGGGATCACGCTGCCGCGCGCCCACCCCGATTGGAGCACCGACACCGTGCTCGCCATGGATTTTGTGCCCAGCCGCCCCATCGAGGAAGCCGTGTCGGAAAGCGAAGAGGTACGGACGCAGCTGGTTGCACGCCTGCTGGATCTGACATTGAGAGAATTGTTTGAATTCAAATTGATGCAGACCGATCCTAACTTTGCCAACTACCGCTACAGGGTAGGTACGGCAGAGGTGGTCCTGTTGGATTTTGGCGCAACGCGTAGGGTTTCTGACAGGATTTCAACGGCCTACAGGAAGATGTTGAGATGTGGCCTTGCGGGGGATCTAGATGTGGTTGAGGAAATTGCCGTATCTATCGGATTTTTTGATAAAAAAACCGAGCCCCATCACCTGACACGGATTCGGCGGATGATGGCAATGATCTTTGACGCGCTGCGCGCGGAGTCCTTTGATTTTGCCGATCCTACCCTTTCCCGACAGATGCAGGCCGAGGGCGAGGCACTGGCGCGGGGCGGTTTCATCCCCCCAGTCGTACCCACCGAAGTTCTGTTCCTGCAGCGAAAACTGGCGGGGATGTTCCTGCTGGGCGCGCGCCTTGGCGTGCGCTTGCCGGTGGCGCAGATGATGGCGCGCTACCTTGATTAGGCTCGGTCCCCTGACCCCGCTGGTCACGCTCCTCATCGGTGTGTTTCGCACGCGCTGGACCGGGCGACGCTTTTGGCTGGCGGCCGCCTATGGGGTGCTGTGCCACACGCTGTTTGCGCTCGCGGTGGGCGCGATGATCGTGATGATGTTCTTTGGGCTGAGCGAGAGTTTTGGCCGGGTGCCCCAGCCCTGGGCATGGCTCGCCAATCTGGCGCTGGTGCTGCAATTCCCGCTGGCGCATTCATTCCTGCTGAACGGACGGGGGCGACGGTATCTCGCCTGGTTTGCGCCGGAGGCGCACGCAAAGACGCTGGGCACGACCGTCTTTGCGATCATCGCCTCGGTGCAACTGGCGCTGCTGTTCCTGCTGTGGACCCCTAGCGGCATCATCTGGTGGCAGGCGGAGGGGGCCGTATTCTGGATCGTCTGCGCGGCCTACGGTGCCAGTTGGCTGCTGCTGAGCTGGGCGAGTGTGGATGCGGGCGCAGAGGTACAATCGGGCGCGCTGGGCTGGATGTCGCTGGCGCAGGGCAAGCGCCCCGTTTACCCGGGCATGCCCACGGCGGGGCTGTTCCGGGTGATCCGCCAGCCGATCTACGTCTCTTTTGCGCTCACGCTGTGGACGGTGCCGATCTGGACGCCGGATCAGCTGCTTTTGGCGGTGGTGCTGACCGCTTACTGCCTGATCGCGCCGCGCCTCAAGGAACGCCGGTTTGCCAAGCGCTACGGTCGTGAATTTGCGGACTACCGGGCGCGAACGCCCTACATCCTGCCCGGCAAATAAACCCGCCAAAGTTGAATAACCCTTTCGCAAGACCGTTATGCGGTGTTAGAATCGCGGTTATCCTATGCGTCCCAAACGTCAGTCGAGGGGGGCGGGTGCTTGACAGGTCAACCGAACGGGTCCTAAGTGAATCCATGAATAAACCGATCGAAAAACCGGCTGTTTCAGAGCATTTGACGTCGTTTCTGACGTTCCGTATCGCGCGGACGCAGAACAAGCTGAACGCCCAGATCACGCATTATCTCAAGACGCAGTCCGACATCAGCCTGGTGGATTGGCGCGTGCTGCGATTGCTGGACGCGATGGGCGACACGACGATGTCGCAACTGGCGCGCCTGTTGCAGATGGACAAGGGGCAGCTAAGCCGCAAGATCCGCGGATTGGTCGAGCGGGGTCTCATCACCTCGCGCGTCGACAAGATCGACAGTCGCCAGCAGATCCTGCGGATCGACGCGGCCGGAAAGGCGATGGTCGCAGCCACCTTGCCAGTCGTGCAGCACCGTCAGCGGCGGCTGGTCGAGGGGATCTCGGAAGCGGATCTTGAGCTGTTTCTCGATGTGCTGGGGCGCATCGACACCGCCTCCGAGGATCGCGAGCCCCTCTAGGTTTTCTTGGTGTCGTCGATAACGTTCATGCCCGCCAGCCCCGAATTGCCCAGATCGACACCTGCGAACGGGCCGCCGTGGCACATGTGATTGGGGTCGTGCGGGTCCATGCGCGGCTCATTGGCGAGCACCTCTTCGGCAAAGACTTCGGCGTTGTCCTTGGGGCGGTAGCCCAGGAAATGCGCGTTGGCGTTATCGACCGGCGCGCGGTCGTTGTCGCTGACGCCGTAGATGATGGCAAAGCCCGTGACCGGCGTGTCGATGCAGCGCGTCACCAGCTGGATCAGATCATCGTAGCTGAGCCAGGATCCCAGCGCGCGCGCGTTATTGACCTGCGCGCAGCTGAGGATGCGCATGTGCACGCTCTCCAGCCCGCGCTTTTCCCAATACATCCGGCCCAGATCCTCGGTGAAACACTTGGCGAGCCCGTAGAAGGTATCGGGACGATGCGGCACGTCGGTGCCGATGAATTCGTTCTTGGGATACATGCCGACTGCGTGGATCGAAGAGGCATAGACCACCCGCCGCACCCCGTGCCGGTGCGCGTTTTCCCACACGTTGTAAGAGCCGACGAAGTTCGGACCCAGGAGCTGCTCAAACGGGCCTTCGTCCACAAAGGCGCCCATGTGGATCACCATCTCGGCGCCCTCGATCACGGCCCCCATGGCGTCGAAATCCGCAAGGTCGGCCTGCATGTAGCTCTCACCGGGGTAGAGCGTGCCGGGTTGTTCGGCGATATCGGTCGACACCAGCGTGTCGCACAGTTGGCTCAGCGGTTCGCGCAGGTAGGATCCGAGGCGCCCGGCGGCACCGGTCAGCACGATCTTGGACAGTTTTTTCATGGGGGGCCTTTCGGGTCAGTCGGTCAAAGCGGGATGTCGTAGGTGATCCAATGGGTGCGCGTGGCCATCTGGTCATAAAGGCCACGTGCGCGGTAGTTATCATCGGCGGTGATCCAGCGCACGGTCTTCCAGCCGTTGTCGCGGGCGCGCCCCTCGACCGCCTCGATCAGCGCGCGGGCCGCCCCGGATCCGCGCGCGGCCGGATCGACAAACAGATCATCCAGAAAACAGTTGGTCACAGCACGCAAGGGCGAGCGGAAGGGGCGGAAGTGGGTCAGCCCGATCAGCGCGCCGTCGCGCTCGGCGACGTATCCGCAGACCTCGGCGGCAGGGTCGTGCAGCCAGTCCCAGACGGTTGCGCGCATCGCCTCGGTTTGCTCGACCCCGTAGAATGCGGCGTAGCCGGCGTAAAGGCGCGCCCAATCGGCGTGATCGTCGGGGTGCACGGGGCGAATGGTGAGGGGCATTGCGGTCTCCTGGAATGCCAGTAGCAACGCGTGGCGGGCGCGATGTCAACCGCGCGTCAGATCACCGCGCGTTCGATAAAATGTTTGCCGTGGCGCACGCGGTTCACGTCGAAAGGCGCCAGATCGATGCTGCGGTAGGATCCGTAGGCGATCAATTCGGCGATACCGCGCCCGATGGCGGGCGATTGCTGTAGCCCGTGGCCCGAAAATCCGTTGACGAAGACAAAATTCTCGCACCCCTCGGCGCGGCCCAGCAGGGCGTTCTGGTCAAAGGTGTTGTAGGCGTAATGCCCGACCCATTCGTTGATGACCTTCACGGCCTCGAATTGCGGGATTCGGGTGGCGAGCACGGGCCAGACCTTGTTCTCCCACAGCGAATGGTCAAAGCCGAAATCATCGGGGGCCACATCTGGGTCTTCGTCGGGCGGGCATCCGGCGAGGTAATAGCGCCCGTCGGTGCGCATGTGCACGCCCGACGGATCAATCGTCAGCGGCAGATCACGGTCCAGCGGCTGCGCCGCGTCAAAGATGAACGTATAGCGCTTGCGCGGCACCACGGGGATCTCGATCCCCGCCATACGGGCGAGCGTCGCGGCGCGCGGGCCCGCAGCATTCACCAAGGTGCCGCAGCCCACCTGCGTGCCGCAGGCAAGCGTGACCGACGCGATGCCGTCCCCGCCCCGGTTCAGGGCCACGACCTCACCGTGATGATAGGTGACGCCATTCGCCCGCGCGCCACGCTTGAACCAGTCAAACATGGTGCCGCCGTCGAAATATCCCTCGTCGATCAGGTTGTGATTGGCGCCCACGATATCGTCGAGCTGGTAGAACGGGTAGGCGGCGGCGATCTCGTCACGGCTCAGGTGCTTTGTGCCCGCGCCCAGCGATTCCTGAATGGCCTGCGCCTGTTTCAGCGTCGTCGCGAATTCGGGCGTGTCGGCGAGGTACATGTAGCCATAGCTTTGCAATGCGAGCTGCGGCACTTCCGGATCGCCCCCCATGAAGTCGCGGAAATTCTTGATGAACTGCGCGCCGAACTGACTGACGCGGATGTTCGTTTCATTCGAGAACTGCTGCCGGATGCAGCTGTTGGTGTGCGAGGTCGAGGCGTTTGCGTAGGTCGGATCCCGCTCGATCACCAACACCGAGCCGTCAAATCCCGCCATCTGCGTCAGCCACCACGCAACGGATGAGCCATAGATTGCGCCGCCGACGATCACCACGTCGTAGGATTTCTTCAGATCCGTCACAGGCCCCTCCGTTTTGCGGCACCCTAGACCCGCGGCTGGGGCACAGACTAGTCCGGAAACGGCGTCCCAAGCGCGAATTTGATCATTTCCAGCCGGTCCTGCCCGTAGAACATGTCGCCGCGCACGAAATAGGTGGGCGAGCCGGGCACGCAGCGTGCGCAGGCCTCGGCCGTATTGGCGGCGAATTGCGCCTGCACGGGGGCGGATTGTCCGGTGGCAAACAAAGCCCCACCATCCTGTCCCGCCTCATCGGCGATGGCGATCAGCGTCGCACGGTCTGCGATATCCGCATCATCCACCCAATGCGCGCGCAGAATTGCCGCGCTCAATGGCGTGGGATCGGGGCTGGCGAGGATCATGCCGCTGGCGGGTGCCAGCGCGTTGTCGTGATGCGTGGGACGGTGCCGCAGGATCGGCTGATCGCGCCAATGGGCCCATCGCACCAGTTCGCGACCGAAGAAATAATCGATATGTCCCTGCGTGCGTTTGGCAAGGGGTGGCCCACCTGCCGCCGCAACCACGGGGAGAAAGTCAAACGGGCGATGCACGATCTCCCATCCCGCCTCATCCGCGATCTGTGACAGCCGCCGCGCCCCCAGATAGGCGTAGGCGGAATGGGCGGAGTAGAAATATTCAATTTGCGGTCTGACCATCCGAGGCTCCTTTAACGCTGTGCCAGAGGGATCATTCTCCCTCTGGCGGCCAGCGTCTAGCCAAAGGTTGAATTGACATCGCCCTCGCGCGCGTCATTCTTCCCCGGGGGCAATGTGGCGCGTGGGGCGCTCACATCCTGAACGGGAGCGATCATGGACAGACAGCAGATCGAAGAATTGATCGGGCGGACCGCGTTGAACGACCGTGCAGCGTTCGATGCGCTCTATGATGCGACCTCGGCGAAACTCTTTGGCACATGCCTGCGTGTGTTGAACAACCGCGCCGCCGCAGAGGATGCCATGCAGGACAGTTTCGTGAAAATCTGGCAGAACGCCGGGCGCTATCAGGCCAACGGGCTCAGCCCGATGACGTGGCTGATCACCATCGCCCGGAATACCGCCATCGACCGGTTGCGCGCTACGCGGGGCGGACATCAGGATATCGACACGCCGGGCCTTGAGCTGGCCGCAAGTGGGCCCACGCCCGAACAATCCGCCGTTGCCGCCTCAGAGGCGCAGCGGCTGGTCGGCTGTCTCGATCAACTGGCCGAAGATCGCGGCGCCGCCGTGCGCGGCGCCTATATCGAAGGGGCGACCTACGCCGACCTCGCCGAGCGGTTCTCGGTCCCGCTCAATACCATGCGGACATGGCTGCGTCGCGGCCTGATGGCCCTGCGGGAGTGCATGAGCCAATGACAGAGACGCCCGACATCACGCCGGAGCTGCCCGAGGACGGCGACGACCTTCTTGCGGCCGAACTTGCGCTGCGCCTGCTGGAGGGCGAGGAAGAGCGTGACGCCGCCTACAGGCTGACCCGTGATCCGGCCTTTGCCGATCTGGTGGCCGACTGGCACGAACGGCTGATCCCATTGGCCGCTGAATTCAAGGAAAAGGCCCCGCCGCGCCGGGCCAAGAAACGCCTGACCAAACGTCTTTTTCAGCAGACCCGCGTGCCGCTGGGCCAGCGGGTCTGGGTTTGGAAATCGCTGGCCGCCGCGGCCTTTGTCGCTGCCGCCTATCTGGGCGTTCAGCAATTGGCCCCCGCGGGGCCGGAAGGGTCCGACACGGTCTTCGCCACGCAATTGACCGGCGAGGCGGTGCCGCTACAGGTTCTTGCCGTCCTCGATCCCGATCGCGGCGATGTCGCGCTGAGCCGCGTTGCGGGGCAGGAAGCCGTCGGCCGCGCGTTCGAGCTGTGGGCGATCGTCCCCGATCAGCCGCCTATTTCGCTGGGCGTGATGTCGCGGGAGGAGCGGTTCCGCGTGCCGCTGCCCGAAAATCTGCTGGCACGGGCGGGTGAAATCACGCTGGCCATCTCTGATGAGCCCGCGGGCGGATCGCCAACCGGCGCCCCCACTGGCGCCGTGCTTGCCGCTGCCCCTGTGACAGAACTCTAACGCTTCCGGCGCAGATCCCGAACCGCACCTCCTGTACGGCAGGCGATATTTTTGCGCGTGCAGCGAAACTCTGCGCGCGGGGTATCCGTGACTGGGATATTGGCGCGGGTCGGGCGCGGTTTGCGTACCAGTTCCATTGGTTTTATCACGATTTGCCCGCCCGCGCCGTCCGAGTATGTGGACATTGTTCGAAGGTTCGGGCGCGCCGTGTCGGCGCTTCCCCCGGAATTAACGAGTGTGGCGATTTTCCGCCCGTAAAGAGTGGCGAAAGGCCCGGTGCTTCTGGCCCGGGCCTTTCAGCTGACAGGAGGCTGTATGATCATGCTTTTCGACCGTCTGGGGCGTCTTTTGCTGGCGCTCTTGTTTCTGGCTGGTGCCGCGCAGAAAGGCATTGATCCCGCCCCCGCACAGGCGCTTTTGGCTGATTGGGGCCTGCCGGTCTGGCTGATCTGGCCTGCGCTGGTGTTCAATGCCGTGGGCGCGCTTTGCCTGATCTCGGGCGTGTGGCTGGGCCCCGTCGCCCTTGCCCTTGCGGGCTATTGCGCGGTGACCAGCCTGTTTCACTTCATTCCAAGCGATCCCTGGCAGATGAGCATCCTTGTCAAGAATCTGGCCATCGCGGGTGGGCTGCTGTGCCTGGCGGCGCGCGCGATGTCGCAGACGGACGCGCGCAATGGCGCGCCTTTTTCATAGACGCAGAGGGTTTGTTTTGCCTATCTGGGGCCATGAAGACACCGCTGATAGACAATCTGCAATACGCGCGATTCTCGCCCAAGATATTTGAACAGATGCGGGCAGGGGGCGTGGATGCTGTGCATGTGACCATCGCCTACCACGAAAGCTTTCGCGAGATGGTGCTGAACCTCGAGCAATGGAACCGCTGGTTCGAAGCGCACCCCGATCTGATCTTCAAGGGCACAAGCGCCGCCTGTGTCCGGCACGCGCAGGAGACCCGGCGCACGGCGATCTTCTTTGGCTTTCAAAACCCCAGCCCGATCGAGGATGACATCGGTCTGGTCGAGATCTGTCACCAGCTTGGCATCCGTTTCATGCAGTTGACCTATAACAACCAGTCTCTTTTGGCGACCGGCTGCTACGAGGCGGAGGATACGGGCCTGACGCGCATGGGCAAGCAGGTCGTCGCCGAGATGAACCGTGTGGGTATGGTGGTGGATATGTCGCACAGCGCCGACCGGTCGACCCTTGAGGCGATTGACCATTCGAGCCGCCCCATCGCCATCACCCACGCCAACCCCGCGTGGTGGCACAAGGCGCTGCGGAATAAATCCGACGACGTTCTACGCGCCTTGACCGAAGCGGGCGGGATGCTGGGCTTTTCGGTTTATCCACATCATCTTGCGGGCGGAAGTGACTGCACGCTCAGCAGTTTTTGCGAGATGGTGGAGGAGGCGGCGCGGCGCTACGGCGCGGCCCACCTCGGCATCGGTACGGATCTGTGTCAGGACCAACCCGACAGCATCGTCGAATGGATGCGGGTGGGCCGGTGGTCAAAAGTCATGGACTACGGCGAAGGCTCGGCGAGCGCGCCGGGTTTTCCACAGATGCCTGAATGGTTTGTGGATAATCGTGATTTTGAAAACATCCGCAACGGGTTGCTGCAGACTTCTCTGACGGAGGATGAAGTTTGCGGGATCATGGGGATGAACTGGCTTACCTTTTTCGAAAACAGCTTTGGAGCCGCGCCATGAAGGACGGTTTTGATCTGCCGCCAAGTGCACCGCTGCGGTCGCCGCAGACGGTCATGCGCCTGTCGCGCATGGGGTCGATGTTTCCCACGCGACTGTCGTTCCTGCGCAGCCTGATCCGCCGTCTGGTGGCGGAGAAAGCGACCGTCAGCTGCACGCGCTGGGACATCTGCGCCGACGGTTTCGGACAGGCGGTCCTGACGCTGCATCTGGGCGGGCGGCCCTATTCGCTGGTTGCCTGCAGCCGCGATCTGCCCCCGACCAGCGTACCGACCGTGTGATCGCAACCGCTTGGGACAGCGCCTATGTGCTCTACGACGGGATCCCCGACGCGGATGAGGTTGCGCGCATCGCCGCCAATGCCCCTCTGCAAGAGGCGGGTCGTTTCACCGAACGCGACCTGATCCTGAGCCGCGCCAACAAATCCGTGCGCCTTTTTGCCCATGTGGTGGACAGCCTGCGCGCCAGCCGTCAGCCCGACCCGGCGATGATCCGCGAGGTTGGCTATCTGATGCGCACCACCGCCGTCTATGGCAACGGCAAGTTCGGGATTGCGGACCGGGCGCTTTACGACGGCCGCCCAGAGCTCGAAGGGCCCTTTGCCGCCGAGATGCTCACAGTCTACCTGATCCGCCATTTCACCCATGCGCTGGTCGAACACGTCGGCGGGGGCACGCTGGACCGCGCGACCAAGCGGCATCTGGGCATCGGCAATTCGACCGGTCTGGGCATGGCGCCTTTTCTGGTCAACCACCCGGTTTTGCTGAACAACTGGATCCTCGCCCGCGAAACCGCGCTTGCCCGCGTGCGCGCCGTCGAGACGCTCAGCACCGCACAAGCCGCGCGGCTAGGCGCGCTTGCCGAACGCGCGGCGTGTCATCTGGACGAATGGCGCGTGCCCGACGCGCAGCACGCCGCGCGCATCGCCACGCTGCGGGCGGATTGGCAGCGCGCGATGCCCTTGCTGGCGCCCACCGCCTTGACCGGATCACGCCCGCTCGACACGGTGATGCGCGGGGTAGAGACCCACAGCGAGGACGTGCAGGAACTTATGGCCGCCCTGCTGATCGAACCTTTTGGCGATCTGGTCGATGGCCTGTGCGACTGCATGGCCGATCCGTTTGGGGCGCTGGTGGTGCCCTTTGCCGATACCGACGCGCTGCGCACCCAGATCGAGGCGGCGTTCGCATGGACGCTTGGCACCGATTACGCGCAGGCGCAGAGCTGCGGGCAGTTCTGGTACGTCTCCGAGGCCAAGATGGAGCCACGGCTGGGCCTGCGCTTTGACGAGCCGGGCGCGGAGCTCGAAAGCCCGCTCGATATCGCGCGACGGGTGGCGGCACTGCACGCTGATCTGCCGCAAACGGCGATGCCCGTCAGCGCCTTTCTCGAAGCGCACCCCGATCACGCGCTGGCGGTCACGCGGGTCGGGCTGTCGCAGCGCTATCCCTACGCAGAGATTCGCGACAACCTGATCGCGCAAAGCTGTCTGCCCATCGACATGCTGCGCTGCAAATTGTCATTTTTCGGCGCGTCAAAGTTCGATCCGAAATCCGACCGCTGGACGCGGATCACCCTGTGTCAGGGGGCGCCGCTCGCCGATGAGTTGCACGGGCAGGCCGACGACTGGTGGCTGCCCGTCAGCGGGCTATGAGCCGTTCTGCCAACGAGGTGATGACCCTCGCGGCAAAGGCCGCGCGCGGGTCCGGTGCGCCGCCCGCGCAAGCAGCGGATTTTGGGCAGGCGGCGGTGCTGCATCTTGCAGCGGGCCGGGCCGAGACGGACTTGCTTCAGGCCATGGGCCTGTTGCCCGGCGGTCCGATCATGGCATTCCCGCTGGAGCTGCAAAAGCTGTCCGAACGCGCCCGCGACGGCATCGCGCGCGGCGAGGTCGACGCGCTCGGTCTGCCCGATCTGCTGAAAAGCTATGCCGAAGCAATGGCCTGCGCCGCGACCTTTGCGCAAGGGACGCTCACCGTTGATCTGGGCACACCGCAACCGCGCCGCGCCGTCACGCGCATGACCCCTTCCGAAGCGCTGCTGGACGATTGGGCCGTTCTGGCAGCGCGGCTCTTGGTGCCGGAGACCGAAAGCTCGCGCGCCCGCGGCGCGGGGGCGGGGCTGACCGATAACGACTAGCCGAACGGACCCACCGGGTAGCCGACACCCATCAGATAGAGCCCGTGCGGCGGGCATACCGGACCGCAGGCCGCCCGGTCCCGCGCGGCAAGCGCCTGTGACACATCGTCGGGGCTCAGGCTGCCGCCGCCGACCCGCTCCAGCGTGCCCACGAAACTGCGTACCTGATTGTGCAGGAAAGACCGTGCGCGCACGTCGAAATGCACCTCGGTCCCCTGCGGGGTCTCGACCGCGCGCACGTCCAAACGGTCGAGCGTCTTGACCGGGCTTTGCGCCTGACAGACGGTCGAACGGAAGGTGGTGAAATCATGTTTGCCCACCAGACGGTCGGCGGCGGCCTGCATCGCGTCGACGTCCAACGGATGCTTGACCTGCCAGACCAGCCCCCGCGCGTGGGTGGCGGGGGCGCGGCGGGTGAGGATGCGAAAAAGATAGCGCCGTTCAAGCGCCGAGAACCGCGCGTGAAACTCCGGGTCCACCCGCGCGCAATCGACAATGGCGACAGGCGCGGGCTTGAGGTGGTAGTTCAACGCCTCCGACAGCCGGAACGGCGCCCAATCGCGCGCGAGGTCGCAATGGGCCACTTGCCCCGTCGCGTGCACGCCCGCATCCGTACGCCCGGCGGCGGCAATGGTGTGCACGCCCGGCTCGATCCGGGCGAGCGCGTCCTCGATGGCACCCTGTACCGATGGCTGATCGCGCTGGCGTTGCCAGCCTGCGAAAGGCGCGCCGTGGTATTCGATTTTCAGGGCATATCTGGGCATCCGCGCGGCATAGCGTGGCCCGCACTCCCTTTCAATCCCGCGGGTGTGGCCCTATGTTCGCGGCACGGGCAAGAACGGGGCGCCAGCGTGGTCATATCTTCAATCGCAGATGGCATCTGGCGGCAGGTCGAAGCCGTGCAGGACACCGTGTCCGAGACGTTTTTTGAGCCGGTGATCCGGTTGGGTGTCACCGGGCTGGCACGATCGGGCAAGACGGTTTTCATCACCTCGCTGGTCGCCAACATGCTTGACCGTGGCCGCATGCCCGGCCTCGTCGCCGCGCGCGAGGGCCGGATCGAGGCCGCTTTCCTGCAGCCGCAGCCCGACGACACGATCCCGCGCTTTGATTTCGAGGGGCATCTGGCCGACCTGACCGCCCGCGCACCGAAATGGCCAGACAGCACCCGCGCGGTGTCCGAGCTGCGGCTTAGCCTGCGGGTGCGGCCAAATGGCCTGCTGGCCGGATTGCAAGGGCCGCGCACGATCCACCTCGATATTGTTGACTACCCCGGCGAATGGCTGCTGGATCTGGGCCTGCTGGACGTGGATTATGACACTTGGTCGGCGCACACCCTCGACCGGATCGCGCCGCGCGATGCGGCGGCGGCCTATCTGGCGTTGGCCTCCGGCACCGACGCGCAGGCCAAGCTGGAAGAGCCGGTGGCGAGAGAGTTGGCCGACACCTATGCGGCCTATCTGCACGCGGCCCGCGCGGCCGGGTTTTCCGATTGCACGCCGGGGCGCTTCTTGTTGCCCGGCGATCTGGCCGGATCGCCCGTGCTGACCTTTGCACCGCTGCCTGCCGGAGAGGCGCCGCGCGGCAGCCTGCGCCGCGAGATGGCGCGCCGGTTCGAGGCCTACAAGCGCGAGGTGGTCAAACCGTTCTTTCGCGATCACTTTGCCCGCATCGACCGGCAGGTCGTTCTGGTCGATGCGCTGGGCGCGATCAACGCAGGCCCGCCCGCCGTGGACGATCTGCGCGCCGCCATGGGCGAGACGCTTGGCGCGTTCCGCCCGGGGCGCAACAGCTTTCTGTCGGGGCTTTTGGGGGGCAAGAGGGTTGAGCGCATCCTTTTTGCCGCGACCAAGGCGGATCATCTGCATCATTCTCAGCACGCCCGCCTGACCGCGATCATGCAGGCGCTCACCCGCGAGGCGCGCGACAAGGCGCGCTTTGCCGGGGCCAAGACCGACGCGCTGGCCATCGCCAGCCTGCGCGCCACCGTCGAAGACCGCATGACCCATCAGGGCACCGAATTGGACGTGGTGCGCGGCACCCTGCTGGACACGGGCAAGCAGGCGGCGTTCTATCCCGGTGCGCTGCCCGAAGATCCGTCCGAGATCCTGTCCCCCGCCCGCGCAGGAGAGACGGAATGGCTGGCCGAGGATTACGCGATCATGCGTTTTGCCCCCAGCCCGCTGAGCCTGCGCCCCGGTGACGGGCCGCCGCACATCCGTCTTGATCGCGCGGCGGAATTTCTCTTTGGGGATCGGCTATGACGCTGGTCGGATTGCGGGCCGCGCGTCCGCTCGACGCGGGCAGTGTCGGGGAGATCATGGCAGCCTGCAACGCCCGTCACGAGTGGCTGCCGCAGCTCTATTCGGGGGCCGAGATGATCGGTTTTGCGGGCGATATGATTGATGCGGGCTGGGTGCGGGTGGCGCAGTACGAGGGTGCCGTGCTCGGCTTTATCGCGCGCAACGCGGGTGAGGTGCACGGCCTCTACCTCAGACCGCAGGCGCAGGGGCGCGGCATCGCCCGCGCGCTCATGCACGAGGCGCAGCGTGACACCGGCGCGCTGGGTCTGTGGAGCTTTGTCGCGAACGAACGGGCGACGCGGTTCTACCGCAAGGCGGGGTTCGTCGAGGTAACACGCACGGACGGTGCGGCAAACGACGTTGGCCTGCCCGACATCCGGTATGAATGGCAAAGGGAGAGCGCCTGATGGCCCGTGGACCGGTTCTGTTCGATCTCGAAAACACGCCCGAGACGCCGTCGGTCGCTGACGCGCCCCCGGTGGTGGATCTGCCGCAAGAGGGCGCGCCGCAGGGGCAGGCGATGCAGATTGCGGCCCATCTGGGCGCGCGCAAATCCTCGCGGCTGACCCGCGTGTTCTGGGCGCTGGCGGGGGCGCTTGTTGCGGCGCTGGTGTCGCTCGCGGCATGGGGTTTTGTCACCGACCTGATGGCGCGCTATCCGCTTGTGGGGCTCGCGATGAGCGTGCTGATGGGGGCGTTCGTGCTGGTGCTTGCGCTTGTCTCCCTGCGCGAGTTGGCGGCGTTCGGGAGGCTCAGGCGGCTCGACGATCTGCACCACGCCGCCGAGGCCGCGCTGGCGGGTGCCGATCTTGAGGCCGCGCGCCGCGTGACCGACCGTCTGGTGGCGCTGTACAAGGGGCGCGAGGATACGCGCTGGGGCCGCGAACGGCTGGCGGAGTTGCGTGGCGATCAACTCGATGCCGCCGCACTCCTGGATGTGGCCGAGGAAACGCTGCTTGCCCCGCTCGACCGCGCGGCGGAGCGTGAGGTGGAGGCCGCCGCGCGGCAGGTGGCGGCTGTGACCGCGCTGGTGCCGCTGGCGCTGGCCGATGTGGCGGCGGCGCTGACGTCGAACCTGCGCATGATCCGTCGCATCGCCGAGATCTACGGCGGGCGCTCGGGCTTTCTGGGGTCTTTGCGGCTGACCCGTGCGGTCATGGCGCATCTTGTCGCCACCGGGGCCGTTGCCGTGGGCGACGATATGCTGGAGCCGATCCTTGGCGGCTCGATCCTTGGCAAGCTTAGCCGCCGGTTTGGCGAAGGGCTGGTCAATGGCGCGCTGACCGCGCGTGTGGGCGTGGCCGCGATGGAGGTCTGCCGGCCGCTGCCGTTCACCGCCGGGCGCCGTCCGGGCGTGCGCGCGCTGGTGGGCCGCGCGCTGGCGGGACTGGTGCCCGGAAAGCGCGGCGGCGCGGATTAAGGTTTCCCCTACTTCATGCGCCCGCCCGGTGGCGGTAAAGGTTTCAGCGTGTGAATGAGGAGCGTGCGGGATGGACGGATTGATTGCATTGATCGGCTTGGTGGTCCTCGCGATCCCGGTCTCGATTGTCGCGCTATTCATCATGCTGGGCAGTGCGCGCCGTCGCATCGACGCGCTGGAACAGGCCCTGCGCGCGCAGGCCGCCCCCGCACCCGCCACGCCCCGGGCGGCGCAGGCAGAGCCGCCCCGCGCCAGCCCTGCGCGGGCCGAAACACCGGTCGCCCGCCCGCCGGAGCCGGAACCCGCGCGCAAACCCGCCCCGCCCAAAACCCCGCCGAACCTGCCGCCAGCGCCGCCCGCGCCGCGCACGCCCGGACCGGTGGAGGCGGCATTGGCGCAGCTTGGTCCGTGGCTTCAGCAAAACTGGTTCTACGCCGTCTCTGCTGCCTCATTGGCGTTGGCGGGGATCTTTCTGGTGCAATACGGGATGGAGAACGGCCTGCTGCCGCCGCGTGCACGCGTCGCCGCCGGGCTCGGCTTTGGTGCGGCGCTGATCGGTCTGGGTGAATGGATCCGTCGCCGTTTCGGCGATGGGGAGCAATCGCTGACCGCCTATCTGCCCTCGGTATTCTCGGGTGCGGGGATCGTGACGCTGTTTGGGGCGATCCTGTCGGCGCGGATGCTGTATGATCTGATCGGCGGCAATGCGGCGATGATCGGGATGGTGGCGGTGGCGCTGATCGCGATGGTGCTGGGCTGGATGCACGGGCCGCTTCTGGTTGCGGTGGGCGTGATCGGCGCCTACGCGGCGCCGGTGGTGTTGGAGAGTTCCAGCAGCGACGCAAGCCCGCTGCTGGGCTACTTCGCCATCATTGCGGTGCTGGGGCTTGGCGTCGATACGCTGCGCCGCTGGGGCTGGATTTCGGCGCTGACGCTGCTGGGCGCCTATACAATGGGCACATTGGTGGCGCTGGGCCTGCCGGGGCAGAGCCATTGGGCCGGCGTCGCATACTTCGCGGCCCTGCCGGTGCTGGCGATCCTGATCCCGGCGCGCGGGCTGTGGCCGGATCACAGCGGACCGGTCACCACCGTGGGTGTGCTGGCGCGCGTGGCAATTGGCACGCGCGGCTGGCCGCAGTTTCCCACGGTCATGGCCTTCGCCAGCGTCGCGGCAAGCGCGTTCCTGCTGCTGACGTATTTTGGCGGGCGGGCGGATACATCGTGGCTGTCGCTGCTCTTGCTCACCGCGCTGACGGTGGCGTTGATCCTGTGGTCGCGGGCAGCACCCGCATTGCAGGACCAGCCGTTGTTGCCCGGCGCGGCCCTGATCGCATCGGTTCTGTTGCAGGGGCTGGACCGCAGCGCGCTGGCGCGCGGCTTTGCCAACACATACGTCGACGCGCCCGAGGCGGCGTTTCCGTGGGTCGTGACGATCCTGCTGGGCCTTGGCGTCGCGGTCTCGGTCGCGGCCTGCTGGCGCGCGCTGCGGGGGGGTGATTTTGCCGTCCTCTGGGCCGTAATCGCGGTTCTTTTTGCCCCTGCGATGGCCATGGCGCTGGAGTATGGCTGGACCCCTTCCGAGGTCATCGGCGCCTACCCTTGGGCGCTGCACGCGGCGGGGCTGGCCGCGCTGATGGTCGCCTTTGCCGAACGCTTTGCCCGCGCGGATGGCGAGAACCGCCTGCGCGCCAGCTTTGCCGTGATGTCGGCGCTGTCGTGCATGGCCTTCGCCTTTGTCGTGGTGCTGAGCGATGTGGCGCTGACGGTCGCGCTGGGGGTGACCGTTCTGGCCGCCGCAGCGCTTGATCGGATCTGGCGCCTGCCGCAGCTGACGTGGTTCATCGCGGCGGGTGTGGTGACGCTGGGCTACCGTCTGGTGGCCGATCCGGGGCTGGATTTTGGCCGCGCGGCCTCGAACGCGGATTTCACACTCGCCTATATCGGCACGCTGGTCATCCTGCTCGCGTCGCTCTGGTTCCTCCGCCCGTTGGAGCGGCCGACGGCCAAGCTGATGCTCGACAGTGCCGCGTGGTCGACGGGGGGCTGGTGCTAAGCCTGCTGATCTTCCGCGGGATCGAGGCGCGCTTTGGCGTGGCATACGACGATGCGCATTGGACGCTTGGGCTGAACGCCGCGATCTGGCTGGGGCTGGCGCTGGCGCAGCTTCAGCGGATGGGCGATCTGTCGGGTTTGCTCAACCGGGTGCGCGCTGTGCTGGCGGGCGTGTTTGGCGCAATCGGTGCGATGGCCGCGCTGGTGGCGCTGACGGCGGCAAACCCGCTCAACAATGGTAGCGAGACGCAGCACGTGCTGGGTCCGGTGCTGATCAACACGCTGGCGGCGGCCTATCTGGTGCCCGCACTGGTGTTGCTGATCGGCGCGTGGCGGCTGCGCGCCCTCGATCCGCGGGTGCGCAAGGCGATTGCCGGGGCAGGGGCGCTGCTGGCGCTGGTCTGGGGCTTTGCCACGATCCGCCACTTCTGGCAGGGCGGCGCGGCGATGCCGCTATACGAGCCGATGAGCCAGCCCGAGCTTTACACCTATACCGTCGTGCTGCTCGCCGCCGGGGCGGCGCTGTTCTACCAATCGCTCGCCCGCCGCGCGCCGGGGCTGCGCAAGGGGGGCTGGTCGTGATCGGGTTGGCCGTGGCCAAGGTGTTCTTTGTCGATATTGGCGAGCTGGATGGCCTCACGCGCGTGTTCTCGTTGCTGATCCTCGGGCTGTCGCTGGCCGCGCTTGCGTGGCTCAACCGCTGGGCGCAGGCGCGCGATGGCCGCGACGGGCCGCCCGCGCTGCCGCCCGAGCAGGGCGCGCAATAGCGCGCTTGCCCCGCCGCGCGCGCGCGCCTATAACCGCCGCGACATGATGTTGCGTGCTTTCATACGGCGAATTACGCTCCCGGCGCTGCGCTGATCTGCGCGCCGCCGGGCACAGGTGTTCGAGCCCTCGCACCGCCCCCCATTCCCATGCCTTGAGACGACAGAAAAAGGACGCTCCAGATGTGCGCCGAAACGCCCGACTATAAATCCACCCTGACCCTGCCCAAGACCGATTTTCCGATGCGCGCGGGCCTGCCCAAACGGGAACCCGCGTGGCTGGAACGCTGGGAACGCATCGGCATCTACGACCGTTTGCGCGAAAAGACGGGGCGCGAAAGCTTTACCCTGCACGACGGCCCGCCCTACGCGAACGGGCATCTGCACATCGGTCACGCGCTCAACAAGACGATCAAGGACATGATCGTGCGCTCCCACCAGATGATGGGATACGACGCGCGCTATATCCCCGGCTGGGATTGCCACGGCCTGCCCATCGAATGGAAGATCGAGGAAGCCTACCGCAAGAAGGGCCGCAACAAGGACGACGTGCCGATCAACGAATTCCGCGCCGAATGCCGCGAGTTCGCCGCGGGCTGGGTCGACATCCAGCGCGAGGAGTTCAAACGTCTGGGCATCACCGGCAACTGGGCCGAGCCGTACCTGACGATGGATTTCCACGCCGAGCGCGTGATCGCCGAGGAATTCATGAAATTCCTGATGAACGGCACGCTCTATCAGGGCTCCAAACCCGTGATGTGGTCACCCATTGAGCAGACCGCGCTGGCCGAGGCGGAGGTGGAGTATCACGACAAGGACAGCTTTACGATCTGGGTGAAGTTCGAGGTCAAAAGGAAGCCTAAACTAATCCCTGTCTCTGAAAGAGGAACAGAACCAACTGTCATGACTAAGGCAGAACAGGAAGCTTTTGATTTGGAGGGGGCAATTGTTCCGATCTGGACAACTACACCTTGGACAATCCCGTCCAATAAGGCCGTAGTTTTCTCGAATAGCGTCCGATACGATCTTTATGAAGTAACAGCAGTCGAAGAGGAGTGTTGGGCGAAAGTTGGTGAGCGATATATCATCGCCAGCAAACTTGCGGAGCAAACCTTCGAAAAAGCTAGAGTAAAGGACTGGCGACATCTTGGCGAGGTAAAGCATCAGACTCTCGAAGAAATTGAACTGCTACACCCTCTTGCGAATACTCCGGGTTCAAAAAGAGAATGGGATAAGCCCCGCGATTTCCGCGCCGCCGAGTTCGTGACCGACACCGAAGGCACCGGCTTCGTGCACTGCGCGCCCAGCCACGGGATGGAGGAATACGAGCTCTACCGCGATCTGGGGATGCTGCAGCAGGTGATCACCTACAACGTGCTCGACGATGGCTCCTTCCGGCCTGATCTGCCGTTCTTTGGCGGCAAATACATCCTCAACCGCAAGGGCAAGGAAGGCGACGCCAACACCGCCGTCATCGACAAGCTGGTCGAGGTGGGTGGCCTGATGGCGCGCGGCAAGATCAAGCATAGCTATCCGCACAGCTGGCGCTCAAAGGCGCCGGTGATCTACCGCAACACGCCGCAGTGGTTCGCCGCCATCGACAAGCCCGTGGGCGACGGTCTGGACACTCACGGCACAACCATCCGCGAACGCGCGCTGACCGAGATCGACAACGTCAAATGGACGCCCAAATCCGGGCGCAACCGGCTTCATTCGATGATGGAGGCGCGGCCTGATTGGGTGCTCTCCCGCCAGCGCGCCTGGGGCGTGCCGCTGACGTGTTTCACCAAGCGCGGGGCGCTGCCGACCGACGACGACTACCTGCTGCGCAACGAAGAGGTGAACGCCCGCATCGTCGAGGCGTTCGAGGCCGATGGCGCCGACGTCTGGTACGAGGACGGGGCCAAGGAGCGGTTTCTGAGCGGGATCGTGAACCCCGATGACTATGATCAGGTGATGGACATCCTTGATGTGTGGTTCGATTCCGGGTCGACCCACGCATTTACCCTTCGCGACCGGGCTGACGGCTCTGACGATGGGATCGCGGATGTCTATATGGAAGGCACCGACCAGCACCGCGGGTGGTTCCATTCATCCCTGCTGCAATCGGTGGGCACCACGGGGCGCGCGCCCTACCGGCAGGTGGTCACTCATGGCATGACGCTCGACCAGAAGGGTTTCAAACAGTCCAAGTCGCTGGGCAACATCACCCCGCCCGAGGACGTGATCAAGCAATACGGCGCCGATATCCTGCGCCTTTGGGTTGCGCAGACGGACTATACGCTGGACCAGCGCATCGGGCCGGAGATCCTGAAAGGCACCGCCGACAGCTACCGCCGCCTGCGCAATACCATGCGCTATATGCTCGGCGCGTTGGGGGATTTCACCGAGGCCGACCGCGTCGAGGCCGCCGAGATGCCCGAGCTGGAGCGCTGGGTGCTGCACCGTCTGGCGGAGCTGGACACGCAGGTGCGCGAGGGCTACGCGCGGTTTGATTTTCAGGGCGTGTTCCGCGCGGTATTCGATTTTGCCACGCTGGATCTGTCGGCGTTCTACTTCGATATCCGCAAGGACGCGCTCTATTGCGACGGCGACACGCTGCGCCGCCGGGCCGCGCGCACGGTGATGGATCTGCTCTTCCACCGTCTGACCACATGGCTCGCGCCCGTGCTGGTCTTCACCATGGAAGAGGTCTGGCTGGAGCGGTTCGACGCGGACGACGCCTCCGTTCACCTGCAGGACATCCCCGCCACGCCCGACGGCTGGCTGGACGCGGATCTGGCGGCGAAATGGGCGCAGGTGCGCGCCGCGCGCCGGGTGGTCACGGCGGCGCTGGAGGTGCAGCGCACCGACAAGGTCATCGGCGCCTCGCTGGAGGCCGCCCCCATCGTCTATGTCGCCGATGACACGCAGCGCGCCGCGCTGGAATCGGTGTCCTTCGAGGATGTGAGCATCACCAGCCAGATCAAGGTGACGGGCGACGCGGCCCCCGCCGATGCCTTCCGCTTGCCGGAAGTGGACGGCGTCGCGGTCGTCTTTGCCAAGGCCGAGGGTGCGAAATGCGCGCGCTGCTGGAAAGTGCTGCCGGATATCGGCACCCACGCCCACGCGGACGTCTGCGCGCGCTGCGATGACGCCGTCGGATGACCGCATCGCGGATGAGATCACCGCACAGGTGATCGACCGGGGGGCGGGCAAGACGATCTGCCCCTCGGAAGTTGCCCGCGCGCTGGGCGCGGACTGGCGCGCGTTGATGCCTCAGGTGCGGCGGGTTGCGGGCGATCTGGCCAAAGAGGGAAGGATCGCGGTGACGCAAAAGGGCGAGACCGTCGATGCGGAAACCGCGCGCGGACCGATCCGTCTGGGCCTTGCGCAGGAAACGGATTGAGCCCGCGCGCATCCCGGCGCACAGTGATCCCATGCCTGAATGTTCAATCCAGACCCAATTCGGCCCGCTTATCCTCACGGAACGGAATGGCGCGATTACCGCACTCAATTGGGGTCATGCCCCGGCCGAGGACAGCACAAAACTGTTGCAGGAAGCTTGTGCCCAGATCACCGACTATGCCGCAGGCAGGCGGGAGGTCTTTGATCTGCCGCTGCGCGTCGCTGGCTCGGATTTCCAACGCGCGGTTTGCGCGCAGATGTCCGCGATCCCCTACGGCCAGACGCTCACCTACGGTGATATCGCCCGTGCGCTGGGGGTGCCTGCGCAGGCGGTGGGGCAGGCCTGCGGGGCCAATCCGATCCCGATCATCATCCCCTGCCACCGCGTCATGGGCGCGCGGGGCATGACCGGATTTTCCGGGGCAGGTGGGGTCGAGACAAAGGTGGCCCTGCTGCGCCACGAGGGCGGCGTGCTGATCTAGTCGCGCGGATCGAAAAAGAATTGCTGCACGATCCCCGCGCCCATCAGATACACGGAGGTGACGACGAGGCCCCACTGCGCCCAGCTTTCGGGATCAAAATTCACCCAAGCGGCCCAGCCGGCAAAGAACGTCCAGGCCAGCGCCATGGGCAGCGTCACCGCGCGCCAGCGCTCTGTCCGAACGGGGTGCACGAATTTCAGCGGCGCGAACATTGTGATCGACAGGAACGTCACGAGGATAAGGCTGACCCACCACGGCAGGTTCAGCGCAAAGATCACCAGCACCAGCATGTTGAAACAGCCCGGAAACCCCCAGAAGGAATTGTCCTTTGTTTTCATGCGGGTGTCGCAGAAATACATGGCGGAGGCGAAGGTCACGATGATGATCATCACCCAACCCGACCAGCCGTCCATCAGCCCCGATTTGAACAGGGCAAAGGCCGGGATGAATACATAGGTCAGATAGTCGATGATCAGATCCAGCAGCACGCCGTCGAACTGCGGCGCGTTCGTCTTGACGTCGTAGCGGCGCGCGAGCGGCCCGTCGATCCCGTCCACAAAGAACGCAACGACCAGCCACAGAAACATCATGTCATATTTTTCGTCCACCGCCGCCAGCATCGCGAGCATCGCAAAAACGGCGCCCGTAGCGGTGAGAAGATGAACGGCGAGCGCTTTTTGCTGAACTGTCATGACACGGGTGTCGCAAATTTGGGCGGCAATGCAAAGCCCTCTCAGGCTTTGGGATGCGCGCGGTTGTAGACTTCCATCAGGCGCAGCGTATCGACGGCCGTGTAGGCCTGTGTGGTCGACAGCGAGGCATGGCCCAAAAGCTCCTGAATCGCGCGCAGGTCGCCACCCGCGTCCAGCAGATGCGTGGCAAAGCTGTGGCGCATGGCGTGCGGTGTGGCCGAGGCGGGCAGACCCAGCTGCATCCGGGCGTCCGCCATCACGCTTTGGATTGCGCGCCCGTTCAGCGCCCCCCGCGCACGCCGCGAAAGAGCGGCGCACCGGCCTCCTGCACGTGGGGGCACAGCGACAGGTAGTGATCCACCGCATCGCGCGCGGCGGGCAGGACGGGCACGTCGCGCTCTTTTCCGCCCTTGCCGAAAATCCGCAGGCTGGCCCCCAGCGGCGCATCGGCGCCGCGCAGGCCCAACGCCTCCGAGATCCGCAGACCGCAGCCCCACAGAAGTGTCAGCACGGCCACATCCCGCGCCGCAATCCACGGCGCGCGGCCCTGCGCCTCGACGCAGTCGATCAGCTCGCGCGCGGCATCAACGGCCAGTGGGCGCGGCAGCTTTTTCGTGAATTTGGGTGCGCGGGTCAGCAGCACGGCGGTCGGCTCGAAGCCTTCGCGCTCTGCCAGCCAGCGATAGAACGCCTTTACCGACGACAGCTTGCGCGCGAGCGAGCGTGGCCCCACGCCGCCCGCGCGGGTCTGCGCCATCCATGCGCGCATGTCGCCAATCGTGATGCATGACAGGGGCCCAAGCCCCTGCATCCCGCCGCTGTGCACGGCCAGAAAAGCAAGCCATTCGGTGACATCGCCACGGTAGGCAGTCAGGGTGTTTTCCGCTGCCCCCTTCAGCCCGCGCTGATGGGCAAGCCAGGCTTGCAGTGCGTCCCGCGCGGCGGGGCTGATCGCAAGCGTGTCAGGCGCCGCGCTCAAGACAGCCAGCGACGCATCGTGCGCTCGAACACCCCGGTGAAGAACGCCAGCAGATCGGTGCCCTGCTGTGGGCCGAACATATGCGGATCCTCGGCACCCATGACCAGCAGACCGGGCAGACGGCCTGCACCAAAATCCAGCTTGAGACAGGCCTCCGAGCGGATCCATTCCGCGTTGGGGCCGTAAATCTGCTCTGCCGCGTCCTGAACAGACCGCAGTGTGACCTGCCGCACCGTGCCGCCACGCCCTTGGGTGAGGTAGTCGTCAATAAACCCCGGCTCCGCCACGGTCAGAACGTCGCCAAGCCGCTGGACTGCGGGGTTGCTGTCGTTTTGCACCGATTCCAGTACCAGCCGGACGGAATCGACGCGCAGGATTTCGGCCACCTCGCCGCCCAGATCGCGCAGAAACGTCTCGAACTCCACCGGGTCCAGCATGCGCAGAATGGCGCGGTGGATCTGATTGGTGCCCGCAAGGTTTTCGTAGGCGGCAGCGATCACGCTGCGGTGCGTATCCTCAAGACGGTCAAGACGGTTCTCCAACCGCTCCATCGCGATGCCGCGCAGATCGACGATATTCGCGCCGATGGCTTTCTCATTGGCGGCGATCAGCGCCTGCATCACGTCGTTATCGTCAAGGATCACATCGGGTTGCGAGATGATAGCCTCGCGCAGGGTGTCTTCGATCTTGGGGCTGCTGCTCATGCGGATACCGGTTATCTTGATTTGCGGCACCTTAGCAGCGCGGGCGCGCGATGGCTTCCCCTTTTTTGGGGGAGGTCGCGAAATTGCGTGCCCGTGTCCTGCCTGCCCCGATCAGGCAACGCGGTTCGCGGCGACCTCCTTCACCGCTTCGGCGGCAACGCGCAGGTTTTCGGGCTCCAGCGGCTTGTTCACGTAGCCGCGCACCATGTCAAAGGATGCCGCGCGCGCCTTGTCGCGCGGGTTCAGCGATGTGGTCAGCATGATAACGACCGAGGTGTTGAAGGCCTCGCCCAGCTCCGCACAGGCCGCTTCGAGGAATTCAAAGCCCGTCATGCGCGGCATGTTGATATCAAGCAGGATCAGATCGACGGGCGGGCGATCGCCCTCCTTGAGATAGGCCAACGCCTCTTCGGCGTAGGTGAAGCCGACCACATCCTCTGCCATGCCGGAGCGATCGATGATCCGGCGGTACATCATCTGGTCGATCTGTTCGTCGTCGACCATCATTACGTGGCCCAGGGGGGTGGTTCTGCTCATGCCGCGATCTCCTTTGGAGTTGTGTCGGCCGTCGGATCATCGAGGTGCACGGTGAAGGTGCTGCCAGCGCCCTCGCGCGACGCGACCGTGATCGACCCGTTGTGATTTGCGGCGATGCGTTTGCAGGTCGCAAGGCCAAGGCCGGTGCCGCCGTAGGTCTCGCGCACGTGCAGGCGCTGGAACAGACCAAAGATGCGGTCCTGCTTGTCGGGGGCGATGCCGATGCCATTGTCCGAAACGCTCACCACGGTGCCGCCCTGCGGGTGCGGGTGCGCGCCGATTGTGATTTCGGGGCGCGCGCCCTCGGGCTGGAACTTGATCGCGTTGCCAACCAGATTGCGCAGGACCGTTACGATCTGGCGCCGATAGCCGTGGACATCGCAGGTTTGCGTGACGGTGATCTTTGCCCCCGTCGCCATCAGCTTGTCGTGCAGGGTCTCGCGGACCTCGTCGATGAGATCCGACACGGCGAGCCGCTCGGCCTCCTCGCGCTGATCGGTGGCCCAGGAGTATTCGAGCACATCCTCGATCAGCTCGCTCATCCGCGCGACGGTGCTGCGGGCGTGGGTCAAAAGCGTGCGCGCATCTGCGGCCATGGCGTCGCTGTGCGACACCTCAAGTTCGTTGAGCAGCAGATGGATCGTGTTTGCGGGTGATTTCATGTCGTGCGACACGGAATAGGTGAATTCCGCCTGTTCGCGGCGCAGGGCCTCGCTTTCCTCCCAGGCGTCCTGCAGCCGTTCGCCGTCGCGGGCCAGCGCGTCGTTCTGCTCTTTCAGGCGGGCGTTGGCGGCATCAAGGCTGCTTTGCGCGCGGGTCAGCTGCCGGTTGCGGTTCACGAGGGTGTCGAACATCGACACGAGCAGCCGATGCCCGGGCCGGAAGACGATCACAAGTTCCAACACGATGATCCCCAGGGCCAGCAGCAGCGTCATCACCTCGAATCGGCGAAGCAGTTCGATGCGCGCCCCGGATTCGGCCTCGAACGCGGAAACGACGGCGTCGAGATCGGCAAGGATCCCCGCGCGTTCCAGCGTCTTGAGCTGCGCCAGCGCATCGGCATCACCCGGATCGGCAAGCAACCTGCGGGCCATGGCGATATAGGCGCGTACGCGGTCGTCCAACGACGATCCGTCCCTCTGCGCGAAATACAGCTGTGAAATCTTGTCGGTCAGCCCTTCCTGCGTGCTCAGCCCCGTGTGCGAGCGCTCAAAAAGCGCGATCGCGCGTTCGAATTCATCAACGGCGGTCGCAAGCTCGGCGCGGATCTCGGCCGCTTGCGCGCCGGTTTGCTGCGTCATCTCACCGGCAAGGTAGATGATCCGCTGGCTCAGCATCCGCTGGCGGCCACTGACATTGATATCGCTGGCGTCGGCGCGCAGATTGCGGGCTTCGAACTGGGTCAGCGCAAAATTAGCGGCCACGGAAAGAAACAGGATCGCGAGCGCGCCGATGTAGTAGATCATCAGCCGCCGGATCATGCCGCGACTGAGGGCCGCGTCGTCGGTATCGGATGTCGGACTGTTCACACGCTTCTCCCGTCCTGCATGTTGCGCAAGGATAGATCGGTGAAGGTGAAGAAGCCGCTAACGCCCTGCAGCAAAAGAAAACCGGCTCCAGATCGGAGCCGGTAGCGGTCACAGTTTCAGGCGGGTATCAGAGGATTTTCTGACCGGTCTTGGCCCAATCCGCCATGAATTGCTCAAGCCCCTTGTCTGTAAGCGGATGCGAGGCCAGTTTGCGGATCACCTCCGGCGGGGCCGTCATCACATCGGCGCCAATGCGCGCGCAATCCTGCACATGACCCACGGTGCGGATCGAGGCGGCGAGGATTTCGGTCTTGAACCCGTAGTTGTCGTAGATCGTGCGGATATCCTCGATCAGATCCATGCCGTCGAGGTTGATATCGTCGAGCCGCCCGATAAAGGGCGAGATGAACGACGCCCCCGCCTTGGCCGCCAGCAGCGCCTGATTGGCCGAAAAACACAGCGTGACATTGACCATGCGGCCCTCGCCCGAGAGCACCTTGCAGGCCTTGAGCCCGTCCCAGGTCAGCGGCAGCTTGATCGCGATGTTGTCGGCGATCTCGGCCAGCTTGCGCCCTTCGGCGATCATCGCGTCGGCCTCAAGCGCGACCACCTCGGCCGAGACGGGGCCGGAGACGATATCGCAGATCTCCTTGGTGACTTCGAGGATATCGCGGCCGGATTTCAGGATCAGCGAGGGGTTTGTGGTGACCCCGTCGACCATGCCCAGATCGTTCAGCTCACGGATGGCGTCGACGTCTGCGGTGTCTACAAAAAATTTCATGTCCGGTCCTTCGTGGTTGGAATGGGGGCGCCAACGGTTATATCTGCCTTTGCTTTAGCGCATGATCTGCCATGCTGAAACCCCCTTGACCCGAATGCCCCTGTGCTGGTGGACCCACTCTGCCTATGACTGATTTCTTTGACGAAGGGACGCTTGTCGCGGTGCTGACCACGCAGCCGCTGGACCGCGCGCTGGATTACCGCGCGCCCGAGGGCGGCTGTCATCTGGGCGCCTTTGTCGAGGTGCCGCTGGGGCCGCGCAAGGTGCTGGGCGTGGTCTGGGGGGCCGGGCAGGGCGATTACGACTATAACAAGGTGCGCTCGGTCATCCGGGTGCTGGACGCCGCGCCACTGCGCGATGAGATGAAAGCGTTTCTGGAGCGCGCGGCGGCCTATACGCTCACGCCGCTGCCCGCGATGCTGCGGCTGGCGACGCGCGCGCCGGGGCTGGGCGATCCGCCCTCGATGCGAAAGGTCTACCGGCGCGGCGACGGAGCGCCCGATCGCGTGACCAAGGCGCGCACGGCGGTGATCGACACGCTGGCGGAATACGGCGATCTGTCCTTCACGCTCAAGGAACTGGCGGAGATGGCTGATGTGACGTCCTCGGTCGTCAAGGGGCTGGTGGCCCAAGGCGTCGTGCGCGAGGAGGACAGCCCGCGCGATCTGCCCTTTGCCCGGCTCGATCCGAGCCTGCCCAGCAAGGCGCTGACCGAGGATCAGGCGGCGGCCTCCGCGCATCTGGCGCAGGCAGTGACATCTGAGAGCTACGGCACGACGCTGCTGCGCGGCGTCACCGGATCGGGCAAGACGGAGGTCTATCTGGAGGCGGTGGCAAGCGCGCTGCGCGCGGGGCGTCAGGCGCTGGTGCTGCTGCCCGAGATTGCCCTGACAGAACAATTCCTGACCCGCGTCGAGGCGCGATTTGGCGCCAAACCCGCCGAGTGGCACTCGGGAGCGACGATGACGGAACGGCGCCGGATCTGGCGCATGGTGGGGCAAGGGCAGGCGCAGTTGGTGATCGGCGCGCGCTCCGCATTGTTCCTGCCGTATCAGAACCTTGGCCTGATCGTGGTCGATGAGGAGCACGACACGTCCTATAAGCAGGAGGACGGCGTGCTCTATCACGCGCGCGACATGGCCGTGCTGCGCGCCTCGATCTGCGGCGCGCATGTGGTGCTGGCCTCGGCTACGCCGTCGCTGGAAAGCTGGGCCAACGCCGAAGCCGGGAAATATACGCGGCTTGAGCTGACCTCGCGCTTTGGCCCCGCGGTGATGCCCAAGATGGGCACGATCGACATGCGCGCCGAAACCCTGCGCAGCGACCGCTGGGTGTCGCCCAGGCTCAAGGCCGAGGTCGACGCGCGGCTGGAGCGTGGCGAGCAGGCGATGCTGTTCATCAACCGCCGCGGCTATGCGCCGATCACGCTCTGCCGGGCCTGCGGGCATCAAATCGGGTGCGACGATTGCGACGCGCGCATGGTCGAACACCGCTTTCTCAAACGCTTGATCTGCCATCAATGCGGCGAGAGCAAACCGATGCCCACCGCCTGCCCCTCCTGCGAGGCGGAGGACAAGCTGGCCGCCGTCGGCCCCGGCGTGGAGCGGCTGGGCGAGGAGGCGGCGGCGATCTGGCCCGAGGCGCGTATCGCCACGCTCAGCTCGGACATGTACGGCAGTGCGCGCGCGCTCAAGGCCGAGATCTCGGCGATTGGCGAGGGGGCGGCGGACATCATCATCGGCACGCAGCTGGTGGCCAAGGGGCACAACTTTCCCAAGCTTACGCTGGTGGGCGTGATCGACGCGGATCTGGGGCTGACGGGATCGGATCTGCGCGCGGCGGAGCGCACGTTTCAGCTGATGCGCCAGGTCGCGGGGCGTGCGGGCCGGGCGGAGGCGCCGGGCACGGCCTTGCTGCAGACCTACCAGCCCGAACATCCGGTGATCCGCGCGATCCTCGCTGGCGAAGAAGAGGCGTTCTGGAAAGCCGAGGCCGATGAGCGGCGCGGCGCGGGAATGCCGCCCTACGGCAGGCTCGCCGGCATCATCCTGAGCGGGCCGGAGGTGGGGGCGGTGTTTGACGCGGGCAACCAGCTGGCGCGCAACGACCGCGCGCTGCGCGAGATCGGCGCGCAGGTTTTTGGCCCGGCCCCGGCCCCGATTGCGCGGGTGCGCGGGCGCCACCGCGTGCGGCTGCTGGTCAAGGCCGACAAGGGCGCACCGCTGCAACGTGCGCTGGCGCAGTGGATCAGCCAGATCCGGCTGAAAGGCGATCTGCGGCTGGCCGTGGATATCGATCCGCAAAGCTTTTACTGAGGCTGACGGATGACGCTCTTGCGCGGCTGCGCAAGTCGCCCCACCCGCCATCCCGCGCACGCCCGATGTGCAAAAATTGCGCTCGCCTTTGGGAATGGCCGGGCGTAAGGCTGAGAGATGATAGAGTTTCTGCGCCTCGACCAAGCCTCCGAACAGCCGCTGTGGCGGCGCCCGATCACGCTTTTGTTCCTGATGGCGCTGGCGATGCCGATCGCGTTTTTCACCTGGTACGCGCTGCTCAATAACTTCGTAAAAGAGGTTGCGGATTTTGATGGCGCGGACATCGGCCTGCTGCACACCATCCGCGAAATCCCCGGTTTCCTCAGCTTTCTGGTGATTTTCCTCATCATCGTGTTCCGCGAGCAGGTGCTGGGGCTGACCTCGCTGATCCTGCTGGGCGCGGCCACGGCGATCACCGCGTGGTATCCGCAGCTGACGGGGATCATGATCCTGACCTTTCTCAGCTCGGTCGGGTTTCATTATTACGAGACGGTCAATCAATCCCTGCAACTGCAATGGCTGCCCAAGGACCGCGCGCCGCAAATCCTGGGCTGGCTGATGGCGACCGGATCGGCGGCGACCTTCTGCGTGTATTTTGTCATCATGATCCTGTGGGAGCCGCTGGGCCTGACCTACAACATGGTGTTCATGGTGGGCGGCGGCATCACCGTGGCCATCGCCGCCTTTGCGCTGCTGGCCTATCCGCAATACGAATCGCCGCATCCGCAGATCAAGCGTCTGGTCCTGCGCCGCCGTTACTGGCTTTATTACGCGTTGCAGTTCATGGCCGGCGCGCGGCGGCAGATCTTCATGGTGTTCGCGGGCTTCATGATGGTCGAAAAATTCGGTTTTCAGGTCTACGAGATCGCGGGGCTGTATCTGATCAATCTGGTGATCAACATGGTGATCGCCCCGCTGCTGGGCAAGATCGTCGGCCGGTTTGGCGAGCGCAACGCGCTGATGTTTGAATACACCGGGCTGGTTTGCGTGTTTCTTGCCTACGGCGGTGTGTATTTCTTTGACTGGGGGTTTCAGGTAGCTGCCGTGCTCTATGTGCTCGATCACATGTTCTTTGGCCTCGCCCTCGCGCTCAAGACATATTTTCAGAAGATCGGTGCGCCGGGGGATATGGCGCCCACGGCTGCCGTTGCTTTCACGATCAACCACATCGCGGCGGTCTTTCTGCCGGTGCTGCTGGGGCTGTTGTGGCTGGCATCGCCCGCGGCGGTGTTCCTGTTGGCGGCGGGCATGGCGGGGGTGTCGCTCATCCTGTCGACGCTCATCCCGCGCCATCCCGTTCCGGGGGCCGAGACGATCTTTGCCGCGCGCGCCCCACAGGCGGCTGAATGAGCGCGGAGGGGCGTTTTCTGACCGGCTCGACCCTGGGCCACGTGACGCGGATGACCGCGACGGGCGCGCTGGGGATTACCTTTGTATTTCTGGTGGATGCGGCGAACCTTCTGTGGGTGTCGCAACTGGGCGAGCCGCAGCTGGTGGCGGCGGTAGGCTTTGCCTATGCGGTGCAGTTCTTTTCGGTCTCGGTGGCCGTTGGGCTGATGATCGCGGCCACGGCGGTCGTGTCGCGCAGCATCGGCGCGGGGGACAGGGCGCGGGCGCGCAGGCAAGCGGGCGCCGCCGTGGTGATCGCGGCCTCGACCTTGGCGGTCGTCGCGGCGCTGATCGTGCTGTTCCGCCACAACCTCGTCGGCATGGCAGGGGCGGAGGGGGAGACCGCGCGCCTTGCCGCGCGCTATCTTGCGATCACGATCCCCTCGCTTGTCCCGATGAGTGCGGCACTGGTCATGTCGGGCACCTTGCGCGCCGATGGCTACGGCGCAAAGGCAATGTACATCACGCTGACCGGCGGCTGCATCCTGATGGTGATTGATCCCATCATGATCGTCGGCTTTGGCTGGGGGCTGGATGGCGCGGCCATCGGCCTTGTGCTCTTTCGTTTTTCGCTGCTGGCGATGGCGGTACATTTTGCGGTCCGCCAGCTCAACCTCGTGGACCGCCCGCGTCTCGCGACCCTGCGCCGCATCGGGGCGCCCTTTGTCGCCGTGGCGATCCCGGCGATTGCCACGCAGATGAGCACGCCGGTGGGTAACTACCTGCTGACCATCGTGATGGCGCCCTTTGGCGATGATGCGGTCGCTGCCTGGGCCGTGGTGGGGCGGCTGACGGTGGTGGTGTTCGGCGGGATCTTTGCGCTCAGCGGCGCGATCGGCGGGATATTCGGCCAGAACTACGGCGCGGGGCAGCTGGACCGCGTGCGCTCTACCTACCGCGACGCGCTGATCTTTTGTCTGCTCTATACGCTGGTGGCCTGGGGCCTGTTCGTGCTGGCCGTTCCTTACATCATCGCCGCATTCGGGCTGACCGGGCAGGGGGCGGAGGTGCTGCGCGCCTTTGCCGTGATCGGCGTGGGCGGGTTCATCTTTTTCGGCGCACTTTTTGTCTCCAACGCCGCCTTCAACAATCTGGGCAAGCCTGGGCGCTCGACCCTTGTGAACTGGATCAAGGACGGCGTGCTGAGCCTGCCTGCCGCGATGCTCTTTGCCGCCAGCTTTGGCGCGGCGGGGGTGATCTATGGTCAGGCGGCGGCGGGCATTGCGGTCGGCGGGCTCTCGGCGCTGTGGGGCTGGGTCTACGTGCGCGGCCTGCAAGCGCCCGAAAGCGCTCTTGACGTGCCCGCGCCGCGGCCCTACCCGAACCCCGACCGCCACAGGAGCCGCTGATGCCGACCTTTACCGCCCTGACGACCCTGCCGGACCGCGACGCCGCCTACCGCCTTGAGCGTGCGATGGAGGCGCTGGACCCCGCGCCCACCGGCGTCGGCGTGTTCGAGATGGAGGACGAATCGGGCCTGTGGGAGGTCGGCGGCTATTTTGAAGCCGCCCCCGACGATACCGCGCTGGCCCTGCTGGCCGCCGCCACCGGCGCGCAGCCCTTCATCGTGAGCGAGCTGCCCGAGACCGATTGGGTCGCCCACGTGCGCCGCGAGCTGGCGCCGGTCGAGGCCGGGCGCTTTTTCGTCTACGGCAGCCACGACGCTGACCGCGTGCCCGAGGGCTGTGAGCCGCTGTTGATCGAGGCGGCGATGGCCTTTGGCACCGGGCACCATGGCACGACGCTGGGATGTCTGCGCGCGCTGGACCGTCTGGCAGAGGCCGGGTTCACCGGACGACGCGTCATCGACGTGGGCTGCGGCACCGCCGTGCTGGCGATGGCCGCCGCGCGGATCTGGCCGCGCGACGTGCTGGCGTCGGACATCGACGAGGTCGCGGTGGATGTGGCGCGTGCCAATGCCGCCGCCAATGGGCTGGCGGATCGCATCACCTGCGTCGAGGCGGCAGGCTTCGATCACCCCACGCTGGCGGCTGCGGCGCCGTTCGATCTGGTGTTCGCCAACATCCTCAAGGGACCGCTGATCGCGCTGGCACCCGATATGGCCGCTGCTTTGATGCCCGGCGGCTACGCGATTCTTTCTGGCGTGTTGAACGCGCAGGCCGATGAGGTGATCGAGGTTTATGCACGATCCGGCATCAATCTGCACCACCGTGAAAGCATTGGTGACTGGACGACGATAACGCTTCGGAAAAAGACCACAGACTGACCGCAAATGCGTTCGGATCGACGCATTTGCCCCATTTCGGCCACATTTGTTGTCTAAAACTTGATTCAACAGAGGTGGGGGCTTCTGTTGAGAAAGACCACTGCCATGGTTCAGACCAAAGAGAATTTTTCCGCCCGCCTTTCCTCGGTCGACAAGCGTCACGCCAAAATGGTGCGCCGCGGCTACACCACGCGCGTTGATCGCAATGGTGTGATCGTGGCCAAGCCCCGCAAGGCGCGCCTGCGTCTGCCGATCAAGGGCGCGTTTCTGATGGTGCTCAGCTTCTTCATGTTCAAGGCGTTCATGCTGTCGGCCAACGGGCCGGATGCCTACGCCGATCGTCTTGCCCAGCTTGAGGCCGGCAGCGTGATCGAAGTGGCGGGCGCCCGGGTGCTGGCGGTTGATCCGGTCACCCAATTCTTCGCCGATCAAATGGGGCCGCTGTTCCGCTAAGGCCTACTGGCACCCCGTCAATTGAAAAGGCCGCGCCCGATTTCTATCGGGGCGGCCTTTTTGCTGGTCAGGGTGGCGTCAGCGCGCGGGAGGTCACGCCGGCACCGCCGCGCGCTCAGCGGATGAAGTTGCTGCGGGCGACGTCGTCGATGGCACCACGCTCCAGACCGATATCGGCCAGCTCGCGGTCGGTCAGATCCATCAGGGCGTTGCGGGTCACGCGGGCATCGTTCCACGCGATGATGTCTGCCACGAGGTCAGCCAGAAAAACGTAAGCACGGTTCACGAATGTCGCTGTGCCGTAGGTGGTGCGGGTAGTGTCAAAAGCTGCCATGGGAGCCATCCTTCTAAGGGTTAGAGTACTGCGCTGCTGATTGTCTCAGCGGGATGACCGCCAAATAGGCAGAGTATGAACGGCGCGCAATGTACGGTTGTGCACGGCTGATATGCGTTTTCTGCATGGGTCGGTATGGTGGTTAACCGATTGACAGATCACCCTTTTTTCGCCGCAATTGGTGTCGTGTCTGGGCGTTGGAGTGTCGCGAATGCTGCATTGCGGCGCGATCGAACCGATTTCGGCAGGCGCGGCATTAAGGATTAGGTAATGTTCGCGTTTCGTGCTAGTGCTGCGCAAAAGCAACAAAAGACGGATGTGGGGCAAATGATCAGGGTAATCGGAATTGATCCGGGCCTGCGGAATATGGGCTGGGGCGTCATTGACGTGGCAGGCAGCAAGCTGAGCCATGTGGCCAACGGGATTTGCCATTCCGAGGGGGGGCACGATCTGGCGGCGCGTCTGCTGGCGCTGCACGCCCAACTCACCCGCATTTTTGCGACCTACCGACCCGATGCGGCAGCGGTCGAGCATACGTTCGTGAACAAGGACGGGGCCGGCACGCTGAAGCTGGGTCAGGCGCGCGGCATCGCGCTGTTGGTGCCTGCGCAGGCGGGGCTGAGTGTCGGGGAATACGCACCCAACGCGGTCAAGAAAACCGTCGTGGGCGTGGGCCACGCCGACAAGGGGCAGATCGCCCATATGGTGCGGATGCAGCTGCCGGGGGTCGATATTGCGGGGCCGGATGCGGCGGACGCGCTGGCGGTGGCGATCTGTCACGCGCATCACGGGGCCGCGTCCAATCTGGCAGCGGCGGTCGCGAGGGCCTCGGCATGATCGGCAAGATCTCCGGCATTATCGACATGCGCGGCACCGATCACGTGCTGATCGACGTGCGCGGCGTGGGCTATCTGGTCTATTGCTCGGAGATGACGCTGGCGCGGCTGCCAGGCGTCGGCGAGGCGGTGGCGCTTTATACCGATTTGCTGGTGCAGGAGACGAACCTGCAATTGTTCGGTTTTTCGACGCTGGTGGAGAAGGAATGGCACCGGCTGCTGACCTCGGTGCAGGGGGTTGGGGCAAAGGCATCGCTGGCGATCCTCGGTACGCTGGGCCCCGACGGGGTCAGCCGGGCGATTGCGCTGGGCGACTGGAACGCGGTCAAGGCGGCGAGGGGCGTCGGCCCCAAGATCGCGCAGCGCGTGGTGCTCGATCTCAAGGACAAGGCGCCGTCACTGATGGCGATGGGCGGCAGCCCCGCGCAGGCCATGGGCACGGCGGAGGCCGAGGTGATCGAGGCGCCCGTGCGCGCCCCGGCGCCCGCCAGCGCGCAGGCGGAGGCGCTATCGGCGCTGGGCAATCTGGGCTATGGCCCGTCGGATGCCGCATCGGCGGTGGCCAAGGCCGCAGGCGCGGCGCCCGAGGCCGACACGCCCGCCCTCATCCGTGCTGCGTTGAAACTCCTGGCGCCCCCGCAGTAGGGTAGCGTTCAACCCTCTCAGCGAGGATCCCGATGGACAGCGACCCAACCCTGCGCCCCGAGCGTCAGCCCGAGGATATCGACCGCGCCCTGCGGCCCCAGATGCTCGACGAATTCGTCGGGCAGGCGGAAGCACGCGCGAACCTCAAGGTTTTCATCCAATCCGCGCGCCAGCGCGAAGAAGCGATGGATCACACCCTGTTCCACGGCCCGCCCGGTCTGGGCAAGACGACGCTGGCGCAGATCATGGCGCGCGAGCTGGGCGTGGGCTTTCGCATGACCTCCGGTCCGGTGCTGGCCAAGGCGGGTGATCTGGCCGCGATTCTCACCAATCTCGAAGCGCGCGACGTGCTGTTCATCGACGAGATTCACCGCCTCAATCCGGCGGTCGAAGAGGTTCTGTATCCCGCGCTGGAGGATTTCGAGCTGGATCTGGTGATCGGTGAGGGCCCCGCCGCGCGCACCGTGCGGATCGAGTTGCAGCCGTTCACACTGGTGGGCGCAACGACGCGCATGGGGCTGTTGACCACGCCGCTGCGCGACCGTTTCGGCATCCCCACGCGATTGCAATTCTATACCGAGGACGAGCTGTTCATCATCGTGGACCGCAACGCGCGCAAGCTGGGTGCGCCTGCGGATGAGGGCGGCGCGCGGGAAATCGCGCGTCGCGCGCGTGGCACCCCGCGCATCGCCGGACGCTTGCTGCGCCGCGTGGTGGATTTCGCCGTGGTCGAGGGCGATGGCCGCGTCACGCAGGAACTGGCCGACATGGCGCTCACCCGTCTGGGTGTGGATCGGCTGGGCCTCGACGGGGCCGACCGCCGCTATCTGAGCCTGATCGCCGAGAATTATCAGGGCGGTCCCGTAGGGATCGAGACAATGAGCGCGGCCCTTTCCGAAAGCCGCGACGCGCTTGAAGAGGTGATCGAGCCGTACCTGTTGCAGCAGGGCCTTATCCAGCGCACCCCGCGCGGGCGCATGCTGGCGCAAAAGGCGTGGACGCATCTGGGGCTGGCACCGCCCAAAAGCGCCGATCTGTTTGGATAATCCAAGGAAGGGACGCATGACCCCCGAAACCATCGAAACCCTGTTCACCCGCGGCGACGGCCAGTTCGTCTTTGCCCGCTGGGGCCGGCCCATCGCGCCGGTGGTCTTTGGCGTCGATGACGCCACGCTTGAGGTCGTCAAAGGCGCGCTTGAAGCCGTCACCGCACTTGCAGGCCACAAGATGGCCGAGACCGACCCCGAGCTTGGCTCGAACCTGATGATGTTCTTTTTCAACGACTGGGCAGAACTGCTGGACGTGCCCGGCATGGACCGTCTGGTGCCCGATCTTGCCCCGCTGGTCGAGCGGCTGACAGGGATCGAGGCGAACCAATACCGGTTTTTCCGATTTGACGCTACGGGCGGGATCAAGGCGTGTTTCGTGTTCCTGCGCATGGATAAACACCTCAGCGAAGTGCCCGCGCAGACACTGGCGTTGAGCCAGATCGTGCAATCCTACCTTCTGTGGTCCGACACCGCGTTTCAGGATCAATCGCCGCTGGCCGTCGCGGGCGACAAGACGATCCTGCGCCCCGATGTGGCGGGGCTGATCCGCGCGGCCTATGATCCTGTGCTGCCGGGCGCTGCCACCGACGTCAGCCACGCGCTGCGCCTTTTCGCGCGGATGCAGGCGCAGGAGAGCCCGTCGTGAGCCACACCAAGCGCATCCGCGTCTATTACGAAGATACCGACATGGCGGGGATCGTCTATTACGCCAACTATCTGCGCTATATCGAACGCGCGCGCAGCGATTGGGTGCGCGATGTGGGCATCGATCAGCTGGCGATGAAAGAGGCGGGCGTGGTGTTTGCCGTGCGCCGGGTCGAGGCCGATTATATCCAGCCCGCGCAGTTCGACGATATCTTGGAGGTCCGCACGACGCTTGAAGGTCTGTCGGGCGTGCGCATGACCATGGCGCAGGAAGTCTGGCGCGACGATACGCTGCTCTTTACCGCGCGGGTGCTGATCGTGTGCATCGGGGCAGGGGGCAAACCCGCCCGCCTTCCGGCAGAACTTCGCCGACTGGAGGGGTAGCACGGGCGCGCGCCAGCTTGCGCTCGCCTTTTGTGCCGCTCTGGTCTAGCATTGGCGCAACGGAGCCCCAAATCGGGCCCATCGAGGCAGTAGAGTAGAGCAAAACCCATGCAGACAGCATTGATCGCGGCCGAAGTCGGCGGCAACCTTACCGTTTGGGGCATGTTTGCCCAGGCGACGATCCTCGTGAAACTGGTGATGATCGGGCTGATCGTGGCCTCGTTCTGGTCCTGGTCGATCATCGTGCAGAAAATCATCCAATACCGCGCCGCCCGGCGCGAGGCCGCGGCCTTTGATCAGGCGTTCTGGTCGGGGGAGCCTCTGGATACGCTCTACGACGAAATCGGGCCGGAGCCGCAGGGCGCCGCGCAAAAGATCTTTGCCGCGGGCATGACCGAATGGCGCCGCTCGCACCGCGAGGATGGCGGCCTCATTCCAGGAGCCACGGCGCGCATCGACCGCTCGATGGATGTGGCCATCGCCAAGGAAGCCGAGCGCCTGCAAAAGGGTCTGTCGGTGCTGGCCACGACCGGATCCACCGCGCCCTTCGTTGGGCTGTTCGGGACGGTCTTCGGGATCATGAACGCCTTTGTCGAGATTGCCGAGCAGCAGAATACCAACCTCGCCGTCGTGGCACCCGGCATCGCCGAGGCGCTGCTGGCGACCGGTCTGGGCCTGATGGCCGCGATCCCGGCAGTGGTGTTCTACAACAAGCTCAACGCCGACAGCGATCGCATCCTTGGCGGCTATGAGGCCTTTGCCGACGAATTCGCCACCATCCTCAGCCGCCAGTTGGACAGCTGACATGGGCGCGGGTGTGATGCAGAAAAAGAGCGGCGGGCGCAGACGGCGGCGCGGCGGGGCGCAGCCGATGTCGGAAATCAACGTGACGCCCTTTGTGGATGTGATGCTGGTGCTATTGATTATCTTCATGGTCGCGGCCCCCCTGCTGACCGTGGGCGTGCCCGTTGAGTTGCCAAAAACGGCGGCACAGGCCCTGCCGACCGAGCAGGAAGAGCCGCTGACCGTGACGCTCACCGCCGAAGGATCGGTGCAGATCATGACGACCGAAACGGCCCGCGCAGACCTGCTGCCCAAACTGCGCGCCGTTGCGGCAGAGCGTGAGGGTGACCGGGTGTTCCTGCGCGCGGATGGCGCCGTGCCCTACGCGCAAGTGATGGAGATCATGGGCGCCCTCAACGCCGGCGGGTTTTCCAACATCGGCCTTGTGACCGACATCGGCGGGCCGACCCTGGACGGCAACGAGTAGCCAGATGTCGCGCGCGCGTCTCATTGGCAATTGGGTATCCGGGGTGGGGCATGTGGGCCTCATCGGCTGGATCCTTTTTGGCGGCTGGTTTTCCAACCGGCCCGAGCCGTTGGAGGTGCGCGAGGTCGCCGTGATTTCGGGCGCCGAGTTCGATGCGCTGACGGAGGCCGCCCGGCAGCCGCAGGAAATCGCCGAGACGCCCACACCCGCCGCCCCCGAGGTGACGCAGGACGCGCCCGAAGTCGATGTGGCCCCGGAAGAACCCGCCCCCGCGCCCCCTCCGCCGCCGGAAGATCCCGCGCCCGCGCCGGTTGAGGAGCCCGCGCCCGAAGTCTCAGACGCCGCACCCGTATTGCCGCAACCGCCCGCCGAGGTCACCGTGCAGGACGCGCCCGTCGACGACACGCCCGTCGAGCGGCCCAACGACGTCGTGCGCCCCGATCCCGCACCCGCGCCGGAGCCGGAGGTCGCTGAGGCGCCCGAGCCGCAGGAAGCCGCCGTGCCCGAAGAGACCGGCGAGACGGTGGAGGAGCCGCAGGAGGCCGCGCAGACCCCCGAGGCCTCTGACCGGATCGTGACGGAGGCACCCGCACCACCCGCCGCGGCCCCCACCGCCTCGATGCGCCCGCCCGCGCGTCGCCCCAGCGCGCCTGCCCCCCGGACCGCGGGCAACATCGAAACCTCCGCCCCGCAGGAGGACACCGTGGACGATGCCGCCGTGCAGGCCGCACTCGAGGCGGCCCTCAGCTCGGCCGCCGAGGACATTCCGACCGGGCCGCCCATGACCTCCGGCGAAAAGGACGATCTGCGCCTTGCGGTGCAGAATTGCTGGAACGTGGACACCGGCGCGCAATGGCCCGTGGTCACGGTGGCGATGTCGATGACGCAGGACGGCAAGGTCGTGCAAACGAGCCTGCGCATGATCGGCAGCGACGGGGGCGACCCGTCGCGCACCGATGCGGCCTTTGGCGCGGCGCGGCGTGCGATCCTGCTGTGCCAGCGCGGTGGCTTCCCGCTGCCACCCGAAAAATACGGTCAATGGAAAGAGATCGAGATGACGTTCGATCCCAATCGGATGCGGATCCAATGATCCCGGCGGCAATCCCTTGCCATAGGGCAAAAGCCCTGCCGCTTCCCATTGCGCGCGCGCGCCTGCACCGCGATAGTAACACGATGTTCAATCCCGAAAGGATGGGAGAGATATGAGACTTCTGACCCTGTGTCTGACGCTGACGGCGGCGCTGATGGCCGCACCGTTGGCCGCGCAAAACGGCCCGCTACAGATCACCATCGAGGAAGGGATCATCAAACCCTTGCCCTTCGCCGTGCCCGATTTTCAGGCCGAAACCGGCGAGGCCGGGCAGCTGGCGCGTGACCTGGCGCGCGTGGTCGCCGCCGATCTGTCCGGCACCGGCATCTTCCGCGAAATCCCGTCGGATGCCTTTATCTCCGAGTACGCTGATTTCAACGCACCGATCCAATACGCCGATTGGAAGGCCGTGAATGCCGAGGCGCTGGTCACCGGCGCGGTCGCCGTGTCGGGCAATAACGTGAATGTGAAATTCCGCGTCTACGATGTGGTGTCGGGCACCACGCTGGGCGAGGGGCTGCAATTTTCCGGCACCACCGACGGCTGGCGCCGCATGGCCCACAAGGTCGCCGATGAAGTCTATACCCGCATCACCGGCGAGGGCGGCTATTTCGACAGCCGCGTGGTGTTCGTGTCGGAAACCGGCCCCAAGGACGACCGCAAGAAACGCCTTGCGATCATGGATTACGACGGCGCCAACGTGCGCTATCTGACCGACAGCAGCGCCATCGTGCTTGCCCCGCGTTTTTCGCCCACCGGGGACCGCGTGCTCTATACCAGTTACGAGACAGGGTTCCCGCGTATCTACGTGCTCAACGTCGGCTCGGTCGAGCGCCGGGTGCTGGAAAGCGCCGAGGGCACCATGAGCTTTGCGCCGCGCTTCTCGCCCTCGGGGCAGACGGTGGTGTTTTCGATCAGCCAGGGCGGCAATACCGACATCTACACGATGGACATCAATTCGGGCCAATCCGTGCGTCTGACCAACACGCCCGCGATTGAGACCGCCCCCAGCTACAGCCCCGACGGCAGCCAGATCGTTTTCGAGAGCGACCGCTCCGGCTCGCCGCAGATCTACGTCATGCCCGCCACAGGGGGCGAGGCGCGGCGGATCTCCTTCGGCGAGGGGCGGTACGGCACGCCGGTGTGGTCACCCCGCGGGGATCTCATTGCCTTTACCAAGCAGAACGCGGGACGCTTTCACATCGGCGTGATGCGCACCGACGGCTCCGAGGAGCGGTTGCTGACGGCGTCGTTCCTGGATGAGGGCCCGACCTGGGCGCCCAATGGCCGCGTCATCATGTTCACCCGCGAAACCCAAGGCGAGGGGGGGCGGTCATCGCTTTATAGCGTCGACATCACCGGCCGCGTGCTGCGCCCGGTCAACACGCCCGAAGGCGGATCGGACCCAAGCTGGTCACCGCTGCAGAAATGACGCTGACGCGCGCCCACTTCCCCACGGGCGCGCGGCTGTGATACAGATCAGGCAACAACAAGAATACTCCTCACCCATCGAGAAGGGCAGACAATGAAACTCATCCCCATCACGCTTCTGGTCGCTGCCGTCGCGCTGAGCGCCTGCACCAATCCCGACCGCTTCGGCGGCGACGACGGGCTGGCCGGTAGCGGCAATCCCACGGGCGGCCAGCCGCTGAACGGTGTGGTGCCGGGCAGCGCCAATGACCCAACCTCCACCGCCTATTTCAACCAGACCGTCGGCGACCGTGTGCTGTTCGAGGTCGATCAATCCAATCTGACCGCCACAGGCCGCGCCACGCTGGACGGGCAGGCGGGCTGGCTCATGACGAACACTGACTACACCGCCGTGATCGAGGGTCATGCGGATGAGCAGGGCACACGGGAATACAACCTCGCGCTGGGCGCGCGCCGGGCCAATGCCGCGCGCGAATATTTGATCGGGCAGGGCGTGCCCGCAAGCCGTCTGCGCGTTGTCAGTTACGGCAAGGAACGCCCGATCGAAATCTGCTCGAACGAGGCGTGTTACGCCAAGAACCGCCGCGCCGTGACGGTGCTGGCCGGTGGCGGCGTCAGCTAAAGGAGGATGCGGATGCGTTTCGCCCTGATCTTTGCGGTTGTGCTGGGGGCGGTGCCGATGGGCGCCGCCGCACAGGATGCGCAAACCCTCGCCGATATCCGGCAGGAGCTGGTTACGCTCAACACCGAAATGGCCAAGCTGCGGCGCGAGCTGAGCACCACCGGCACCGCCGGGCAGGGGGCGCAGCTGGCGGCGGGGTCGGTCCTTGACCGTGTCTCCGCGATGGAGAGCGAGCTGCAACGCGTCACCGCCAAGACCGAAGAGCTGGAATTCCGCATCAACCGCATTGTCGACGACGGCACCCGCCGCATCGCCGATCTGGAATTCCGTCTGGTCGAGCTTGAGGGCGGGGACATCTCCACCCTTGGCGAAACCTCGACCCTTGGCGGTAACGATCAGGCCACGGCCCCCGCGCCCGCCCCAACCCCTGCGCCGGGCACCGGCGGTCAGCAACTCGCCGTCGGAGAGAATGACGACTTTCAGCGGGCGCAGGAGGCGCTCGCATCCGGTGACTTTCGCAGCGCCGCCGCGCAGTTTGAGACCTTCAATCAGACCTATCCGGGCTCTCCGCTAGCTGCCGACGTCGATCTGCGGCGCGGCGACGCGCTGGAAGGCATGGGCGACACCCGCGAGGCCGCGCGCGCCTATCTTGCCAGCTTTGGCGCCGCACCCGTTGGCCCCAACGCCGCCGAGGCGCTGTTCAAACTGGGCCGCGCGCTAGGCGCGCTGGGCCAGACATCGGAGGCGTGCGTGACGCTCAGCGAGGTTGGCGTACGCTTTGCGGGCAGTGAATACGTGGCGCAGGCGGAAGCCCAACGCCAAGGTCTGGGCTGTTCGTGATCCCATGCGCCCCCCGCTGAGGGAGGCTGTGGCGAGGGCGCTCGGCGATCCTGCGCCGCGTGTGCTGGGTGTGGCGGTCTCGGGGGGCGGTGATTCCGTCGCGTTGCTGAGCTTGCTTCGGGACATGCCGGATCTCTGCCTGCATGTGGCCACCGTCGATCATGGTTTGCGCGCCCAATCGCGACAGGAGGCCGCTGCAGTGGCAAAGCTCTGCGCCGATTGGGATCTACCGCACACGACGCTGCGCTGGACCGGATGGGACGGTGCGGGCAATCTTCAGGATGCCGCGCGCCGCGCGCGCTACGCGTTGCTCGCCGAATGGGCGCAGGGCCGGGGGATCGAGGCGGTAGCACTGGGCCACACACAGGACGATCAGGCCGAGACCGTGCTGATGCAACTGGCCCGGCACGCCGGCGCCGACGGGCTGAGCGGCATGGGGCGGGAGACAGACAAACACGGCGTGCGTTTCCTGCGCCCCTGTCTTGAATTACGCCGCGCCGATCTGCGTCGACATCTCGGGGAGCATGGCATCGGCTGGGCCGAGGATCCGAGCAATGACAACCCGGAGTTTGCCCGCATCCGCATGCGACAGGCGTTGCCCGCGCTTGCCGATGCGGGGCTGGACGCAGCGGCATTGGCGGGGCTTGCCACGCGCATGCAAGGCGTGTGCGCCGCGCTCGACTACACGCTTGCCGACGCGCTGGAGGGGCGGGTTGAAACGCTGGCGGGCGCGTTGTGCATCCCGACCGTTGCGGTCGCCGCGCTGCCCGACGCGCTTGCGCACAGGTTCTGGCGCCGGGCAATCCGCTGGGTCAGCGGCGGCGCTTACGGCGTGCGTCAGGCGCCGCTGGAACGCTTTGCCGCCACAGCGCGCGCCGGGGGCAAGACGACGCTGGGCGGCTGCGTCGTCGAAAGCGTCGCGCAAAATCTGTGGCTCTACCGGGAGGCGGCTGCCGTGACAGATCACCGCGCCGAGGCAACCGGCGTCTGGGACGGATGCTGGCACCTTGACGGCACCGCCCCTGCGGGATCCTATATTGCCGCGATGGGATTTAATGGTCTGAAAAAAATACACAATTACCGTGATTTTGGCCTGCCGCGGGACATGTGCGCAGGCCTCCCTGCGCTCTGGCACGAGGGGGAGGCACTGCACGTGCCCGTGCTTTATGCCGCGTCCCAAAGCACCGCGCGGCTGATCCGCAGGCCGGGCATCTTCAAACTGACCGGATTATGACATTGAACTGACCGGTGTGGTGTCTATCTTGTAGCTTAACGCGGGCAGGTGCCAGCCACCGCCCCTCATGCAGTCAGGAGTGCTTCCTTGGGCAATTTTCGTAACCTCGCTTTCTGGGCCGTTCTGCTGGTCCTTGTTTTCTCGTTGTTCAATCTGTTCAACGGCGGACCGAGCGGGATGCAGAACCGTGAAATCAGCTATTCCGATTTTGTCAGCGCCGTCGAAGGCGGCAACGTCAGCAACGTCACCCTCGACGGAGAGCAGGTGCGCTTTCGCCAGTCGGACGGTCAGGATTACGTCACCATCCTGCCCACGGACGCCGAGATCACCTCGCTGCTGATCGACAACAACATCCCCGTGCGCGCCGAAAGCCAGCAGGAAAGCGGGCTGCAGACGTTCCTCGTGTCGCTGTTGCCGATCCTGCTGCTGATCGGTGTCTGGATCTACTTTATGAACCGGATGCAGGGCGGCGGTAAGGGCGGGGCCATGGGGTTCGGCAAATCCAAGGCCAAGATGCTGACCGAAAAGCACGGGCGTGTGACGTTTGACGACGTGGCGGGTATCGACGAGGCCAAGGAAGAGCTCGAAGAAATCGTGGAATTCCTGCGCAACCCGCAGAAGTTCTCGCGCCTTGGCGGCAAGATCCCCAAGGGCGCGCTGCTCGAAGGCCCTCCGGGCACCGGTAAGACGCTTCTGGCGCGCGCCATCGCAGGCGAGGCCGGCGTGCCTTTCTTCACCATATCCGGCTCCGACTTTGTCGAGATGTTTGTGGGCGTGGGTGCCAGCCGCGTGCGCGATATGTTCGAGCAGGCCAAGAAAAACGCGCCCTGCATCGTGTTCATCGACGAAATCGACGCCGTCGGTCGCCACCGTGGCGCGGGCTATGGCGGGGGCAACGACGAGCGTGAGCAGACGCTGAACCAGCTGCTGGTCGAGATGGACGGTTTTGAAGCCAACGAAGGCGTCATCATCATCGCCGCGACCAACCGCAAGGATGTGCTGGATCCCGCACTGCTGCGCCCCGGTCGTTTCGACCGTCAGGTCACCGTCGGCAACCCGGATATCAAGGGCCGCGAAAAGATCCTGGGCGTGCACGCGCGCAAGACGCCGCTGGGGCCCGACGTTGATCTGCGCATCATCGCGCGCGGCACACCCGGCTTTTCCGGTGCGGATCTGGCGAACCTCGTGAACGAGGCGGCGCTGACCGCCGCACGCGTGGGCCGCCGCTTTGTCGCGATGATGGATTTCGAATCGGCCAAGGACAAGATCATGATGGGCGCGGAGCGCCGGTCGATGGTTCTCACACAGGACCAGAAGGAAAAGACCGCTTATCACGAGGCCGGCCACGCCATTGTCGGCATCAAACTGCCAAAATGCGATCCGGTCTACAAGGCCACGATCATTCCGCGCGGTGGCGCGCTGGGGATGGTGATGAGCCTGCCCGAGATGGACAAGCTGCAGATGTTCAAGGATGAGGCCGAGCAGAAGATCGCCATGACCATGGCGGGTAAGGCGGCCGAAATCTTCAAGTATGGGGCCGAAACCGTATCGTCCGGCCCGATGGGTGACATCATGCAGGCCAGCCAACTGGCGCGCGGCATGGTGATGCGCATGGGCATGTCGGACAAGGTCGGCAATATCGACTATTCCGAGGCCGCCGCCGGCTATCAGGCGAACGGCGGGGCGGGGGGCTTTTCGGTCTCTGCCGCGACCAAGGAACTGATCGAGAGCGAGGTCAAACGCATCATCGACGAAGGCTACGACCGTGCCTACAAGCTGATCGAAGAGCATGAGGAAGAGTTCGAACGTCTGGCGCAGGGTCTGCTGGAATACGAAACACTGACCGGCGAAGAGATCCAGCGCGTCATTGCGGGCAAGCCGCCACAGGCACCCGAGGATGAGGACGACACGCCCGACAGCGGCTCCGCCCCCTCCATTACGGCGATCCCGAAGGCGAAGGGCAAGAAATCTCCGCCCTCCGGTGGAATGGAGCCTGAACCCTCCGTGTGATGAAACGCACCCCGAAAGATCATCGGCCCCGCCTCACGCGGGGCCTTTTCTTTTGCGCGCGCCGCTCGCACAGTCGCCGGGCAAGGAGACCCGGAAAATGCCCGCACTTATCCCCACAGACTATACCGCAACCGTCACCTGGCTGGGCGTCGTGCCCGACCGTGCCAAAGGGTTGCAGGCGCAGGCTCGCGACCACCTGACGCTTGGTTTTGCCGGGCCTGAGGGGGAGACCCACGCGGGGCTCACCCGGCCGTCGTGCAGCCGCGTGACCTCGCAGCACCCGCGCGGGACCGAGATCGCCAATACCCGCCAGCTCTGCGTAATGAGCGCCGAAGAACTGGACGCGGTGGCGCGGGCAATGGGGATCGAGACCCTTGATCCGCGGTTCGTCGGCGCAAGCGTTGTGCTGAGCGGTTTGCCCGATTTCACCCATATCCCCCCTCGTCGCGCCTGCAGGGGCCGGATGGTGCCACCATCGTCGTCGATATGGAGAATCGCCCGTGCCAGCTGCCCGCCCGCGAGATCGAGGCCGAGATGCCGGGGCTCGGAAAAGGCTATAAGGCGGCATCGAAGGATCGGCGCGGCGTGACGGCCTGGGTCGAGCGGCCCGGAACGCTTAATGTCGGTGACACGCTGCGCCTGCACGTGCCGGATCAACGCGGCTGGCAACCGGCCCTGCCGCTTTAGCGTCATTCCCGCAGACCGGCGGCAGCATAACGCGGCGTAATCACTGCAATCCGCCAGCCCTGTGAGCGCCGACGGTTTCCAAAAAGAAACCTCAACGGTGCCGCGCGCCGCAAGCTGGTTGGAAAATGTCGGAAAACGTCCCTTTGCGACTGGCATGCCCGCGTATGCAATGCGAGACCATCCGCCGCACCGGCGCTTACACGGGGAACACCATGGCCTATAAAACCGACATTCAAATCGCACGCGAAGCGTCCAAGCGTCCCATTCAGGAGATCGGCGAAAAGCTGGGCATCGGCAGCGATGATCTGCTGCCCTACGGCCACGACAAGGCAAAGGTGAGCCAGTCGTTCATCAACTCCGTGCAGGACCGCAAGGACGGCAAGCTGATCCTCGTGACCGCGATCAACCCGACGCCCGCGGGGGAGGGCAAGACGACCACAACCGTGGGTCTGGGCGACGGTCTGAACCGCATCGGCAAGAATGCTTGCGTCTGTATCCGTGAAGCCTCGCTGGGCCCGAATTTCGGGATGAAGGGCGGGGCTGCCGGCGGTGGCTATGCGCAGGTTGTGCCGATGGAAGAGATGAACCTGCACTTTACCGGGGATTTCCACGCCATCACCTCGGCGCACAACCTGCTGAGCGCGATGATCGACAACCACATCTACTGGGGCAACGAGCTGGAGATCGACCAGCGCCGCGTCGTCTGGCGCCGGGTCGTGGACATGAACGACCGCGCACTGCGCCAGATCACGGCGTCGCTGGGCGGTGTGTCCAACGGCTTCCCGCGCGAGGCCGGATTTGACATCACGGTCGCCTCCGAGGTGATGGCGATCCTGTGTCTGGCAAAGGATCTGTCGGATCTGCAGAAGCGTCTGGGTGACATGATCGTGGCCTACCGCCGCGACCGCTCGCCGGTCTACGCGCGCGATATCAAGGCGGACGGCGCGATGACCGTCCTGCTGAAAGACGCGATGCAGCCGAACCTTGTGCAAACGCTGGAAAACAATCCCGCCTTCGTGCACGGCGGTCCGTTTGCGAATATCGCGCATGGCTGCAACTCGGTGATTGCCACGACAACGGCGCTGAAGCTGGCGGATTACGTGGTGACCGAAGCGGGCTTCGGCGCCGATCTGGGGGCCGAGAAATTCATGAACATCAAATGCCGCAAGGCGGGGCTGGCCCCGTCGGTGGTGGTCGTTGTTGCGACCGTGCGCGCGATGAAGATGAACGGCGGCGTGGCCAAGAAGGATCTGGGCGACGAGAACGTCGAGGCCGTGAAGAAGGGTTGTGCCAACCTTGGCCGTCATATCGAGAACGTCAAAAGCTTTGGCGTGCCGGTGGTCGTGGCGATCAACCATTTTGTCACTGACACCGACGCCGAGGTGCAGGCGGTCAAGGACTATGTGGCCGAGCAGGGCGCCGAGGCGATCCTGTCGCGCCACTGGGAACTGGGCTCTGAAGGCTCCGCCGATCTGGCGACCCGCGTGGCCGAAATCGCCGATGCGGGCGAGGCTGACTTTGCCCCGATCTATCCCGACGACATGCCGCTTTTCCAAAAGATCGAGGCGGTCGCCAAACGCATCTACCGCGCCGACGAGGTGCTGGCCGATCAAAAGATCCGCAACCAGCTGAAGGATTGGGAAGCGCAAGGATACGGTAACCTGCCGGTCTGCATGGCGAAAACGCAGTACAGCTTTACCACCGACCCCGACCGCCGCGGCGCGCCCGTCGGCTTCTCGGTGCCGGTGCGTGAAGTGCGTCTGAGCGCGGGTGCGGGATTTGTCGTGGTGATCTGCGGTGAGATCATGACCATGCCGGGCCTGCCGCGTGTGCCGTCTGCCGAAGCGATCAAGCTCAACGCCGATGGCGACGTCGAAGGGCTGTTCTGAACCAAACGGGCGGGACGACGCGCGGCTGCGCCGACGCCCCGCCCACCCTCCCGTATCCGGGAGCAATGCAATGAACCGAGGAAGACATAATGACTGCGACCGTAATCGACGGTAAGGAATTCGCCGCGCGGGTGCGCGGCCAGGTGGCCGAACATGTGGACCGTTTGAAAGCCGATCACGGGATCACGCCGGGGCTGGCCGTCGTGCTGGTGGGTGAGGATCCCGCCAGTCAGGTCTACGTCCGCTCAAAGGGCAAGATGACGGTCGAGGTCGGTATGAAATCGGTTGAACACCGGCTTGAGGCGGACACCTCTGAGGCCGATCTGCTCGCGCTGATCGACCAGCTGAACAAGGATGCAGAGATCCACGGGATCCTCGTGCAGCTGCCGCTACCCAAGCACCTCAACGAGGATCTGGTCATCAACAGCATTGATCCGGCGAAAGATGTCGACGGGTTCCATATCTCGAACGTGGGGCTGTTGGGGACGGGGCAGAAATCGATGGTACCGTGCACGCCGCTGGGGTGTCTGATGATGCTGCGCGATCATCACGGCTCGATCTCCGGTATGGATGCCGTGGTGATCGGGCGCTCGAATATCGTCGGCAAGCCGATGGCGCAGCTGCTTCTGAATGACAGCGCGACGGTGACGATCGCGCATTCGCGCACCAAGGATCTGGCCGAGATCGTGCGCCGCGCGGATATTGTCGTCGCCGCCGTGGGCCGGCCCGAAATGGTGCCCGGCGATTGGATCAAGCCCGGTGCAACGGTGATCGACGTCGGTATCAACCGTCTTGACGCCCCCGAGCGTGGCGCGGGCAAGACCAAGCTGGTGGGCGATGTCGACTATGACAGCTGTGCCGCCGTGGCCGGTGCGATCACGCCCGTGCCGGGCGGTGTCGGTCCGATGACCATCGCCTGCCTTCTGGCCAATACGGTGACGGCCTGCTGTCGCGCCAATGGTCTGGCGGAACCCGAAGGGCTGACAGCCTGAATATCAGCGGGGCACCGGCACCATGGTGCCCTGCAGCACGGCGATGAGTGTTTGTGTGCCTGCCTCCTCGGCGTGGACCTCCGCTGTGACCACACACAGGCGCCTGCCGGGCTTTACGACGCGCCCGGTCGCGATCAGCCGCGATCCGCGGGCCGGTGCGAGCAGGTTGATCTTGATCTCCGCGGTGACGACCTCATTCTCGGGCGGCAGCACGGTTAAAGCGGCGTAGCCCGCTGCGCTGTCTCCGATTGAGAACGTCAGCCCCGCGTGACCGAACCCCTGCTGCTGACGCGCACCGGGAAGGATCGGGGCCGTAATGCGCACGAGACCTTCGGCAACGTGCAGGATTTCCGCGCCAAGGGTTGCCATCATGCTCTGTCGCGCAAAGCTTTTGTGGATGCGGGCGGTCAGCGTATCCATAGGCTACCGCGGGATCGGGATGGGCGTCGGCTGAGGGCCGGTCAGAACGGCCAGGGCCTCAGGGCGCATCAGCTGCCTCAACACCGGCGTCTCCACCCGCAACCCACCGGTATAGGTCCCGTAGGCCGGCAGGATGACGCGGTTACTGTCGATCAGAAATGCCGGGCGCGTGACGGTGCGACCTCGGGCGGTGAGCCCGGCCTTGGGATGAAAATGACCGGATATTTCGCCACGGGCCCCCGGCTGCGCGATATGTCGGAAAACGAGCGGGGGCGCGGCGAGTTCGAACAGTGTAGCACCCTCGAAGCCTGTGGCGCCCGGATCATGGTTTCCCTCAATCCACATCCACTGCCGCCCGGCCTGCAGCCGTGCGATCCACCTGCGCTCGATCTCGGGCAGTCCTTGCGCCGCGGCAAGATCGTCAAAACTGTCGCCGAGACAGATCACCTGGCGCGGGCGGGTTGCAGCGATGTCCGTCTCCAAACGTGCCAGTGTGTCGCGCGTGTCGTAGGGCGGCAGCTGCGCGCCGCCGCGTCGCGAAATCCGTTCGGATTTACCAAGATGGAGATCGCTGACGACAAGGGTGCTTTCTCTCGGCCACCAAAGAGCACCGGAGCCCAGTGCCTGTAACGTCGCACCCGCAAGAGAGAAGTCGAAACTCTTCATATCACGTGTTTGGAACACTTGGTGAACATAGACAAGGCAAAAACGAAAGCCATGCGCGTGCAGCGGCACGCGGATCAGGTATTTCGAAAAGGGTGCAGGGGGATGTGTGTTCCCTTTAACGATTTGTTTACCTTGATTTGTCAGGGTGGAGAAGCGGTACAGGCTGAGGAGCCGATGGCCGTAAAGGGTGCAGGGCGTCTCGTCCTGGATAAACACTTTTTGTCTGGACGAGACACCTGCATTTCCTGCACCCTTTATTAAATACCTCTGCACGTCATCGGCGGTCCGCACCGCGCTCGCTAGAGGTCACCAGCCTACCCGCCACTTTGGCTTGTCAGCCGGAGGTGGTGTTATTTGGTTGAGGCCCGAGGTTTCCATGAGCCTCGCGGCCTCCTCAGCGATCAGCCGTTCTTCGGCACCGCCTTTCACCGGTACGCGCCCCGCCTCGAGCAAGAGTGGAGCGGCGAGGGGGGTGACGCGATCGCGGCTGATATGGTCGATACGGCCTTGCGTCCGGGCGAGCATTTCCTCGATCCGGCCAAAGTCGACGAGGCCGCGCAGCGCTTCTTCCCGGGTGATGTCGAGCATCAGGTGATCAGGGTCGTATTTCGTCAGGGTGTCGTAAAGGATGTCAGAGCTGAACGTTGCCTGCCGACCTGATTTTCGGGCTTGCGGTGTGTTGCGCTCGATCAGCCCGGCAATCGTGGCGGAGGCGCGGAAGGTGCGTTTCATCACCGCATTGCCAGCGAGCCATGTCTCGACGCCGTCGTATAGCGCTTGGGGATCCAGCAGGGCATTCGCATCCGTCACGGGCTCAAGCCCCCAGATCAGCGTGGCGTAATCGGTCGCCACGAAGCCCAATGGATCAAGGCCCAGTTCTTCCATCCGCTTTGTCAGCAACAGGCCCAGCGTCTGCTGTCCGTTGCGCCCGGCAAAACCGTAGATGGCGGTATGCGGGCGGTTGTCGTGGGGAAAGCTCTCGATCAGCAATTCGCCGGGTTGCGGCAGCTTGCTGACGCGCCGTTGCAGGGCGAGCCAGTCAGCGGTGTGCGGCGGCAGATCGGGCCAGTCGTCTTGGGTAAAGAGCTGCTGCACACGGGCGCTCAACTGGGTGGAGGTGGCGAATTTGGTGCCCAGAAACGTCGCGATCTTGGGCTTTTTGGCAGCATCGCGGGAGACCTCGACGACGAGTTCGCGCAGCCCTTCGTATTTCACGATCTGCCCGCCTATGAGGAAGGTATCGCCGGGTGTCAGTGTCGCGGCAAAGCCTTCCTCGATCTCGCCCAGCGGCTTGCCGCCACGGTTGCGGCGCATGCGCACCTTGAGCGTGTCGGTATCCTGAATAGTGCCTATATTCATACGGATACGCTGTGCCGCGCGCGGGTCGCGCAGCTGCCAGTGCCCGTCGGGGCGTTGGATCAGCCGCTGCCAGCGGTCGTAGGCGCGCAGGGCGTAGCCGCCCGTGGCGCAGAAATCGAGGCAGCTGTCGAATTCGGCGCGGGTGAGGTCACTGTAGGCCCCGGCGGAGCGGAATTCGGCAAAGAGGCTATCTGCATCGAAGGGCCCCGCGCAGGCGGTGATGAGGATGTGCTGGCACAGCACGTCGCGCGGGCCCCGGCCGCGCGGCTCCCCGTCCAGATCGCCCGCGAGCACGGCGTCGAGGGCGGCGATACATTCGACCACTTCAAAGCGATTTGCCGGTACTAACAAGGCCTTGGAGGGTGCGTTGTAGCGGTGGTTGGCGCGGCCGATGCGCTGGACCAGCCGTTTGACATTCTTGGGCGCGCCGATCTGGATCACCAGATCCACGTCGCCCCAGTCTATCCCCAGATCGAGGCTGCCGGTGCAGACGATCGCGCGCAGCTCGCCGCGCACCATGGCGCCTTCGACGCGCTCGCGCTGCTGGCGGTCGAGGGAGCCGTGGTGGATGCCGATGGGCAGGCTATCTTCATTCGCAAGCCACAGATTATGAAAGAAAATTTCCGCCTGCGCGCGGGTGTTGTGAAAGATCAGCGTGGTGTTGTGCTGTTTGACCTGTTCGAGCACGGCGGGGATGGCGTAGGCCGCGCCGCCCCCGGCCCAGGGGGGGCTTCCTCGGTGCGCAGCATCCGGATGTCGGGGGCGGGCCGGGATCGGCCATCAGGATCTCGCAGGGATCGGGGTGGCGGGCCATGAAATGTGCAATGCTTTCAGGGTCTTCGACGGTGGCCGACAGGCCTACGCGTTTGAGGTCGGGGCACAGGGTTTGCAGCCGCGCGAGCGCCAACATCATCTGATCGCCGCGTTTGCTTTCGGCGAGGGCGTGGATCTCATCAATGACCACGCGTTTGAGGCCGCGAAACATGCGCGGCGCGTCCTCGTAGCTGACCAGCAGGGCGAGGCTTTCTGGCGTCGTCAGAAAGATATGCGGGGGGTCGGCGCGCTGGCGTTTGCGACGTGTCGCAGGGGTGTCGCCGGTGCGCTCGTCGATGCGGATGGGCAGGTGCATCTCTTCGACCGGGGTTGTCAAATTGCGTTTGATATCAGCGGCTAACGCCTTGAGCGGGGAGATGTAGAGCGTGTGCATCCCCGCGTGATCGCCGTTCGCCAGATCAATGAGCGTCGGCAGAAAACCCGACAGGGTTTTACCGCCACCGGTGGGTGCGATCATCAGCGTGGCGGGGGCGTCGGCGCGATCGAGCATCTCTTGCTGGTGGGGATGGATGTCCCAGCCCTTGCTGGCAAACCAATCGGCGAATTTGGGGGGGAGTGTGGTCATGGCAGAGAGGTAGCGTGCTCGGCGTGCGCTGCCAGTTGCGCGCAACACCCAGAGGCGGGATCGGGCGATAGGGGCTTAATGCCCCGCAAAACAGGCCTTTGGCGTTGTCACAACCCGTACACCGCGCGTGCACAGCGCGTACACCGGTTGGCACCAGTAGGCGGGATTAACGGGGCGCGCGCCGGGGTGTGTCGATAAGGTGTTAACGCCACCGCCAAGGTTGCCGTGACAGGAGTGCGAAGGCAGCGGCGAGGGCCACGGCGACGCAGAGCAGCGCCTTTGACCACGGCTCCATCGTGCCGTCGATCAGCAGGGCGTGGGCGATGGTGCCGCCCGCGATCACCAACGCCAGCGCGCGGTGCCCCCAGCGCCAAACGCGGGGGCGCAGGTGGCGGCGGAGAGCCGCCGCGAGGGCGGTGGCGAACACCGCCCACATGGCAATCACGCCCCAAAGCGAGAATTGCGTGGGCGAGCGCAAGAGCAGCGCGTCGACCACATCGGGCGGGCTGGTGATCCACAACCCGCCCACGTGCACGAGGGTCAGGCCGACGAGGCTGGCACCGGTGATCCGGTGCAGCCAGCGGGAGGTGATGGGCGAGAGGCACAGCGCGCCGCCGGCCAGCAGCGGCTGGATCAACAGCGCGCAGAGCGCAAGCACCCCGGCAAGACCGGCGGCGATATAGACGGGCTGACGGTAGGCCAGCAGCGGACTGGCGAGCGACAGGACGACCGGCACGGCGAGTGCAAGGGCGACCGCGCTCCAGATCAGCCAGCGCACGCTGTCTTACGCCGGTTGCAGCACAAAATCCGCGTGCAGGGTGGTGGCGGAGGGATCGGACATCACCGGGCGCAGGAACACCGTCTGAAATTCAGCCGAGTCGTAGGCGAGATGCCCGTGCGCCTGACCAAAGGCGGGCACGATCTGCGGCATCTCCAGCCGGAAATTGCCGTCGGCGTCGGTGAGCGTGGCGCCGTGGCTTTGCGGATCGCGCTCGTGCCCTTCGGTGGTGTGCGCCCAGATCTGGATGCGCTGGCCGGGCAGGGGCGCGCCGTCGCCCGCGCGGCGCACGGTGCCGGTCATGAAAAATCCGCCGCCGCCGATCCGCTCCACGATGGGTGCGCCGGGGCGGTAATTGTTGGCGCCGCCGCGCATGGTGGGCGTTGGGGCGACGCCCGCCGCCCGGGCGGGGACGGCCAGCGCGCAGGCGCCGGTTGCAATCAGGGTGCGGCGGGTGATCAGGTGGGATGGCATGATATGTCTCCTCTGTCTGCCTCCAAGATAGGTGCAGACAGCCCGCCGAAAACCCCCGCTACTTTACAATATGTTCATCTTTCACAAACATGTTCGCCCACGCCCGGTCGATCAGCTCGGGGCTCATCTGATAGGGGATCCCTTCGAATTCGCAGACCGAGATCATCTGGTCGATCAGGAAGATCGGCTGATAGTTGGCGTAGATGTTGTCGATCGTGGGATATTTGTTTTTCAGCAGGTGAATGAGCGATGCCTCATCCAGCGGCATGCCGCGTTTCTTGGCCACCATGGAAAAGATCTTGAGGAAGTTCGCCTGGTTCGGCCCGTCGATCTTGATCTTGAAGAAGATCCGGCGCAGGGCGGCCTGGTCAAAGATCTCGTTGGGGTGGAAGTTGGTCGAGAAGATCACGAGCGTGTCGAACGGCACCTCGAATTTCTCGCCCGACTGAAAGGCGAGGATGTCGCGCGATTCCTCCAGCGGGACGATCCAGCGGTTGACGATGGCCTGCGGCGGTTCTTTCTGGCGGCCAAGGTCGTCGACGATAAAGATCCCGCCGGTCGATTTCAGCTGCAAGGGCGCCTGATAAGTGCGCGCGGTGGGGTTGTAGACCAGATCGAGCATGTCGAGCGACAGCTCACCCCCCGTGACCACGGTGGGGCGTTCACAGCAGACGTAGCGCGCATCGAACCGGGTGACGCGGCGCAGGGAGGTGGGATCCTGCTCTGCCTGGGCGACGGCGGTGTGCACGATGGGGTCATAGACGGTGATGACCTGGCTTGAGTATTCAATCGCGCGCGGCACGTAGACCTGATCGCCAAGCGCGTCGCGGATCCCGTTTGAGATCGAGGATTTACCGTTACCCGGCGGGCCGTACATCAGGATCGAGCGGCCTGCGGAGACGGCGGGGCCAAGATTGCTCAGCAGATCGTCGGGCAGCACCAAATGGCCCATGGCGCCGGTGAGCTGGTTGCGGGTGATCTGCATGTTGCGCACCGATTGGCGCGCGACCTGTTCCTTGTAGACCTCAAGCGGCACGGGCATTGCGCCGAAATATTCCGACTGCGCCAGCGCATCGAGCGCGCGGGCCTTACCGCCGTCGGTCAGCTGATAGCCCATCTCGTTGGCGCCATCGGCGCTTTGCGTGCCGGTCGCCTCGATCAGGCGCTGGGTGCGGCACATGTCGACCAGTTCCTGCGTCACCGGGATCGGCAGGGCGATGGCGCGGGAAAGCTCGCTCACCATCTCGAGGTTCATGCGGAAGATCGTTTTCAGCAGGATGTCCCGCATCATCACGACGGGCAGGCGCATTTCCTGCAATGTCTTGGGCGGTGGCGGAGCCATTACGGCGGTGGTGGGCGCGTTCATGTCATTATCCCTCTGCTCGGGTGGGGGTGTTTTGCGAGCAGACTAGAGGGGGATCATGGCATTAATCAGGCGCCGTAAAGGATTCCGAGGATCAAATACAACGCCAGCGTGGTGCCGAGCGCGAGGCCCATCGGAAATTTCTTGCCCTGCTCCCAGGACGCCCAATCGGGTGCGAGGCGGCGCAGGGGCGTCATCCTTATTCCGCGGTGGGTGACAACGGCCGCGATCAGCGTCGCGGTAAAGAGCCACATCAAAAGCCGCAGATCGCCGAGCGCGATAAACGGTGCGGCGGCGGCGGCGAATTTACTGTCGCCCGCCCCCATCGCCCCGGCCATATTCAGCACGAAGCCCACGACGAGCACGATCACCATGCTCAGAAGCCGCCAAAGATACGTATCGAACGGCAGTGCGATCAGGCCGACCGCGATAAAGACGCCCGCCAGCAACAGATTGGCGCCATTGGTGATCTTCATCCGCGCCATATCGGTGTAGCAGACGTATAGGCAGATCGGCAGGACGAAAGGCAAAAACCACGCGGCCGAATAAACGGTGATCGACATCCTCAGCTCTCGAGAGCGGAGAGCGAGCGTGCGGCGGCCTCGAAGTGCTGCGGATGCGTGTCGATGGCGTCGCGCAGCAGCCCCTTGCCGGTTTCCACATCGCCTTGCTTGATCGCCGAGAGCGCCATGGTGTGCAGCAGCTGCGCGCGTTCGGTCTGGCTCATGGGAACGACGGGCAGGGCATAGTTGCGCTGCGCCCCGCGCGCCAGCACCAGATTGTTCTTTGCGGTGAACAGCGCGCTATCCTGCGCGACGGCCTGGGTGAACAGACGTTCCGCATCGGCATAGGCGCCGCGTGTCAGCTTGGAATAGCCCCAGTTGTTGAGCACGGGCGCGGGTTTGGTCGTCAGACCCACGGCGGTCTCGTAAAAGCTGTCGGCTTTTTTCCACTGCTGCTTGCTATCGGCGACGATCGCCTCGAGGCGGTAGCGCTTGAATGTTTCGTGGGTGGGCGGGATCGCGGTCAGCGTCTGCTCTGCACCCGACCAGTTGCCAGAGCGGATCATCGCATCGGCCAGCTCGACCCGGTCTGCATCGGTGGCGCCGGGCAGGGCCACCGTGCGCTGCCACGCGGCGGTGCCCTCGTCAAAGCGTTTGGCGCGGATCAGCGAAAGGGCAAGGCCGCGGTTGCTGTCGATATTGTCGGGGGCTTCCTGCAGGGTCCGCTGGAAATAGGTGACGGCCTCGTTGGGGTCACCCACTGTCAGCATCACCTCGCCAAGGTTGTTTTCGTCGATGACGTTGACGTCCTGAAAGGCGCGTTCGACGGTTTCATCGGCGTTCTGCTCGGCGCAGGCGCTCAGGAAAAGCGCGCCTGTCAAAACGGTGCTCACAACGGAAAAATGGCGCATTTTTGCGTCCCTTTACTGCTTCTGCCTCAGGTGGTGCGGCCCTTTTTGGCCCCCGCGCCTATGTTTAGGTCACAAGGAAGAGCGGATGACGAAATCGCCGGTTCCGCGACGCACCAGTTTATATTCTTCATCGTTAGCAGAAACCGTCCCGGAGTTCTGCGATTTTTCTTGCGCCAGTCGCAGATTGTCCCGGATTGAGACACTTTCGCCATTATCGAGCGCGAAGGCGCGGCGAAACACCTGTGTCGCGTCGACAATTTTGCCACGCTCCATCAGCACAACGCCCAGATTGTTCCAGATTTCGGGCTGCGTGCTGTCGCGCTCCAACGCGCGGCGCAGCAGCAGTTCGGCCTGACCCAGACGGCCAAGCCCCAGGTTTGCGGTGCCCAGACCCGACAGGATTTCGGCGTCCACGGTGCCGCGGTCGATGGCGGCGCGGTTGAAGCTCTTGATCGCCAGCTCGTACTGGCCCGCCGCGACGAGCCGGTGCCCCACGTCAAGGTTGTCGGCACCGGTGGCCCGGCGGTTCACGCCCGGCGCATCCAGCTGATCGGGCGTGCGCGCGCCGAAAACGGACGCACCAAGGCCGCCCGTGGAACAGGCGGCCAAAGCCATCGGCGTGAGGAATATCAGAGCGCGGAATAGCCCGCGCCCCCATGTGCCGTTCATTATTGTCCAGGTCCGCTCATTTCGCCCAGTTTTGCGATGCCCATGGCCGATGGTCCCACGAGGATGACCAGCAGGGGCGGCACCGTGAGCATCATAGTGGCAAGTGTCATCTTGGTTGGCAACTTGTTTGCGGCTTCCTCGGCGCGCATCACGCGCTTGTCGCGCATTTCCCCGGCGTAGACGCGCAGGGCGTCGGCGATCGAAGTCCCGAAGGCCGCCGATTGCACCAGCACGGTCACAAAGGACGATACATCCTGCACCCCGCAGCGGGTGCCCATGTCATTGAGCACGCTGACCTTGTCCTTGCCGGCCTTCATCTCGTGCGCGACCACCTGGAATTCATCCGCAAGCGCGGCGTAGGAGGCTTTCAGCTCCTTGCCGACCCGGTTGATGCACTGATCGAGCGATTGGCCCGCCTCGACGCAGACGAGCATCATGTCGAGCGCGTCGGGAAAGCCCTGTTCGATCTCTTCCTTGCGCGCGGCCACGCGGCGGGTGATCCAGTATTTGGGCAGCCAATAGCCGATGGCGCCGGGGCCCAATGTCCACATCACGGTTTTCTGTGTGCCCATGTCCCCTTCGACGATGAAGTTCACGTAGACCACCCCGATCACCAGCCCCAGCACCCCCAGCGCCATCTGCGCAAAGTAGAAGATGCGGACGGCATCGCGGGACTGATAGCCGGCCTGACGCAGTTCCAGCTGTTTCTGGCTCAGCTCGCCCACGTCCTTGGGTTCAAGGAAGGTTGCGAATTTCTCAAGCTGGGCGTTGCCATCCTTTTGGCGCAGCGCGGCCTGTTTGCCATCTCCCTTCTGGCTGCCGCGCGGCGATTTCGCGTCGCGTGCCAGCTTGTCGAGCGGGTCTTCGGGCTGGTTCATCATCATCGCGACGGTCGCGAGGACAAGCACCACGCCGAGCACGCCGAGGGCAATGATCATGCCGAAGGGGCCCAGGGCGTTGGTCAGTGAATCGAGCATGGGGAATCCTCAGACTTTGATGTTGGTCAGCATGCGCATCACGAAGAGGTTCAGCGCCAGGAAGATGCCCACGAAGAAACACGCAGGGATGAAATACGGGGTCTCCTTGACCTCGTCGTAGTAGTTCGGATCGCCGATATTGATGACGATCAGCGCCATCACCGGGAAACCCGACAGGAATTTGCCGGACCATTTCGCCTCGGCCGTGATCGCCTTCACGCGGCGGAAAAGGCGAAAGCGGGCGCGGATCACCTTGGCCAGACCGGCGAGGATTTCCGCGAGGTTACCACCCGATTGCTGCTGGATGGTCACGGCCACCGCGAGAAAGCGCAGATCCTGCATTTCGAGCCGTTCGGCCATATCCTTGAGCGCTTCGCCCACGTCGCGCCCGTAGGCGGCCTCATCCGCGATCACCCCGAATTCGGAGGCGAGCGGATCCTGAATTTCCTTGGACACGATCGAGATCGCGTTCGAGAACGGGTGGCCGACGCGCAAGGAGCGCACCATCAGCTCGACCGCGTCGGGCAGCTGCTCCTCGATCATCGCCATGCGTTTGTTGGCCTTCGATGAGATCCAGAAGAATACCGCCCCCACACCCATGCCCACCGACAGCACCAGACGCACGGGCGCCTCGGTGGCGGTGCCCACGGTCAGACCCATGAACACCATCGCCGACACGCCCGCCATCACCATCAGCAATTGCTGCGGGGTAAAGGCAATCGCGGCCTTCTGCGCCTTGACGCTCAGCAGCGAATACAGCGGGATCGATTTGGCGTTCATGTGCTGCTGCATTTCCTTGCGCAGCTTGTCGAGCACCTCTTCGCGGCGCTGGCCCTTGTCGAGCATCTCAAGACGCCGGTTCACGCGGGAGTTCAGCGAGATGGATTTCCCGAAAGCCACCAGATAGAGGCCCTCGACCAGCACGAGTACGCCGACAAAGATCAGCCCGTAGATAATTGGTTCTGCACTCATTTTTCTGCTCCTACTCGGCCGCGACCGGCTCATAGATGGATGCGGGCAGATCGTAGCCCCACATCCGGAACCGCTCGGCGTAGTGGCTGCGCACGCCGGTGGCGGTGAAATGGCCGATGATCTTGTTTTCCGGCGTGAGGCCAACGCGCTGGTAGCGGAAGATCTCCTGCATGGAGATCACGTCACCCTCCATCCCGGTGATCTCGGTGATTGAGGTCATGCGGCGCGAGCCGTCCTGCAGGCGCGAGGCCTGCACGATGAGGTTCACAGCCGAAGAGATCTGCGAGCGCACGGCCTTGAGCGGCATTTCGATGCCCGCCATGGCGATCATGTTTTCGAGGCGGGAAACCCCGTCGCGGGCGGAGTTGGCGTGGATCGTGGTCATTGAGCCGTCGTGGCCGGTGTTCATGGCCTGCAGCATGTCGATGACTTCCTCCCCGCGGGTCTCACCCACGATGATGCGGTCGGGGCGCATCCGCAGGGCGTTTTTCAGACAGTCGCGGGGGGAAACCTCGCCCTTGCCCTCGACGTTGGGCGGGCGGCTTTCCATGCGGCCCACGTGGGTCTGTTGCAGCTGAAGTTCCGCCGTATCCTCGATCGTCAGGATGCGTTCGGCGTTGTCGATGAAGGAGCTGAGCGCGTTGAGTGTGGTGGTTTTACCCGAGCCGGTACCGCCCGAGACGATGACATTCAGGCGCGTGGCCACGGCGGCCTGCAGATAGGCGGCCATTTCCTCGGTGAAGGCGCCGAATTGCACCAGATCGTCGATCCCGAGCTTGTCCTTTTTGAACTTACGGATGGAGACGAGCGAGCCGTCGACGGCCACGGGTGGGACCATCGCGTTGAAACGCGAGCCGTCTTTCAGGCGGGCATCGACGTAGGGGTTGCTTTCGTCCACGCGCCGACCGACGGCGCTCACAATCTTGTCGATGATGCGCAGCAGGTGACGCTCATCCTTGAAGGTGACGTCGGTCAATTCCAGCTTGCCGGAGCGTTCGACAAAGATCTGCTGCGGGCCGTTGACGAGAATATCGTTCACGCTTTCATCTTTCAAAAGCGTCTCGAGCGGGCCCAGGCCGGTGACTTCGTCGTAAAGTTCTGAATTCAGCGTCAGCCGGTCCTCGCGCCCCAGCACGATTGAATTCTCGGACAGAAACTCCGCCGCGATGGCGTTGATTTCCTGGCGCAGGTCCTGTTCGGTCGCGTGTTCAAGCGCGGCAAGGTTGAGATTGTCGAGAAGCGCGCGGTGCAGCTCAAGCTTGATGTCGCCCATGCGCTGCTTGCGCTTGACCTCCTTGTCGACCGGCGTGGCGGCCGCGGGGGCGGACGCGCGGCGCATGCTGGGCTTTGCCTCGGTGATCGGCGTTACCTTTTGCGGCGCGGGGGCCGCGGGCGCGGGGGCTGCGTCGGGCTTTTTGTACTTGGAAAACATCGCGTGTCTCTTTTCTATATGGATCAGGCCGCGGCGGCCTCATCGTCCCGCAGGGTGTGGATGGACGCGGCAAGTTTGGCGATTTCGCGGCGCAACGGGCTTTTCGCGGCAGAGCTTGCCAGCGGCAGCCCGTGGTCGTTGGCCTGCGTGATCGGCTTGCCGCCGTCGGGCAGTTGCAGATCAATCGCGATGCCAAGGCTTTCGGCCAGACGCTTTACCCGGCTCTTGGCGCTCAGATCGGTGAACTTGGGCGCGCGGTTGAGCACATATCGCAGCTTTTCAACCGGCAGCTCCTCGGATTGCAGCGCGCGTTTGAAGCGCAGCGTGTTCTGGGCCGACCGCATGTCGAGCTCGAGCGTGGCGAAGTAGATATGCGCGTTGGTCAGCACGGTTTCGGACCACTGCACCAGCGTCGAGGGCATATCGACGATCACGTAGTCGAACTGGTTGCGCGCCATGTTGAGCACGCGGTTGATGTCCTCGGCAGTGATCAGATCCAGCGGCAACATGTCCGACGGGGCCGTCAGCACGTGCAGCTTGTCCTCATAGGTCAGCAGCGCCTGGCCAAAGATCTCTTCGTCCATGCTTTCGGTATCCGACAGCATTTCATAGACCACTTCGCGGCGCGGCAGGTCGAGGAAGGTCGACACCGACCCGTATTGCAGATCGAAATCCAGCAGGCAGACCTTGGGATTGTCGCGCTTGGCGACGGTTGCGAGTTCCCACGCAAGGTTGACGGCAAGCGTCGTTGCACCGGTGCCGCCGGCAAGGCCGTGCACCACGATCAGCGCGCCGTCCTTTTGCGCCCCGGCCTTCAGCGACGGGCCGTCGGCGGCGGCGGGCACGGGGGCGGGATCGGGGGTGCGGATCCGTTCGACGGCCTGCGCCAATTCGCCTTCTGGCAGCGGGTAGGGCACGAATTCATCCGCACCGCCGCGCAGCAGCGAATGCAGCGCGCCCGGTGTGACGTCCTCGGCGATCAGCACGACCTTGATGTTTCGCTTCTTGGCCGCCGTGATGATCTCGCTCATCATCGGCAGGTTGTCTTCGTCCTCTTCGTCCATGGCGAGGGCGATGAATTCCATGCCGGCGGCTTCGGGCTGGCCGAAGAAAGCGAGCGCCTCGGCAAATCCCAGATCGCCCCAGCTTTCGCCGAGGATGGTTTCCATATCCTCGATCAACAGATCGAAGTTCTGAACGTCGCGGCTGACGGTACAGGCAAGAATCGCGGCCTGTTCGGGTTGTGGCATGGTGCTGCTCATCGCCAAATATCCTTCTGTTTCCGTGGCCAAGGTACTGATCTGGCGCGATTATATGTCCGCGTTTCAATCAGGGGCCGTGGGGTGCCCCGATCCGTGAACGCACGGGGGAGGGGCTTTCTGCTAGGGATATCTATGGCGTCGCTTTGGGGCGAGATTTGGGCCGGATTGCCGCCATTGTTTGATTTGGTGAAACCATGACGGGTAATGCGGGGGGATTGTTCATCCCTTTATCCGGTTGTTGAAACGTCAAGGACCGCAGGCGATGCTGCGGTCCTTGCTCGTTCGTGTGGTGCGGTCGATCTATTCGGCGGCGTTGCCGATGCCGCTCACTTCGGTCGACGACAGGGTCGAGACGGGCGTCGCGCTGGCCACATAATCGCGGTAGATGATCTGCGCGTATTTGCCATCCAGAACGGTGGGGTGGCGTTTCACAAACCCGCTGACTTCGGTCACGGTGCGGCGATTCTTGCGCTCGCGGCCTTGGGTGACGACAAGCGGTTGTGTCTCGCCAAAGGAGACAACGGCCTCAAGCCGGCTGGTGCTGATGCCTTGCGTCGACAGGTAATGCACGACAGCGCGGGCGCGGCGCAGGCCGAGCGATTTGTTGAAGCGGTTGGAGCCGACGGCATCCGTGTGCCCGTAGACCTTGAAACGGATCTCCGGGAATTGACGGATCCAGCCCGCCTGGCGGCGCAGGATCGTCTGCGCCGTAGCATCAAGCTGGGCAGAGTTGAACGCAAAGTTCACCGTGCTGTCCACTTCGGCGGCAAAGCGTTTGGCCAGATCAAAGGTGTACTGACGCTCGCCGGTCATCACCAGCCTGTTGTTGAGCGTGGCATTCCCGAAATCGCCCGAGTCGACCAGTGCACCGGCTTCGGAGTAGAACTGGGTGTAGACCGCATCATCGCTGGTGGTCGAACACGCGGCCAATCCCAGCACCGCAGTGCACAGGCCGATTGCCTTGAGTTTCGGAGCTTTCACGCTGTGCATCTCATCAATCCAGTACATAGCCATAAGACCCGGTAAAGTCCTGTTTGGCAACCTCGCCCGCGGCCCCCTTGCTGGGGGTGCGCGTGCCGGCGGCGGTACGGCCGTTCAGGAACAGGTCTTTTTCGGTGGGGGGTCTGATGCGATCGGTCGGCAGGGCAAGCGCTTCACCCCGTGTCGGCGTCACCAGATGGGCGCTGATGATGATGACCAGCTCGGTCTGGCTGCGCTGGTAGGCGGCACTGCGGAAAAGCGCGCCCAGCACCGGCACATCGCCAATCCACGGCAGCTGCGACGAGCTGTCGGTGAAATCATCCTGCAACAGCCCCGCGATGGCAAAGCTTTCGCCGTCGCGCATCTCGACCGTGGTGGAGGTCTCGCGGCGCGAGAAGGCGTTGATCGAGAATCCGCCGTCCAGCGTGATGCCGTTCGAGGGATCGATGGCCGACACGGCGGCCTTGAGCTCAAGATTGATGAGGTCCTTGTCGACCACCCGTGGCACGAACGCGAGCTCAACGCCGAAGGGTTTGAATTCAACGGAAATCCGGTCATCCGACTGGGCGACCGGGATGGGGAATTCACCGCCCGCGAGGAATTTCGCCTCCTGACCCGAAAGGGCCGTCAGGTTCGGCTCCGCCAGGAAGCGCACGACGCCCTTGGCCTCAAGCGCCTCAAGCAGGATGCCCACCTGTGTGGAGCCTGCGTTGAACCCGAACAGGATCGCGCCATTGTTGGTGTTGGCCGCGGGCAGGGAGCCCGTCAGCCCACCGGCTGCCGCACCGCTGGTGACAAGGCTTCCGGTGCCGCCCCGCACGCCAAGATCGCTGCCGATCCCGCCACCGAGCGCCAGCGAAGAGCTGAGCGATTTGGAGACCGACCGCTGCATTTCAGCAAAGCGTACCTTGAGCATGACTTGCTGGATGCCGCCGACGCTCATCAGATTGGACACGCGTTGTGGCGCGTAGCGTTCCGCCAGATCCAGCGCGCGCTGAAGCTTTTGCGAGGACGACACGATGCCCGACAGAACGATGCCGTCGTTGGCCGAGCGGACCTCGATGCGCTCACCGGGCAGGATCTGCCGCAGGCGCTGTTTGAATTCCGACAGATCGGGAGTGACCTGAACCTCGACGTTGGTTATCAGCCGGCCGGCTGCATCGAAAAGGGTCAATGTGGTGGTGCCCGGCGACTTGCCCAGAACGTAGATCGTGCGGTCCGACAGGGACGACAGATCGGCAATCGCGGCGTTGGCGATGCTGAGTTCGGCAAAGGGTGTATCGCTTTCGACGACAATCGCGCGGTTCAGAGGCACTTGCAACTTGCTGCTTGTGCCGCTTTTGACGACCCGCAGCTGGTCTGCCTGTGCCACGCTGGGCAGGGTCATCGCGAACGCGGATGCACCGATCGTCAGCCCCAGCAGGGCTGCCTTCAGAAATCTATCAATTTTCATGTGACCTGCCTTTTATGATCACGCCTCAGGGTAGGGTCTTTTCGCCCGTCGTTTCTATCACCCTGCGGCAATTCCCGATTTTTTGCAATATTCAATAGATTCGGGGGCAAAGCTTATGTGGATAAATGGCAACAACCCCAAAAAGCAAAGGCGCCGACCCTGGGAAGGGGCGGCGCCTCATTGTGTCGGGATGCGATCCCGGCGGATCAGTTGGTGCAGGGGATCGGCAGATTGACCACCTCGGCCCCGCGACGGGTACGGATCGTGCAGACCCGCTCCTTGGGCGCTTCGGGGGCTTTCGCCTCTTCGGTGATGCCCAGGAGGTCGCGCTGGTCGACCTCGATGCTTTCGGCGATCACGTCGTCACCCGCGCCGACCAGAGCCAGCGACAGACGGCCCGTGGATTGCGCCTGTGCCAGCGATGCCACCTGATTGGGGCTGACGGCCACGGTCACCGTCCGAGCGATCAAGGCGCCTTCAAGCTCGCCGGAGCGCTGGTCGATAGCGATCAGTTGCACATTGTTTTCGATCAGCTTGGTGACGTCGCCACGGTTTTGTCCGCCACCGGTGCGACCGGTCCAGTAGACGTCAACGGTATCGCCCGGTCGCAGGAAGCCGGACACGCCCGAGGACACATCGACCTTGATCGCAAAGGCGCGCATGCCGCGCTCGAGCCGCGATGTCAGGCCCGCATCCTCGCCGGGCAGGGTCACCTTGACCGCCAGCAGCGCCTCGTCCTTTTCGATCGGGCGCAGCACGATGCGGTGCTCGTCGGTGTTTTCCGGGAAGATCGACGTCTCGTCGCCAAATGTGCCCTCGGGGATGGCGGTGACCGGGAATTCCACCGGCCGCACATCTTCTTTTTCGAGTTTCTCGCCGTATTTCAACTGGCGCGTCGCGACATAGACGGTCTGTGTCGGGACGATCTTTTGCTTGGCCGCTTCGGCGCGGGCAATGGCATTCTTGTACTGGCCGATCTGATCTTTCGCGAGATATACCGCACCGCCCGCCAAGGCGATACCGACCAACAGCACGAGCCCAAATATCATACGCATGTTCGTGTTCCTCTTACCTCAAGAACCGGCAGGGCCGGAACAATTATCACTCTCAGGCAAATCTGGCCCGGAATTTTGGTTTTTTTGGGCCGCTGGCGGGGTATTGGCGTGCCTATTCGCCAACCAGACCCATCACTGTTTCGACATCGGTGTCGGTCAGATAGGTGCCGACATTGTCGCCCACGCTACGGCTGCCTTGCTGGATCGACGCAAAGGATGCCAGGGCCAGTCCACAGACGGCAGCGGTCAACACGACCCAATCAACTGTTACGGCACCTTCTTCGTCTTTATGAAACGACGTGAGCATTTTTGGCATTGCTTTTCTTTCACTCGGTGGCACCGCTGAAAACGCGGGCGCCTGATACGGAAAAAGGGGGCTGCATTCCATGCAGAACGCAGCCCCCCTCTGAAGTCACGTGCTAAGCGATGCTTAGCTGACGTTCTTAATCTTCGGCAGCAGGTGCGCCAACGGTACCGATTGTCTGGTCGCCGAGGAATGTCGCGGTGTTCTCGGTCATGCTGGATGCACCGGTCTGGATCGAGCCGTAAGCGGCGATCGCCAGGCCAACAACGGCAGCTGTCAGAACAACCCAGTCAACAGTCACGGCGCCGGATTCGTCATTGCGGAAGTTTTTCAGAAATTTCATCATTGTAGTGTCCCTCCAAAGGATCAGTAAGTTAGGTTTCCAACCTTGCCCTGCGTTCCGGCCCGCTCTCATTCAGGCCTGCTTGACTTGGTATGACGCTATATAGCCGGATGAATGGGGCAGGAGTTTGGCGGCAAATATGGCATTTGGCCTATCAACCATTTTTTCCGCGATTTTCTTTCAAACATCTGATTTGAAATGGTTTTTGATTTCTCGGCGTTCCGAGAAAGTTAACGGATGCGGCTCAAACACCTCAATTGAGGCAAATTCGTCAGGTTTGGGTGCCGCATTTGCTGGTTTGGGAGGGCTTTTTCAGGGATGCTGGAGGAAAGATCGGACAAAAGTCCTTCAGCCAGAGCAGGTAAATCATGACCCTTCGCCAGATCCTGGCCCTTTGCGCCTGTGCCGCGATGATTCCGGCCGGGCCGCTGCGGGCCGAAACCCCCGCACCCTTTCCCCAGTTCGAGCCAAAGTTCGTCAAACCGCCCAAGGCGGGCACACGCAAGAAGGCCAAGGTGCGCATCAACCGCCCCAGTTTTGGCGCGCCCGCCGCGGTGCCGGTGCCCGCAGCGCAGGCGCCGACGGTTGCCGCTGATCCATCGGGTGCAATCGCCCGACCCAAGGCGGGCGCCTACACTTGGTTCTGGAATGAGGTGTCGCCCGAGGCGGCGCAGTCCGGCCCCGGCAGGTTGGAAGTCGCGATGACGGCGCTGGCGAGCGCCACGTCAAAGGTGCCGGCGCCGCGTCTGCAACAGATGCAGGAGATCGCGGTGCAGCACGGCGTCGATATTCTGCGCGCCTCTGTCGGCACGCAGGTCTCGCCCGCGCTGGCGCTTGCGGTGATCTCGGTCGAGTCGTCGGGACGCACGGAGGTTGTCAGCTCTGCAGGTGCGCAAGGTTTGATGCAACTGATGCCCGCGACGGCAGAGCGTTTTGGCGTCACCGACCGCACGGTGCCTGAGCAGAATATCTCCGGCGGGATAAAGTACCTCGATTGGCTGATGGGCGAATTCGCGGGCGATCCGATACTGGTGCTGGCAGGATACAATGCGGGCGAGGGATCGGTGCGCAAACACGCGGGCGTGCCGCCCTTTGCGGAAACGCGCGATTACGTGCCCAAGGTGCTGGCGGCGTTTCAGGTCGCGCGGGGCCTGTGCAAGACGCCGCCGCAGCTGATCTCGGACGGCTGTGTGTTCCACACGATGAAATAACCGCGCTGGTCAAAATTTCAAAGAAATTTTGGGCCCAAAGTTTTACGTAAAACTTTGCGGCGCTCAGACGTTGAAGGCATCGCTCCAATCAGGATGGCGGCGGCGCATCGCGTTGACGAAGGGGCACAGCGGCACGATCCGGAACCCTTCGCTATGGGCATCGGCCACCAGACGCTCCACCAATCGCTGGCCCGCCCCCGTTCCCGACAGCGCCTCTGGCACCGCGGTGTGATCCGCGATGACCTGGGTTGCGCCAAGCTGCGAGTAGGTAAGCTCCGCCTCATGCCCGTCCACGCGCAACACGTAGCGCCCACCCGAGCCGGTCGTCTCGCGCGTGATCTCGGGCTCAGTCGACAAGCGTGGCCTCGGTCGCGGCGCGCAATTCGTCTTCGGTGACGCCCTCGGCACATTCGACGATGCGCAATCCGCCCTCGACAACGTCGAGCACCCCCATATTGGTGATGATGCGGTCGACCACGCCTTTACCGGTCAGCGGCAGGGTGCATTCGCGCAGCAGCTTGCTTTCCCCGTGTTTGTTGGCGTGATCCATCACGACGATCACGCGGCCGACGCCGGCCACCAGATCCATCGCGCCGCCCATGCCCTTGACCAGCTTGCCGGGGATCATCCAGTTTGCCAGATCGCCGTTTTCGGCCACTTCCATGGCGCCAAGGATGGCCGCGGCGATCTTGCCCCCGCGGATCATGCCAAAGGAGGTGGCACTGTCGAAATAGGCCGTGCGGTTCAGCTCGGTGATGGTCTGCTTGCCCGCGTTGATCAGGTCGGGGTCTTCTTCGCCCTCGAAGGGGAAGGGGCCCATGCCCAGCATCCCGTTTTCCGATTGCAGGGTGATGTCCTTGTCACCCACGTAGTTGGCCACCAGCGTCGGAATGCCGATGCCGAGGTTGACGTACATGCCGTCCTCAAGCTCTTGTGCCGCGCGTTCGGCCATTTGATTGCGGTCCCACATGGATCAGGCCTCCTCTTTCTTGCGCGTGGTGCGCTGTTCGATGCGCTTTTCGTGCGTGCCCTGTACGATGCGGTGCACGTAGATGCCGGGCAGGTGGATATGATCGGGATCAAGGCTGCCCTTGGGCACGATTTCCTCGACCTCGGCGATGCACACGCGACCACACATGGCGGCGGGCGGGTTGAAGTTGCGCGCGGTCTTGCGGAAGATCAGGTTGCCGGTCTCATCCGCCTTCCAGGCCTTCACGATCGACAGATCGGCAAAGATCCCCTCTTCGAGGATGTAATCTTCACCCCCGAATTGCTTGACCTCTTTGCCCTCGGCGATCTGGGTGCCGACGCCGGTCTTTGTATAAAAGCCGGGGATGCCGCAGCCGCCGGCGCGCATACGCTCGGCCAAGGTGCCCTGCGGGTTGAATTCCAGCTCGAGCTCACCGGAGAGGTACTGGCGCATGAATTCCGCGTTCTCGCCCACGTAGGAAGAGATCATTTTCTTGACCTGCTTGGTCTGCAGCAGGATCCCGATGCCAAAATCATCCACGCCCGCATTGTTGGAGGCAAATGTCAGATCCTTGGTGCCCGCATCGCGGATCGCGGCCAGCAGCAGTTCGGGAATGCCGCACAGACCGAAACCGCCCGAGGCGATCAACATGCCGTCCTCAAGAACCCCCTCCAGGGCCTCGGCGGCGGTGGCGTAGACTTTCTTCATCGGAAGGGGTCCCCCTGTTGTGACGTGGTGCAGGGGTTGTGCCGCATCGCATGGCGGAAAGTCAATTGGATGCGGCGCTGCGGCGAAGGTCGCCGCAGCGGGGGTGCGATCAGATGATGCGCACCTGCGTGCCCACGGGGGCCAGTGCGAAGAGCTCTTCGACCATGTGGTTATACAGGCCAATGCAGCCCGATGACGACTGCCGCCCGATCTTGCGCGTGTCGTGCGTGCCGTGAATCAGATAGGCGGGCCAGCTGAGATACATCGCGTGGGTGCCCAGCGGATTGCCGGGGCCGGGGGGCATGTATTCCAGTGTCGGATCTTCCTTGAGCATGTTGGGCGTGGGCGTCCAGTCGGGGCCGACACGCTTGCGCACGATCTCGGTATAGCCGCGCTTGGTCAGCTCGTCGGTGCGGGGCACGGAGGTGGGGTAGACGTTGTAGATCTGGCCGTCCCCGCTCCAGAAATGCAGCGCGCGCGACGTGGTGTCGGCGACGATGCTGGCCGCGCCAAGCTTGTCGAAGTGGTCCTGCCAGCGCTGGGGCACAAAGCTGGCGGTGTTGCGGCGCACGCCGGTGTTGCTGGGGCGCACATCCTGCGCCAGCGCAAGCGACGGCGCGCTGAGCGCGGCGGTGGTCAGGCCGATCATGTGCCGGCGGGTGAGGGGCGGTCGGGTCATTTCTGCTCCTTCGTCAATAATCTTCGCTTTGACGCGTATATAGGGAGCGGGCGGCTGAATTGCGCCTGACATTCGCGTGATCCATGCGCCCGTCGGCGCTTATTTGCCGGCATGTGCGGCGCGCATACCGTCCATCCCCGCCTGCATGAACGGCCCGAAATCGCGGCGCAGGTAGCTGGCGATAAACGGACGCGCGACAAATACAGCAGGCTTGACGTTGTAGTCCCAGATCACCTCAACGCTATCGCCCTGCGGGACATAGCGAAACTCACCCTTGATGTGATCGACGAACCGGCCCGCGGGCGCGGTGATGTTCCAGATCTGATAGGTGAATTGGTCCGGCTCATTGATCAGCACCCGCTCCAGCACTCTATCGCCACCGTCGAGATCGACGCGCCGCACGGCGCCGACCTGCGGCCAGTCGCCCGAGAGCACTTCGATGCCGATCAGCGCCGGGATCGCGTCGGTGGGGGTGACAAAATCGGTGATCGGGTTGGCGTCAAAGAACGCGCGCACCTGCGCGACGCTGCCGGGAAAGACCGCCCGTTCGGTGTTGGTTTGATAGAGCTTGTCGGCGGCCAGCGGGGGCGGTGGGACATCCGCCTGCGACGGGCTGGCGAATGACACGAAGGCGGCGGCAACGAGAGCGCGGGGGCGAAGGGGCATGGGGGATCTCCTTTGATACGAATGTCGTAGTATATTGTACGAATACCGTAGTAAATGAGATCACACCTTGCGTATTCAAGGACCATTGGCGAAAAAACCCGATGAGCCGCGAACAAGACCTTCTGGAAATTGTGCAACTGCTGATGCGTGTCATGCTGGTGAGCGAACGCACCGCGCCCGCGCATCAACACGTCGTCAAATTCAATATGCTGGATTTTCAGCTGCTTGGTGCGCTGCGTGAGGCGCCGTCGCTGCGCGCCACAGCCTTGGCCGAGCGTCTGGGCATCGCCCCCACCACCATGAGCAGCGTGATCGCCCGCCTCAGGGGCCGGGGTCTGCTGGCGCGCGAAAAGTCAAAGGACGACAGGCGCGCGTTTGATATTTCGCTGACGACAGACGGGCGGCGGGTCGCGGATGCCATTGCCCAACAGGACATCGCCAACATGCGCCTGTTTTTGTCCGCGTTGCCTGAGGCGGATCAAGACAGGCTGCTGCACCTGCTGGGGCAGGTCGCCCAGCGGGTGCAATCGCTCGAAGAAGGGGGCTCAACCGCCTAGTCGTCGCTGGTTTTCTTGGCCGCTGGTTTCTTTTTGGCGGCGGGTTTTTTCTTGGCCGCCGGTTTCTTTTTCGGCGCGGCCTTCTTCTTGGGCGCAACCTTCTTGCCGGATTTTGCGGCCCGTTCGTCGATCAGATGCACGGCCTGGGCCATGGTGATCTCTTCGGGGTCGACCTCTTCGGGGATGGTCGCGTTGATCTTTTCCCATTTCACGTAAGGGCCGTATTTGCCCTTCATCACGTTGACCGGGCCGCCGACCTCGGGGTGCTCGCCCAGCTCGCGCAGGGGTTTTGCCGCCTGTCCGCGCCCGCCACGGCTCGCCACTTTTTCGGCCAGCAACTGCACGGCGCGGTTCATGCCCACGGTCCAGACCTCGTCGATGCCTTCAAGATTGGCGTTGGTCCCGCCCTTGTGAGACGTCGACTCGGCGTGCTTGAGGTAGGGGCCGTAGCGCCCGATATTGGCCCAGACCATCACGCCGTCCTCGGGGTGTGGCCCGATCTCGCGCGGCAGGCTCAACAGCATGACGGCGCGGTCCAGCTCCAGCTCCTCGGGCTCCCAGTCTTTTGGGACCGACTGGCGCGGCGGTTTCTTGACCTCTTCGGTGACGTCGCCGCGCTGCACGTAGGGGCCAAAGCGGCCCTTGAACACGCGGATCTCGTCGCCCTGATCCTCGCCCAACAGCTTGCCTTCGGGCGGGATGGCCGAGGCTTCGGCTTCCGGATCCGGCGGGCCGAAGGGGCGGGTATAGCGGCACTCGGGGTAGTTCGAGCAGCCGATGAACGCCCCGCCCGATCGCGCGGTGCGCATGCTCAGCCGTCCCGCGCCGCAGTTCGGGCAGAGGCGCGGGTCGGTTCCGTCCTCGGTCGGCGGGAAGAGATGCGGCGCCAGCACGTCGTTGATCTTTTCCAGCACTTCGGTGATGCGCAGATCGGCCGTTTCCGCAATCGCGGCGGAGAAATCGCGCCAGAAGCGATCCAGCACCTTCTTGTAATCCGCATCCCCGGCGGAGACATGATCCAGCTGATCCTCAAGATCGGCGGTGAAATCATAGCCGATGTAGCGTCGGAAGTAATTCTCAAGGAAGGCCGTCACCAGCCGCCCCTTGTCCTCGGGGATCAGCCGCTGGCCCTCGCGGCGCACGTAGCCGCGGTCCTGAATGGTGGTGACGATGCTCGCGTAGGTCGACGGACGCCCGATACCGAGCTCTTCCATGCGTTTGACCAGCGTGGCCTCGGTGTAGCGTGGGGGTGGTTGGGTGTGGTGCTGGCTGCCCAGCACGGCTGCGCCCTCTGCCAGCAGCGCGCCGGATTTGCGGTGCATGCCCTTGGACGCGCCGCCGGTGTCGCCATCGTCGAGCACGTCGCCGTCCACGACCCCTTCGGCCTTGTCGAAATCCGCCCGAAGCGCTGTCGCGGGCGCCTTGCCCAGCTTGTCGCCCTGATCGATCTGCGGCAGGCGTTTGTCATCGTCGTCGCCCGAGACGTCGTCGCGCCCTTCTTCATAGACCTTCAGAAACCCGTCAAAGATCATCACCTGACCGCTGGCGCGCAGGCCGACCTGACGGTCTGCGCTGCCGATCTCGACGGTGGTGCGCTCGAACCGCGCGGTTTCCATCTGGCAGGCGAGGGTGCGTTTCCAGATCAGATCATAGAGCTTGCGCTGATCGTCGTCCTTGAGGCTCAGCGATCCGGCGTCCTTTGTCATGTCGGTGGGGCGCACACATTCGTGGGCCTCCTGCGCGTTCTTTGCCTTGTTTTTGTAGACGCGCGGCTTGTCGGGCACGTATTTGCTGCCGTAGCGGTCGGTGATCGCATCGCGCGCCATGGTCACGGCCTCGGGCGCCATGTCGATGCCGTCGGTCCGCATGTAGGTGATGTGCCCGGCCTCGTAGAGGCGCTGCGCCGTGCTCATGGTCTGGCGCGCGCCCATGCCGAATTTGCGGCTCGCCTCCTGCTGCAGGGTCGAGGTCATGAAGGGGGCCGACGGGTTGCGCGAGGTCGGCTTTGCCTCGACGCTGGTGACGGTCAGATCACGCGAGGCCACGGCCTGCACGGCCATTTCGGCCTGCGTGGCGTCGGCAAGGTCGAATTTATCGAGTTTCTTGCCGGTCAGCTCGGTCAGCCGCGCCTCGAACTCCTGTCCCGAGGGGGTGGTCAGCAGCGCCTTGACCGACCAGTATTCGCGGGGCCGGAAGGCTTCGATCTCCATCTCGCGCTCGACGATGAGGCGCAGGGTGACCGATTGCACGCGGCCCGCGGATTTTGCGCCCGGCAGCTTGCGCCACAGCACTGGCGAGAGGTTGAAGCCCACCAGATAATCGAGCGCGCGGCGCGCCAGATACGCCTCCACCAGCGGCATATCGACCTGGCGCGGGTTCTTCATCGCGTCCGTGACGGCCTTTTGCGTGATCTGGTTGAACACCACGCGGCTGACGGGCGTGTCCTTCTTGATCGACTTGCGTTTCGTGAGCGCCTCTTGCAGGTGCCAGCTGATCGCTTCGCCCTCGCGGTCGGGGTCGGTGGCGAGGATGAGTTCGTTGTCGTCTTTCAGCGCATCTGCGATCGCCTTGACGTGTTTTTTGCTGTCCGACGCTATCTCCCACAGCATGTCGAAATCATTATCGGTATCGACCGAGCCATCCTTGGGCGGCAGATCCCGCACGTGGCCGTATGAGGCGAGAACGGTGAAATTATCCCCCAGATATTTGTTGATCGTCTTGGCCTTGGCAGGAGATTCGACAACAACTACTGGCATTTAATTCATGTCCTTGGGTCAGGGTCTGGGCTGCGTCTAAGGCCACTCAGATGTGCTGCGCAAGGGGGAATTGTCAATCCCCCGCACCGAGAGCGTGCCGGGAAGAGCGGCGTCAGAGCCTGTGCAAAGGGTCAGTCGATCCGCGACAAAAGCCCGCCCGCGCTGCGGTTGATGCGCCCGTCAAGCTCAAGCTCGACAAGGGCGGGGGCCACGGCGCCGGGAGGCACGGCCAGATCACGAATGAGCTGATCCTCGGCCACCGGGGAGGGGCCAAGCCGCTGCAGGATCGACAGGTGCAGTGCCGCCGCTTCACGCAGGCCGCGCGGCTTTCTTGCGGGGGTCGGGCGCGGTTCGGCAAAGGGCAGTTCGGGCGTGTCGCGGTCCAGCGCGCTGAGCGCCTCGATCACATCCGCCGCGCTGCGGATCAGCGTGGCACCGTCGCGGATCAGCATGTTGGTGCCCGATGCGCGGGCGTCGAACGGATGGCCCGGCACGGCCAGCACCTCGCGCCCCTGATCGAGCGCGTCGCGCGCCGTGATCAGGCTGCCCGACCGCGCGGCGGCCTCGACCACCACGGTAGCACGGCTGAGGCCCGAAATGATGCGGTTGCGTTTGGGAAAATGGCGCGCCATCGGTTGCAGACCCATGGCCTGCTCGCTCAGCCGCAGACCCTGATCCGCGATTCTGCCGGCCAGTTCGGTATTCTCGGCGGGGTACATGACATCCACGCCGCCGGCCTGCACGGCGATGGTGCCGTGGGGCAGGGCGGCCAGATGGGCCGCCGCATCGATCCCCCGCGCAAGGCCCGAGACCACGACAAATCCCGCCTCCCCCAGCTCATGCGCGAGGCTGCGCGCCATGCGGGTGCCCAGCGAGGAGGCATTGCGCGCCCCAACGAGCGAGATCATCGGTCGGGCGAGCAGACCCGGATCGCCGATCAGCCACAGAAAGGGCGGCGCATCGTCCAACTCGCGCAGCGCTGCGGGGTAGGTGGGGTGATTGATGTCCAGCAGCTGCGCGCCTGCGGCCTTGGCCGCGCGCAGTTCTGCGTGAATGACGCCTTCGGGGCAGGCCTGGTATGAATTCACGCCCGCGGCGCGCGCCACCTCAGGCAGCGCGGCCAGCGCGTTCTGCGCAGTGCCGTGTTCGGTCAGCAGTCGTTTATACGTGGATACGCCGACCCGGCGCGAGCGCAACAGACGGAGACGGGCAAACTGTTCGTCTTCCGGGGTGGGTGGGAGTGGGGGGTGAGTGGAAGAAGGATTGTGGTCCCTGTCAGTCATCCCGATCTCCGTCCGTTGCTGGAATCAGGTATAGGTTTTAGTGGTTAACAGGGTGTGAATGAATTGAGTTCAAAGATCCGCATAGGGGCGGGCGTACCGGATATGCGCACACCAGAAAGTTGAGTCCTGCGCAATTTCAGGCAGATGCGCGCCCCTTGTTTTCTCAAAAAAAACTATTCGTCGGAAGCACCGCCAACGGTCAATCCGCCGATCATCAGTGTCGGTTGCCCGACGCCGACGGGCACCCATTGTCCCTGTTTGCCGCAATTGCCCATGCCGGGATCGAGCGCCGGGTCGTTTCCGATGGCGCGGATCTGCTTGAGCGCGGTCGCCCCGTCGCCGATCAGCGTCGCCCCCTTGACCGGCGCGCCGACGACGCCGTCCTTGACCCGGTAGGCCTCGGTGCAGGAGAACACGAACTTGCCGTTGGTGATATCGACCTGCCCACCACCGAATCCCACGGCATAGATCCCGTCGCGCAGGTCGGCCACGATATCGCCCGGCGCGGTATCGCCGCCCAGCATGTAGGTGTTGGTCATGCGCGGCATGGGAATATGGGCAAAGCTTTGACGCCGTCCGTTGCCGGTGCTTTTCACGCCCATCAGGCGCGCGTTCTGGCGGTCCTGCATGTAGCCGACCAGCTTGCCGTCCTCGATCAGCACGTTCTTGGCGCTGGGCGTGCCTTCATCATCGACCGAGATGCTGCCGCGCCGGTCGGGGATCGTGCCGTCGTCGAGCACGGTCACACCGGGGGCCGCGATCTGCTGACCCATCAGCCCGGCAAAGGCCGAGGCGCCCTTGCGGTTGAAATCGCCCTCCAGCCCGTGGCCGATGGCCTCGTGCAGCAGGATGCCCGGCCAGCCGGGGCCAAGGACCACATCCATCACGCCCGCAGGGGCTGGCACGGCGTCGAGGTTCACGACCGCCACGCGAAGCGCCTCGCGCGCCTTGGCCTGCCAGTCGTCGCGCGCGAGCAGCCCATCGAGCCCCACACGCCCGCCGCCGCCCGCCGTGCCGCTTTCGCGCCGCCCGTCCTGTTCAACGATGACCGAGATATTCACACGGGTCATCGGGCGGATATCGCGCACCGACGTGCCCTCGGGGCGCAGAATCTCGATCTCCTGGATGGAGGCGGCGATGGAGGCGCTGACCTGCACCACACGTTTGTCCAGCGCGCGGCAGAAATCATCGATCTCGCGCAGCGTGTCGACCTTTACGGCAAAGGCCGCGCCCGCGATGGGATCGCTGTCGGTATAGAGCTTTTGGTTTGTCGCAACCGGTGCATCCGCCCAGGTGCCGCCGCCGTCGCCCACCGCCAGCCGCGCGGTCTGTGCCGCCCGGCGCAGCGCCGCCTCGCTCAGCTCGGTCGAATGAGCGTAGCCCGCGACCTCGCCGCGCACGGCGCGCAGCCCGAAGCCTTCGGCGGCGTCATAGCTGGCGGTCTTGAGCCGCCCGTCGTCAAACATCAGCCCTTCCGAGCGGCGTCGCTCGAAAAACAGCTCCCCGTCGTCGGCACCGGCCACGGCGTCGCGCAGGATTTTCAGCGCCGCGTCGCGGTCAAGGGTCGTGTCAAGGGGGGCAAAGGGGGTGTCGGTCATGGTGGCGCGGCTCCTGTGGGTCTGCGGCCTTTCGCGTCCATCTGACGCAAGCATTAGGCTTTCTTTCACGGGAAAGATATGATTGTAAGGCGCCAGAAAACAACGCCCGGTCGCCAGCCGGCGCGCTACAGCCACCTAGGGTCAAGATTATCAGGACGGAAATGATGAAAAAGCACCTCTCACTTGCGGGCCTTTTGGCGTGCATCAGCAGCCTGCCAGCAATGGCGCAAAGCGTGGATCCACAAGGGCTTGAGGTTATCGGCAAGCCCGAAGATCGCGGCGTGGGCTTCCAGCCCGCCGTGACCGAGCTTGCTCGCGACCTGCAATGGCTCGACGGGATGATTCTCGTGATCATCACGATCATCAGCCTGTTCGTGACCGGCCTGCTGGCGTGGGTCGTCATCCGCTACAACCGCAAGCGTAACCCCGAGCCTGCGACCTTTACCCACCACACGCCGGTGGAAATCGCGTGGACAATCGTCCCCATCCTGATCCTCGTGGGGATTGGTGCATGGTCGCTGCCGATCCTTTTCCGCCAGCAGGAAATTCCTGTCGCGGATGTTACCGTGAAGGCGATCGGCAACCAGTGGTACTGGTCGTATGAATACGTCGATGAGGATTTCGGATTTGACAGCTACATGATTGGCGCGCCGGCACTGGGCGGCGACAACATGAAGACGCCCGAAGTCATCGAACAGCTTGAGGCTGCCGGCTACTCCGAGGAAGATTTCCTGCTGGCGACCGATACGGCCGTCGTGGTGCCCGTCGACAAGACGATCGTCGTGCAGGTGACCGGCTCTGACGTGATCCACTCCTGGACGATCCCCGCATTCGGCGTGAAACAGGATGCCGTGCCGGGTCGCCTGGCCGAGCTGTGGTTCAAGGCGGAGCAGGAAGGCGTGTACTTTGGCCAGTGCTCCGAGCTGTGCGGTATCGCCCACGCCTACATGCCCATCACGGTCAAGGTCGTGAGCCAAGAGGAATACGACGCCTGGCTTGAGCGTGCAAAAGCGGAATACGCCGGGATCGCGGCGCCATCGGCGCCGGTGCAACTGGCCGCCGCTGACTGAGCTGACCGCGCGGGGCGCGATTGCGCCCTGCGTCCGCCGGTGGTCCGGCACCCCCTTGAGCCTTCGAGAGCGTTATGACTCATCTGACCGATACACAAAGCTATGAGGACGAGCCGCAGCTGGGCGATTACTACGCCTTGCTCAAGCCGCGTGTGATGCAGCTGGTGGTGTTCACGGCGCTGGTGGGGATGCTGGCCGCGCCCGTGGCGGTCAACCCGGTGATCGGCTTTGCCTCGATCCTGTTTCTGGCCATCGGGGCAGGGGCGTCGGGCGCGCTGAACATGTGGTGGGATGCCGACATCGATGCGGTGATGAAACGCACCCGCAACCGGCCAATCCCTGCCGGTAAGGTATCGCCGCAGACGGCGCTTTACTTCGGTGCGGCCCTATCCGGTCTGTCGGTGATGATGCTGTCGCTCAGCGCCAATCTGCTGGCGGGGGCGATGCTGGCCTTCACCATCTTCTTCTACGTCGTGCCCTATTCCATGTGGCTCAAACGCTCGACGCCGCAGAACATCGTGATCGGTGGTGCGGCGGGGGCCTTCCCGCCGGTGATCGGCTGGATCATTGCCACGGGCGATATCGTGGTGCTGGAGCCGTGGTTGATGTTTGCGCTGATTTTCATGTGGACGCCGCCGCATTTCTGGGCGCTGGCGCTGTTCATGCGCAACGACTACGACGATGCCGCCGTGCCCATGCTGACCGTGACCCACGGGCGCAAATCCACGCGCAACCACATCCTCGGCTATACAGTGCTGCTGGTCATCCTTGCGGTCGGCACGGCGTTTACGGCCATCGGTGGCTGGATCTATCTGGCCACGGCGCTGGTGTTGAACGCGCTTTTCCTGAAAGGCGCCTACGACATCCAGCAACGCAATGAGACGATGTCGGAAGCCGACAACTTCGCCGTGGAGCGCAAATTCTTCCGCCTCTCGCTGTGGTATCTGTTTGCCCACTTTGGCGCGATCCTGCTTGAGGCGACCCTGAAACCCATCGGATTGGGAGGCTGGTAAGCCATGGCGATCAAAGCTGAACACGAAATCCACACACGCCGCCGCGGGCTGAACCTTGGCGTCGGTCTGATGCTCGGCGGGTTCGTCGTGCTGATCATGGCCCTGACGTTTGTGAAAATCACCTCGCCCGAGTTCTCTGTCCCCGCAAGCCAGGCGCAAGGCTATGGCACGCAGGTGGAGGGCAACTGATGGCGCTCACCGGCCCGCAGAAAACCGTGGCCCAGACGACCGGTGTCGTCCTGCTGATGGGGGGCCTCGCCTGGGCGTCGGTCCCGTTCTACGACTGGTTCTGCCGCGTGACCGGCTTTGGCGGCGTCACCGGCGTGTCTGACGTCGCCCCCGACGAGGTGCTGGACCAGACGGTGACCGTGCGCTTTGACGGATCGCTCAACAACCAGATGCCGTGGGAATTCACGCCTGCGCAGCGCGAGATGGAAGTGCGCATCGGAGAGACCGGTCTGGCCTTTTACGAGGCGCATAACCCCACCGACCAACCCGTCGCGGGGCAGGCCAGCTATAACGTCACGCCCTATCAGGCCGGCGCGTTCTTTCAGAAGATCGAATGCTTCTGCTTTGAAGAGCAGGTGCTGATGCCCGGCGAGACGATCCAGATGCCCGTCAGCTTCTACGTCGATCCCGAAATGGTGGACGACCGCGACGGCAAGTATATACACACCATCACGCTATCCTATACATTCTACGAAATCGATCTGCCCGAGGGGTATGCCGCCCTCGAGACGGAACCCACAACAGACCTGAACTAAGAAAAGAGATAGGGACACCGCCATGGCCCATGCAAAGAACCACGACTATCACATCCTGCCCCCGTCGATCTGGCCGCTGCTGAGCGCGCTTTTCGCCTTTGTCATGCTGGTTGGCGGCGTGATGTGGATGCACGACATCACCCCCTTCGTCTTTCTGATCGGCCTTGTCGGCACGCTGTACGTGATGTTCGCGTGGTGGGCGGCGGTCGTCGAGGAAAGCAAGATCGGCGATCACACCCCGGTGGTGCGCATCGGCCTGCGCTATGGCTTTATCCTGTTCATCATGTCCGAAGTGATGTTCTTTGCCGCGTGGTTCTGGAGCTTTTTCAAGCACGCGATCTACCCGATGGAAAACTACGTCGGCACCACCTACGAGGCGCCCACGTTCTATGCCGTTGACGCCTTTCACCTGCCGCTGATCAACACGCTGATCCTGCTGCTGTCTGGCTGCGCCGTGACATGGGCGCACCACGCGCTGGTGCACGAGGAAAACCGCACCGACCTGAAAAACGGCCTGATCATCGCGGTCGTGCTGGGGGTGCTTTTCACCGCACTTCAGGCCTATGAATATAACTACCTGCTCTACAAAGGCTGGGAGTTTGGCGGCGACGAGTTCTTCTCCAACTTCTTTATGGCCACGGGTTTCCACGGCTTCCACGTCGTCATCGGGACGCTGTTCCTTCTGGTGTGCTGGTTCCGCGCGCGGGCGGGGCATTTCACCCGCGAACGCCACGTCGGGTTCGAGGCCGCGGCCTGGTATTGGCACTTTGTTGATGTGGTCTGGCTGTTCCTGTTCTTTGCCGTCTACATCTGGGGCGTGCCGGGCTAAATCACACCGGCTTGCACCCATCGGTGCAACGGGTACAAAACGCGCGGGCGGGGCAACCTTCCCGCGCGTTTTCATTTAAGGAGAGGGACGCATGCGGCGCAGTCTGTTTTTGATCGTGATCGGCTGCGGTGGGGCGGCGATCCTGATTGGTCTGGGAATCTGGCAGATCCAGCGCCTCGCGTGGAAAGAGGGCGTGATCGCCGATATCGACGCGCGCATTGCCGCCGCCCCCGTGGACCTGCCCGCGCAGCCTGACCCGGAGGCCGACAGCTATCTGCCGGTTGCGGTGACGGGCACGATGGGCGAGGCGTATCTGCGGGTGCTGGTGAGCCAGAAGGACATAGGTGCCGGCTACCGCATCATCTCGCCCCTGCAAACGGACACCGGCACGCTGATGGTGGACCGTGGGTTCGTCGTCACCAATGCCCCGGTGCCCCCGGCGCCCGAGGGCGCGGTGACCGTCACCGGCAATCTGCAATGGCCGCAGGAGGTCGACGGGTTTACGCCCGATCCCGACCGCGACGGCAACATCTGGTTTGCTCGCGAGGTGGGCGTCATGGCCGAGGCGCTGGGCACCGATCCGGTGCTTGTCGTTGCGCGCACAACTTCGTTTAACGACGCGCCGGTGTCGCCGCTGCCGGTTGACACCAGCGCCATTCCGAACGACCACCTGCAATACGCGATCACCTGGTTCTCGCTTGCTGCGATCTGGCTGGGGATGAGCGTTGCCTTTCTGTTGCGCGCCCGGCGCGCACGCCCCTAATAGACGCGCGCGAAACGCGCACGCCCGTAATGAACGCGCGCCCGGCGCGCACGCCACTGACAACTGCGCATGACGCGCCAAGACCCGAGACCCGATCCATGCGCTATATCTCCACCCGCGGCTCCGCCCCCGATCTGAGTTTCGAAGAGGCGATGCTGACCGGGCTTGCCCGTGACGGCGGCCTTTACGTGCCCGCGCAGATCCCGACCCTCGATGCCGATACGATCCGCGCCATGGGCGGGCAAAGCTACGAAGAGATCGCGTTCACCGTCATGCGCCCCTTTATCGGCGACACCTTCACCGACGCTGAATTCCGCGATCTGATCGCCAAGGCCTACGCCGGGTTCGGCCACCCGTCGCGCGCGCCGCTGGTGGAGCTTGCTCCCAACCACTTCCTGCTTGAGCTGTTTCACGGCCCCACGCTGGCGTTCAAGGATTTCGCCATGCAGCTGATCGGCCAGATGTTCCAGCTGGCGCTTGGTCGCAAGGGGGAGCGTGTGACGATTGTCGGTGCCACCTCGGGCGATACCGGATCGGCGGCGATCGAGGCGTTCAAGGGGCTTGAGAATGTCGACGTCGTGATCCTCTACCCGCACGGGCGGGTCAGCGATGTGCAGCGCCGTCAGATGACCACGCCAAGCGAGGCCAACGTGCACGCGCTCGCCCTCGACGGGGATTTTGACGACTGTCAGGCGCGGCTCAAGGACATGTTCAACGATTTTGAATTCCGTGACGGCGTGCGCCTTGCGGGCGTGAACTCGATCAACTGGGGCCGGGTGCTGGCGCAGGTGGTCTATTACTTCTCCTCCGCCGTGTCGCTTGGCGCGCCGGACCGTGCCGTCAGCTTTACCGTGCCAACGGGCAACTTTGGCGACATCTTTGCCGGCTACATCGCCAAACGCATGGGGCTGCCCATCGACCGGCTGGTGGTCGCGACCAACCAGAACGACATTCTGCACCGCTGCCTGTCGGGGCAGGGCTATCACAAATCCGGCGTGCATCCGTCGATCAGCCCGTCGATGGATATTCAGGTCAGCTCGAATTTCGAACGCGCGCTGTTTGACGCCTACGACCGCGACGGCGGCGCGGTGAAACAGCTGATGGACGAGCTGGCGCAGGGCGGCTTTGACGTGAGCCAGGGCGCCGCAGAAGTGCTGGCAGAGCATTATGGCTCCGGTCGTGCCTCCGAAGAGGAAACATCGCAGACGATCACCGACACGCTGGCGCAGACCGGCCATCTGGTTTGTCCGCACGCCGCCGTGGGCGTGAAAGTCGCAGGCGAGCAGCGTGATCCGGCCACGCCGATGATTACGCTCGCCACCGCGCACCCGGCGAAATTCCCCGACGCGGTCGAGGCTGCGACCGGCATCCGCCCCCCGCTGCCCGCCCGTATGGCGGATCTCTTTGAGCGGGACGAACGTTTGACCCGGGTGCCCAACGATCTTGAGGCCCTCAAGACCCATATCAAAGGACTGATCGCCCAGTGAGCCTGCAAACCCATCGCCTCTCCAACGGATTCCGCGTTGTGACCGAACACATGCCGGGGCTCGCCTCTGCCTCCATCGGGGTGTGGGTGGGCGCCGGTGGGCGCCATGAGACGGCTGCGCAGAACGGCATTGCGCATTTTCTGGAACATATGGCGTTCAAGGGCACCGCGACGCGATCGGCGCTGCAAATCGCCGAGGCGATCGAGGACGTGGGCGGCTATATCAACGCCTATACCTCGCGCGAAGTCACGGCGTATTACGTGCGCGTGCTGGAAAACGACGTGCCGCTGGGGTTGGAGGTGATCGCCGATATCCTGCGCAACCCGGTGATGGACAAGGCCGAGATCGAGGTGGAGCGCGGCGTGATCCTGCAAGAGATCGGTCAGGCGCTCGACACGCCCGACGACGTGATATTCGACTGGTTGCAGGAGCAGGCCTATCCCGATCAGCCCATGGGCCGCACGATCCTTGGCCGGCGGAGCGTGTATCGGCCTTTAGCCGCAAGGATCTGACGGGGTTCATCGATCAGCACTACGGACCCGATCAGATGATCCTTGCCGCCGCCGGTGCCGTCGATCACGACGCGCTGTGCGAGATGGCCGAACGGCTGTTCGGAGATATGACGCCGCACCAGCAGGCCGAGGCGTTGCCGGCCGTCTTTGCGGGCGGGGAGCACCGGGTCATCAAACCGCTGGAGCAGGCGCATTTTGCGCTGGGGTTCGAGAGCCCCGGCTACCGTGCCGACGACATCTATGTGGCGCAGATCTATGCCTCAGCACTTGGGGGCGGCATGTCGAGCCGCCTGTTCCAGGAAGTGCGTGAAAACCGCGGGCTGTGCTACACGATCTTTGCGCAGGCGGGGGCCTACGCCGATACCGGGATGATGACCGTCTACGCGGGCACCTCCGGCGATCAGTTGCCCGAACTCGCGGGCATCACCATCGATGAGATGAAGCGCGCCGCCACCGATATGTCTCCGGCGGAAGTCGCGCGGGCGCGGGCGCAGATGAAGGCCGGGCTGCTCATGGGGCTGGAAAGCCCCAGCAACCGCGCCGAACGGCTGGCGCGCCTCATTCAGATCTGGGACCGTATTCCGCCGCTGGAAGAAACCATCGCCCAGATCGACGCGGTCACCACCGGGGACGTGCGTGATTTTGCGGGCCGCATGGCGTCTGAGGCCCCGGCGGCGATGGCGCTCTATGGTCCGGTTGAGAGCGCGCCAAGCCTTGAGGATCTGCAAAAGCGGCGCGCTGCGTAATGTTGCTTGGCCTGCGTAAACTCAGGCTGGAAACCGAGCGCATGACCCTGCGCCCGCCGGTGCACAACGATCATCGCGCCTGGGTGGCCCTGCGCAGTGAAAGCCGCGAATTCCTCACCCCGTGGGAGCCGACATGGGCGCGCGATCACCTGTCGCGGAAGGCGTTCTCCAATCGCGTCTATTGGGCCAACCGCTCGGTCAACGCGGGCACGGCGCTGCCGCTGTTCATGATCCGGCGCACAGACCAGGTTCTGCTGGGGGCGATCACGCTCGACAATATCCGGCGGGGGCCTGCGCTGGCGGGAACTTTGGGGTATTGGACGGGGGCGGCATTCGCGCGGCAAGGCTACATGCGCGAGGCGATTGAGACGGTCGTGCATTACGCTTTCAATCATCTGGATCTCAGCCGGATCGAGGCGGCGTGTTTGCCCGAAAATACCCCCTCGCGGGGGCTGCTGGAGCGGACGGGCTTCAAATACGAAGGGGTCGCGCAAAGCTATCTTCAGATTGACGGGCGCTGGCGCACCCATGTTCTGTACGCGCATCTGCGTGGCGACCGCCGGGGGAAAACGGCCGCCACGTGACGGCGCGCATCAGTTGCGGTGCGCGCGCTTGGAGCCATGGTTGTTGGCGTTGATCTGGTCATAAAGCTCCTTGGTATAGGTGCCCTGTGCGCCGTAGTTGCCGTGGAAGGGGCTGCCAAAGTGGTTCTCGTACTGCGCGCCCCAGGCCCGGTCGCGTGTGTTGGAGCCAAAGAGCGGCACGGCGGCGTTATCGGTCCAGGTCACACCGTTCTGGGTGTAGGTGGTGGCGGTGGTGCCTGCCTGCGCGGCAGAGGCGGTCAGCGCCACGCCGGTTGCGAGAATAAGGCCGGTGAAAGTTGCGAGGATCGGTTTCATTTTATGTTCCTTTCGGGGGTTGCTGTCGTTGTGAAACCGAGTTGGGCAGCCCCCCGATCCGTTCAAATGAATTGCCTGTGACGGTCCGTGATCCGCCCGAACACACCCGCGTGAGGCCGTTCGCAAACTGCCGTAAATATGGGCGCGCGCCGTGTTACAGGGGATCACGCGGGGCGCGGATATTGGCTGCCAGAAACTTTGATGCCGATCTTGTTTGGTGAATTTTCTGGGCGGTGCTAGCCTGATTGCATGATCAGATCCGTGATTTTTGCCGCCGCCCTTGCGTGTCTGCCCGGCCTTGTCGCCGCCCAGCAGACCACGCGCACGCCCTCCCATTGCCACGCGCTCGCCGATGCGACGCCGGGAATGTCCTATGTGCATCGCGCCTCGCTCACCCCCGTGGCCGAGGAAGCGGTCGATCTGCACTACGTCGCGCACGCGAGTTTCCTGATCCGAAGCCACGGCGGGCTGAATATGGTCACCGATTTCACCGGCTTCATCGGATCGACGCGCATGATCCCGGACGTGGTCACCATGAATCACGCCCACGACACCCATTGGACCTCCAACCCTGATCCGGCGATCCCGCACGTACTGCCCGGCTGGGGGCCGTTCGGGGAAGGCATCACCCATCGCCTCGATCTGGGCGAGGTGCTGGTGCGCAACGTGTCCACCGACATCCGTTCGCAATGGTCGGGGGTGGAGGAGGACGGCAATTCGATCTTCATCTTCGAGATGGCGGGCCTGTGCATCGGCCACCTTGGCCACCTGCACCATGAGCCCAACGATGAGCAATACGCAGCCATTGGGCGGCTCGATGTGGTGATGGCGCCGGTGGATGGCGGGTTCACACTCGATCAGGCGACGATGATCCGCGTGCTCAAACGTCTGCGCGCGTCCATCGTGATCCCGATGCACTGGTTCTCGCTGTTCGCGTTGGAGGATTTTCTGGAGGGGATGGCGGATGATTTCACCGTGGTACGGCTGGAGGACAGCCGCCTGACCGTGCGCCGCGACACGCTTCCCTCGCAGCCGACGATCATGGTGCTGCGCGCGGGCTATATCCGCGACGATTGACCGCTTGCAACCCCGCGCGGGGCGGTGGATCAAGGGGGATGGACCTCAACCCCGCCACCCCCGCCTTTGCTCAGACCCTCGCCGCCGCGTTGCCGGAGGGCACGATTGACACCCCCGAGGCGCGATACCTCGAAGAGCCGCGCGGGCGCTACGCGGGGCAGGCGGGTGTGCTGGCACGCCCCCGCAGCGCGCAAGAGGTCGCGACCCTGATCCGCATGGCCGGTGAGGCGCGCGTCGGCGTTGTCCCCTACGGCGGCGGTACGGGGCTGGTGGGCGGGCAGGTGGCGCCCGAGGGTGCAGCACCCCTGATCCTGTCGCTGGAGCGGATGACCGCGATCCGCGACGTGCTGCCCGAGGAAAACGTGCTGGTCGCCGAGGCCGGCGTGATCCTCGCCGATATCCAGAAGGCCGCCGAGGACGCAGGCCGTCTGTTCCCGCTGAGCCTTGCCGCCGAAGGATCCGCCCGCATCGGCGGCAATCTGGCGACGAACGCGGGCGGCACGGGCGTGCTGCGCTACGGTAACGCGCGCGATCTGTGCCTGGGTCTTGAGGCCGTGCTGCCCGATGGGCAAATCTGGCACGGGCTGACGCGGCTGCGCAAGAACAACACCGGCTACGATCTGCGCCACCTGCTGATCGGCGCCGAGGGCACGCTGGGCGTGATCACCGCCGCCGCGCTGAAACTCTCCCCGCGGCCCGCGCGCACGGGCACGGCGCTTTTGGTGATCCGCGACGCCGCCGCAGCACTTAGCCTGCTGGCGCTGGCGCGTGACCAGATGGGAGAGACCGTCAGCGCGTTTGAGCTGATCCACCGACAAGGCTTTGATTTTCTGGCGGAAACCATGCCAGAGGTGCGTATCCCCTTTGACACGATCCCCGAATGGTCCGTCCTGATCGAGGTCGGGACCTCCGCCGCGCTCGACCCGGCGCAGGCGCTTGAGGCGCTGTTTGCCGCAGCCCTCGAGGACGGGCTGGTCAGCGATGGGCTGATCGCGCAGAGCGCCCAGCAGGGGCGGGATTTCTGGACCATCCGCGAAAGCATCCCGGAGGCGAACCGGCGCATCGGCTCGGTCTCGTCACACGACATTTCCGTGCCGCTGGGCGCGATACCGGGCTTCATCGGCGAAGCGGGGGAGCGATTGGCGAAACTGGGCGATTTCCGCATCAATTGTTTCGGCCATGTGGGCGACGGCAACCTGCACTACAACGTGTTTCCGCAGCCGGGACGCAGCCGCGCCGACCACAAAAACCAGCGCGACGCGATCAAGACCTGCGTGCATGATCTGGTGCACGAACTGGGCGGCAGCGTCTCTGCCGAGCATGGCGTAGGGCGGCTGAAGGTCGGGGATCTGGAACGCTATACCGATCCGGCAAAGCTATCGGCGATGCGCGCGATCAAGGCGGCGCTGGACCCGCGTGGCATCATGAACCCCGGCGCGGTGCTGCGCGCGGTCTAGAGCCCGTCAAAGGCGCAGAGCGCCTGCACGTCCATGCCCATGGCCTCCAGCCGCTTGCGCCCACCCAGTTCGGGCAGGTCAATGATGAAGGAGGTCGATACGATTTCGGCGCCGAGCTTCTCCAGCAGCTTGATCCCCGCCTCCGCCGTGCCGCCGGTGGCGAGCAGATCGTCGACGACCAACACCCGCTCGCCGGGTTTGATCGCGTCGTCGTGGATCTCCATCGTGGCCTCGCCGTATTCCAGTTTGTAGTCCTGGCTCAGGGTCTTGCCGGGCAACTTCCCCTTCTTGCGGATGGGGACGAAACCGATGGAGAGCTGATGCGCAATCGCCCCGCCCATGATGAAGCCGCGCGCCTCAAGGCCCACGACCTTGTCGATGGCGACGCCCGCGTAGGGGTGCAGCATCTGGTCGATCGCCATGCGGAACCCGCGCGGATCGGCAAAAAGCGTCGTGACATCGCGAAACATGATCCCCTCGTGCGGGAAGTCGGGGATGGTGCGAATGTAGTCTTGGACCGATTTCATGGTGTGCTCCGGCGCAGGGTGGCTGTCAACACGCCCATCGTGACAAGCGCGGCGCCGCCCGCGCGGGTGATCCAGGCCAGGATCGAGGGCCTTGCGATCACCGTCCGCAGACGGTCGGCAGCCAGCGCGTAGGCCAAAGCGTTCAGCGCCGCAAGCCCCACGAAGCTCGCGATCAGGATTGTGAACTGCGGGGCGAGGGCGGCGTCGGGGCGGATGAACTGCGGCACGAAGGCGATGAAGAACGCGATGGATTTGGGATTGAGCGCGGTGACGGCGGCGGTATGCGTGAACACGCGGCGCGCGGTGATCGTGTCGGTCTGTGGCACGCTCAGCCCGGTCGTGGGGGCGGAGCGGATGAGCTTGATCCCGAGCCAGATGAGATAGGCGGCACCGATCCATTTGAGAATCGTGAACGCCGTGGCGGAGGCCAGCACCAGCGCGCCCAGCCCCGCAAGCGAGGCGTTCATGGCGATCAGATCGCCCACCGCAACCCCCGCGGCAGAGGCGAGCGCGACCGAGCGCCCCTTGCTCAGCGCATAGCTCAGGACCAGCAGAACCGTCGGTCCGGGGATGAGCAGCAGCGCCGTGGAGGCGGCAAGAAACGTGAGCCAGAGGTCAAAGGGCATGGGCGGGATCCTTAAGCTGGGGGGTAGTGGCGCCGGAGCGCCATGATATCCTGTTCGCCCAGTCTTTTCAGTCTGTTATCGGCATTCTGCGACAGGATGGAACGGCTGCGGTAATAGGGGTTTTCGATGTCGGTGATGAGGCCGAGCGCCTGCATGATTTCTTCGAGCATGACGGATTCGTATTGGCGCCGGGTCATGGTGTTCGAGAACGCGATATGGGCGCGCTCGATGGTACCCGCGCGGACCGTGAGGCGGGTGAGCGCGTTGGCAAGCGTCAGCCCGTCGAGCGGGGTGCCGGTGCCCTGCATCTGCGCTCCGCGCGGGGTGTCGAGCAGGTGAATGGCGATGTCGGGGGTATCGTCGGAGGCGTTCAGCTGCACGGCCATGCCGGTGGCGTTGAGGCGCTGGATGGCGCGTTCGACCGAGGCTTCCGCGCGCTTGAGCTTGCCGCCCAGATAGGCGGGATCGCGGGTCACAAGCCCCACGGTGACGACGGATTTTCCCCATCTTATGAAAGGCTTGGCGCAGGGTTGATCCGGCGGAGCCGCACAGGCGACAAGCCGGTAGAACGCGGTATCGTCGAGGGGGCCCTCGCTGCGCACGGCGTCCTGCGCCTGCGCCGCCCCCGCCGCCAGAATGAGCGCCGCGCGGATCAGAGCATCCGGCCCGCGACGGCGTCAAGCTTGGCCATCAGCGCGGGGTCGCGCGCGCCTTCCTGGGTCAGGATCGCGTATTCCAGCGCGCGGTCGCATCCGTGCGGGCAGGGCGCGCGGTCGGCACCCAGAAGGGCGGGCAGGCGGCGCACCAGATCGCGGCCCTTCTCGGCGTTGCCCATCAAAGTTTTAATGATTTCAGTAACATCCACCTCGCCATGATCGGGGTGCCAGCTGTCGTAATCGGTGATCATCGCGACGGAGGCATAGCACAGCTCGGCCTCGCGGGCGAGTTTCGCCTCGGGCATGTTGGTCATGCCGATGACATCCGCGCCCCAGCTTTCGCGGTACATCCTGGATTCGGCGAGGGTGGAGAATTGCGGGCCTTCCATCGCCAGATAGGTGCCGCCGTCGTGCACGGTGATGCCCGCGTCGCGCGCGGCCTCAAGGCAAGCTGCGCCAAGGCGCGGGCAGGTGGGGTGGGCGACGCTGACATGGGCCACGCAGCCGGTGCCGAAAAACGATTTTTCGCGGGCAAAGGTGCGGTCAATGAATTGATCTACAATGACAAAATCGCCCGGCGCCATCTCATCACGGAAGCTGCCGCAGGCGGAGACAGAGATCACATCGGTGCAGCCGATCCGCTTGAGCGCGTCGATATTCGCGCGGTAGGGCACGGTACTGGGGGAGTGCACATGGCCGCGCCCGTGCCGCGGCAGGAACGCCATCTCGACCCCGTCGAGCGTGCCCGTGAGGATCGCGTCGGAGGGCGCGCCCCAAGGGGTTTTCACGGTGACCCATTCGGCCCCCTGCAACCCGTCGATGTCGTAAATGCCGGAGCCGCCGATCACGGCGATTTTTGTGGCGGTCATGGGAGCCCTCATCTGCAAATCAGCCGCGATGGTGGCCCCGGCGCGCGGCGATTGCAACCGGTCAGACGCTATACACGGGGCGTACACCACGCGTGCACAGCGCGTATGCGCCGCAGTGCGGCGTGGCGCGCGGGGTTTCCATTGCTGTGATGCCTTGATAGGGGAGCGCAAACTCCCCGCAGATCCCCGCAAGGAACCTCTTCCCATGGCGCGCAGTGTCTTTCGTTCGTTCACCGAAAATCTGACCCCCCGAAACCTCGATGTGACCGATCTGCGGTGGATGGGGGAGGATGGGTTTTCCGTCGGGCGGATGCGGATCGAGTTGCTGTCGGGTCTGACGGTGGCGCTGGCACTGGTGCCCGAGGCGGTGGCGTTCGCCTTTGTCGCGGGGGTGCACCCGCTGGTGGGGCTCTATGCGGCATTCATCGTGGGGCTGATCACGGCGCTGATCGGCGGCCGGCCCGGCATGATCTCGGGCGCGACGGGGGCGCTGGCGGTGGTCATGGTGGCGCTGGTGAGCCAGCACGGGGTGGAATACCTGTTTGCGACCGTGGTGCTGATGGGTCTGTTGCAGATCTTTGCCGGCGTGATGCAATGGGGAAAATTCATTCGGCTGGTGCCGCATCCGGTGATGCTGGGATTTGTGAACGGTCTGGCGATCGTGATTTTTCTGGCGCAGCTGGGGCAGTTCAAGGTGCCGGGCACCATGGTCGATACCGGGCACGGCATGGGCGGGGGCGAATGGCTGTCCGGTCTGCCGCTGGCGCTGATGCTGACGCTGGTTGCGGCAACCATGGCGATCATCTGGGTGATGCCGCGCATCACCAAGCTGGTGCCGGCACCGCTGGCAGGCATCGGGATTGTTGCGGCGGTCGTGATCTTTACCGGGATGGACGTGCCGCGCGTGGGCGATCTGGCCTCGATCCAGGGCGGGTTGCCGTCGTTCCACAATCCGTTCGGCACCGGCGTGGGGCTCTACGGGACGATGCTGGCGCCGCTGACCCTTGAGACCTTCTATATCATCCTGCCCTACGCTGTGATTTTGGCCGCGATTGGTCTGATCGAAAGCCTGCTGACGCTGAACCTCGTGGGCGACATGACCAACCAGCGCGGCGGTGCTAGTCAGGAATGCGTGGCGCAGGGTGTGGCCAATACCGTCACCGGTTTCTTTGGCGGCATGGGGGGCTGTGCGATGATCGGCCAGTCGATGATCAACGTGAAATCGGGCGGGCGCACCCGCGTGGCCGGGATCGCGGCGGCGGTGTTCCTGTTGCTGTTCATCGTGGTGGCCGCCCCGCTGATCGAGCTTATTCCGTTGGCGGCGCTTGTGGGCGTGATGTTCATGGTGGTGATCGGCACCTTTGCCTGGAACAGCCTGACCATCCTGCGCAAGGTGCCGCTGATGGATGCGTTCGTGATCCTGCTGGTGACGGTCGTGACCGTTTACAAGGATCTGGCGGTGGCGGTGGTCGTCGGCGTGATCGTCAGCGCGCTGGCCTATGCATGGAACAACGCGCGCCGGATCTACGCCAAGACCCATATCACCCCCGAGGGCGCCAAGATCTACGAGGTGCAGGGGCCGCTGTTCTTTGGCTCTGCCGACGGGTTTGCGGAGCTGTTCGACGTGCGGGGCGATCCGATGGAAGTAATCGTGGATTTCGAGGGCAGCCGGGTCGTGGATCAATCCGCGCTTCAGGCGATCGAGGCGATTGCGGGCAAATACGAGGACGCGGGCAAGCGGTTGCAGCTGCGCCATCTGAGCCGCGATTGCCATGCGTTGCTGACCAAGGCCGGGCACCTGATGGTCGACAGCGACGATGACCCCGAATACCAACTGGCGGTGAATTATCAGGTCCGCACCGGGGTTCTGGGCGGGCACTGACGCAAACGCGCCACGCTTTTCGCGGGCGCGCGGGGCCGTGCCCTTGCCACGACAGGGGCGTGCGCGCTACCCTCGTGCGGAGGTTGTAGCACGCGCAGACGTGTGACCGGCGGCAAGGGCAAGACATGCGAACACATCCCATCCCCTTTAACGAGGAATCCCGCGTGCGTGCCGTGCGCGAGGTGCCCGGGCTTACCCGTGAGAACCACGCGGTATTCGATGCCATCTGCGAGGCGGCGGCGGCGTTGCTGGAGTGCCCCATCGCGCATATCAGCGTCGTGGAGGAAGCGACGCAGTGGTATAAATCCGTCATCGGGATCGAACTGGGCGAGATGCCCAAGAACAATTCCTTCTGCACCCACACGATCATGTCGGACGCGCCCATGGTGGTGCCGGATCTGAGCGCCGAGGCGCGGTTTGCCGAGCATCCGATGGTCGCCGCTGGCGGGCCGCAGGCGCGGTTTTACGCGGGCGTGCCGCTGGTGCTGTCGTCGGGGTTCCGCTTTGGCAGCCTGTGCGCGCTGGATCTGGCGCCCCATGGCGCGCCGGACGACCGGCAGATGACGGTGCTGCGGCATCTGGGCGATGCGGTCGTTGCGGCGCTGGAGAAACCCGTGCCCGGCCCCGCCGCTCCGCCACCGTCTGAGGCGCACCGCAATTTCCTGACGCTGGTGGGCCACGAGCTGCGCACGCCGCTGACGGTGATGCGGGGCGCCTTGCAGCTGATCGAGGCGCGGCTGGACGATCCGATCAACACCACGCTCGCCAGCTCTGCGCGCAAATCCACCGAGCATCTGACCGATCTGGTTGAAACGATCCTGCGCTACAGCGATGTCAGCACGGGCGATCTGTCGCTGCACGAGGGACCGGTGGATATGAAGGCGCTTTTGGAGCGGTTGTATCTGGCCCATGTGACCAGCGTCGATGAGGTCAACAAGCTGCTCGACCGGCCCGAATGCCGGTTGCCGGAACCGCTTGTCGTGGACGAGGGGCATCTGCGCATCTCGATCACGTCGCTGTTGCTGAACGCGGTGCTGCACGGGGGCGATCACATCCGCATTGCCGCGGGCCTCAACACCGATGGCAACGTAGAGATCACCGTGCACGACAATGGCGCGATGGCCGAAGGTGTCGAGATCGACGCGCTCTATGCGCCGTTCTCTGTCGCGGGGGGGATGTCATACGGCGCGGCAGCCACGGCGGGCTGGGCCTTGGCCTGCCGCTGACGCGCAAGCTGGTAGAGCTGCACGGCGGCGAGCTGGAGATCGAAGCGGCGCCCACGGGCACCACCGCGCGCGTCCGCCTGCCCAAATGGCGCCGCCAGATGCCGCAGTAGTCAGTCGTCGGGACGGGCCATCGAAAACACCTCGCGCACGGCGGTGTAATCGCGATATCCCAGACGGCTGAGAGGTTCGTATTTGGTCACGTCGAACATCCCGTCCACAAGGCAGTCGTCGCGCAGATGCACGCCGATGACCTCGCCAAAGCAGACATAGTTCGTCTCGCCCTCGATCTTGACGATCTGCGTCATGCGGCATTCGAGGGCGGCGGGCGCGCCTTTGACCCGCGCGCAAGCGATCTCGCTGCACTCTTCGCGCTCAAGACCGGCGTGGGCGAATTCATCGGTGCCGTGCGGCAGCATCTTGGCCGAGGCATTCATCGCCTCGCGGGCCGCGTATTCGACGATATTCACGCAGAAAACCCCGGTGTTGCGGATGTTGAGCATGCTGTCCTTGGTGCCGTCGGCGTCGTCCTTCACGCCGGTTGAGGCGAACATGACCTGCGGCGGCGTATAGGCCACACCGTTGAAAAACGAATAGGGCGCAAGATTGTCGCGCCCCTGTGCGTCGCGGGTCGAGATCCAGCCGATGGGCCGGGGAGTCACGACGGCGTTGAACGGGTTATGCGGCAGGCCGTGGCCGTCGGCGGGGCGGTAGAACATGGGTCTCTCCTTGCAAGCGTTGAGCCTTAGCTAGCGCCATGCTACGCGGCTTTCCAGCAGTTAACCGCCCGTCAAAGGACCGCGCGCGCCCATGTATGAGCTTCGCCCCGAGGTGCCGGACGATCATTGGGAGGTCGAGGCGCTGTATGATACCTGCTTTGCGCCGGGCCGCACGGCGCTGTCGTCGTACCGTCTGCGCGAGGGGCGCGACCCTGTGACGGGGCTGTCGCTGGTGGCGCGCGATGAAAGCGGGATACTGGGCGGGGCGATCCGCTATTGGTCGGTCAGCGTGGGCGGGGCGGCGGCGCTGCTGCTGGGGCCGGTGGCCGTACACCCCACGCGGCAGGGCGAAGGACTGGGTGCGCTGCTCATTGCCAGCTCGCTGGAGCGCGCAGCACCCCTGGGATGGACCCGCGTGATGCTGGTAGGGGATGCGCCCTATTACGGGCGCTACGGGTTTACCCGGCTCGACGGGGTCGAGATGCCGCCGCCCACAAACCCCGACCGCGTTCTGGGCCGCGCGCTGCTGCCCGGTGCGTGGGACAGGGTACGCGGCGCGGTGCATCCGGGCTAGGGGCCGGTGCCGCCCTGTCACCGACACGCGTGCTGATCCATCTTCCGCGCGGGTGCCATGTGTCCCTTTGCCATGAACCAATGGACCACGGCGTTTGATCTGTGGGCCTCTGGCTGCGCCCCGTCGTTGCAGTGATCTACGGGAGGCCGAACCGCTCCTGTCCTGCGCCGGGACAACACATGACGCCCGAAGGCTGCCGGCGTGCTCAATCACAGGGATCCGGAGACTGGCAAGATGTCCATGGGCGCCCCCAACAAAAACCGTGCTTCGGAGTGTTAGGCCTACAGCCGCAAGGCTTTGGCGTGGCGGCTGTAGGCCTTCGAGACGGGTTCAGAAATGCGGGCTGGGATTAGTAAGTGGCTGACCCATTACAACGCAGAACGCCCCCACTCTACACACGGCATATTGGCCCCCGATGAAGCCTATGAGCGCAAAACACAACCGATGAGAATGGCAGCCTAAATCAAACCCTGATCCATCTTAACGAGGCTGCAAACTGGTATGAATTTTAGCACCACCTCTCTGCATGACGATCGCAAAAGGCTAAACCGTCAGGACAGAGACAATTTCGTCCCGGTCGAAGTTGGGGCCATCAGCCTCATACACGGTGCGTCCGGAGTCGAGACCGAGAAGGGCGTCGGATGCGGTCATCAACATGTTTACGTTCTGCTCCACAAGGATGAAGGAACAGCCGAGTTTCTGTTTTTCGAGCATGCACTGCTGCATGTTTTCGATGTTCTCGGGTTGTACGCCCTCGGATGGCTCGTCCAGAATTGCGACCACGCTTTCTTCGAGCATCACGCGAACAAAAGACAGGATTTTGCGTTCGCCTCCGGACATCGAACCCGCCAGCTGGTCCAACCGCTCCGCCAGGCGCGGGAACCTCTCGAAGTAGGGGGCGACCTGCAAGTCTGACCTTGCCAAGGACAGATTCTCTCGCACCGAAAGGTTGTCGAAAACCATTCCAGTCTGCGGCATGTAACTGATCCCTTTGCGACGCCGCGCAAATGCGGGTTGCCTATCGAGAGGCTGACCTCCCAGCTTGATCTCACCCGACAGTAACGGAAGTGCCCCTGTGAGAGCGCGACACAGCGTTGTTTTGCCGACACCATTTCTCCCAAACAAACCCAATGTCTGGCCTTGCTTCAGGCTGCCACTGACGCCATGCAGGATTTCAGTATCTGCATATCCGCAGCGCAGGCCTTCAAATTCCAGAACCAACTCAGTCATTTTGTGCCGCCCGCATAAACCGCTCGAACATCCTGGTTCGACTGGATTTCGTCGAAGGTGCCTTCGGCAAGGACTGCGCCCTGGTGCATCACGACGACATGGCTTGAGAGAGAGCGCACAATGCTCATGTCATGTTCGATCAACAGAACAAGCCCCTGACCGCTATCCTGGAATGCCCGAACAAGTTCCGTCATCAGCTTGGTCTCTGTTGGCGAAAGCCCGGCACAGGGTTCGTCTAACAAGAGCACGCTGGGCTCGGAAACAGCGGTCATGGTGAATTCAAGGAACTGCCGGTGCCCCTGTGGCAGGTCCGATGCAGGGCGCGCCATGCCCTCCAATAGCGGCAGGCCAGGTGTTGCGAGTATTCGGTCAAGTTGCGCGCTTCGCCAATCAAGTGCGCTGGGTCGAAAGAAGTCCACCAGCCCGGCACGACCCGCCAGCATCGCGATACATAGATTGTCCGCCACACTCAGCGACGGGAACACGGAAGGCACTTGAAGCTTGCGTGCGATCCCGCTTTTCAGTGCCTCATGAGGAGCGCGGTTGTGAATTTTTCGCCCGGCGTAGCGCAGCTCTCCGTTTTGGACAGGTAGATTTCCGGTTGTTACGTTCAGAAGGGAGGTCTTTCCGGCGCCATTTGGTCCGATGATGCAGACGATCCCCTTCTTGGGTGTGTGCAGATTGACGCCATTCAGGATGCGAACGGGACCGATCTGAACGTGCGTATCTGTGAACGAGAGAGGCTCGGAAGACTGCTCCACCCTGGGTGCCGGCACCGAATAGACAGGCGGTCGCGCTTTTGAACTTGGCGATATGAAACGTTGAATGGCGTTTTGCACCAAACCCGCAATCCCGGCAGGTGCCTTCAGGACAACGAGAATGAAGATCAGTGCGAGCAGGACTTCCCAATACGCAAAGCTGTCCCTCAATTCAGCTGATAGATACCCAATTCCCACGGCACCAAGAAGGGGACCCAATACGTGAAACCGACCTCCAACGGCGGCCCAAATTACGAAATTGGCAGAAAGGAGGAAGCCAGATGAAGTTGGCGTAACGATACCTTGGTGGTTCGCGAACAGGATGCCAGCCAGCGCTGCGAGTGCTGCCGAAAGCCCGAATACCGCGCCCTTAGCAAGATGTGTCGGAAAACCGAAGAGTTGCAGGCGTCTTTCGTTGTCCGCAATCGCGCGGGCAACCAAACCTGCGGGCAGCCTGTCCAAAGACAGCAGAAGCACTGTCGACACCAGAACGGCCGCGACAATGACGAAATAGAAACTTCCAAACTGATTGAGGTCAGCGATCGTCTGGAAACCGCTGAGACCGTTGAAGCCACCGGTTAAGCCTGTCGCGGTGCCCGCAACTTGTTCTGTGATCAGTGCGAGCGCAAGCGTGATCAGGGAGAAGTACGGTCCGCTGTCCGTCTTTCCTTTGAAGACGACACTGCCAAGCAGGAACGCGATTAGTCCAGCGGCGGCGATGACACCCAACAAGCAGATGATCGCGAGCGGCAAGCTCGGCACATGAAGCAGAACATGTGCACACGCGTAGGCTGCCACGCCGAAGAAAGCGGCTTGCCCGAAGGGCAATATGCCGGAACGGCCCCAAAGAAAACCGATACCCTGACCGGCTATACCGTAGATCAGGAATAATCCGATCTGATAGGCAACGAAGTCGCCAAACAGAAAGGGCACCGACAAAAGCGCGATCAGAAGAAGGGTACTAACGGTTACGATATAGGCCATTAGGCTTTAACCACAGGAAGAGGATCGAAAGGATCAGGATAAAGAGGTAGCCGTAGGTCTGATTGAAAACCGAACTCACGATGGATTGCGAACCCGCAATTACGCTCACACCGATGAACAGTCCCTCGATGCTGCCGAGACCGCCCACGACCAATGAAAAGAACGATCGGATCAGGTAATCGAGGCCGATCATTGGCTCGACACGGATGGTTGGCGCCAAAACCATTCCGGCAATACCAGCCGTAAGCGCCCCGAATACAAAACACCCACTTGATAGTCGTCCTGTATTGATGCCGCAGGCTTCTGCGAGCTGCGGATTCTCGACCATTGCCTTGATTTCGGTTCCGATACGGGACTTGCGGTACCAAAGGAACAGGACGGTAAAGAAGCAGCCAATACCGGCCATGACAATCAAGCGATAGACGGGATAATCCGCACCGATTACGGTGACTGTACCTTGAACTGGCAGAGACACTGACTGGTATCCCCGCCCAAACACCAGCTCAACAACCTCTCGCAACAGGATCGATAGTCCCCACGTCGCCAGCAGGCTGTCAAAGGGGCGTCCGTAAAAGTGCCGGATAACCAGGCGTTCCATCGCAAATGCTGTGATGCCAACGACCACCAGGCACACAAAAATCTGGAATGGTCCCGGTAGCCCCAAGCTTGATGTGATCACCGGGGCGTAGGCCCCGATCATCACGAGTTCACCATGCGCCATGTTCATGATTTTCAGTTGCCCAAAGACGATGGCGAGACCGATTGTTACCAGCGCAAGCACACTGATTTGCCAAAGAATATTGAGCAGCAAAACCGTCGACATGGCGCTTTACCTATTCGCAGTTTTCCGAAGACGGCACGTTCTCGAACGCGGCCTCGATTGCAAAGCTGCCGCCGGTGCCGTTTGCCACATAGATGGTCTGGGCAACGTGGCGGCCTGTCAAAGTGCCGGTGCCGCGCGGTGACGTGAAGGTTGTGCCTTCGGCTATTGCTTCGATTGCCGGCACTTCCAGGGATCCTGCCTTGTTGGCGAGTGTCGCAAGGAGTTGAAGGCCGTCATACGCAGACTGCCCCAGGGAATTGAGCGGTGCCGCATCTGCTCCGAACGTCTCGGTGTAGTTTGAAGCGAATTCTTGAGCTGCGTCCGACGCGATGCTCGCGAAATAGCCCGAGGAAGAGTAGAGGCGATTGGCGTTTTCGGCGCCGATCCCGGCCAGAGTGTTTTCTTCAATGAGCGTGCCCAAACGGATCGCTTGCGCATCAAGACCAAATCCGGCGAAGGCAATATTGAAGCCGACGGATGCACCGCCCACCAAGGTTACAAGAACACCGTCGGCACCGCTTTCCCTGATCTTTTGCAAGGAAGAGTCGAACTCAGCGACGGTGAAGGGCAGGTATTCTTCTCCAACGACCTCACCACCGGCTGCGGCGATGTAGTCCTTGGCCAATGCATTGGTATCGCGGGGCCAGTTGTAGTCGTTTCCGATGAGATACCATTTGCTGACGTTCTCCGCCTCCATCAGAAAAGGAATTACGGGCTCAAGCTGTTGGCTTGGAGTCTCGCCGGTCACGTAAAGTCCCGTCGAACAGGCCTTCCCCTCGTAGACAGGCGTGTAGACATAGGGCACTTCACCTTTGAACCGCCCCACGAGCGCTTCGCGCACTGCTGAGTCGTGCATGCCGACAAAGGCCTCGACACCTTCGCCTTTCCAGAGTCTCAGCGCAGATTGCGCGGCTTCTGCGGGCGGTACACCGACATCGGCAAAGACCAGTTCGATCGGTTCACCGTTGATGCCGCCAGCCGCATTGATTTCAGCGGCAGCCATTGTAGCCGCATTGCGTGTGCTCGGACCAAAGATCCCGGCCGGACCAGAGTCGGGTACAAGCACACCGATCTTGATGTCAGCCATTGCCCCACCCGTCATCGCGGTTGAGGCCAGTGCGGCCGAAAGGATTGTTTTCATCCATTCTTTAGTCATTGTTTTTCTCCTGTTGGTTGATTGCTTTGCTATCTCGTCAAAGCGTCTTCGACGGCGAGTGCCAGCGCGATGAGGTCCCGGTCAGCACCCGTGCGACCTTCGAATTCGATCCCAACAGGCAAGCCCGGAACGTCGGGGCAGGGGAGAGAAATTCCTGGAACAGCGAGGTTCGAGCCAAGATCCGTGTTGCGAATGAAACTGGGGAAAGTCGGAACCTGCTGCCCGTTCAACTCGACAGTCTCATCGTCCCCAATAGGACGTGCCCGCAGCGGTGAAGTCGGGAAAGCCAGAGCCGTTAGGCCATTGTCTTTAAAGCATGACTGGTAGATGGACTGCATGGCGGGCCGATGGGTATCCATCGCGGCACGATACGCTTCTTCGGGTATCGCATCGTCCCCAAGTTGGCTGGCAATCACACCGGCCACATCGGGTGAGCCGATCTTTGAAACCAGTTCGTCAAAGGAGATACCGGGCGCATGTTCAGCCAGGTACGCAGGCAGATCACGCATCACTTCGTAAAGCGCTACGGGGAAGCCGACCGCCTCGTTAAGAGGCCAGATTTCTGAAAGGCTGACCTCAATCAGTTTCGCGCCGGCTTTCTCAAGGGTTTTGAGCGTCGCCTGCACAGCCGTCTCGACCGCAGGTTCGAGGTTTTCGAAAAATACCTCACGTGGCAGGCCCAAAACCACCTCATCGAGAGTGATGCTTTGTGAAACCGGTTCTTGTCCGGCCAAAACACCGTCCATTAGGGCGATATCTTCAACGTACCTGGCGATGGGCCCGGCAGTGTCTCGTGTGTGGCTGATGGGAACGATCCCTGTGCCGGAATAGCGACCGACGGTTGGTCGAAAACCAACCACGCCGCACAATGCGGCGGGCAGGCGGACCGAGGCGCCGGTGTCAGTGCCAAGGCCGACCGGGAGGATGCCCGCCGCCACCGCTGCCGCGGTGCCCCCGGACGAGCCGCCCGGGATCATGTCTGGATCATGAGGATTTCGGATTTTGCCCGTGGTGCCGTTGTTGCTGGTGATGCCGAATGCGAGTTCATGCATTCCGGTCTTTGCGCCAATGAAGCCATCTGCCTGCTCGATGGCTGTCACAATTCCTGCGTTTGTTCGCGGCGTGTGATGAAGAAGGGCGCCCGTGCCGGCAGTTGTCGGAAAGGAGACCGTGTTGATGTTGTCTTTGGCAGCGACGGGTAAACCGCACAAAACGCCGTTTATTCCTGCAGCGCGCTTTTCGTCTGCGCGTTGCGCGTTTGCTACCAGAAAGTCGGGATCAAAATGCGAGATGGCGTTGAGAGAAGACCGTGCCTTTTCTCGTTGGACAGTGTCCTTCGCAAATTCTGTCGCCGAGATTTCCTGCGCGTCCATCTTGCGAAGCAACTCTGCCGCGCCAAACCGGTTTTCGATCGCCATTTGGCCCTCCTGAAGTTTTCAGAAGGCTACCAATCAGGCCAACGAGCGGGATATCGTCATAAATGACGATATTTCGGTTTCAGACTAAGATATTGAAATTTATAAAGTTTCATGCATTCATGGCCAGCGTCTTATGGTCATGAACGAGAATCTGCAGGCAAGGGGCAAGCCACTCAACCGCTGCTAAAGTTCGCAGTGTCCGCGAGAAACTGAGCCAATTGGGTACGGCGACTCAGCCCAGTCTTCTTGAAGATGGCGGTGATGTGCGAGCGCAATGTAGATTTCGAGATCAGAAGCTTGGCACAAATCTCGTCATCTGAGGCACCAACCACCAATAGATCCGCAATCTCACTTTCTCGCGCCGTCAGCGACGTCCTATCGCACAAGGATGCAAAGCGTAGCACCGGGAAATTGGACGCATGATTTTGCGCACGTATGAGCGCATTCACAAAACTCGGGCCAATCGCGTCCACGATCTCCGTGTCCCGGTCCGAAAAGTCATCTTTTCGGTCACCGCGCCAAACCCGAACATCCCCTATGTTGGAGCCACGATCATAAGCAAAGTAGTTGATGCCATAACAGAGGCCGTCTTGCTTTAGGAAATCGTTATAAAACTCTGTTTTTGTCAGGCGATCATGATTCATCACCTGACTGACCGGCGTCGCCTTTCGCCGCCGCTGAAGTGTTGGCGTTATCGGATCGCGAAACTGAAAATAGTCATCGTAGCGTGCGAGATTGTCGTCAGACATGTTGATCTGCACACCCGCGACAAAGCGATTGGCGTCGCTGTCCCAAACATATGAGGCGAAGTAGTCCGCGTTCAGTAACTCCAGCAGACTTTGCCCAACACGCTGGCGGACTTCAAAATGATCGAAGTCACCGCTGAGGTCTCGCATCATCGAAAAGATGAGACTCGATTCTCTGTCTGTAAGGTTCATTGACTTGCTCCGCTTTGGATGCGCTGGATTTACTTGGCTCGGTTCACATTTATCGCCCTTCTCGGACCGATTGCGCTTTTGATGGTTGGAACACTAACCAGGTAGGAGCAGGGCCAGCGGTGATTGTGGTCATTGTCTCATGCCGTAATGATGCGGCAAGTACTTCTTGGGAGATGCAATGGTGGCTGTCTAGTCCTCAGTGCCTGGGCTAGCGATCATCGGTTTCACTTAGGTGTTTGGGGCGTAGTCTTCGTGCTGCTTTCGGCTTTTCCAAGATCCCCGATACCCGCCAAATCATGCGCGCCGGTAGGGCAGCAAAGAAAAGAAAGCCGTGGGAGCAGCTTTTGATTGAAACGAGCACGAAACAAGAAAGTGATACCTTGGGGGTACCACGTAAAATGCAAAACCAGTAACTCATTGATTTTATTGGAGGCGAGTACCGGAATCGAACCGGTGTACACGGATTTGCAATCCGCTGCGTAACCACTCCGCCAACTCGCCGGACGTGTTTGCTATAGACGGGCTGTGCGGGGGCTGCAACCCCGTGATGGGGGCGAGCGACGCGTTTCGGTGGGGTTTCGCGGAGCCTGCAGTTTTTGGCGATGTTGCGTTGCCGCAGCCGGCGGGATGTGCGACTGTTTGCGCAGATTCCGAAACTTGCAGGCGCTCACTCCATGACCGACTTTTCCGCACGCCGTACCATGATGGTCGACACGCAGGTCCGCCCTTCCGATGTGACCAAATTTCCCATTATCGACGCGATGTTGAGCGTTGCGCGCGAGGATTTCGTGCCCGCCGCCCGGCGCGAGGCCGCCTATGTCGGCGAGAACCTCGATCTGGGGCAGGGGCGCGTTGTGCTTGAGCCGCGCACACTGGCCAAGATGCTGGACACATTGGCAATCGGGCCGGAGGAGCTCGTGCTCGATATCGGGTGCGGGCTGGGCTATTCGACGGCGGTGATTGCGCGGCTGGCGCAGGCCGTGGTCGCCGTTGAGGCGGACGAGGCCTATGTGCGCGAGGCACAGGATGCCCTGGCTGCCAGCGGCGTCGACAACGCGGTGGTGCAGGCGGGCGATATGGCCGCGGGCGCGGCGGAGCACGGGCCTTACGATGTGATCGTGCTGCAGGGGGGCGTGATGGAGCTGCCCGACGCGCTGCTAGACCAGCTCAAGGAAGGCGGGCGCATTGCGGCGCTGTTCATGCACGATGCGTTGGGCGAGGTCCGGGTGGGCCACAAACGCGCCGGGCAGATCAGCTGGCGGCTGGCCTTCAACGCAAGCGCGCCGGTGTTGCCGGGCTTTGCCCGTGCACGGGCGTTTTCGCTGTAGCCGGGGACACCGGCCGCACGCGCCGGGGGAGAAAAGGACGAGGGACGATGCAGACAGGGCAGATGGGAACGATCCGGCGGATGCGGCGCGGCCTGCGGGCGGCGACACTGGGCGCCGCGATGGCGGTGATCGCGCCGGTGGCGAGCGCCGAGACGCTCGCCGATGCGCTGGTCAACGCCTACAATCATTCGGGCCTGTTGCAGCAGAACCGCGCCCTGCTGCGCGCCGCGGATGAGGATGTGGCCGTGGCGGGCACCGCGCTGGAGCCGGTGTTGCGCTGGACCGCCTCTGCGCAGCAACAGTTTGGCCGGGCGCGGGGATCGACCCTTGCGGGGGTGCAGGATACCGACAGCCTGACCCTGAGTGGGTCGTTGATCGGGGAATTGTTGCTGTATGATTTTGGCGCCACCGCCCTGCGGGTCGAGGCCGCCAAGGAGACCGTGCTGGCGACGCGCGAAACCCTTCTGGGGATCGAGCAGCAGGTCCTGCTGCGCGCCGTGCAGGCCTATATGGGTGTGATCGAGGCCAATGAATTCGTGGCGCTGCGCCAGAACAACCTGCGGGTTCTGACACAGGAACTGCGCGCCGCGCGCAACCGTTTCGAGGTGGGTGAGGTGACGCGCACGGATGTGGCGCTCGCCGAGGCGCAGCTGGCGCAGGCCCGCAGCGGTTTGGCCACGGCAGAGGGCAATCGCCAGATCGCCATCGAGGAATATCGCAACATCGTCGGGCGTATGCCCGGTGCACTGCGCCCGCCGCCGCGTCTGCCGACGATCGCGTCGGATGTGGACGCGGCCAAGGGGCTTGCCGTGCGCCGCCATCCCGATCTACGCGCCGTGCAGCATCAGGTTTCCGCCGCCGAGCTGTTGATCCGGCAGGCCGAGGCGGCCAAGAAGCCGACGGTCTCGCTTCAGGGCACGCTGTCGCTGTCCGAAAACCTTGATTCGAGCAATTTCAGCAGCGGCGGCTCCATCGGGCTGAATGCGGGCGGGACGATTTATCAGGGCGGCGCGCGGTCGTCTGCGGTGCGCCGCGCGATTGCACAGCGCGACGCGCAGCGCGGCAATCTGCATGTGGTGCGCCACAATATTCAGCAGAACGTGGGCAATGCCTACGCCAGCCTGCGCTCGGCCCGTGCCTCGCTGGAGGCGTCGGATCGTCAGATCCGTGCGGCGCGTGTGGCCTTCCGCGGCGTGCGCGAGGAAGCGACGCTGGGCGCGCGCACGACGCTCGATGTGCTCGACGCCGAACAATCCTTGCTGGATGCGGAGGCGAGCCGGATTTCGGCGCAGGCGCAGTTGTATAATGCGGCCTATGCGGTTCTGGCCTCGACCGGGCAGCTGACGGCGCGCGATCTGCGGTTGCCGGTGCAGCTTTATGATCCGGCGGAGTACTACAATCTTGTCAAGGACAGCCCGACCAAGCAGTCCAAGCAAGGCGCGCAGCTGGACCGGGTGCTCAAGCGGTTGCAGCGCGACTGAGCGCGCGCCGCTAGCGCTATTGCGCAACAGGGCGGGGGTTTATCCTTTCGCAGGTTTTTCGCGCCATTGTGCGAAATGAGGGCCCGGTCTATCCTTCGGGCCGAGCAGAGAGTGGTGAGTTATGTCAAAGCCTGTCCCCCATGATGAGGTCGAGGATGTCCTGTCGTCGATCCGCCGACTGGTATCCGAGACCAAACGCCCCATGGCCGGTCTGCGCAATGACGCCCCCGCGCCGCAGACGCCGCAGCCTGAGGCCGCGGAAGAAGAGAGCCGGTTTGTGCTGACGCCCGCGCTGCGGGTGGCGGAAGATCCCGCGCCGATGGCGCCCACCGACGATGCGCCCGCCCCGCTGCGATTGGGGGATGTGGCGCTGCATACCGAATTGCCCGGTGAAAGCACGGAGCATGAGCCGCAGGCGCCGCTCGCGCAACCGGATGAGGATGTGGTTGAGGATGTTGTTGAGGATGACGCGGGGGCCGACCGAACGTCGGCACACACCGACGTCACCCACACTGACCCCGCCGATTTTGCCGCCGCGTTCTTTGACGAGGAGGGCGGTGCGCCCGCACGCGAAACGTCGGACACCGTGGCGTCCGACGAGGATGGCTTCACCGATGATGAAGCACAGGATGAGCCCGCCGAGGAGGCGTTTGAGGACGACACCTTTGACGATGAAACGCTGAGCGACGCGGCGTTTGACGATGGGCCGGTCGAAGAGGATGCGCCTTTTGCGGATGCATCGGCGGAGGCGGTTGCCGTGCAGATGCAACATGGCGACAGCGATGCCGCGCCGACATCCGAGCCAGCGGCGGCGGACGGGCCGCGCCTGACCTCGAAAATCGCCGCGCTGGGCACCGCGATCAAGGCGATCCAGCAGGATTTCGAACCCGACGGCAGCGATCAGGCCGCGGATCTGAGCCCCGTTGATGTGGCCGCCATGGCGTGGGAGGACGACGTCGAACTCGACGGGCGCGGCGCCCCGATCGAGGAGCCGCAGGCCGAGGCAACGCACGACCCCGATGCGGATGTGGACGCGGACGCAGGCGAGGATCAACTGCTCGACGAGGCGGCGCTGCGCGCGCTGGTCAGTGAGATTGTGCGCAGCGAATTGCAGGGTGTTCTGGGGGAGCGCATCACGCGCAACGTGCGCAAGCTCGTGCGCCGCGAGATCCACCGCGCGCTGACCGCGCAGGAAATGGAATAGCTTACCCGCCAACCTCACCGGCGGCGGCAATCAGCGCATCGAGGTCGAAATAGGCCTCGATATGCGCGCCGAGCGCGTCGAGCGTGGCATCGACCTGCGCCTCGAACGCCGCCTGCGCCGTACCCCCCAGCCCCGCGAGATAGGCCGCGCGAAAGCTGTCGGACGCGAACACCCCGTGCAGATAGCAGCCCAACACGCGCCCGTCCGCGCTGGCCGCGCCATCGGGCGTCCCGTCAAAGCGGAGCCAAGGGCGCGCACAATCGGGGCCGGTGGTGGCGCCGAGGTGAATCTCATACCCGGACACATCGGCGCCTGACGCGGGGTGCGTGCCGTGGCGCAGCGACAGGTTCTTTTTTGGCTCCAGCACCGTGTGCACGTCCAGGTGGCCCAGGCCGTCGACGGTGCCAGCAGGCCCCTCGATCCCGTCCGGGTCGGCGATGGTTTGGCCCAGCATCTGATAGCCCCCGCACAGGCCGACCACATGACCGCCGCGCCGGATGTGGGCGGCGATGTCGATATCCCACCCCTGCGCCCGTAGCGCCGCGAGATCGGAGATGGTGGATTTGCTGCCCGTCAGCAGCACCACATCCGCGTCGGCGGGCAGGGGGGTGCCGGGGGGCACGATGCGCAGATCCACGCCCGGCTCTGCCGCGAGCGGGTCGAGATCGTCGAAATTGGCGATACGCGGCAGTTGCGGCACGGCGATGACAACGCCCGCCCCGCCCGAGCGCGCCCGCGCGGGCAGGTCCATCACATCCTCTGCGGGCAGGCGCGCGGCGTCGGCAAACCACGGCAGCACCCCAAAGGAAGGCCAGCCGGTACGCGCCACGATATCGTCGCGACCTGCGTCAAACAGGCTGCGATCACCGCGGAATTTATTGACGGCAAAGCCGCGGATCAGCGCGTTGTCGGCCTCGGACAGCACGGCCTGCGTGCCCACGATCTGCGCGATGACGCCGCCCCGGTCGATGCAGCCCATCAGCACCACGGGCACGCCCGCCGCACGGGCAAAGCCCATGTTGGCGATGTCGCCCGCGCGCAGGTTCGTCTCTGCCGGGGAGCCGGCGCCTTCGACGACGATCATGTCGCAGTCCTGCGCCAGCCGGTGAAAGCTTTGCAGCACGGCGGGCATGAGCGCTTCTTTTGAGCGGCCAAAGGCGCGGGCTTCCTGGTGGCCCGCGATCTGGCCCTGCACGATGACCTGCGCGCCCGTATTGCTTTGCGGTTTCAAAAGGATGGGGTTCATATCGGTGTGCGGCGCCACCCCGCAGGCGCGGGCCTGAAGCGCTTGCGCACGTCCGATTTCGCCCCCGTCGGAGGTGACGGCGGCGTTGTTGGACATGTTCTGCGGCTTGAACGGGCGCACGCGCATCCCGCGCGCGCGCAGGGCCCGCAGGATGCCCGCCACGATCATGGATTTGCCGACATTGCTGCCGGTGCCTTGTATCATGATCGCTTTTGTCATCTGCTGTGCCTCCGGGACCGGGGGCGAATTTGACCCATCGTGGCCCAAAGGAAAAGAGGTGCGCGCATGAATACACCCGCTCATTTGCTGCTCGGGGCTGCGGCCTTCGGCAAGCGTGGACAGCGGCGGACGTTCTGGGCCGCGATGGCCGGGGGGCTGGCGCCGGATCTGTCGCTGTATCTGCTGGCGGGGGGCGCGTTATTCTTGTTCGGCATCCCGCCGCGCGTGGTGTTTGACGAGCTCTATTTCTCTGACACGTGGCAGGCGATTTTTGCCGTCGACAACTCGGTATTCGTCTGGGGCGCGCTGCTGGCGCTGGCGCTGTGGCGGCGCAGCGATTGGGGGCTGGCCTTTGCCGCCGCCGGGTTGCTGCATCTGGCACTGGATTTCCCGCTGCACCACGACGACGGGCGTCCGCATTTCTGGCCCGTCAGCGATTGGGTGTTTGAAAGCCCGCTAAGCTATTGGGATCGCGCCCACGGGGCCGGGTGGATCGCCCCCATCGAGGCGGCGCTTGCCGCGCTCGCGGCGGTGTGGATCTGGCTCACGCGACCCGGCTGGGCGATTGCGATTGCGGTCGGCGCATTGCTGGCCGCGCAGCTATACGTGGCGTGGGTCTGGCTGTTTGTCTTTGGGATGTAGGCATGAAAAAACGCCCCACGCACGGGGCGAGGGGCGTTTTTATCAAAGGCTGAGGCGCTGTTAGGCGGCTTCGGCCTGCTGTGCGGCATTGCGACGCTCGGATTCTTCGCGGCTGAGGGCGACGGACGTCCGCACCCCTTTGCCCACGAATTCCATCAGGCCACCCACAACACGCTCGTTGGGGTCGATGCCGGCGCAGGAAAGCACCTCGCGACCATCGCGGGAGCGTGCCCAGCGGGCGATCTGCTCCGGCCCGTTGCCGTATTTCTTGTCGTCTGCAATCGCGTCGTCGAGTGCGGCGAGCACGACGGCGGCAAAGAGTTTGCGCGCGCGGTTGCCTTGTTCATTGTTAAAGGCTGTGCCATCAACGAAATCAGTCACTTCGTCGTCCTTTCTTTATTCTTGCTCTTGTCATTTGGCGTCTGGGTCTTCTGACAGATAAAGAGCGATTCGGATACCCTGTTTTTGCATGGCCCCTATGCGTTTTATGCATGGCTTCGGGAGGATGGAGCACAAGACAGGCCGTCTTGTGTGCCTCCCGAACACCGGATATAGGCGTCATCAAAGTTTCATCAACCTTTTGTCAGAGTTTTGTCACATGCCAAAAATCAACGGAAACGAGATCCGTCCCGGAAACGTATTGGAACATAATGGCGGCCTTTGGGCAGCTGTGAAGGTGGATCACGTGAAACCGGGCAAAGGTGGGGCATTTGCGCAGGTTGAGATGAAAAATCTACGCAACGGCTCGAAGTTGAACGAACGCTTCCGCAGCGCCGACAAGGTCGAGCGGGTGCGTCTGGAGCAGAAGGACCAGCAATTCCTCTATGAGGACGACGGGATGCTGGTGGTGATGGATACCGAAACCTACGAGCAGGTGCAGGTCAGCGCCGATTTGCTGGGCGAGCGGCGTCCGTTTTTGCAGGACGGCATGATGATCGTGGTTGAATATCACGAAAGCGAGGCGCTGAATGCGGCGCTGCCGCAGAAGGTGACCTGTGTCGTGGCGGAGACGGAGCCGGTGGTGAAGGGCCAGACGGCGGCCAAAAGCTTCAAGCCCGCCGTGCTGGACAACGGGATCAAGATCACTGTACCGCCGTTCGTGGATCAGGATGAGGCGATCGTCGTCAACACCGAGACGATGGAATATGTAGAACGCGCCTGAGGCGCGACGGAATACGTAGAACGCGCCCGAGGGGCAGACGGATTGCACTGTAAGGGCGGGCCAAAAGGTCCGCCCTTTTGCGTCAGGCGGTGCGGGTGAGCGTCGCGTCGCCCGCGGTCATCTCAGCCGTGGCGCGATCAAAGCGCAGGTAGGCCAGCGCGCGGTCGCCCGCGACGGTGTGCAGGGTGCCTGCGGGTTTGCCCTCCGCCATGATCTCGCTGCCGGGCGCGGCGGTGCCCGTCAGCGCCACCTGGGCCAGACCCTTGCGCAGCTCTGTCTTGTGCTTCATGCGCGCGGTGACTTCCTGACCGACGTAGCAACCCTTGCGGAAATCCACACCCTTCAGCCGCTCGAACCCCATTTCGAGGATGTAGCTGTCGGGCGTCAGCTCAACCCCCGCTTGCGGAATCATGTGGTTGACGTAGAGCGCATCCCAATCGGTGTTGTCGTCCGTTTGCGCGCTGTCGCGCAGCGCGCGCCAGCCCAGATCGGGGTGGCGCGGGTCGCGATGGGCATTCTGGGGCGGGGTGTCGGTGCCGCGGTGCAGGTGCAGATCGGTCTGGGTGATGGCCACATCCGCGCGCAGTTTGTACATGTTCAACCGTTGCATCAGCCCCTGCGCGAGGGCGCTGTCGACATCCAGCAACACGTCCGCACCGTCCGCCTGCAAAAAGAAATCGGCGATATACTTGCCCTGCGGGGTCAGCATGGCGGCGTAGACGAGACCGTCCCCAAGCCGGGCAACATCATTGGTGACAAGCCCTTGCAGGAAATCCGTGGTATCGGTGCCCGAAAGGCGGAGGATCGTGCGAGGGCCATGGCTCTGTCCTTTTTGCTGTGTGATCTATATAGGTTAGGCACGGTGGCACAACAGGGGCAGGGGGTCTCGATGCGCGCAAAACTCTCGGTTGTAGTGCCGACACTGAATGCAGAACCCGCGTTGGCGGGGTGTTTTGCCGCGTTGATGGAGGGGCTTGATGCCGGCCTGATCCGCGAACTGATCGTGAGCGACGGTGGGTCGCATGATGCCACGGGCGCCGTGGCCCAGGCCTGGGGCGCTGACGTGATCCACGGACCGGCAGGGCGCGGCGGGCAGCTGCGGCGCGGCGTTGCCGAGGCGCGCGGCGACTGGATCCTGATCCTGCACGCCGATACGGTGCTGAGCGCCGGTTGGGCCGAAACCGTGCGCCACCACATCGAAAACGACACCCGTGCGGGCTGGTTCCGGCTCGCGTTTGACCAGCGCGGGATTGCGGCGGGGCTGGTGGCCGGCTGGGCCAACCTGCGCAGCGGGTTAGGTCTGCCCTACGGCGATCAGGGGCTGTTGATCAGCCGCGCGCTATACGACGAGATTGGCGGCTATCCCGATCAGCCGCTGATGGAGGACGTGGCGCTGGCCCGCAAGCTGGGCGCGCAAAAGGTGGGGCTGGACGCGGTCGCCGTCACCTCGGCGGCCAAATACCGCCGGCAGGGCTGGTTCCGGCGCGGCGGGCGCAACCTGTGGACGCTGGCGCGCTATTTTGCCGGCGCCTCGCCCGACTGGCTGGCCGATGCCTACCGCCGCTAGCGGGACCTGACGGCCGCGCCTTGCGGCGCGATTTTCCCTTTCGGCGCCCGTGGCGGGCGTGCTCGCAAAACTTTAGCCGAAGAAGCCGCGCGTGAGACGGTGCAGGAGGCCCGGCGTGTCGGGCAGGGCGGGATCGCGGCGGGCGGTGTCGGGCAGTTTCGGGTCCGACACGTTTTTGCCGTCACGGAATTGCAGCCGGTAGAGATCGGCGTAGATGCCGCCGCGTTCGAGCAGGTCGTCGTGGGTGCCTTCATCGACGACACGGCCACGGTCGAGGACCACGATCTTGTCCGCTCCGCGGATGGTCGAGAGGCGATGCGCGATGACCAGCGTGGTGCGCCCTTTGGACAGGCGGTCAAGCGCGGTTTGCACGGTCTTTTCGGATTGCGCGTCGAGGGCCGAGGTTGCCTCGTCCAGCAGCAGGATGGGCGTGTCGCGCAGAAGCGCGCGGGCGATGACGACGCGCTGGCGCTGACCGCCCGACAGGGCGGAGCCGCGCGGGCCCACGCGGGTTTCAAGCCCGTCGAACAGGTTTGGCAGGAAGTCGGAGACATGCGCCGCGTCGAGAACCGCCTGCAGCGCCGCATCGCTCACATCCGTGCGGCCCAGCACGATATTCTCGCGCAGGGTTTCGTCGAACAGCAGCGCTTCCTGGCTCACGACGGAAAACAGGCCGCGCAGATCGGGGATCGCCATGTCGGTGGTGGCCACGTCGCCGATGCGCACGCTGCCGGTATCGGGATCCAGGAGCCGTGTGAGCAGGTTGAAGAGCGTGGATTTGCCCGCCCCCGACGCGCCGACGAGCGCGGTGGTCTGCCCGGCGGCGGCGTGCAGCGACAGACCGTGCAGCACCTGCGTTTTGCCGAACGACAGGGTCACGTTGTCGAGGGTCACGTCGGGCACGCCCGCGGGCGGCGCCTTTGGCGCGTCGGGGGAGCGTAGGGTGATCGGCGCGTCGAGCAGCTCCTTGATCCGCTCAAGGGCGGCGGCGGCGGTCTGCCACTGGCCCGAAATCGCGCCCAGACGGCGCAGCGGATTGAAGGTGAACCCCATGGCCGTAAAGAACGTCATGAATTCGCCGATGGTCTTGTTGCCGCTGATGATTTCATTGCCGCCGTAGAGGATCACGGCCATGAAACCGATTCCGGAAATGATGTCGATCATCGCGGGGATGGCGGAGCTGCCGAAGGCGGTGCGGACCTCGGTACGCACGAACTGCGTGGTGATGTCGCGGTATTGGCGGGTCTGGTAGGCCTCCAGCGCGTTGAGCTTGATCTGCACGATGCCGTGGAACACCTCGTCGAGGCGGGTCGACAGGGTGGCACCCAGATCGCGCGCCTCGCGCGCGCGGCGGCGCACGAAACGTTGCGCAAAGGCGGCAGGCAGGACCATCACCGGGATGCCGACGCAGGCCAGCAGCGCCCAGATCGGATCAATGCTGATCGCCACGCCCAGCAGCACGATCAGCCCGATGAAATCGCGCCCTGCGCCGGTGATGATCGCGCGCCAGACGTCGTTGACCGCGTTCACATCGCCCTGTACGCGCTGCACCAGAAAGCCGGGCGGGTGATCCTGATGGAACGCGCCGTCCTGCAGCATCATGCGGTCGAGCATGTTGATCCGCATGGCCGCTGCGGTTTTCTGCGAGATCCGCGTCAGCAGCACCTTTTGCGCCACTGAAGAGATCGCACGCAGCACGAAGATGCCCAACAGCACAAAGCCCACGAAGAGCAGCCACGATTGCTCTCCGGCGACAAAGACGCGGTCGAACATCGGCTCCATCAGCTTGGCCATCGCGCCCAGCGAGGCGCCCTCGAGCACCATGAAAAACACGGCAATCGACAGCGTGCCCGAATGGCGGCGCAGGTAGTCGCGCCAGAGCCAGCGTCCGAGCTCGCCGGAGGTATAGGTTTGCGCGCTCATAAATCGGGCCTTTGCCGGGTGAGAATGCTCAGGCGCGCAGCTTATCCCGCGCCCCCTTCAGGGGCAAGCGAGCGGCGATTGACGCAGGCGGCGCGCAGGCTATGGTTGCACCAAACACACGCTTGCAAGCGATTGCGCACGAAAGGAAATCCCATGTCCGCCAATCTGTCGAACGGTCGCGGCTATCTCGCGATTCCCGGCCCGTCGGTGATGCCCGACGCCGTGTTGCAGGCGATGCACCGCCCCGCGCCCAACATCTATGAGGGGAGCTGGTGGATATGATGCCCGGGCTGATGGCGGATCTCAAACGCGTGGCGCGCACGCAGCACCATGCGGCGATCTACATCGGCAACGGCCACGCCGCGTGGGAGGCGGCGCTGGCCAATACCGTCGCCCCCGGTGAGCGCGTGCTGGTGCCCGCCACGGGGCGTTTCGGCCACGGCTGGGGCGAGATGGCCGATGGTATCGGGGCGGAGGTGGAGCTGATTGATTTCGGCAAATCCGACCCCTTCGATCTGGACCGGATCGCGGCCGCGCTGCGCGCCGATACCGAGCACCGGATCAAGGCGGTGCTGGCGGTGCATGTGGATACGTCCTCGTCGGTGCGCAACGACATTCCGGGGCTGCGCCGCGTGCTGGATGATCTGGGCCATCCGGCGCTGCTGATGGCCGATTGCATCGCCTCGCTCGCCTGTGACCGGTTCGAGATGGACGATTGGGGCGTCGATGTGATGGTGACGGGTTGCCAGAAGGGGCTGATGGTGCCGCCGGGCTGTGCGTTCGTCTTCTTCAATGACCGTGCGGCGCAGGTGCGCGCGGCGATGCCACGGGTCAGCCGCTATTGGGACTGGACCCCGCGCGCCGAAGGCGATGAGCTGTGGCAGTTTTTCAACGGAACGGCGCCGACGCATCACCTCTACGGGCTGCGCACGGCCCTTGGCATGATCCACGATGAGGGGATCGAGGCGGTCTGGGCGCGCCATGCCACGCTTGCCCGCGCGGTCTGGGCCGCCTGTGACGCCTGGGCGACGGGGGGCGATCTGGCGATGAATATCGCCGATCCTGTGCACCGCTCGACGGCGGTGACGTCGCTGCGGCTAAAGGGGTCTGACGGCACGCGCCTGCGCCAATGGGTCGAGCGTGAGGTCGGTCTGACGCTGGGCATCGGGCTGGGCATGGCGGAGCCGGGCGATCCGGCGCGCGATGCGTTCTTCCGTCTTGGGCACATGGGCCATGTGAACGGCCATATGGTGATGGGGATGCTGGGCGGGATGGATGCGGGCCTCAAGGCGCTGGGCATTGCCCATGGCCCCGGCGCGCTGGAGGCGGCGGCGGGCGTGATCGCCGGGCGCTAGTCTAGTCGCGCCGCGCCTCGATCCAGCCGATCGCGCGGTTGATGCACCAGCCGGTCGCGGCCACGGCAATCAGGCCCCAGATGGCCCAGATCGCCACGAATATCCACGCGATGTTGACGCCGAACATGACAATGCAGGCTTGGGTAAAGTCTGGGGCGGTGCCGCGGTCGTTCATCGCTTTTGTCTCATCGTTTTGTCTGTCGCGGGAGGCTATCCCGCGCCGGTTACGATCAGATTAGCGCAGAATTGCGCGCCGTCAGCCCCTTTTTGCCTCTGCCAAAGCTTGGGGCAGGGCCGTGGCCAGCGCGTCGAGATCCGCAGGCAGGCCGCATCCCACCCGGATGCAGCGATTTTGCGGGGCGACAAAGGGCATGCGCACAAAGATGCCGCGCGCAATCAGCGCGTCCAGCACGGCCTTGGCAAAGGTGCCATCGGCACCGCAATCGATGGTGACAAAATTGGTGGCCGAGGGCAGCGGCGTGAGCCCGTTGTCGCGCGCGATTTGCGCGATGCGGCTCCGGGCCTGCGCGATCTGGTCAAGCACATGGGCGAGGTGGTCGCGGTCGGCCAGGGCCGCCATCGCGCCGGCCTGTGCGGCGCGGTTCATGCCAAAGTGATTGCGGACCTTGTGAAACGCCGTGATCAGATCGGGATGCCCAAGGGCGTAGCCCACGCGCGCGCCCGCAAGCCCGTAAGCCTTTGAAAAGGTGCGCATCCGGATCACGCGGGGATCGTCTACGGGCAGGGGCAGGGCCGTGCCCTCGGGTGCACAATCGACATAAGCCTCATCGAGCACCAGCAGCGTGTCCTTGGGCAGCGCGTCCATCGCGCGGGCCAGATCGGCGCCGCTGTGGTGGCTGCCCATCGGATTGTCGGGATTGGCGAGATACACAAGCTTGGCGTCGACCTCTGCCGCCTTGGCGAATAGCGCTGCGGGATCTTCAAAATCGCCCGCATAGGGCACCGCGTGCAGATCACCGCCAAAGCCCGCCACATGGTAGTTAAACGTCGGATAGGCGCCCGCCGAAGTGACCACCGCATCGCCCGGCCCGACCGTGAGGCGCACCAGATAGCCCAAGAGCCCGTCGATGCCTTCACCGACCATGATATTCTCGGGCGCGCAGCCGTGATGGGCGGCGAGGGCTGCGCGCAGATCGTGGCTTTCTGGATCGCCGTACATCCAGTGATGGCTCGCTGCCATCGCCTTGAGCGCTTCGGGCGAGGGGCCAAAGACGCTCTCATTCGCGCCCAGACGCGCGGCAAAACCGGCGCCGCGCGCGCGTTCCTGCGTCTCGGGGCCGACGAATGGCACGGTGGCGGGCAGCGATTGGGCGAGCGGGGTCAGGCGGGCGTGTGTCATGGCCGCGATAAAGCGCGGCTGGCCCGCCCTTGTAAAGAGGGCGCAGGACCCCTATTTGAGAATGAGTTGCAAAGACAGGAGGACATGGGATGGCCAAGCTCACACGAAGGGGATTTATCGGTACGGCCGCCGCTGCGGGGGCGTTGCGCGGGGCGGGGTCAGCCTTGCCAAACCGCAGGTGCGGCGCATCCTCACGCTGGTGTATGACAAGAGCCTCGGCATGATGCGCGCGGTCGAGCGGGTCGTGCCCCGCTAACGCAGCGTTTCGGTGGATTTTGCCGCGATTTCGCGGGACGCTGCGTGCGAGCCAGTAACGGAGAACCCGCCCCATGTCCCGCGTCGAAGTCACCTATGACAATCACATTGCCCACGTCCGCCTGACCCGCGCGGATAAGATGAACGCCGTCGATCAGCAGATGATCGATGCGATCATCGCTGCCGGTCAGGAGGTCGCCGCGTCCGACGCCCGCGTGGCGGTGATTTCGGGCGAGGGGAAGGCGTTTTGCGCAGGCATCGACATCTCTGGCCTGCAGGGTATGATCGGCAAGGATCCCGCGGATCTGCTGATGCCGCGCAGCCACGGCGCGGGCACCACGAACCAATGGCAAGAGGTCGCGATGGTCTGGGACCGCATGGCGATCCCGGTGATTGCCGCCGTGCATGGCGTGTGCTTTGGCGCGGGCATCCAGCTGGCGCTGGGCGCGGATATGCGCATCGCCGCGCCGGACGCCAAATTCGCGGTGATGGAGATGAAATGGGGCATCGTACCCGATATGGGCGGGATGGTGCTGCTGCCGCGTCTGGTGCGCGGCGACGTGCTGCGCCGTCTGACCTACACGGCTGAGCCCGTGGGCGCCGATCAGGCGGAGCGTTGGGGGCTGGTGACGGAAATCGCCGACGATCCGCTGGCCGCCGCGATGGATTTGGCCGCCACGATCGCGGGCAAGAGCCCGTCGGCCATTCGTGCCGCCAAACGGTTGATCGCGCTGGCGGAGACGGGTGGGGCCGAAGAGGTGCTGCTGGCGGAGAGCCGCGAGCAGGCCGATCTGATGGGCAAACCCGATCAGATGGAGGTGGTCGCGGCCGCCTTTGGCAAACGCGCGCCGGTGTTCAAATAGGCTCACCGCCCGGCGTGGCACCGGGCGGGCCATTCACCCCAGTTCGGCCAGCCGGTCGAGCGCGGCTTGCAGTTGGTCGGCCTCTTCCTGACGCGCGGCGAGGTTGGCTTCGGCCTCGGCGACCACCTCTTCCGGCGCGGAGGCGCGGAACTTGGGGTTCTTGAGCCGCCCGTTCAGCCCGCCGATCTCCTTGCCCAGCTTGTCGAGCGATTTTTGCAGGCGGGCTTTTTCCTCACCGATGTCGATGATGCCCTCCAGCGGCAGGCCCAGCGTGGCGCCTTGCGCGGGGATCGACACCGTGCCCTTGGGAAAGCTGTCCGCACGGGTCAGGGTTTCGACCCGCGCGAGACGCTTGATCATCGCCTCGTTGTTGTCCCAGGCGATCTGCGCCTCGGCGCCCATGTCGGTGACGACCAGCGGCACGGTCAGCCCTGCGGGCACGTGCATCTGCGCGCGGGCAGAGCGGATGCCCTCGATCAGGCCGATAACCCAGTTCAGCTCGCGGTCGGCTTCGGCATCCAGCAGATCGGCGGTGGTGTAGGCGGGCCAATCGGCGTGCACGAGCATCTTGGCGCGGGTGGCGGTGGTGCCCCACAGCTCTTCGGTGATGAAGGGCATGATGGGATGCAGCAGGATCAGGCATTGATCCAGCACCCAGGCAAGGGTCTGGCGCGTCTCGTCCGCCTCGGGGGCGTCCTCCTGCAACAAGGGCTTGGACAGCTCCACATACCAATCGCAGACCTTCCCCCAGACAAAGGCATAGAGCCCGTTCGCCGCGTCGTTGAACCGGTAATTTTCCAACGCCGCGTCGGTCTGTTCGCGGATGCGCGCGGTCTCGCCCACGATCCATTTGTTGAGCGTGGCGGTGGGCGTCGGCATCTGCGCGGGAGTGTCGCCAAACACGCCGTTCATCTCGGCAAAGCGGTGGGCATTCCACAGCTTGGTGCCAAAGTTGCGGTAGCCCTGAATGCGCTGGGTGCTGAGTTTCAGATCGCGGCCCATCGCGGCCATGGAGGTGAGCGTAAAGCGAACGGCGTCCGCGCCGTATTCGTCAATCAGCTCCAGCGGGTCGAGCACATTGCCGAGCGATTTCGACATCTTCTTGCCCTTCTCGTCGCGCACCAGCGCGTGCACGTAGACGGTCGAGAACGGCTTTTGCCCGGTGATCGCGAATTGCATCATCATCATGCGCGCGACCCAGAAAAAGATGATGTCAAACCCGGTGATGAGCACGGAGGTGGGAAAGTATTTCTCCAGCGCCTCGGTGTTCTCGGGCCAGCCGAGGGTGCCGATAGGCCAGAGGCCGGAGGAGAACCAGGTGTCGAGCACGTCGGGGTCGCGGGTGAGGGTCTTGCCGGGTGCCATCGCCTGCGCTTCGGCTTCGGTTGCGGCGCAATACTCGCGGCCCTCATCGTCGAACCACACCGGGATCTGATGCCCCCACCACAGCTGGCGCGAGATGCACCAGGGCTCGATATTCTCAAGCCAGTGGAAATACACCTTCTTGTCCTGCTCCGGCAGGATTTCCGTCTCGCCCGAACGCACGGCGTCGATGGCGGGCTGCACGATCTGCGCGGTGTCGACGAACCACTGATCGGTGAGCATCGGCTCGATCACCACCTTGGAGCGGTCGCCGAAGGGCTGCATGATCTTCTTGGCCTCGACCAGCGGCACCAGCGTATCCTCGCGCGCCTCGCCGCCTTCTTCGGGGGCGAGCGGCTTTTGCGCCGCGCGGCCCAGACGCGGATCGTGAGCCTGCGTCATCACGGCGAGACCCTCGGCGGTGATGTCGGCGATCACGGCCTTGCGGGCCTCAAACCGGTCGAGGCCGCGGTAGGCGTCGGGGACAAGGTTCATCGCGGCGATCCTGGCCTCGTCAAAGCCTTCCTCGCCGTTGGCAATCGCCTGCGCGGCGGCGGCTTCTTCGGCGTAAGGGCGGCCATCGGCGCGCATCCGGCCTTGCGTATCCATGAGGCTGTACATCGGGATGTTGCCGCGCTTGGCGACCTCATAATCGTTGAAGTCATGCGCGCCGGTGATCTTCACCGCGCCGGAACCGAAATCCTTGTCCGGGTAGTCGTCGGTGATGATCGGGATCAGGCGGCGGCTTTCCTTTGGGCCGACGGGAATTTCGCAGAGTTTCCCGATGATTGGGGCATACCGTTCATCCGATGGATGAACTGCGACGGCGCCGTCGCCCAACATGGTTTCGGGGCGCGTGGTGGCGATGGAGATATAGTCGCGCTCTTCCTCGAAGAGCGTGTTCCCGTCCTCGTCGCGCTCGACATAGGTATATGTGGCACCGCCCGCGAGCGGGTATTTGAAGTGCCACATATGGCCGTCGACCTCGATGTTCTCGACTTCAAGATCGGAAATCGCGGTTTCGAAATGCGGATCCCAGTTCACCAGCCGCTTGCCACGGTAGATCTGGCTTTTGTTATACATCTCCACAAAGACGCGGATCACGGCATCGTGGAAATTGCCCTCCTCGCCTTCAGGCGCGCCGGGCGCGCCCGACATGGTGAAGGCGTTGCGCGACCAGTCGCAGGAGGCGCCGAGGCGCTTGAGCTGCTCGATGATCGTGCCGCCCGACTGGGCCTTCCACTTCCAGATCTCAGCGGTGAAAGCGTCACGCTCCCAGTCGCGGCGCGGCGGCTTGCCTTCGGCGGCGAGTTTTCGCTCGACCACCATCTGGGTGGCGATGCCTGCGTGATCCTGACCTGGCTGCCAGAGCGTGTCGAAACCGCGCATGCGGTGCCAGCGGGTGAGGATGTCCTGAAGCGTATTATTGAACGCGTGGCCCATGTGCAGCACACCCGTGACGTTCGGGGGCGGGATCATGATGCTGAACGTCTCGGGGCGCGAGGCGTTGGCACCTGCGGTGAAGCAACCGGCCTTTTCCCAGGCGTCGTAGAGGCGGCTTTCCGCTGCGCCTGCGTCGAATGTCTTTTCCAATGGCATGTCATCTATCCCGTCTGCGTTTGCAGGGGATGTAGCGGAGGAAGGGCGAGAGGGAAAGGCCCGGTAGGTGGCGCTGCTGCGGGCAGGCCCGCACCGGCGCCCCACCCACCGTCCCATGGGCGCGGGAACTTACAGGGCGGCGAGGGCGGAGAGGTTGGAATGCGTATTTGCGGCACAATGAAGCGATGAAGCACCCTTGCGCGGTCGGCCCGCACGTCGCGGGTGCTTTCACTGCGCAAGAGCGGCTTCATCGTGCGCGGTCATCGGCGCGCCCGCCTGTACCGCCCCTCAAGTTTGCGCATACGTCGTAAATTTTGGGTTAACGCCCGCTTTTTTGTGCCAAAAATACGCGGCGCGCCATCTCTGCCAGTGCAGCGCGCGCGTTCGATCGGTGGCGCTGGACACCGGCGGCGGCATCGCTAGTTTCTCCTGAAACATATGCTGGGAGCGGACGCATGGAAAAATTCGGAAAATCGCAGGCGACCTCGCGTGTGGAGGATGCACGGTTCTTGACCGGTGAGGGGCGGTACGTGGATGATATTGCGCCTGATGGCGCGCTTCATGCCTTTGTCTTTCGTTCGCCGATTGCGCATGGGGTGATCTCCGAGCTGGACGTGAGCGATGCGGTGGTGTCGCCGGGCGTGCATCTGGTGGTGACCTGCGCAGATCTTGAGGCAGCGGACGTCGACATTGCCATGGACGGGGCCACCCTGAAGAACCGCGATGGCAGCAAGGCGGCCGCCCCGATGCGACCCCTGCTGGCCAAGGGCAAGGTGCGTCATGTCGGCGAGCCTGTGGCCGTTGTCATCGCCGACACGCTGGAGCAGGCCAAGGACGCCGCCGAGTTGATAGTCTTCGATGCGGAGGAGTTGCCCGCGTGCATTGCGCTGGAGCCCGGCGGCGAAACGTTGCACACGGAGGCGCCGGACAACCGGGCGTTCGATTGGGGTCTGGGCGATGAGCTGGCGACAGAGCGGGCCTTTTCCGAGGCTGCGCGGACGGTATCGCTGGAGGTGGGTGACAACCGGATCATCGTCAACTCAATGGAGCCGCGCGGCTGTTTCGCCGAGTGGGACGGCACGCGGTTGCATCTGGCCAACAACGGGCAGGGGGTGTGGGTGCACAAGGATAATCTGGTGCGCGCCTTTGGTCTGGCGCCGGAGAACGTGCGGGTGAGCAATCCCGACACCGGCGGCGCGTTCGGGATGAAGGCGATGGCGTATCCGGAGTACTTCGTGGTGTGCCACGCCGCGCGCGTGCTGGGTCGTCCGGTGCGCTGGATGTCGGAGCGTACCGAAGCCATGCTGAGCGACAATGGCGGGCGCGATCTGACCTCGCTGGCGGAGCTGGCGTTTGACGCCAATAACCGCATCACCGCCTACCGGGTGCGCACCAAATGCAATCTGGGCGCCTACAACAGCCAATTCGGGCAACCCATTCAGACGACGCTGTTTTCGCGTGTGCTGATGGGGGTCTATGACGTGCAGACCACGTGGTTGCAGGTCGAGGGATACTACACCAACACCGTGCAGGTGGATGCGTACCGTGGCGCGGGACGGCCCGAGGCGATCTACGTGCTGGAGCGGGTGATGGACCGGGCCGCGCGGGAGCTGGATGTCGATCCCTGGGAGCTGCGCCGGATCAATTTCATCAAGCCCGAGCAGTTTCCCTACACCACCGCCACGGACGAGACCTATGACGTGGGCGACTTCGACAGGGTCCTGGCGCGGGCGGCGGTCGAGGCGGATGCGCAGGGCTTTGCCGCGCGCCGCGCTGCGGATGCGGCGCGTGGGCTGCTGCGCGGGCAGGGGATTTGTTATTACATCGAGAGTATCCTGGGCGATCCCAGCGAGGGTGCCACGGTCAATTTCCTCGAAGACGGGCGGGTCGAGATCCTTGTCGGCACGCAATCGGGCGGGCAGGGGCATGAGACGGTCTATGCCAAGTTTCTGAGCGATCAGACCGGTATCCCGTTGGAGGCGATCACCGTGGTGCAGGGGGACAGCGACCGGATTGCTACGGGCGGGGGACGGGTGGTTCGCGCTCGGTCACAGTGCAGAACAACGCCACGCTTGCCACCACGGCCAAGATCATCGAGGCGTTCAGCGCGTTCCTGTCGGACGAGATGGGCGTGCCCGCCGCCGAGATCACCTTTGACGACGAACGCTTCCGGGCGGAGGGGTCGAACCTCACGCCGACGATGCTCGAAGTTGCCGAAATGGCCCGTGCTCAGGGGCGCGATGACCTTTTGAGCCATCACGAACGCGCGACCCTGCCCGCGCGCAGTTTCCCCAATGGCTGCCACATCAGCGAGGTCGTCATCGATCCCGAGACCGGGATCGTCGAGGTGGACCGCTATACCGTTGTTGACGATTTTGGTAATCTTATTAATCCGATGCTGGCCGAAGGGCAGGTGCACGGCGGTGTCGTGCAGGGTATCGGGCAGGCTGTGCAGGAGCGGGTCGTCTACGACGAGGATGGTCAGCTGCTGACCGCGACCTTCATGGATTACGCCCTGCCGCGCGCAACGGATGTGCCCTATATCTCTTTCACCAGTGAGCCTGTGCCTTCAACCGCGAATGTCATGGGCATGAAGGGCTGTGGCGAGGCCGGGACTGTCGGCGCGCTGGCGGCGGTGTCCAATGCGGTGCAGGATGCGCTGTGGGACCATGGCGTGCGGCAGGCGGACATGCCGTTCACGCCGCACAAGGTGTGGGAGCTTTTGAACGGTGACAGGATCGCCGCGGAATGATCTGAACGACAGCCTGCTGGCGCGGCTCTTTGGCGGGCTGTGGCAGCGGCCTGCGTCGGATTTTGGGCCACGGCGCGGGGTGCAGACGCATTTGGTGATCCTTGACGGGACGATGTCGTCGCTGGCGCCGGGGGCGGAGACGAACGCGGGTCTCACTTACCGGCTGGCGCAGGAAATGGGGCCGCGCATCTCGATCTACTATGAGCCGGGGCTGCAGTGGCAGGACTGGACCGCGCTGGGCGGCGTGATTGCGGGCAAGGGGATCAACCGGCAGATCCGGCGGGCTTACGGCTATCTTGCCTCGCGTTTCCGCCCGGGAGATCGCATCTTTCTGATGGGGTTTTCGCGCGGGGCCTATGCGGTGCGCTCGCTGGCGGGGATCATCGACCGCGTGGGTCTCTTGCGGGCCGAACACGCCACCGAACGCAACGTGCGGCAGGCCTACCGGCACTACGAATGCGGGGGCACCGCGCGGGCGGCTTTCACGCGCGCCCATTGCGCGACGGACGTGCCGATCGAGATGATCGGGGTCTGGGATACGGTGAAATCGCTGGGGATCAACGCGCCGGTGCTGTGGCGGCTGAGCGTGGCACGGCACGCGTTTCACAACCATCATCTGGGCGGTTGCGTGAAACGGGGCTATCACGCGCTGGCGCTGGACGAGACGCGCGTGGTCTACCGCCCCGTTATGTGGGAAAGCGACCCGGCGCGGCCCGATCAGATCGAGCAGGTCTGGTTTCGGGGCAGTCACGGGGATGTGGGCGGACAGCTAGGCGGGCGTCACGCGGCGCGGCCCCTGTCGAATATCCCACTTGTGTGGATGCTAGCGCGGGCCGAGGCAAGCGGTCTGCCGTTGCCCGAAGGATGGGCCGCGCGGTTCGCGCAGGACATCACCGCGCCCTCCATCGGGACGTTCGCGGGCTGGGGGAAGGTTTTTGTCACCCGGCGCAAGCGGGTCGTCGGGGGTGATCCGTCGGAGCGCCTGCACGAGAGCGTCACCGGGCGTGGCGCAAAAACCCCTCCACAGGGATCGGAATTTTTGAAAAATTCCGGCCGGAAAATTTGAAATTTTCCGATGCCCGGTCGCTAACGCATCTTCATCACGATGCAAGTGGTGGAGCCTGTGGCGTAGAGCTTGTCGTCCTCGACGCCGCGAATCTCTCCGTGCGCGACGCCAGTGGAGCGGCCGACGTGGTCGATCTCTCCGATGCAGTCGATCTGGGTGCCCAGCGGGATGGGGCGCAGGATATTCACCTTGTATTCCAGTGTCGTATAGACCGACCCCTTGGGCACGCGGGTCATCACCGCGCAGGCCATCGCGGAATCCAGCAGCGTGCCGTACCAGCCGCCGTGCACCGTGCCCATGGGGTTGGTCACGTTGAATTCCGGCGCACCGCGAAACACGCATCGCCCCTCGGCCACGTCGTGCAGCGTGTAGCCCATCGTGGCGCCGATGGGGGGCCCGGGGTTCTTGCCGCTCAGGATCGCCTGCATGAACTCCAGCCCCGAGAGTGCAAGCGCCTCATCGGGGCTGAGCAGATCGTCGGGCGATGTGGCGATACGTGGCATGGGATCCTCCTGCGTGTGGTGCAGCAAGGATGCGGCGCGCGGCCCCTCGGGGCAAGCCGTTACGCCACGTTCGACAGCGCGCTCTGCGGCGTGATCCCCAGTGCGCGGCACACGTCGCGGGTCAGATCGGGACGGTTGAGCGTGTAGAAATGCAGCGAGTCCACGCCTTCGTCGACCAATGTGCTGCACAGTTCCGTGCACAGGGTCGTCGACAGCAGATCTTCGCGCCCGTCGCGGGCCGCCGCGCGGTAGGCTTCATCGAGCCATGCGGGTATCTTGGTGCCGCAGCGTTCGGCAAAACGGCGGGCGGAGGCCCAATTCGTGATCGGCAGGATGCCCGGCACGATGGGCGCGTCGATGCCCGCCGCCGCACAAAGATCGCGGAACCGCAGGAAGCTTTCGGGTTCGAAAAAGAACTGCGTGATCGCCTCGCAGGCGCCCGCGTCGAACTTGCGTTTGAGGTATTGCACGTTGGCGTGTTGGCTCGCCGCGTCGGGATGGCTGTCGGGGTAGGCGCCCACGCGGATGTTGAACCCGCCCGCAAGGCTCAGCGCCTCGATCAGCGCGACCGAGCTGTCAAATCCTTCGGGATGGGGGGTGAAGCGGGTGTCGCCCGCCGGTGGGTCGCCGCGCAGGGCCACGATGTCGCGCACGCCCGCCGCGCGGAAGGCTTCGGCCTGCGCCATGGTTTCGGCCACGGAGGCATCCACGCAAGTCAGATGCGCGGACACCGGCAGGCCGGAGGTGCGGTGCAGTACCGCCGCTGCGTCCTGGCTCAGATCGCGGGTCGTGCCGCCAGCGCCGTAGGTGACGGAGAAAAAGCGCGGTGCCAGCGGGGCCAGCGCCTGCGCCGTGTCCCACAGACGGAACGCGGCATCGACGGTCTTGGGCGGGAAGACTTCGAAGGAAACGGCGGGAGTGGGCATTTTGGAAACCTCTGGATTGATTTCCCCTCTTGTCTCACGTCGCGCGAGATGAGACAAATTCATAACTTTCATCTTTAACATGAGGCGCGCGCCATAATGCATATCGAGTTTCGCCATCTGCGCACCATTCAGGCCATTCATCAGGCGGGCGGGCTGGCGCGCGCGGCGGAGATGATGAACATCACCCAATCCGCGCTAAGCCATCAGGTGAAGGGTTTGGAGGATCAGGCGGGGGTCGAGCTGTTCGTGCGCCGCTCAAAGCCGTTGAAGCTGTCGCCCGCGGGCCAGCGCCTGCTGAAGCTTGCGCAGCAGGTGTTGCCGCAGGTCGCCGCCTTGCAGGATGAATTCGCGGGCCTGCGCGACGGCAGCACCGGGCGGATGCATATCGCCATCGAATGCCACGCCTGTTTTGAGTGGCTCTTTCCCGTGCTCGAACAATTCCGCCGCAGCTTTGGCGAGGTGGATGTGGACATCCGCCCCGGCCTTGCGTTCGACGCGCTCCCGGCGCTCCTGCGCGAGGAGGTGGATCTGGTGATCTCTTCGGATCCTGAGGAGATCGCGGGCGTCGAGTTTATCGAACTTTTTGACTACAAGGCCGTTTTTGTCGCGGCCAGCACGCATCCGCTGGCGGACAAGCCGCATGTCGAGGCGGAGGATTTTCGCGGCGAGACGTTGATCACCTACCCGGTGGAACGCGCGCGTCTGGACGTGTTCAGCCAGCTGCTGATCCCGGCCAAGGTAGAGCCTGCGGCGATCCGGCAGGTAGAGTTGACGGCGGTGATCCTGCTGTTGGTGGCGTCAAACAGGGGCGTGTCGGTGCTGCCCGATTGGGTGGTGCGGGAGGTGAAGTATTCCTCAGACTACGTCACGCGACCGCTGACGGCGCAGGGTATCACGCGCGGGCTGTACGCAGCGATCCGGGTGCAGGACCGTGAAAAACCCTTTATGCAAGAATTGCTTGCACTGGCCGGGCAGGAGGCGCGCAAACTGCAATCGGTGTGAGCGCGGCGCGCCCTGAAAGGAGCGCCGCGCGTGCGGTCAGATCAGTTTGACCATCGCCTTGCCGGTGTTGCCGCCGTTCAGCAGGTCGATAAAGGCCTGCGGCGCGTTTTCGAGGCCCTCGGTGATGTCTTCCTGCACCTTGATGTCGCCGCTTTGGATCATCGGGGCGACGGCCTTGTGGAAATCGGGCATCCGGTCCCAGTGGTTCGAGATGATAAAGCCGTTCACGCTGAGGAAGTTCACGAGGATCGTGCGCCACAGCTTTGGCCCGGTCAGCCCCCCTTCGGACGCGTCGGCGCCCAGGCCCCCGGCGTTGTACCACGCGATCATGCCGCACACGGGGATGCGGCCAAACTGGTTCATCATCGGGAGGACGGCCTCCAGCACCTTGCCGCCGACGTTCTCGAAATAGATGTCGATACCCTTGGGGCAGACTTCCTTGAGCGCGGCGCGCAGGGCCGAGGCATCGTCGTAGGCGCGGTGATCAAGGCAGGCGTCAAAGCCGAAGTGATCGGTCGCGAGCTTGCATTTCTCGGCGCCGCCCGCGATGCCCACGACGCGCAGGCCCATTGATTTGGCGACCTGTCCGACCATCGACCCCACCGGACCGGTGGCGGCGGCGACCACAAGCGTCTCGCCTTCCTTGGGGCGGCCGTATTCCGTGAGGCCGAACCAGCCGGTGAGGCCGGGCATGCCCAGCACACCCAGCGCATAGGTGATGGGCGCGGTCTTGGGATCAATCTTGGCCAGTCCCTTGGCGGGCACGACCGCGTGGGTGGCCCAGCCGAGCCCGCCCATGACGAATTCGCCCACGGCATAGCCGTCGGCGTTCGATGCGATGATCTCGCCCACGCCACCGCCTTCCATGGTGCCGCCCACGGGCACGGGGGCCGCGTAGGATTTGGCATCGTCCATGCGCCCGCGCATGTAGGGGTCGAGCGACATGTAGTGCACGCGCACCAGCACTTCGCCCGCGCCGGGGGTCGGCACGGCGGCTTCTTCAAGCCGGAAGTTATCGGGGGTCGGCGCGCCGTCGGGGCGGCTGGCAAGGACGATCTTTTGCATCTGGTCGGTCATGGGGATCTCCGTTGTTTAAGCTGCGGAACAGCGTACCGCAATGCGCGACCGTCGCAAGGCGCACGCTGCGTCACGGGTCCGCCCCTTGGCAATCGCGCGGGGCGGGCGTATGAGGGCAAAAGTCCCTAGCAGAAAGGCCACAGCGATGAACGGCAGTGCAAACCTCAACGTCATGCAGAAAGCCGCGCGCAAGGCCGGCCGGTCGTTGGTCAAGGATTTCCGCGAGGTTGAAAGCCTGCAGGCGTCGGTGCGCGGTGCCGAGGAATTTGTGCGCAAGGCCGATGCGGCGTCCGAGAAGATCCTGCGCGAAGAGCTGCGCGCCGCCCGCGGCACCTACGGCTGGCTGACCAAAGGGGCCACCACCGAAGAGGGCGAAGACCCCACGCGCCGCTGGATCGTCGATCCGCTGGATGGTTCGACCAATTTCCAGCACGGGCTGGCGCATTGGGGCATCTCCATCGCGCTGGAGCACAAGGGCCAGATCGTGGCCGGTGTCGTCTATGACGCCGCCAAGGACGAGATGTTCTTTGCCGAAAAAGGCGCGGGCGCGTGGATGAACGACACACGTTTGCGCGTCTCGGGCCGCGCGCGCATGATTGAGAGCATGTTTGCCACCGGCATCCCCTACGCGGGCCGCGCCGATCTGCCGATGGTGTTGCAGGATATCGCGCGACTGGCGCCGACCTGTGCGGGCATCCGGCGCTTTGGCTGCGCGGCGCTTGACCTCGCCTACGTGGCCGCCGGCCGCTACGAGGGGTTCTGGGAGCGGCGTCTGAACGCCTGGGACATGGCGGCAGGCATGATCCTCGTGCGCGAGGCGGGAGGGTTTGTCGAGCCGATCAAGACGGATGGTAACATCCTTGAGGACGGTGAGATATTGGCCTGCAACGAGGCGATCTCGCGCAGTTTTGCCAAGGCGGTGCGCGGGAAATCCGCCTGAGGGGCTGAGCGTCTAGTCGTCGGACGGGTGGTTGATGCCGTCCGTCCAGGGGAAGGGCTCGCGCGTCCAGGGGTCTGACCCTTCGATGCAGGCGAGGTTGACGCCACATTCTGCGGGGTCCGACCGGCGCTGGTGATAGAGGTAGATCCCGCAGATTTTGCAGAAATGATGTTTGGCCGTGTGGCTGCCCCAGCTGTAGCGCGTGAGCGTATCGGCGCCTTTGGTCACGCGCAGGCTGGCGGTGGAGGCGGTAACGGCCGCAGCCTGTCGGCGGCGGCAGAACGAACAGGTGCAGCGCGCGGCATCGGCAAACCCGTTTGGCAGCGTTGCCTCAATCGCGCAGGCGCCGCAGTGGCAGGTGGCGGTGATCTTCATTTGCGTTTGACCTTGGGCAGAGAGCTGGGCAGGGCATAGGTCGCCTCCGGGTGCGGGGGATGGCCGTCGTTGACGCGCCAAAAGCGTGGCCCCCCGCGCGCCAGCCAAAGCGGCACGCAGAGCATCAGCCCCGCGATGAAGCCGCCCGCATGCGCCCAATAGGCGACACCTCCCGTGCCCTGAACGGACGACAGACCGCCCACGAATTGCATCCCGAACCACAGCGCCAGCATGATCCACGCAGGGATCGGGAAGATGCGGAAAAACACGATGAAAATGATGAGGATATCGACCTTGGCCTTGGGAAAGAGCAGCAGATACGCCCCCATCACCCCCGCGATGGCACCTGAGGCCCCGACGGTCGGCACGTAAGAGGCCGGATCGGAGACCACATGCACCAGACCTGCGGCGATGCCTGCAACGGTGTAGAAGCCCGCAAAGCGCAGATGCCCCATCTCATCCTCGACATTGTCGCCAAAGATCCACAAAAACAGCATGTTGCCCGCCAGATGCAGCCAGCCCCCGTGCAGGAACATCGAGGTGAAGAGACCGCCAAGCCCGTCCCCCTCCATCACCCGGCGGGGCAGCAGTGCCCAGTCATAATAGAACTGCGCCAGCGCCCGCTCGTTGTCGGAAATCGGCAGTGAGATCAGGAAGATCCCGATATTGAGCGCCAGCAGCGCGTAGGTGACATAGGGCACCCGGCCCGAGGGGTTGTGATCGCGGATGGGAAACATCCGGTGAAGGTGTGGCAAGCCATGCACGCGGTCAAGGGCCGTGACCGCGCGGACACCCGCCCCAAGGGCGGGTGACATGATTTTTGGCGCCTGGGGCGGGCGTGCTCGCAGGGCTTTGGTGCCGGTTTTGGGGGAGAGGGGTGGGAAATTGCTGAGACGGTGTTCAGGGCGCGATGCGTCCTGAACGACCTTGTGCGAGGGTTGTGCCACCGGGGCACGTGTCAAGGACAGGCCGGGCGGGGCCCGGTCGGCTACGCCGATCCTTGACACGCGCCCCGGCGGCGGGGCGTACGCCTTTAGGCGTTGGCGCCCAGCAGGGCCGCGTTCCCGCCCGACGCGGTGGTATCGACGCAGACATGACGCTCTGCGCGCACGCGGGCGATGTCGGGCAGGCCCCGGATCAGCGGGAGGATCGGACCTTTGCGCGCGCTCAGCGCTGTGTCGATCTCGCGCGCGGTGTCCGCGTCGCCCCACCACAGCACGCCGCCGTAGTCCGGACCGTGGGTGAGCGCCGAAGGGTCGAACGCCGCCGTGAGACGGACCGCGACGCCGCCCAAGGCTTCGACCGCGCGCGCCTGCCGGTCGGCGGTGTCCTGACCCGGTCCTGCGCAGAGCAGGGCAGGCCGGGGCAGGGTTGACAGGCGGTTGCTCTCCCCCGTGGGGCCGGGCAGGGACAGGGTTTCCAGCGTGCTGTGGTCGGTTTTTGGCAGGGCAGGCAGCGGTTCCGGTGCGCCGGTCCAGCCTTCAGCGGCGTCCTGCATATCGGGGGCGGCAAAGCGGGTGAGGTAGTTTGGCCCGCCGGCCTTTGGCCCGGTGCCCGACAGCCCTTCGCCGCCGAAGGGCTGGCTGCCCACGATGGCGCCGATCTGGTTGCGGTTGATATAGACGTTGCCCGCCGCGATCCGTTCCGACACATGCTGCACCCGGTCGTCGATGCGGGTGTGCAGCCCGAATGTCAGCCCGTAGCCCGTCGCGTTGATGTCGTCGATCACCCGATCGAGCTGGTGCGATTTGAACGTGGCCATATGCAGGACGGGGCCAAAGACCTCCCGCTCCAGATCGCCGATGCCTTTGACCCGGATGATGGTGGGCGCGATGAAGGTGCCGGTGTCGGGCGTGGGCAGTTCGGCCACGAGGCGGCCCTCCTGCCGTGCGGCGTCGATATGCGCGGCGATGCCCCTGCGCGCGGTCTCGTCGATGACGGGGCCGATGTCGGTACTCAGATGCCACGGATCGCCGAGCGTGAGGCACTTCATGGCGCCGATCAGCATGCGTTCGAACGCAGGCGCGATGTCCTCCTGCACGTAGAGGCAGCGCAGGGCTGAGCACCGCTGGCCCGCCGATTGGAAGGCGGATTCGACGATGGCCTGCACCGCCTGTTCGGGCAGCGCGGTGCTGTCGACGATCATGGCGTTGAGGCCACCGGTTTCGGCAATCAGCGGCGTGCCGGGGGTGCAGTGTTCGGCCATGGTGGCGCGGATGCGCTGGGCCGTGGCGGTGGAGCCGGTGAAGGCCACGCCGCCGATGCGCGCGTCGGAGGTGAGTGCGGCACCGATGTCGCCGCCGCCGGGCAGCAGTTGCAGCGCGGTTGCGGGCACGCCGGCATCAAGCAGGATCTGGATCGCGAAATGCGCGATCAGCGGTGTCTGCTCTGCCGGTTTGGCAAGTACGGCGTTGCCGGTGGCCAGTGCGGCGCTGATCTGCCCGAGGAAGATCGCAAAGGGGAAGTTCCACGGCGAAATGCAGGTATAGATCCCCGCCGCCGGGGCGCCCGTTGCCTGATGGGCGTAGTAGCGCAGGAAATCCACGCCTTCGCGCAGCTCGGCCACGCAGTCGGGCAGGCCCTTGCCCGCCTCGCGGGTGAGCAGGGCAAAGATCTCGCCAAAGCGTTCTTCGTAGAGGTCAGCGGCGCGGTTGAGCACCTGCGCGCGGGTGGCAAGCGGCGCGTCCCACGGGGTGGCGGCGGCGAGCGCCGTGGCCGCATCGGCGGCGGTGGCGTTCTGCACCGTGCCGGGGGAGGTGAGGCCCGCGGGGGAGCCGACGGCCACGGCGTCGCTTTTGGCAACCTCACCTGCGATCAACGGCACCGCGTGCCATGTGGCATCGGCAAAGGGCGCGCGGGCGGCGTCGATCTGCGCAAGTGTGGGGGCGTGGTGCAGGTCGAAGCCGCGCGAATTGGGGCGCGCGGGGCGGAAGAGGTCGGGGCCGCGCGGGATCGTCGGCACGGCGTCTTCCAGCCGCGCGAAAGGATCGGCGGCGACTTCTTCGGGGGCCACGTCTTCATCCACGATCTGATTGACAAAGCTTGAGTTCGCGCCGTTCTCCAGCAGGCGCCGCACGAGGTAGGCGAGCAGATCCCGGTGCGCGCCCACGGGGGCGTAGATGCGGCAGCGGATGCCCGGCTGCTTCATCACGATGTTGTACAGCGTCTCGCCCATGCCGTGCAGGCGCTGGAATTCGAACGCCTCACGGTCCGCGCCCATGTGCAGCACCGCAGCGACGGTATGGGCGTTGTGGGTGGCGAACTGCGGATAGATCCGGTTGGTATAGCCCAGAAGCTTGCGCGCGCAGGCGATGTAGCTCACGTCAGTGGCGGATTTGCGGGTAAAGACCGGGAAGCCGTCGACGCCCTCGACCTGCGCGCGCTTGATCTCGGTGTCCCAATAGGCGCCTTTCACCAGCCGCACCATGATCCGGCGGTCGTGGCGTTCGGCCATGTCGTAAAGCGTGTCGATGGCGGCGGGCGCGCGGGGCCCGTAGGCCTGCACCACCACGCCAAAACCGTCCCAACCCGCCAGCGCGGGCTCGCCCATCACCGCGTCGATGACGTCGAGCGAGAGGCCAAGGCGGTCGGCTTCTTCGGCGTCGACGTTCAGGCCCATGCCGGCGGATTTGGCCAGCAGGCACAATGCGCGCAGGCGCGGTACCAGATCGCGCATCACGGCGGCCTCTTGGGCCACCTCATAGCGCGGGTGCAGCGCCGAGAGCTTGACCGAGATGCCGGGATTGCGGCGGATATCGTCGTGGGTGCAGCCCTTGGCGATGGAGCTGATCGCGTCGGAATAGCTGATGTGATAGCGCCGCGCGTCGGCTTCGGTGCGCGCGGCCTCGCCCAGCATGTCGTAGCTGTAGGTATAGCCCTTGGCCTCCATCCCCGCCGCGCGTTTCATCGCGGCGTCGATATCCTCGCCCAGGACAAACTGGCGGCCCATCTCGCGCATGGCGCGGCTGACGGCGGTCCGGATCACCGGCTCGCCCAGACGTTTGACGGCGGCGCGCAGGTGGCGCACCGGGCCGGGCTGGTCATCGTCCAACACGCGGCCCGTCAGCATCAACGCCCAAGTGGACGCGTTCACAAGGCTTGACGTCGAGTGTCCCAGATGGCGGCCCCAATCCGACGGCGCGATCTTGTCCTCGATCAGCGCGTCCATCGTGTCGGCATCGGGCACGCGCAGCAGCGCCTCGGCCAGACACATCAGGGCGACGCCCTCGTCGGTGGAGAGCCCGTATTCGGCCAGAAACACCTCCATCAGACCGGGAGCGGAAGCCCCGCGGATGTCGCGCACCAGACCGGCACCGGCCGCGGAAATGGCCGCGCGGTCCTGCGCGCTGAGGTCGGCCAAGTCGATCAACGCGGCGAGCGCCGTGTCGGGATCGGTGTAGGTGCCTGCATCAATGCGGGCACGCAGGGAAATCTGGGTGTCACGGGCCATGGGAACCTCCTGAGATCAATTTTTCCTATTCTACCGCGAAATCGTCGGGCATATTCACTTTACTTGGCCTCGATGGCAGCCAAGTTGATTTATTTTCAGGGGGTAGACCGATGCAAATGACTTCCGGGCTGGATCAGTTCGACCGGGCGATTCTGCAAAATCTGGCCGAGGATGGGCGCATCAGCATCACCGAACTGGCAAAGCGCATCGGCCTGTCGAAATCACCCACGCAGGCGCGGCTGCGCAAGCTTGAGGAGCAGGGGGTGATCCTGGGCTACCGCGCGATGCTCAATCCGATCCGGTTGGGTCTGGATCACGTCGCCTTTGTCGAGGTGCGGCTGACCGACACGCGCGAGGCGGCGCTGAGCGCGTTCAACGCCGCCGTGCTGCGCGTCCCGCAGATCGAGCAGGCGCATATGATCGCGGGCAACTTTGACTACCTGCTCAAGGTGCGCTGCCGCGACATGGCCGACTATCGCGGCTTTCTGGGGGATACGATCTCGAACCTGCCGCATGTGGCCTCCACCTCGACCTATGTGGCGATGGAAGCGGTCAAGGAGGCGATGCTGGCGGAGGGCGTCTGACTTGACGTAAGGCGCGGGCGTGCCATTTTTGTAAGCATGCGCCTGATCCTGACCCTTGCCCTGATAAGCGGCCCCGCCTTCGGCCAATGCCCCGCCAGCCCCGATATCGAGGCCGAGTTGGGCGCGCTGATCGACCAGGCCACCGCCGCCACCAACCAGACGCAGGGCCGCGAGGCGGGGGAGGCGATGTGGAAAGTCTGGCTGCGCGCCCCCGACGAGACCGCGCAGGAAGTGCTGGACCGCGGGATGCGCAAGCGCGACAGCTTCAATCTGGTAGGCGCCCGCGATGATTTCACGCGGCTGACCGAATACTGCCCCGACTACGCCGAGGGCTGGAACCAGCGCGCTTTTGCCAGCTATCTGATGCAGGACTACCCGGCGGCGCTGGTGGATCTGGACCGCGCGCTGGTGCTGCAACCGCGCCACGTGGCCGCGCAATCGGGCCGCGCGCTGACATTGATGCAGATGGGGCGGCTGGCCGAGGCCCGCGCGCAGATGCTCGAAGCGGTCGCCAACAACCCGTGGCTGAGCGAAGCGGCCCTGCTGGCGCCGGGCCAACCGCTGGGGCCCAAGGGCGAAGACATCTGATATTTACACCCGGCCCGCGCGGGGTATGGTGCGCCCATGCCTGCGTGGTGGAATGGTAGACACAGGAGACTTAAAATCTCTAGGCCGAACAGGCCGTGCCGGTTCGAGTCCGGCCGCAGGTACCATGGGGGTAAATGCCCGCCTTTGGGGCGACGCGTTCGTCGGTCTTAATCTTGCGAAAGGGCAGGCATCGAACCAACCCAGAGCTTATTCGAAACGTCAGACGGTGTTGTGCAGATGCTCTCGGTGGAACATCTCTGCGTGCAAGACACATGCGAACGCGTGATCTCATACCGACGAGAAGTGTCTCTGCCGCGATTCAGCAAGGGGCGCGTGTGCCTCTCACCCCATCAGGATCTCAACCTGTCGTAATTTCGTGAGAGTCCTTTCTGGCTGCGGTCGCTTGCGTGCCGAAAGCTTCCGCCTTTTCCTGCACGAAGCGGCGGATCACTGCACAGGGGCAGGATCAGGATATCCAGAGCGCCTTTGCGTCGAGAAATGATGCGCGGCCAAATCCAAACGACAGGAACATGCAAGAACACAGCCGTCCTGTTCTACGCACTCCCCGAAAGGGGTCATACCGTCTGGGAGCAGTTCGCCTTCCGAAGGAGCCCGATTGCGCGAGATCGCATTTTGCCCCGTCCGACCAAGCCTATCCAAATCTGCGACCGACGACGCCGACCCTTTGCATCGACGTCGGTGGTCTGCGGTTCGATCCCGGCGCAGGAAACAAGAGACACCGCAACCGGGACCGTAGGGCAGGAGAGGCGGGGAGGATGCAAGATGCGCTTGGACCCTTTTGAATATCGGTTTTTTTCTGCGGGCAGGGGCATCGGGACCTGCAACGTTCTGCGCAGCGGTGGCGCAACAGCTCCTTCATGGCCGCGATAGATCAAGTTTCCCCAGAAAGGGAAGAAGCCAGAATGCCAAGATCCCTCCGGCCCTCGTTGACTTGTGTTGCGCTTTCCGTCGGCCTTCTGGTTTCCGCACCTTGCGTGCACGCCCAGCAGCAGGCCGTGCCGGTTGAGGCAGCAAATCCGGTGCAACAGCGGATCACCGACTACGACATCTACACCGGCCGGGTCGAAGCCGCGCAGGAGGTTGACATCCGCGCACGGGTGTCGGGTTTTCTGCGTGAGATCCGGTTTGAGGACGGCGCATTGGTTACGGCGGGCGATATTCTGTTTGTGCTCGACAAGCGGCGCGCGCAGGCTTCGGTCGGGATTGCCACGGCGGCGCTGGCGCTGGCCGAGGCCAACCGTGATCTGGCCGCAGCGGAATTGGCCCGCGCCGAAGAACTGGCATCACGTCAGGCGATTTCCCGACAGGATCGCGACCAGCGCGCGGCGGATCTTGCGGCGGCTGAGGCCACCGTCGAGGGCGCGACAGCCGACCTTGAACTCGCCCGCATTGATCTGACCGATACGGAAGTGACGGCCCCTTTCGACGGGCGCGTCTCGTCCAGCCAGGTGGATATCGGTGCGCTGGTGGATGGGGGCAGCGGGCAGGGCACGTTGCTGACCGATCTCGTGTCCGTCGACCCGGTCGAGATCGTTTTTGACGCCGCCGAAAGCGATTACCTGTCCTACGTGCGGCTTGATCTGGCCGGGCGGGCCGGGTCGTCGCGCGCGGCCCCCGCCGTGGTGGACGTGATGCTCCCCGATGAAGACACCTGGCAGCACAAGGGTCAGATTGATTTTATCGATAACCGGATTGACGCGGCCTCCGGCACCATTCGTGTCAGGGCGAAGGTGCCCAACGCGAACGGACTTTTTGCGCCGGGGCTGTTTGCGCAAGCGCGCGTCCCCCGCTCTGAGCCCTATGCCGCGCTGCTGGTGCCCGATACCGCCGTCCTGACCGATCAGGCGGGCCGCATCGTCTACGTGGTCACGGATGACGGCACGGCGCAGGCGCGTGCGGTGACAACCGGCGTGCTGATCGATGGGCTCAGAGTGATCCGCAGCGGGCTGGACCCGGAGGACCGTGTCATTCAAAGCAACCTTGTCGCGATAAGAAGCGGCGTACCGGTCGAGGTAATGGCCCCGCCGAACGATGATGCGGAGCCCGCTGAATGAGCCCGTTCCGGATGTTCGTGGACCGGCCCATTCTGGCGACGGTCCTGTCATTCGTTGTGTTGATCGTCGGCACGGTCAGCTATTTTAGCCTGCCCGTGTCCGAGTATCCCGAGATCGCCCCCCCACCATCAGCGTCACGGCCAGCTATCCCGGTGCCTCTGCCGAGACAGTGGCGGAGACGGTCGCGGCCCCCATCGAGCAGGAGATCAACGGCGTCGAGGGCATGATCTATATGCTGTCGCAGTCCACGGGGGACGGCTCTGTCTCGATCACCGTGACGTTCGAGCCGGGCACCGATCTGGATGCCGCCAATGTGCTGGTGCAGAACCGCGTCGCCCGGGCCGAGCCGCGCCTGCCGGAGCCAGTGCGCAGGTTGGGGGTGTCGACGGCGAAATCCTCGCCCTCGATCCTGATGATCGTCAGTATTCTGTCCCAGGACGGCAGCCGTGATCAGTTGTATCTGTCCAACTACGCCCGCACGCAGATCGTCGACCGGATCGCGCGCATCGACGGCGTGGGCGAGGCGCGGCTGTTCGCGGAGCGCGCCTATTCCATGCGGGTCTGGTTCAACCCGGACCGGATGGCCGCGCGGGGTCTGACCCCCGACGATGTGATCGGGTCACTGTCCGTCAACAACACGCAGGTGGCCTCCGGTACGTTGAACGCCTTGCCCGCCACCGATCAGGAGGCCTATCAGTTCGGGGTCGAGACCACGGGCAGGCTGACCGCGCCCGAAAGCTTTGGCGACATCGTGATCAGCCGCACCGATGACGGCAGGCTCACGCGCGTGCGCGACGTCGCGCGGGTACAGCTGGGGGCGGAGAACTACGGCATCTTCGGCTATCAGGGGCTTGATACCTCGATCCCGCTGGCGGTGTTTCAACGCCCCGGCACCAACGCGCTGGAAATCTCCGACGCGATCAAGGCCGAGATGGCCACGCTGTCGCAGACGTTTCCCGAAGGCGTCGACTACAACATCGTCTACAACCCGACGGAGTTCATTTCGACCTCCATCGACAAGGTCTACACCACGCTGCTTGAGGCGGTCGGGCTGGTGATCCTGGTCGTCTTTGTCTTTCTGCACGCCCCGCGCATCGCGATCATCCCGGTGCTTGCAATCCCGGTCTCGCTGATCGGGACCTTTGCGGTGATGTCGGTCTTTGGCTTTTCGATCAACACGCTCACCCTGTTCAGCCTCGTGCTGGTCATCGGCATCGTGGTGGATGACGCGATTATTGTTGTCGAGAATGCGCAGCGTCTGGTGGACGAAGGCAACTCCCCCAAGGAAGCCGCACGTCTGACCATGGATGAGGTCGGGGGTGCTGTCATCGCGACCGGGCTGGTGCTGGCGGCGGTCTTCGTCCCCGCCGCCTTTGTCGAAGGGGTGACCGGCGCATTCTACCGGCAGTTCGCGATCACGATTGCCACCGCCACCATGATCTCGGTCTTTGTGTCGCTGACGCTGTCGCCCGCGCTGGTCGGCATTCTGATGAAGCCCAAGCAGGACAATGCGGAGAAAAAAGGTCTGCTGGCCCGCGCCAGCGCAGCGTTTGACCGGGGGTTTGACCGGCTGTCGCAGGGCTATGCGGCCTTCGTGCGTTTCACGATCCGGCTGACGCCGGTGGTCATGTTGATCTACGGCGGCATGATTGGACTGGCGGGATATACGCTGAGCACTATGCCCGCCGGGTTCATTCCCGATCAGGACAAGGGCTATTTCATCGCAGCACTGCAACTGCCGCCCGGGTCGTCGCTGACCCGCACGCGGGCCGCGATGGAGACGGTGACCGAACGTATTCTCGAACATCCCGCCGTGTTGAACACCAGCGGGTTTGCGGGGTTTGACGGGTCCACGTTCACCACGTCGTCCAACGGCGGCGCGATCTTTGCCACGCTCATACCCTTTGAAGAACGCCTGCCGGACGGCAACGACGTGGCCAGTGTGATCGGGGATCTGCAAGGGGCGCTGAACGGTATTTCCGAGGCGGGCGTGTTTGTCCTGCAACCGCCGCCCGTCGAGGGGTTGGGGAATTCGGGCGGCTGGAAGCTCTATGTGCAGGCGCGCGAGGGGCAATCGCTGAAAGACACCGAGGCGCAGACCCAAGCGCTGGCCGCCGCGCTCAATCAGGAGCCGGTCGTGCAGGGTGCATTTACGCTGTTCAACACCAGCACGCCCAAGATCTTTGGCGAGATCGACCGCGCCAAGGCAGAGATCCTGGGTCTGGACGCAACGGCGGTGAACCAGACGCTGGAGAGTTATCTCGGATCGGCCTACGTCAACGACTTCACCTTTCTGGGGCGGAGTTTTCGGGTCACGGCGCAGGCCGACGCGGAATTTCGCGACGAGATCGGCGATGTGCAAAGCTACCGCGCGCGGTCTTCCGCCGGGGCCATGGTGCCGCTGGGGACCATCGCGGACTTCAGCTTTACCACCGGGGCGGACCGCGCGCCGCGCTACAACCTTTACAACGCGGTCGAACTTCAGGGCGGTGCGGCCCCCGGCGTGTCGTCGGGCGATCTGCTGGCCACGATTGAGCGGGTCGCGGACGAGGTGCTGGCCGACGGCTACGCGATTGAATGGACGGACCTCAGCTTTCAGCAAAAGCAGGCGGGCAACACGGCGATCTATGTCTTTGGTCTGGGGGTGCTGTTTGTCTTCCTCGTTCTTGCCGCGCTTTACGAAAGCTGGCTTTTGCCGCTGGCGATCATCCTGATTGTGCCGATGTGCCTGCTGGCGGCCCTTGTCGGGATCAATTTGCGGGAGATGGACAACAACATCCTGACCCAGATCGGGCTGATCGTTCTGGTGGGGCTTGCGTGCAAGAACGCGATCCTGATCGTCGAGTTTGCCAAACAGGCGGAAGAGGACGGGCTGGACCGGATCGAGGCCGCCGTGACCGCCGCGCGGCTCAGATTGCGGCCCATTCTGATGACCTCGCTTGCCTTCATCTTCGGGGTGATCCCGCTGGTCATTGCCTCGGGCGCGGGGGCCGAACTGCGGCAGATCCTGGGGACCACGGTTTTTGCGGGCATGATCGGGGTCACGGTTTTTGGTCTGCTGTTCACGCCGGTCTTTTACGTCGTCTGCCGCGCCCTCGGGGGCTGGCTGTCCGGTGAACACAAGACAAGGGAGCGCGCGGCGTGAAGTGCATCAGACTAAACAGAACTCTGCCCATAGGCGCAATGCTCTCCCTGCTGGGGGCCTGTGCCGCGGTTGGCCCCGACTATCAGGCACCGACCGCCGATGTCGCGGCGACCGCGCTGCCGTCTGCCAGCGGCGTCGCCTTGCGCGCGGATGCAACGGCGCAATTCTGGTGGCGCGAGGTCAAGGATACCCGCCTCACCCAACTGGTCGAGAGCGCGCTGGCGGCCAACTACGATATCGCCATCGCCGCCGCCAATCTGGAAGCCGCGCGCGCGCAACTGCGCGAGACTTCGCTCAACAGATTGCCCGACATCACCGGCAGTGCCTCGACCGAGCGGTCGCGCGAGGCGCGGGTGCCCGGCGTGCCGCGCGAGACGCAATCGCCCAGCACGGTGTCCGCGAACCTGAGCTGGGAGCTGGACCTGTTTGGGCGTCTGCGTCGCCAGACCGAAGCGCGGCGCGCCAATGCCGACGCCGCCGCCGCCCTTCTGGCCGACGCGCAGCGTCTGATTGCGGCGGATGTGGCGTTGGCCTACGCGGACCTGCGCGAGGCACAGGTGCGGCGCGCCGTAGCGCAGCGCAACCGGCAAAACCAGCGGCGCACCGTCGAGATCACCCAGACGCAGTTTGATGCCGGATCGACCGACCGACTGAACCTGCTGCGCGCGCAAAGCCAGCTGCAGACCACCGAGGCCAGCCTGCCCACCTACGCGGCCTCGGAACGCGGCGCGCTGAACCGGCTGACCACATTGACCGCGCGCGCGCCCGGCGCGCTGGACGCGACGCTGAAATCGGGCACCGGCTTTCCCTCGTTGCCTGGTGTGATCACCGCCGGAAATGTCCCCGCGCTGCTGCGGGCGCGTCCCGATATTCGCGCCGCCGAACGCGATCTTGCCCGCGCCACGGCTGAGATCGGCGTGTCCACCGCCGATCTTTTCCCGACATTGTCCGTCACCGGGCGGCTTGGCAGGTCCGGCGCGGATCCGGCGGGTCTGGGCCGTTCGGGGTCGTCTTTCTTCGGGGTCGGCCCGTCGGTGACGGTGGCGCTGTTCGACCGCAACGAAATTCACGCACGCATCGCCCAATCCCGCGCGGCGGCCGATGGGGCGCTCGCCACCTACCAAAGCCGCGTGGTCGAAGCGCTGTCAGAGGCGGACACGGCCTTGTCCGACTACGCCCAGCAGGGACGGCGCACGGTTTTGCTGGGCCGGGCCGTCGCCTCCGCACGCGAGGCAAGCGCGCTGGCCCGTGTGCAGTTCGAGGTTGGCACAGAACCGCTCCAGACCCTGCTGGACACGGAGAATACGCAATTGGTGGCGGAGGACGCACAGGCCGCGGCACAGGCGGAAAGGCTGCGCGCCTTGATCCGCGTCTACCGCGCCTTTGCAATCGGACCGGTGGCGACGGCACCGGCGGGGTAGAGTTTCGGGTCGCATCGGTGCGGTCCGCACTCTTAGCCGGACAGAAAGTGGCCTGCCCCGCGCGCTCTGTGACGAAGTGGCCGGGGCGGCCTCAGGATCACTGATTGCCCATCAGCGCGTTCATCGCGCGTTCGGTCGCCGGGTCCAGCGTTGATTCGTGGCGCTGGATCTTCCAGCCCGCATCGGTTCGCACCAGCGTATCCACGTTCAAAGCCGAGCCTACATAGGTCAGATCCGTCTCGCGCTCAAAGACGATCAGGTAGGTGGAGACGACCGCCGTGTCGCCTTCGCCGTTCACCACGTAGTTGCCAGAGACGTGACGCTTGTTCGTGATGAACGGGCGCGATGCCTCCATCGCGGCGATGATGGCCTCGCGCCCTTCGGTACTGCCAAAGCCCGAGGTGAACACGGCGTCTTCGGTGTAGAAGGACGCGTAAAGCTCGTAGTCGCCGGTATCCAGCGCCTGATTGGCGCGGGCAATCACCTGCCGGACGGCCAGATCGTCCTCTGCGGGGAGGGCGTTTGTCGCGGTCAGCTGGCTTTTGTCCTGCGCGGCAACGGGTGCCGTCAGAAGGGCTGCGAGGGCGGAGACGAGAAGTAGTTTCATCGGATGTTCCTTTTGCGACGCGCGCTTTGCGAGAAGCGGCGCGGGATAACAGGGGCTTGGGCGCAATCGCCCGCGACACGAAAGCTAGCTGCGCCAAAGGCCTGTTCTTGAACAATCCGGTCGCGTATTTGGCGAATCCCGCCCGATTTGCGGACCAGGGTCAGCCGCGGGCGGGATTGCCAAATGAAGGGAATTATCTGCGCGTCAGAAGACGAAGTCTGACGCGTCCAACTCGACCGTCTGCAATACCTCGATTTCGGTGTCGCCGTAGGCCACCAGCACCGCATCCCCGCGCTGCGCAATCTGCAAATCGGCAAAGGTGGCGTCCGTAATCAGGATCACATCCGTGCCGGAGGCGAAATCACGGATCTCGGTCCTGCCGTCCTGCGCGGTGAAGGCAAAGGTATCGCTGCCCGCTTCGCCCCAGACCACATCCTGACCGGCCCCCGCCCAGATCACGTCGTCGCCGTCGCCGCCGCGGATCCAGTCGTCCCCCGCGCCGCCCATCAGGCTGTCGTTGCCCCACTGGCCCCAGAGGTTGTCGTCGCCGTTCTGCCCGTCCAGCCGGTCGTTCTGACCGCCGCCATACAGGAAATCTCCGTGGGCACCGCCCAGCAGCAGGTCCTCTCCGGCGCCGCCCTGCATCGTGTCGTTGCCGGTGCCGCCGAACATCGTGTCGGCCCCGCCGCCGCTGGCCATGTCATCATTGCCGGCCAGACCGGTGATCACGTCCGCCTCGTTACTGGCGGTCAGGGTGTCGGCCCCCTGCGTTCCGGTGACCTGCAGACCGTCGATGACGGGCGCATCGGGCGCTGGCGCGGGCGTGTCCTCGGGCACCGATGGTGCGGCGTCAGCGGCTGCGAGGGCGTTTTCAACGGCCTGCGTCCAGGCAGCGTCCAGCCCGCCGGGTGAAAACCAGTCCTCGTCCCCGGGGTTGGAAAAGATGAACACCGCCTCTTCGCTGTGGGCAAAGGCATTGATGAGCGTCTCTTCAAGGATCTCCGGCGACATGGTGAAGCCGACGGGAAACTCGTCGGTCAGCAGCATGTGGCTTTGCACCACCAGATCGTCCCAGTTCTCGCGCACCTGCGCATCGACCGACCAGTCGAACAGATCGGCAATGCCGCTGCTGCGGTAGGTCTGGGACAGGGCAAAGTCCGCGGCACTGCGCAGCGCGTACAATTCGCCCATGTCGATCAGCGTCTGGTCCGGTCCCAGCCCTTCGGCCATGCCGGTGAACAGCGCGCCGCGCAATTCGTGAAAACCGGGGCCGCCGCCCTGACCGATGATCGCGTCGGGCTGCCCTTCGTCGAAGACCGACATGTAAGGCCCGTGCATGACGCCGACCTCGGCCTCGGGGAAGACCTCGTTGATCGCCTCCATGATCTGCCGTCCGCGCAGGGCGGTCTGGTTCTGGTAGGCCAGTTGATTTGAGGGATCGGCGTTTTCATAGTGCTCGGGAAAGTTTTGCCACTGGCCGTTGTATTCTTCGTTGTCGAAGATCAGCCCCTTGTACCCGGCCTCGCGGGCGGCCAGTGCGACCGTGCGGAAGTTGTCGACGACCTGCCCCCAGGCGGCATCGTCAAAGACATCGCCCGGATCGTCGGTCTGGGTCAGGAAGTAGTTGTGATAGTCGGCATTGAATTCCTCAAAGCCGTCCATCTGATTGCGGGTGTCCTCAAGGCCGATAACCACACCCGGCTTCATCAGGTTCCAGCTTGAGGCGCCGTTCATCACCATGCCGTCCATCCCGACGGTGCGGGCGAAATCGAGGTTGTTTTTCAAGGTCCAGACGTTGGAGGATTCGCTGGCCGAGTGGATGATCAGATTGGGTCGTTGAGACATTTTCATTCCTGTCGCTTTGGTTTCGGGGTCGCACCACGGCGAGGACATCCATGGGTTGGAGGCCGTACGCGGTGCTGCCATACCGACCCTTGTCGTAGGGCGAACGACGCACAATCCGGGCGGTCAGGAGGGCCGGATTCCGGCAAAGAGACGCGGGAAAGGGCGCGTGTGGCACGCAGGAACCTGCCGCAGAAAAATAAGGCAGGGACGCAAGTTAACCGGCAATTTCCCGCCCCGCGTTGGGCGCAAAATCGCGCGCCGGTCCGATGCGGTGTCGGGGTTCTTGGTCTGACAGAAGGACGCGACCTGCTAGGTGCGTGTGTCCGCGCGTGTGGCGCGCAGTCCGCCCCAGGTAACGAGGGCGATGCCCGCGAAAATCAGCGGAACGGCATAGATCAGACCGGCCGGGGGCGCTTCGCCCAGTGCGAAGATGGCAACGGGGACCCCGGTGATCGCACCCACGGCTCCCAGCAGGCTCAGAAGGACAGGCCCGCCGACCTTTTGCAGCGCAAACAGCAGCAGGAATTGCCCCGCGAAGAGGCCAATCTGCACAATGATCAGAAGATAGGGCAAACCGCCCTGCGGCACGGACAGGGTAAAGCCGGGCAGAAAGCCAGCCAGCAGAAGCATCACGGCGGCTGCGGCAAGCATGCCGGGGGCCAGCGCATCGCCCGTTTCCCCCTCCGGCCAGCGCAGGGTGCGGTAGAGGTTGCCGATGGCCAGCAATACCGGACCGCACAGCGTCAGGATAATCCAGAACACTGACGCGTCCGGCACTGACAGCTGATAGGCGGCCAGCACGACCGCACCGGCCAGGGCCAGTGCAACGCCGCTGGCACGCAGGACGTCAAACCGCTCCATCCCGAGCGCAAGCGCACCCAGATACGTCAGCAGTGGTGGAAAGGAGATGGCGAGCGCCACGAAACTCGCACCGACGCGGGGCACGGCGGAAAAGAAGATCAGGTTGGTGGCCGCCGTCGTGACGAAAGCGGCGATGACAAAATACTCAAGCGTGCGTGCGTTGATCGCGGGCAGGTTGCCACGGGCGAAAGCCACAACGCCCAGCACGATCGCGGCACCGGTGATGGACCAGGCCACGAAAGCCAGCGGCGCGATACCCTGTTCGCCCGCGATCTTGGCCATGTTTGTGGTCGCGCCAAGCATGGCTCCGGTGACGAGAAGGAGAAAAAGAGGAAGAAGACGTTGCATGGGTCCTTGGTTCTTTCGTTTTGGCGCGGACCCGTGTTGCTCTTGGATCGGCGCATAGCGGCGGACCAAAGACGACATAGGTCAATTGTCACGCGGGACATGAGTTTCAATCACGTGCGGCCCGCGCACCAATGGATCAGCGATTTTCATCCAGGTGTTTGCGCATCTTGACCAGATCGGCGTGCGTGCGCCGCATGATTGCGATCTGCTCCGCGCCGATCACATCCCCGAACAATTCGCTCACCTTGCCAATGGCGCTGTCGCGAAACGCACGGCCCTCGGGCGTCAGAAAGACCCGCTTGCCGCGGCCGTCCTGCGGGTCGGGCCGCACCTCGATATAGCCTCGGCTTTGCAGAACCTTGAGGGAGTGGGTCATCGTGTTCTTGGTCACCTGCATGGCCGAGGCGATGCGCGCGGGCGGTTTGTCGTCGCCCAGACGCGCCAGATGATTGAGGATCGAGAAATGCGAGGGGTGGACACCGTCCGGCAGGCTTTTTGCAAACATGGCCGTCACCAGTTGGGTGATGATGCCAAGCTCGTTGAAGTAGCCAAAGACGTCGCCTGCACTGACGGTGTCCTGTTCGTCATTCACGTAGTTGCAACTTTCGCCTCCGCAGGCCAGCGCGGGCTGACCGGTACATCCGGGCCATACCCGATCCGGGCCAACATTTGAACCGTCCCGCCGTCCGGCGCAAGCCGCTGGTGCGTTTGTTGCAAAAGGGCTGCCATTTCGGGGTATTCCTGCAAGGGCTGGCTGAGCGGGTGAAAGGCGATGCCTTCGGCCGTGCAGGCCAGATTGACGCGCAGCCAATCGGCGCCTGCGGCGATCTGGTCGCGGCGGGTGTTGCCTTGCGTGACCATCCACAGGTGGCCCATCGCGGTCTGCGCGTTCTCCACCACGGCATCAACACCGCCGGAGTAGACGATTGTCGTCGGGTCCAGAATGGTCTTGCGCGTCATGATGCGCGCCTTGTTCAGACCGTCGAAGAAGGCGCCACCAAGGTCGATCCCGTCGGGGTTGGCGTTGATCTCGGCCTTACCGATGCGCATGAGGTCCACGCTTTCCTTGTAGGTGCGGGGGTCTCAATCTCGACCATCAGCGCTTTGGTTGTCTGCGCGCGCCAGTAGGCGATGTCATCCGGTGCGATACTGCCGCCCAGCGTTGTCTGGCGCGCGGCGCTCAGGATGCGGTCCAAGGCGTCGGCAGGCACGGGCGGGTGATGTCAAAGGGTTCCTTGTTGGAGCGGCGGGTAAGGATATGCGCCGCCAGAGGGTCGGCCACCGCATCGGCGCTGCGGAACGTCACATGAGCGACGGGGCGCTGGTCCAGCCCCTCCATTGCCTCGCCCTCGGGGAAGAGCGTGACGTCGGTGTCAAACCCGTCCGCCCTGGCGGCCATCCGCAGCAGTTCGAGAAAGCAGCCAAGCCCGATGGTCAGCTGCCGGTCGAAGGGATCGGTGTGGGGCAGTTGTTTGTCGGTATCAAAGAACAGGGTCAGACCGTCGTCGCCGTCCAGCCGCACGATCCACGGCTGCCGGTTGTGGGGGTTGGGGGCCAGAATGGCGTGCGACAGGGCGTTCATGCGCGCATCGGCGTAGCTGCCGGCCATGTCCCAGGGCGCCAGGGCCGCCTCGGGTGTGCGTGTGGCGGCGAAAAGGGCCGTGCTGCCCGCTGCCAGAACAATGCCACCCCCGGTAATTTTCAGAAAGTTTCTGCGGTTCATGTCGATTCTCCTTTTGTTCTATGTCGTACTATAAAGTACGATATCGAACTAATGGAAGGGCTCTTTTCCGGCTTGCTCCGGGTTTGGCAACTGCTGCGCACCAAAATTCGAAAGTTTATCCAGACAATACAGCTGTTTCCGTGGCGTGACGGGACGGCGAAAAATTCGCGGTGAACGGATTCTGCGGAGGCAGGCGCACGTGTCCTTCGTCTGTCCAACCGTCCTTACAAGCGCTCCGCGCGGTTTATCTGGATGCCCTGTGCTGGACAGGTTTTCCCACCGTGGTAGTCTTGCACCGCCCGGTATCGTCAATTAGCGGACCCAATGACCTCACAGTTTCTGCAAAGCCACGAACCTCTCCTCAGCCCTCCAAAGGCGATTGGATCGGCGCATGTCACCATGACGCGGCTGGCGCAGAATAGTCACCAGACCTCGCACAAGACCGGATCGGAATTTGTGATCTCCAACGGGATGAAGCTCGATATGAAGGCGGGCCTGATGGACGCGGGTTTTGGCAAGGTGAAGTTGACCAACACCATTGGCCCGACGCTTGTGCATCCCGCGCACACGGATGCGCAGTTCATGGTTGCGGGCGATCATATGGTTCAGGTGCTGATCATCGAACAGTGGCGGGTCAGCGAGATGTTCCATCTTGACCCTGCCGTCGTCAGCCGCGCGATCGAGACAGTGGGCTACCGCCAGATAGCCGACCCCGTGATCTTCCGCTCGGCCCGGGACATGTGGCACCACGCGGACCGGCAGGGCGCCGCCGCGCAGTTGATGATCGACGGGTTGCTGCATGTCGTCCTCGCGCGGCTGATGCAGCACGCGGATCTTGACCAGCCGACGCCAAAGGACACCGGGTTGACCCAGTTCCAGCTGGCGCGGGTTGTCGATATGATGGAAAGTCATTTGCACCTGACCGTCACGATGGAGATGCTGGCGGACGCCATCGGGATGAAAACAGCGCATTTTGCCCGGATGTTCCAGAACACGACCGGCGAGACGCCGTACCGATACCTGCAATCGTGGCGGCTTGTGAAAGCGCGCGGGATGCTCGAGGAAACGGATCAGGATGTGTGTCAGGTCGCGCGCGCCTGCGGGTTTGCCAGTGCTGCGCATCTGCTCACTGCCCTCAACAGTGATCTTGGATACAGTCCCGGCCTTCACCGGAGGGGACGCTGCACATGAGCGACACCTTCCAGCCATCGGTTCTGAACCCCGAGACAATCGGCGCATTCCTCACAGAGCACGGTGCCGAAGTGCGCAGTCTGGATTTCTCGGGCTGTGTCGGCCTGTCCGGGCAGATCGTGAAACAGGGAAACGTCAGGTTGAACGCGCCGCCGCTTGACCATCATTTCCTTGAGGTGACCCTGTCCGGCTTTCACCGCGGCACGGCGCATGCCGACGGTATGGTGGGCCCGACCACTGTCTCGGCCCGGCCGGGCATGGTGTCCTTCAGGCCGGCGGACAGGGCTATGGGGGTCGATGTTGTTGGTCAGGGTGAAAACCTGCAGCTTCTGATCTCCCGTGATGTGATGGACCAGGCCAAGGCGGAGCTCCTCAAGGGCGACCCGGACCGTGCCGATCTGTGGGGGTTCAACACGCTGGATTGCAAGGATATCCGGCACATGATGATGGGGCTGGCCAAGGGGCATCCCGCAACCCAATCAACGCAGTCCTGTGCCGAGGCCGCGCTGAACCTCGCGCGCGGCATCGTGCGCAATTTCTCTACCGGCCCTCTGATCGAGGATGCGGACACTCCGCGTCTGACTCGCGCCCAACTGATCCAGTCCATGGAACTGATCGAGACCTGCATCAGCCTGAATACCGGCATTGACCGGATTGCGGAGCGTCTGGGCCTGTCACTGAGCTATTTTGCCAAAGCCTTCACCGCGGCGACAGATCTGACGCCCGGCGCGTTCCTGCGCGAGCGGCAGGTGGAGCGGGCGATTGAGTGGATCGAGGTCGTCGATATCACCGATGAGGACGATCAGGGGTTTGTCGTGCACGCCTGCGGCTACAGGGATTTCGGCGCAATGAACGCGGCTTTCATACGGTTGCGCGGCGTCGACGTGATCACTTTCAGCAAACAGATTTCCTGAACCGGGCCACGCGCGGGCGCGTCATTTCAGATCCGGGTCTTCCAGATCGGTCTGCACCCAGCTGCGGCTGAGGTGGATGTCGATGCTCTCAAGCGGTCCGGGCCCGAGGTTTTCGTATTTGTGCGGCACGGCGGCGGGGCCCATGACGATGTCGCCTTCTTCGGCGTCGATAATCTCATCCCCGACCTTGAACCGCGCCCGGCCGCGCTTGATGATAAAGATCTCGTCGTAGGGATGCACGTGCCAGCTTGGCCCTTTGCCCACCGCGTCGGTCGAGAAAAACAGAATGGTCACGTCGCTGTTCAGCGTAGTGCCGTCCACGACGTCGTGCCAGTCAAACACTCCGCTGCGTTTGTCCGTGGCCGCGCATTTGACGGCGGCTTTTGCCGGATGTTTCGCCATGGTGAGTGCCTCCCCGAGTATGTGCGGGCAAAGCCGTCCGCCCAGCCCGCTTTTTCCTCAAAAATAAATCCGGCGCGGCGTATTTCAAATTTCGGGCGATCCAGTGGTGGCGCACATCGCGGCCATCGGCCAAAATTGGATCGAAACAACAAAATGAGACGCAACGCTTGGTCCGCTGTGCGAAGCCCGCTAGGGTTGCTGTATGGATAGTGACGACCCAGACGCGGAGATGCCTGAAAACAGGGTTTTCACGCAAAGGCACCTGGAAGGTACATGCGTTCCGTATCTTTCGCCTTCCGGCTATGCGGTTGAAACCGCGGCGGTGAGCATCATCGCCATGCCACCGGGGGACGTTGATGTGATGTTCCAGACCAGCAAACGCATGTTGAATGTCGGGCTGCGCGGGATGAGAGACGACTGCGCGTTTTCGCTGGACGGCGTGGCGAGAACACCATCGACATTGCACCCCAACGGCGTGGATCTTCTTGCTGCTGGTGTGGATTTCTCTTTTTTCGGTCACAGCCTTGACTGGGAATTGCTGATTGAATTCAACACCGATGACATCGAGCAGTTTGCCCGCGAACACCTTGACGGACTTGACCTTTCCGCGCGCGATCTTGTCTCGGGCACCGATCCGCAGGCGGCGACCCTGGCCAGACTTGCCATCGCGCACCTCAAGGAACCCGTCGTGGACCGTCTCTATCTCGAAGGGTTGACGACCGCCATCACCGCGCGCGCGCTGGCTTTTGCAGCGCGGGACAAACGGGCACCATCCACCGGCGGCACGGACGCACGGATCCAGCGGGCGATTGACTATATCCACGCGCATCTTGTCGACGGCATGTCGATCAGCGAGATCGCGGGCGTCGCCTGCATGAGCCCGAGCTGGTTCTCGCGGGCCTTCAAGGCGCAGACAGGGACATCGGTGCACAAATACGTGCTCGGGTGTCGGCTGGAGCGGGCGCAGATCGCGCTTCTCACCACAAACGAGCCCATCGGTGCCATTGCGCACGGATTCGGCTTTGCCGATCACGCGCATTTCTCCCGGCTGTTCAAACGTCGCTACGGGATCACGCCCAAGGAAATGCGGGGCTGAGGCCGACACCGACCGAGTGCCTTTCGCGCGCAGAATTGGCCACGGGTTGGCTTGCGTGGTGGAATGGCAGACACAGGAGATTAAAAATCTCTAGGCCGAACAGGCCGTGCTGGTTCGAGTCCGGCCGCAGGTACCATGGTTGCGAAGGAGCGGCTGCTTTGCGGACAAAGCAGACATTGGATCCTCAGAATTGAATGGCTGCTCTTCAAGTCGAGGGGCGCCCGGGTGCTTGGGTTTTGTTCTCCTGAGTATTTTTAAGTGATTTTCAACGGACAATATTTTTATACAATGAAAGGCATGAGGAGCAAAAGCTATCTTCCATGCACGTCGGCCATGGTTCGTAACCCTGACTGACCACCGCCCATTTGGTCATTACGTCGGACACCGACAGGCGATTAGGGTCATATTCACATCCTTGGTGCCCAAATCCTGTAAACATTCCGCAGTCGCGAGATACACTATACCATAGCGTCTCTGCTCGGACTGTCATGAAATCTACAGCAGCAGAGTGACCGCCAAGTGCCTCAAGCCAGTTTGCTCTTCCTTGAAAGTGTGCCGAACAAGATAGCGGATTGACGGTTTCGTGTGAGGACAATTGTGACCCCAGCAGTGTGGCTAGCGCCATCGTTGACCAAAACAAATTGCGGTTTAGCGGCATGCTAAATTGAGCCCTTCTGTCGCTTAGCCCGACTTTAGCGGACATTCGTGCCGTATGCAGCATTTGTCAAATAGGGCTCTAAGCTTCCGTTCGTTGCGCCAGCCCAAACCTATTCCCGCACGCCCGCGAACCGCTCAGCCCAATCCTCGCGCTGCTCGTCGGTGATCTTGGCGAACAGCACCTCGGGCACGTCGAAGGCGTGGCCCGGCGCGAGGCGGGTGAGGGCGGTGGGGATGTCGTCGGGCCAGCCGGTATCCTCGACGCGCATGGCCGCCAGCATCTTGGCGCTGGCGTCGGGGATGAACGGTGCGGCAAGCTGCGCGTAGAGCGGGATGAGATTGAGCGCGAGGCGCACCTGCGCCGCCGCCGCGTCCGGGTCGGTCTTGAAGGTGGTCCAGGGCGCCTGCGCTTGCAGGTATTCGTTGCCCGCCGCCCAGATCGCGCGCAACTCGGCGGCGGATTTGCGCACCTCCATCGCGTCCATTGCGGCGCCGTAGCGGGCGACACGTTCGCCCAGATCGGCGATCAGCGCCTCTTCGGCCTCACCAAACGCCCCGGCCTCCGGCACGGCCTCCCCGAATTTCGAGCGGCAGAATTTGGTGATCCGGCTGACGAAGTTACCCAGCACATCCGCCAGATCCTTGTTCACCGACGCCTGAAAATTCTCCCAGGTGAATTCGGCGTCCGATGTTTCGGGCGCGTGGGACAAAAGCCACCAGCGCCAGTAATCGGCGGGCAGGATTTCCAACGCCTGATCCATGAACACGCCGCGCCCGCGTGACGTGCTGAACTGGCCGCCGTCGTAATTGAGGTAGTTGAAGGATTTGATGTAATCGACCAGCTTCCAGGGCTCGCCCGAGCCGATGATCGTGGCCGGAAAGCTGAGCGTGTGGAAGGGCACGTTGTCCTTGCCCATGAACTGGGTGTAGCGCACGTCATCCGCGCCCTTGTCGGTGCGCCACCAGCGCGCCCAGTCGCCGCCGCCCGCGTCCTGCCATTCCTGCGCGCAGGCGATGTATTCGATGGGGGCGTCGAACCAGACGTAGAAGACCTTGCCCTCCATCCCCGGCCACTCAGCGTCACCGCGTTTCACCGGCACACCCCAGCTGAGATCGCGGGTAATGCCGCGGTCCTGCAAACCGTCCCCGTCGTTGAGCCATTTTTTCGCGATCGAGGTCGTCAGCAAGGGCCAGTCGGACTTGCTCTCGATCCAATCCGACAGCTGCCCGCGCATCTGGCTTTGCCGCAGCATCAAATGCTTGGTCGCGCGCATTTCCAGATCGGTCGCGCCCGAGATGGTGGAGCGCGGGTCGATCAGGTCCTCTGGATCCAGTTGTTTGGTGCAGTTGTCGCATTGATCGCCGCGCGCGTCCTCGAACCCGCAGTTGGGGCAGGTGCCCTCGACATAGCGGTCGGGCAGGAAACGCCCGTCGGTCTCGCTGTAGATCTGGCGCTGCTCGACTTCCTCGATGAGGCCATTGTCGGCCAGAACCCCCGCAAAATGCTGGGTCAGCCGCTTGTTCTGCTCGGACGAGGAGCGCCCGAAGTGGTCGAACGAGAGGCCAAAGCGCTGGGCGATGTCGGCCTGCACGGCGTACATTTCGGCGCAATAGTCGGCCACGGGTTTGCCCGCCTTGGCGGCGGCCAGCTCTGCCGGGGTGCCGTGTTCATCCGTGGCGCAAAGAAACAGCACCTCATGCCCGCGCGTGCGCAGGTAGCGGGCGTATAGATCGGCGGGCAGCTGGCTGCCCACGAGGTTGCCCAGATGTTTGATCCCGTTGATGTAGGGGATCGCCGAAGTGATAAGATGCCGTGCCATGGTATGCGCCCTTGCTGTCTGCCGCGCGGTGTAGCAGGGGGCATGGGCGAGGGCTAGTCCTTCGGGCCTTCGTCGCGCAACCGCCCCGTCAGGCGCCCGATGGTGAATGTGGTGCGCAGGCCCGGCACGTAGCGGGTGCGCGGGGCGCGGCCCTTGCGCGCACGCATCCGCCACAGGCCGAACACGATCAGCACCCCGTGCCCGGTGGCCAGCATCGCGAACAGGGCCGCGGGCCCGTAGTTTTCGATCAGGATCGATGCGCCGTAGGGGGCGGCGATGGCGCCCATGGCAAACCAGAACATCAGCGCCGCCGACAGCTCGACCCGCTCATCCGAGGACGCGTAGTCATGCGCGTGCGCGGCGGCGACCGAATAGATCGGGAAGGTCGTCAGCCCAAAGAGGCCCGAGGCCAGCATCACCCCCCAGACCCCGCTGCCGGACGCGCCCACGGTCACGGCACAGCCAAGCATCGCCGCCACCGACAGCCAGATCAGCACCCAGCGGCGGTCGTATTTATCCGCCAGCCAGCCGACGGGCAGCTGCGCCAGCGCGCCGCCGATGACGAAGGCACCCAGAAACCAGCCGATCTGCCCAGCGCTCAGCCCGACTTCCTGCCCGTAGATCGGGCCAACCATACGGAAGGACGCGCTCGACAGCGCCGCGACGATCACGCCGGCCACCGCGAGCGGGGAGCGGGTGTAGGCCAGCGCAGGCCGCAGGCGGGGGAGGCAGGGGTTTCGGGTTGCTGCACCTTGGTCATGGTGATCGGCAGCAGGGCGGCACAGCACAGGATCGCCAGCAGATTGTACGAGACATAGCTGGCAGGCGCCAGAAACCCGATCAGCAGCTGCGCGCCAAGCGATCCGGTCATGTCGACCATCCGGTAGGTGCCCATGGCGCGGCCGCGCGTCTCGTTGGTGACCTTGGCCTGCAACCACGCCTCGACCACCGTGTAGCACCCCGCCACGCACAGCCCCGAGCCCACGCGCATCAACGCCCAGGCGGTGGGGTCCACGATCATCATATGCCCGATCAGCCCGATACTGCCCGACGCGGTAAAGGCCGCGAATGCCCGGCTGTGGCCGACGCTGCCCAGCAGGCGTGGGGCGATCCAGCAGCCGATGAAGAAGCCCAGAAAATGCGCCGATCCCAAAAAGCCGATCTGCTGGCGTGAAAATCCCAGCTCGGTGCCCGACAGCACATCCAGCGGGCCAACCCCGCCCGAGCTGAGCTGCAACAGGGCCACCGACAGAAACAGCGCCGCGAAGGAGACGATCATACGCATCCGCGATCCTTGCGCCCAAGCCGCGCCAAAGGAAACCCCGTTTGCGACAGATGATGTCTCTTTGCGCTTGTGAGCATGCGCAGGCCGCGTAGTCTGGCAGGAATTTGGCACGACAGGGATGAGCGCAATGAAAATGAACCAACTGGGCCGCACCGGGATCGAGGTGTCGGCCTATTGCCTGGGCACGATGACCTTTGGCACGCAGACGGAACCGGCGGAAGCCCACGCGCAGATCGACCGCGCGCTGGCGGCGGGGATCAATTTTCTCGACACCGCCGAGATGTATCCGGTCAACCCCGTGGCCAAGGAAACCATCGGCCGCACCGAAGAGATCATCGGCGACTGGATCGCGCGGGTGGGGCGGCGCGATCACTTTGTGCTCGCGACCAAGCATTCGGGCGCGGGGCTGGCGCATGTGCGCGACGGGTCCGAGATCACCGCGCAAACGATCCCCGAGGCGATCGAAGGCTCGCTCAAGCGGCTCAAGACCGATTACATCGACCTCTACCAGTTCCACTGGCCCAATCGCGGCAGCTACATGTTTCGGCAGAACTGGACGTATGACCCTTCCGGGCAGGATCCTGCGGCAGTGAAGCAGAATATCGACGACTGCCTCGGCGCGCTGCAGCGCGAGGTGGACGCGGGCCGCATCCGCGCCTTTGGCATGAGCAACGAGAGCGCCTGGGGCCTGACGCAATGGGCCGAGGCCGCCGAGCGTGGCGCCGGGCCGCGCATCGCGAGCGTGCAGAATGAATACTCGCTGATGTGCCGTCTGGCCGATACGGACGTGGCCGAGGCGTGCTGCAACGAGGATATTGGAATGCTGAGCTTTTCCCCGCTGGCCGCAGGCTTTCTGACGGGCAAATACATCGGCGGCGATATCCCCGAAGGCTCACGCCGGTCGCTCAATCCCGAGATGGGCGGGCGCATGACCGACCGCGCCAACCCGGCGGCGGCGGCCTATATCGCGGTGGCCGAACGGCACGGGATCGATCCCATCCACATGGCGCTGGCGTTCGTGCGCGACCGGCCCTTCATGGCCTCCACGATCTTTGGCGCGACGACGTTACCGCAGCTCGATCACATCCTTGCAGGCATGGATCTGACGTTGGGTGAAGAGGTCATGGCGGATCTGGATGCCGCGCACCGCGCCCATCCGATGCCCTATTGAATTGGGGTTTGCATTGGCGCTGCGGCCCCTGCATCTTCGCGCCGAAACGAAAGAGAGATACCCATGCCATTGTCTATGAACCGAGAGGTGTTCATCACCTGCGCCGTGACCGGATCGGGCGCCACGCAGGACCGCAGCCACCACGTGCCCCGCTCGCCGCAGCAGATCGCCGACAGCGCCATCGCGGCGGCGCGGGCGGGGGCGGCGGTGGTGCATTGCCACGTGCGCGATCCCGAAACAGGCGCGCCCTCGCGCGATGTGGGGATGTTTCGCGAGGTCACCGAGCGGATCCGCGACAGCGACACCGATGTGGTGCTGAACCTGACCGCCGGGATGGGTGGTGATCTGGTCTTTGGGGACGTGGAAAACCCCATGGATCTCAATGAGATGGGCACGGATATGGCGGGTGCTACGGAGCGGCTGGCCCATATCGCGGAGTGCCTGCCGGAGATCTGCACACTCGATTGCGGGACGATGAATTTCGCCGAGGCCGACTATGTGATGACCAACACGCCGGGGATGCTGACGGCCATGGGTCAGATGATGACCGACATGGGCGTGAAGCCCGAGATCGAGGCGTTTGATACCGGCCATCTTTGGTACGCAAAGCAACTGGTCAAGGACGGTGTTCTGGACAGCCCCGCGCTGGTGCAGCTGTGCATGGGGGTGCCGTGGGGCGCGCCGGATGACCTCAATACCTTCATGGCGATGGTGAACAACGTGCCCGACGACTGGACGTTTTCGGCCTTTGGTCTGGGGCGCAACCAGATGGCCTATGTCGCCGCCTCAGTCTTGGCGGGCGGGCATGTGCGCGTCGGGCTGGAGGACAACCTGTGGCTCGAAAAGGGCGTGCTGGCGGAGAACCATCAGCTGGTCACGAAGGCACGCGGCATCATCGAGGGGATGGGTGCCACGCTGATCGGGCCGGATCAGGTACGCGAGCGTTTGGGCCTGCAAAAGCGGGCGCCGCGGTGAAAACCGGCGTGCACCGGGCGTACACCGTGCGTGCACCGCGTGTGCATACGATTGTCGCCTGTTTCGTGCTCGCGGCTTTGGCGGCCTGCAACGCGCCGGTGGGCAGTGGCGTCACCACCGCGCCCAGCTACCGCGACGCGAACGTGCCCATCGGCGTGACCTCGCGCTTTGACGCGGCGAAGTTCGCCGGGCTGTGGCGGGTGCGCGCGGTACTGCCCGAGGCCGACAAGTTCGAACAGCTTGCCTTTCGCGGTGGCACCTTCCGCATCGGTGCGGATGTCTGCGACCCGGCGGGCATCTGCTTCACCGCCGCCGAGGATCTGCCGACGCGCCGGACGGGGCCGGGCCGCTATGTGATCACCATGCCGGGCGGGGAGCAGCGCCGCCTGTGGGTTTTGTGGGTGGATGAGGGCTTTCGCACGGCCCTCGTTGGCTCCCCCGACGGGACATTTGCGTGGATCCTCGACCGTGCCGCAACCGGCGGCGCCGACAGGATCCGCGCGGCGCGCGAAATCCTCGATTTCAACGGATACGATACGACATTCCTCAAGGAGCTATGATGCAAAAGACGGCAGCAATCATCGGCGGTGGCGTCATTGGCGGCGGCTGGGCCGCGCGCTTTGTGCTCAACGGCTGGGCGGTGCGGGTGTTCGACCCCGACCCGGAGGCCAAGCGCAAGATCACGGAGGTGATGGCCAACGCCCGCCGCTCGCTGCCCGGTCTCACGGATGTGGCGCTGCCGCCAGAGGGCACGGTCAGCTTTCACGACACGATTGCCGAGGCCGTCGCGGGGCGGCGTGGATACAGGAAAGCGTGCCGGAGCGGTTGGAGATCAAGCACGCGACATTCTCGGAAATTCAGGCGACCTGCGCGGCGGAGGCGGTGATCGGCTCGTCCACCTCCGGCTTCAAGCCGTCGCAGCTGCGCGAGAAGGCGGCCCGGCCCGGCCAGATCATGGTCGCGCATCCATTCAACCCGGTCTACCTGCTGCCGCTGGTGGAGCTGGTGGCCCCCGACGCGGACCCGGCCACATTGGCGCGCGCGCAGGATATTCTGCGCGGCATCGGGATGCATCCGCTGCACCTGAAAAAGGAAATCGACGCCCATGTGGCCGACCGTTTCCTAGAGGCCGTCTGGCGCGAGGCGCTGTGGCTGGTCAAGGACGGTATCGCCACCACCGAAGAAATTGACGACGCGATCCGCTACGGCTTTGGCATCCGCTGGGCGCAGATGGGCCTGTTCGAGACTTACCGCGTGGCAGGCGGCGAGGCGGGCATGAAGCATTTCATGGCGCAGTTCGGCCCTGCGCTGAAATGGCCCTGGACCAAACTGATGGATGTGCCCGATTTCACACCTGAGCTGGTGGATCTGATCGCGGATCAATCCGACGCGCAATCGGGGGCGTTTTCGATCCGCCAGCTGGAGCGCATCCGCGACAACAACCTTGTGACCATGATGCGCGGGCTCAAGGCGCAGGATTGGGGGGCGGGCGCGCTCATTAACGCGCATGAGGCGCAGCTGCGCGCGGGCACGGTGCATGCCGCCGCCGCCGCCGATCTGCCCGCCGGTGAATTGGTCGAGACCGCGCAGCGCACCGTGCCGCTCGACTGGACGGATTACAACGGGCACATGACGGAATCGCGCTATCTGCACGCCTTTGCCGATGCGACCGACCGCTTCATGCAGATCATCGGTTGTGACGCGGAATACATCAAATCCGGCGGCAGCTATTTCACCGCCGAGACGCATATCCGCCATATCGACGAGGTGCACGCGGGCGCTGTGATCAGCATCCGCACGCGGGTCATTCTGGGGGAGGGCAAGAAGATGCATCTGTTCCACGAGATGCACGAGGGGGAGCGGCTGCTGGCGACCGGCGAGCATTTCCTGCTGCACGTGAGCCTTGAGACCCGCAAGCCGTGCCCGCCCGGCCCGGCGATCGAGGCGGCACTGGTGCGTTTCGCCGCAGGCCACGCCGGGCTGCCGATGCCCGAGGGCGTGGGCCGCGCGATTGGGGCGCCGCGGTGAGCCATGTGCTCATCACCGCCGGGGCCAGCGGCATCGGGCGCGCCATGGGGGCTGCGTTTGAGGCGGCGGGGCATACGGTCTGGGTGACGGACGTGGATGGTGCCGCGCTGGCGGAATTGCCGAGGACATGGCGCAGCCGGCAGGCGGATGCGGTGGATGAGGCCGCGATGGCGGCGGTCATCGCCGAGATCGGAACGCTCGATGTGCTCTGCGCCAATGCGGGCATCGCCGGGCCGACGGCGCTGGTCGAGGATATCGCCCTGGCCGACTGGCGCGCCTGCGTGTCGGTCAACCTTGAGGGCGCGTTTCTGGTGGCCAAACACGCGGCCCCGGCGATGAAGGCGGCGGGGCGGGGCGCGATTGTGCTGACCTCCTCGACCGCGGGCATCTACGGCTATCCCAACCGCGCGCCCTATGCGGCGGCGAAATGGGCGGTGATCGGCCTGATGAAAACCCTCGCGATGGAGCTGGGCCCCTTTGGCATCCGCGCCAACGCCATCTGCCCCGGCGCCGTTGAGGGCCCGCGCATGGAGGGTGTGCTGGCGCGCGAGGCGGCGATCAAGGGCATGACACGCGATGCGGTCTACGCGGGCTATGCGGCGGGCACGTCGATGCGCAGTTTCGTGACCGCGCAGGATGTGGCGGATATGGCGGTGTTTCTGGGCTCTGACGCGGCGCGGCTTGTGTCGGGGCAGGTGATCGCCGTGGACGGCCATACTGAAAACCCCGATCCCAAATTCTAGAGCGATCCCAGATGGCGGGCAAAACCGTGGGCGGGCACGCTTGCCTCGCGCACCAGGCGGTCGAAATCCTGGGTGAAGAGCGTGATCCGCTCGCGGTCGCGGAAGGCCATGTAGTGCCCGCCGGTATAGATCACCGCCAGCAGCGGGCCAAAGAGCGTGATCGGCGCGGAATAGAGCCTGCGTGCGTCGAAGAGTGACAGGCGCAGGCGCGGGTAGAGCGTCGTGGCAAGATCGGTCAGCCGCGCGATCTGGGCGTGGCGGGCGGCGTGGGGCAGGCTTTCGTAGTAGCCGGTGCCGCGCACGAAGCTGTGGATCTCGAAAAGCGGTATCGCGATTTCGTAGTCCGATTGCGCGCCCCGCATCCACGCCAGACGGTCTTCGGAGGCGTTGATGGCCTGTTCGGTCGTGCGGCCCAGATGCGGCCCGTATTCCCATTCCAGCATCGCGCGGGTTTTCAGCATGTCGGGCAGGCCAACGGGCACATGCCGGATCTTGTAGCCCGCCGCCTCGCGGTGCCAGTCAAAGATCTGTTCGTCCACCAGCGCGCGCGGCGCCTGACTGAGCGAGAGCGTGTTTTTCAGCACCGCCGCCGTGGTTTCGGGCCGGTCCGAGAGGCCGAGGAGCCAATCGCTCGAGACCCCGAGTGCGGCGGCGCAATCGGCCAGCAGGTGGCCACCGGGCATGCGCGCGCCCGTGTCCTTAAGCCATTGCGACAGGGTCGAGCGATCCACGCCGGCGGCACGGGCGAGCGCGCTTTGACTGAGCCCGGCGCGGCCCATCGCGTCGCGCAGACGGGCGCGGCATTGGGTGGCGCGGGTGTGTTTGGGTGTTGGGGGCGACATCTGGTGATAATAATCACCGATTTTGCCAATAGTGAACAATTTTCCGAATAGCTGGGCCGTTGGGATGCCCCCTAGGCTGAGCGCAGCCAAAGGGAGCCAGAGATGCACACACACAGTCCCGGCGCGCGCAGGAGTGCGCTGCGCGATCTGCCCACGCTAGCCTTGATCGTCGTCTTTGGCGGGGTCTGGGCAGCGGCGCTGGCGCTGCCGGGAGATCTGGGATGGCTGGCGGTGGTGTTGCTGATCCCGGCGCTGACGCTGCACAGCTCGCTGACCCACGAGATCCTGCATGGTCATCCGTTTGGCCACGCGGGCGCCGAGACGGTGCTGGGCCTGTGGCAGCCGGGGTTGGCGATCCCCTATCTGCGGTTCAAACGGTTGCATCTGGCGCACCACCGCGACGCGGCGCTGACCGATCCCTACGACGATCCGGAAAGCGCCTATCTGGATCCGGGTGTCTGGGCGCGCTTGCCCCGCGTGGTGCGAGGAATTTTGCGGATCAACAACACGCTGGCGGGGCGCATCCTGCTGGGGCCTGCGATTGGCACCTATCTTTTCTGGCGCGACGATCTGCGCGCGATCCGGGCGGGCGCGCCGCATGTGCTTCGTGACTGGCTGGCGCATCTGCCCGGCGTCGCCCTGACGCTGGTGCTGGTGGCGCTGTCAGCGCTGCCGCTGTGGGCCTACCTGCTCGCCTGTTACGGCGCGCTGTCGGTGCTCAAGATCCGCACATTCCTTGAGCATCAGGCCCATCTGCGCGTCTCGGGGCGCACGGTGATCATCGAGGATCGCGGGCCGCTGGCGTTCCTGTTTCTCAACAACAACCTGCATCTGGTGCATCACATGCATCCGGCCGTGCCGTGGTACCGGCTGCCCGCCCTCTACGCCGCACGGCGGGAGGCTTACGTGGCGCGCAACCACGGCTATGTCTACCGATCCTACGCGCAGGTGTTCGCGCGCTATCTGTGGCGCGCAAAGGAGCCGGTGGCCCATCCGCACTGGCGCGAAGCACCGATCTGCGCAATCAAGGGGCATGACACAGCTTCTTCCTGATCCGTGGATCATCGCCAGCGTTGCGGCGGCCCTGTTCCAGACCGTGCGCTTCATGCTGCAAAAGGTGCTGGCCACCGCCACGCTGACGGCGGCGGGGGCCACGTTTTCGCGGTTTGTCTATGCGCTGCCGGTCGTGGTGGTGCTGCTGGCGGTCTATCTGCGCGCGTCGGGCGCGGCCCTGCCGACGCTGAGCGGCGCCTTCTGGATCTACGGCAGCGTTGGCGCGGTGGCGCAGATCATCGCGACGATCTGCGTGGTGGCGCTGTTCAAGACGCGCAATTTCGCCGTGGGCATCACGTTCAAGAAGACCGAAGTCATCCTGACCGTGATCACGGGTGCGGTGGTGCTGGGCGATGCGGTGAGCCTTGGCGCGCTGGGGGCGATCCTGCTGGGGTGCTGGCGCTGCTGCTGCTGTCGGGCAAGGACGGCGCGCGGGGTCTGTCGCTGCGCGATCTGGGCAACCGCGCGGCGGGGCTGGGGATCGCGTCGGGCGCGTTTTTCGCCGTCTCGGCGGTGACGTACCGGGGGCATCGCTCCAGATCGCGGCGGAGGATCCGCTGCTGCGCGCGGGCGTGACGCTTTGCGCGGTGGTGGCGATCCAGACGGCGGTGATGCTGGTCTGGCTGCGCCTGCGCGAACCCGGAGAGATCGGCCGCGTCTGGGCCGCGCGGCGGGTGGCGGTGTGGATCGGGCTGACCTCGATGGCCGGATCGCTGTGCTGGTTCATTGCCTTCACGCTGCAAAACGCGGCCTACGTCAAGGCGCTTGGGCAGGTCGAGCTGATCTTTTCCGTGATGGCCTCGACCCTGTTCTTTCGCGAGCGGATCACCGGGCGCGAGGCGCTGGGCATGGCGGTGCTGGTGGCCTCGATCCTGCTGTTGGTGCTGTTCGTTTAGTTTATCTGAGGAAGCTGGTAGTGTCGGTCGTTAGCGATCCACCGTCGATCATCAAGACTACCCGGTCTGCCGCGTTGTCGACAATGATCCAAGGACCTGCGACAGATAGGCAGAACAGCAAGAGCCCGACAAAGGCCACGATGTTCCCGCGCGGATGGTCTGCGACCATGTCGGCGATGAGTCCGACGGCAAAAATTATCAGACCGATTGGGGCGATGGCCGCGCAAATAGCGATTACAATTATCAGTTCCATTCCAAACCTCACATTATTAATAAAGCTACTGACCAGGAAACGGCGGCAGCTTTATGGCAGAATGGAGGTGGGTTTCAGCTCTCGTAGGAGGCCTTGTGGCCGCGCAGGCGCAGGAACAGGCTTTCCTCGTCGTCGTTGCGGAAGAACGGGACCGAGGCGGGCGGGGCGGGGTCGGCGGCGCGGGCCTCGATCTCGGCCAGCACGACCTCGGTGATGAAGGGCATGTCAAAGCCGCGCGCGCGGCTCAGCGGCACCCATTGCAAGTGGCTCAGCTCATCGCAGGCGGCGGAGAAATCATCCGGGTCGGTCGCGATGTCGGCCACGTCCACCAGAAAGAACCGCGCGTCGAACCGGCGCGGGCGGCCCGGCGGGGTGATGGCGCGGAACACGAATTGCAGAGGCGCGGCGGTGGGCACGTGGCCCGTCGCGGCAAAGGTCTGCCAGTCAAGCGGCACGTCGCCCTCCCAGACGCCCGGCACGCCGAGGATCAGGCCGGTTTCCTCCCACAATTCGCGAATGGCGGCGACGGTGATGGCGTGGGTCAGCGTCGCATCCGCATCCTCGGCCAGCCGCGCGCCACAGGGATCGCCCAGCGGGGTGGCCAGCGGGATGTTGGCGTCGCCCGCATCCACGGCCCCGCCGGGAAAGACGAATTTATTGGGCATGAACACCGCCTTGGCGCCGCGCTGACCCATCAGGATCTCGGGCGCGCCGGTGCGGTTACGGATCACGATGACCGTGGCGGCGTTGCGGATCTGTGTCTTGTCGGTGCTCATCGCGCCCCCTATTCGGAGCGCGCAAAGCCCCCCATTTCCCTGGCCCACTGGAAGCCGATCATCGCCCCTTTGAACCTTGGCAGAAGGTAGAGGGACAGGCCCACCGTGCCAACCGCAAAGATCGTGAAGAGGGTGATGGGCTCGGGCCGGTAGTGCACGAACACCAGATGCAGCAGCGGTGCCATGAGGTGGCCGACCAGCAGGATCGTCAGATACGCCGGGCCGTCATCGGCGCGGTGGTGGTGGAACTCCTGCTCACACACGGTGCAGTGGTCCTGCACCTTGAGATAGCCGGTCAGCAGCGGGCCGGCACCGCAGTTCGGACACTGCCGCCGCCAGCCGCGCAGCATTGCGGGCAGGCGCGCGCGCTCACCTTCATCGGTTTGCTGCGTGTGGTGCTGGGCGGAGGGATGGGTCATGAACGGCGGTCCTGCGTTACGGTGGGTGCGGTGTAGCTTGGTGCAGGGGGCGAAGGGAAGGTGGCGATTTGTCTCGCCACGGGGCAGGCCGAAAAAAATTGGAAAAATCCGCGACGGAACCGGCGGGCTGCTCCGTTCAAGAAGGGTCATCGCGGCAAGAGGCTGCGGCGACGCCCATAAAAAACGGAGAGCACCATGTTCAAGGAAACCTTTACCGCGCTGGCCATCGCTGCCGGTCTGATCGCCACCGCTGCCTCGGCGGACGATCGCGGCGCCGCGCGGTTCGAGCGGATCGACGCGAATGGCGACGGTCAGATCACCGCCGCCGAGCTTGAGGCCCGCGCCGCCGCGCGCTTTGCGCAGGCCGATGCCGATGGCAACGGCGCCATCACCCCCGAAGAGATGGCCGCACAGGCGCAGGGCCGCCGCAAGGCGCGGCTGCTGGAGCGGTTCGACACCGACGGCGACGGCGCGCTGAGCGCGGCGGAGCTGGAGCAGGCGGCGGACAGCCGTGGCGGCAAGCGTGCTGCGCGCATGTTCGAGCGGCTGGATGCCGACAACAGCGGCGATCTGACCCTCGCCGAGATGACGGCCCGCCGCGATCCCGCCAAGATGATCGAACGGCTGGATGCGAATGACGACGGCGCGCTGAGCGCCGAGGAGTTCGCAAAGGCGCGCAAAGGTGGTAAGCGTCAGGGCGCGGGCGAGTAATCGCCCATTGGGGGCGGCAAGACGCGCCGCCCCCGCTGAACCGGAAAGAGCGCGTGAGTGATGAGCACCCCACCGACGATGCCCGCGCCGCCGACGGCGCCTTGCTGGCGCGTTTTGCCGCGGGCGATCAGGCGGCAGCAAGGCTGTTGTCGGCGCAGCTGCTGCCACGGGTCTACGCCCATGCGTTGCGCGTGATGGGCAATGCGGCGGAGGCCGAGGATATCGCGCAGGAGGCGATGCTGCGCCTGTGGCGGCAGGCGCCCGATTGGGATCCGGCGCGGGCCACGGCGGCGACATGGCTCTACCGGGTGACGGCAAACCTGTGCACCGACCGGTTGCGCCGCCGCCCGACCGTGGCGCTGGATGCCGTGGCGGAGCCGCCCGATCCACAGCCCTCCGCCGCGCAGCGGTTGCAGGACGCCGCGCGCCTCGATGCGCTGGACGCCGCGTTGCAAACACTGCCCGACCGGCAGCGGCAGGCGGTGGTGCTGCGCCACCTCGACGGGCTTGCCAATCCCGAGATCGCCGCCATTCTCGACATCGGCGTCGAGGCCGTCGAAAGCCTGACCGCGCGGGGCAAACGCGCGTTGGCGGCGGCGCTGGCGCGCGACCGCGAAGCATTGGGATACCAGGATGACTGACCGCAAGACTGACACGCTCGAAGATCTCTTTGCCGCCGCGCGGGCGGACCCGCCAGCCGTGCCCGATGCGCTGATTGCACGGGTGCTGGCGGATGCCGCGCGGGTCCAGCCGCGCGCGCCGCTCTGGCGCCGGATTGTCGACGGCATCGGTGGCCCCGTGGGCCTTGGCGGCGTGGTGACGGGCGCGCTGGCGGGGATGTGGATCGGCTTTGCCCCGCCCAGCGACACGCTTGATCCGCTGGCCGTGCTGGTGGACGGGGGGGCGTTGGCGACGGTGGAGCTGACCGAGACATTCTATGACTTTGGCTGGGAGGCGGAGGAGGGATGAGCATGGATGCAGGCAAACCCAAACGCGGCTGGCTGCCCTATGTGCTGGCCCTGTCGCTGGCGGTCAATCTGGTGATCGGCCTTGCGGTGGCGGGTGCGCTGTGGCGCGCAAGCGCCGGTGAGGGGCCGCGCGGGCGGGGGTTTGCGGGGCCTGCGCCGTATCTCAGGGCGCTTGAGCGCGACGACCGGGCAGAGGTGCGCGCGGCGCTGCGCGCGTTGCCGCGCAACCGCGGCGAAAGCCTGCGCGAGATGCTGACGCTGCTGCGCGCGGAACGCTTTGACCGCGCCGCCGCCGCCGTCGTGCTCGGCGCGCAGCGCGAGGCGAGCCTGCTGCGCCAGGACACGTTGAGTGCGGCCTGGCTCGACCGGGTGTCGGCGATGTCGGACACGCAGCGCGCGGCCTATGTGGCGCGGCTTGAAGAGATCCTGTCGCGCAGGTCTGGCCGGAAGGGGCGCGATTAGGCGCCGCATACCCAGCTTAGCGTTGTGTGTTTGCGCGATGGTTTTCCGGTCCGTCCCGCCTTAGGCGGCGGGGCGTTTTTGCGGGACGCTGCATTCGACCTGATTGCGCCCCCGCGTCTTGGCGGCATAAAGCGCCTTATCCGCGCGGGCGAGCAGATCCTCGGGCGCCTCGTCACGCCCGCCGCCGCTGAGCGCGAGGCCAAAGCTCATGGTGATGCGCACCGGGCGATGACCGCCGGGCAGGGAAAATGGGGTGGCGGCGATGGCGTCGCGCAGCCGTTCACCGATACGCCGCGCGCAGGCGGGCGAAGTTGTGGGCAGCAGGATCAGAAATTCCTCCCCCCCGATACGCGCGACGGTGTCGAAGCCGCGCATTTCGCGTTGCAGCCGCCGCGCCGCCTCTTGCAGGACGGCATCCCCGGCGGCGTGGCCGTAGCGGTCGTTGATCGTCTTGAAATGATCCATGTCGCCCACCAGCACGGCGGCCGTCTGGCCCATCCGCGCGGCACGGGCCAGCACGCGGGCCATATGCGGCATCGCGTAGCGGCGGTTGTAAAGGCCGGTCAGCGGATCGTGCACGACCTCGTGCAGGCCGGTGCGCACGGTCTGCTGCACCCGTTCGACCAGCCGCTTGCGGCGCAGCAGGGCCGAGAGGCGCAGCGCGATCTCTTCCGGCTCGAACCCGGCGCCCATCACGTCGTCGGCGCCCAGATCCAGGGCGGTGGTCATGCGCTGTTCATCGCCGCAAGCCGACACCACCAAAACGCCGCACTGCCGGGTGAGCGCGCTTGCCCGCAACTCGGAAATCAGGCGCAGGGCGACGGCGGCGGGCGCATCGGCCCGGGGCAGGCAGACCACGATCACATCCGCGGGCTTTCCGCTGTGCTGGCTGGCAAGCGCGTCGCGCAGGCAGGTGACGGACAGCGTGCAGGGCAGCGCCGCGCTGAGCCTGCGACCCCAGGTCTTGAGTGCTGCGAGATCGTCGCCGATCAGGGAGATCCGGCTGGCGTGCGCAAAATCGGGCGCCGGTTCGGCAAGGCCAAGCGCGCAGCTCGTCTCCTCGCGCATCTGCCATTCCGACAGCGCGTTCTGGATACGGATGCAGCTGCGCACACGGCCGAGCAGCAGCGTATCGGACAGCGGGTGCAGCATCACGTCGACCGCCCCGGCGGCAAGCGTCGCAAGGCGCTGACCCGCGTCGCGCTGCGTGCCGATGGCAAGCACCGGCACATTGGCCAGTGTGGGCAGGCTGCGCAGCCGCGTGCAAAGTGCTGCGGCATCGCCGTCGGGCAGGTCCATCGCGGTGATGATGAGGTCGGGCGGGGCGGCGCGCGCGGCCTGCACTGCCGCATCAAGTGTTGCGGCCTGGGCCACCTGATAGAATGCGCCCGTCAGCTTTACCTTCAGCACGATCCGTTTCGTGGATATGGCATCAATGACGAGGATTTTACCTTGCACTTGGCATCCTTTCGTGGCGCAGTCGGGATGCATGAGTTTTCTGACCAATTGGTTAACAAAGCGTTGATGTTTTGATCTACTTTAGGGGGAAGACAGTGACACTTTCTTCAGACACTGCCGAAGCCATCGCGTTGCAGACCCTTGGCTGGCTGGTCGGCAACGAGGATCTGCTGCCGGTCTTTCTGGGGGCCTCGGGGTGCAGCGAGGCCGAGCTGCGCGCGCGGCTGAATGATCCCTCTTTTCAAGGGGCTGTGCTGGATTTCCTGCTGATGGATGACGCCTGGGTGCTGGCCTGCGCGGAGGCCACGCAGACGCCGCCCGACCGCTTTGCCCAGGCGCGTCAGGTATTGCCGGGTGGACAGGATGTGAGCTGGACATGACGGGCACGATGGGCGGATCCCCGCCGGTTAACGCGATCTGCTTCGACAAGGACGGCACGCTGTTTGATTTCGCGACCACGTGGGAGGCCTGGGCGGCGGCGTTCCTGAGGCGGATGGCGGGGGCCGATGACGCGCGCGCGCGGGCGTTGGGGGCGCTGATCGGCTTTGACGTGGCGGCGCAGCGCTTTGCCCCCGACAGCATCGTGATCGCGGGTACCCCCGGCGAGGTGGCGCATGCGCTGGCGCCCGGTGTGCCGGAGTTGGGCGCGCAAGACATCCTCAAGATCCTTGACGAGGAGGCCGCGCGCGCACCGCAGCGCGAGGCGGTGCCGCTGGTGCCCTTGCTGCGCGGCCTGCGGGCGCGGGGGCTGGCGCTGGGGGTGGCGACCAACGACAGCGAGGCGCCCGCGCGGGCGCATCTGGACGCGGCCGGTATCACGGGGTTGTTTGATTTCATCGCCGGGTTCGACAGTGGCCATGGCGGCAAGCCTGCGCCGGGGCAGCTGTTGGCGTTTTGTGCCGCCGTTGGCGTGGTGCCCGAGCGCTGCGTGATGGTAGGCGACAGCCTGCACGATCTGCGTGCCGGACGCGCGGCGGGGATGCGTACCGTCGCGGTGCTGACGGGGGGGCGCAGGCCGCGACACTGGCGCCGATGGCGGATGTGGTGCTGGACGATATCGGGGGCCTGCCGGGCTGGCTCGATACGCTCTGACCGGGCGGGCCACCGAAAACGACACATTCCGTCGCAAACGGCGCGGATGCGCGTCCCGCCATGGGGCCTGCTGCTGGCAAGCAAGCCAAGGAGTACCGCCATGACCGAGACCCCGAAACGCCGATCCCGTGGTGGTGGACGGGCGGGCGCACGCGACAGGCGCGGCTCTGCCGTGATCGAGCAGATGCCGTGGAACCCGCCCGTCAACATCGACGCGCCCGTAGAGCCGTTGGGCCCCGAGGGCGTTGCCGCGATCCACGACGGCGCGATGCGCATCCTTGAGGAAATCGGGATCGAAATCCTGAACCACGAGGCGCTGGAGATCCTGCGCAAGGCAGGCTGCACGGTGAGCGGTGAAAACGTGCGCATGGGCCGCGAGATGGTGATGGAATACGTGGCCCTCGCGCCGTCGGAATTCACCATCACTCCGCGCAATCCCGATCGTGAGATCACCATCGGTGGGCGCAATCTGGTATTCGGGAATGTCAGCTCTCCGCCCAATTACTGGGATATGGCGCTGGGCCGCAAGGTGCCCGGGACGCGGACGATGTGTCAGGATCTGCTGAAGCTCACGCAGTATTTCAACTGCATCCACTTCGCCGGCGGCTACCCGGTGGAGCCGGTGGATATCCATGCCTCCGTGCGCCATCTCGACGTGCTGTATGACAAGCTGACGCTGACGGATAAAGCGATGCACGCCTATTCGCTTGGCCGCGAGCGGGTCGAGGATGTGATGGAGATGGTGCGCATCTCGGGCGGGTGGAGCGACGCGGAATTCGAAGCCAGCCCGAAGATGTACACCAACATCAATTCCACCTCGCCGCTGAAACACGACATTCCGATGCTGGACGGCTGGATGCGGATCGCGCGTCGCAATCAGGGTCTGGTGGTGACGCCCTTCACGCTGGCGGGTGCCATGGCGCCGGTGACCATGTCGGGCGCGGTTGCGCAATCGCTGGCCGAGGCGCTGATCGCGGTGGTGCTGGCGCAGATCATCCGCCCCGGTGCGAGCGTGGCCATCGGCACCTTCACCTCGAACGTGGATATGAAAACCGGCGCGCCGGCCTTTGGCACGCCCGAATACATGCGCGCGACGCAGATGACCGGGCAGCTGTGCCGCTATTACGGACTGCCGATGCGGTCGTCGGGGGTGTGTGCGGCGAATGTGCCCGACGGGCAGGCCATGTGGGAGACCTCCAACAGCCTGTGGGCGGCGGTGCAATCGGGGACCAACATGGTCTATCACGCGGCGGGTTGGCTGGAGGGCGGGCTGATTGCGTCGCCCGAAAAATTCATCATGGATTGCGAAATCTTGCAGCAAATTCAGCGCTATATGGACCCCGCGATCTGCGCCACGGGGCCGGATGAGATCGCGCTGGAGGCGATCAAATCGGTGGGCAATCAGGGGCATTTCTTCGGGATCGAGCACACGCAGGAACGCTATACCACCGCGTTCTACCAGCCCTTCCTGAGCGATTGGACCAACTACGAGGGCTGGGAGGTCGCAGGCGGCATCTGGACGCAGGAGCGCGCGCATCACATGTTCCGCGAGATTGTGGGCGCGTTTGAGGCGCCGCCGATGGATGCCGCGATCCGCGATGAGCTGGCCGATTTTGTCGCCCGCCGAAAGGCCGAAGGCGGCGCGCCCACCGACTTCTGAGGGATTAACCAAGACGGCGCTTTTGCCCGTGTCTTAGCCGGACGTTAACGCTTGCCCGCCACAACCGGGGGGGAACGCAAGCGACGCGAGGCACCCATGCACGGGCTGATCAACCGCAGTTTACAGAATTTCGTCTGGGACCGGTACGGCCGGGACGCCTGGATTGAAACGGCGGCGCGGGCGGGCATCGATCCGCCCAGCTTTGAGGCGATGCTGAGCTATGACGACGCGACCACGCCCGCCGTGCTGGACGCGATGAGCACGGTGCTGCGCCGTCCGCGCGCGGCGCTGCTGGAAGACGTGGGCATCTATCTGGTCACCCACACTGAGGCCGTGCGCCGTTTGCTGCGCTTTGGCGGGGTTGATTTTGACGATTTCCTGCAATCGCTCGACGATCTGCCCGACCGCGCGCGCATGGCCGTGGCCGAGCTGCGATTGCCCGCGATCGAGCTTCATACCCATGGCGAGGGGCGGTTCAGCCTGATCTGCGACAGCCCCGTTGCGGGGTTTGGCCATCTGATGATGGGGGTGTTGCAGGCCATGGCGGATGATTACGGCGCGCTGGCGCTGCTGGAGCATGAGGGCCATGCCGCGGGGCGCGAGACGCTGCGCATCCAACTGGTCGAGGCGGATTTTGCCGATGGCCGGGCGTTTGATCTGGGGCAACGGGCGTCATGAATCTTGCGCTGCCGACGTCGGATGTGCTGGATGTGCTGTGCCCGATGCACATGGTGCTGGATGCCAGCGGCACAATCCTGCACGCGGGCCCCACCATTCGCAAGCTGCGCCCTGACATGACATTCGAGGGGCAGGCGTTTGGGGATGTCTTTGAGGTGCTGCGCCCGCGTGGCACAGACGCGCTGACCGACATCACGGGGGCCGCGCGCCACAAGCTGCATCTGGCGCTGCGCGGCCAGCCGCCCGCGCATCTGAAGGGCGTGATGGTCTGGTCGGGGCGCGACCGGATCGTGCTGGATCTGTCGTTCGGCATCTCGATCCAGCAGGGCGTGCGCGACTACCGGCTGAGTGCGGGGGATTTTGCCGCGACCGATCTGGCCATCGAAATGCTCTATCTGATCGAGGCGCAGAGTGCTGCGATGGAGGCCTCGCGCAGTCTGAACCTGCGCCTGCAGGGCGCCAAGACCGCCGCGGAGGAACAGGCGTTCACCGACACGCTCACCGGGCTCAAGAACCGCCGCGCGCTGGATCAGGTGCTGGAGCGGTTGCTGGCGAGCGATGCGTCCTTTGCGGTGATGCACATCGATCTGGATTACTTCAAGGCGGTCAACGACACGCTGGGCCATGCGGCAGGCGATCACGTGTTGCGGCAGGTCGCGGCGGTGATGCTCGAAGAGACGCGCAAGACCGATCTGGTCGCGCGGGTGGGCGGCGATGAATTCACCGTGGTGCTGCCCGCGGTGCGCGACATCGCGGTGCTGGAACGGGTCGGCGCGCGCATCATCCAGCGCATCGAAGAGCCTGTCGTCTTTGGGGCGCACACCTGCGAAATCTCGGCCAGCATAGGCACCGCCTGGGTGCAGAACGGGGATGCGGTCAGCCGTGAGGACGTGTTGGAGGAAGCGGACATCGCGCTTTACGCCAGCAAGCACAAGGGGCGCGCCCAGCAAACGTTCTATTCGCCCGAGTTGCGGGAGACGGCGAATTTGCCCGATGCGCCCGAGGGGCAGGCGGCGCGCGGCGATAAATTGTAGACATATTGTATAATTTGTGGTTCAGCTGCCGGGACGTCCCCCGTTTCCGGAGCCCGCAGCCGTGCCAACCACGCCCCGCCACCGCAAAGCCGCCCTGATCGCGGCCCTCCGCGAGGCCATCCTGACGCAAGCCCTGCTGCCGGGGGCGGATCTGGATGAGGTGGCGTTGTCAGAGCGCTACGGGCTGTCGCGCACACCGTTGCGCGAGGCGCTGCGCGAGCTTGCGGGCGAGGGGTACGTGGATCTGCGCGAGAACCGCGGCGCGCGGGTGGCCGAGATGGGGCACACCACGCTGCGCGACTTTTTCCTCGCCGCCCCAATGATTTACGGCGCCGTGCTGCGCTTGGCGGCGGCGCATCGCACGGGCGATCAGCTTCAGGCGCTGCGTGCCGCGCAGGCGGATTTCAGGACCGCGCTGGGCGCCACTGACACCGCCGCGCGGGCGCTCGCGAATACCGCCTTTCACGACATCACCGGGCAGATGGCGGGCAATGTCTATCTGCTGCCGAGCTTTCGGCGCCTGCTGATCGACCACACCCGAATCTCGATGACCTTTTACGGCGCAGACCGCGTGGAGACGGCCACTGCCGCCGATCAGCACGACACCATTATCGACGCCATCCACGCCCGCGACGGTGAGGCTGCCGCCGCACTGGCGCAGGCGCATTGGCGGCTGTCGTCGGACCAAATCGCGCAATTCGTGATGCCCGCGCCGCTTACCGGCACGCTTGGCACTCCTGCCCCTGACCAGAGGACACCATGACCCCGATTTTCCAGTTCGAGGGGATCTATACCCCGCTTGTCACCCCGCTGCATCCCGACGGCAGTTTCAATCACGACGCGCTGGCCGATCAGATCGAGCATCTGGTGGCGGCGGGGGTGCATGGCCTGATCTCGGGCGGCTCGACCGGTGAGAACTACGCGCAGACCGTGGAGGAGCGCGTGGCGCTGGCGGAATTCACGCACGCGCGGCTCAAGGGGCGGTTGCCGCTGATCGTGGGCACCGGCACCATGCGCACGCCCGACAGCGTGGCAATGGCGCGCGGCGCGCGGGAAATGGGCGCGGATGCGATCCTGCTGGGCACGCCGCCCTATGCCGTCCCGACGGAGCGGGAGAACGCGCTGAATGCGCTGGCGATTGACCGGGCGGCGAACCTGCCGGTGATGCTGTATAACTATCCCGGACGCATGGGCGTGAACATGGGCGCGGAATTCCTCGACCGGGTGGGGCAGTCGCGCAATATCTGCGCGATCAAGGAATCTTCGGGCGATATCAACCGCGTGCACCTGCTGGCGCGGGATTATCCACATATCCAGATGTCGTGCGGGATGGACGATCAGGCGTTGGAGTTCTTTGCCTGGGGCGCGCGGTCGTGGGTCTGCGCGGGCAGCAATTTCCTGCCGCGCGAACATGTGGCGCTCTACGAGGCCTGCGCGGTGCAGGGCGATTTTGCAAAGGGCCGGCGGATCATGTCGGCGATGATGCCGCTGATGCGGGTGCTGGAGCAGGGCGGCAAATTCGTCGCCTGCGTCAAGCACGGGGTCACGATGGCGGGGATAGACACGGGCGGGATGATGCCGCCGCTCAAACCGCTGAATAAGGACGACAAACGCGAATTGGAACAGGTCGTGCGGGTGCTGAAAACCACCGTCGCGGCGATCACCGGGGAGGATGCATGATGGATTTGCTGACACGCGAGGAATACGGCGCGCTTGCCGCCGGGATGCGGTTTGCCACGCAGGCGTTTGTGGATGGCGGCTATCGCCCGGCGGCGTCGGGGGCGACCTTTGACACGGTGAACCCGGCCACGGGTGCGGTGCTGGCGCAGGTCGCGTCCTGCGGGGCGGCGGACGTGGATTTTGCCGTGGCCAAGGCGCGCGATGCGTTCGAGGCGGGCACGTGGTCGCGCGCGCATCCGAGCCACCGCAAGGACGTGCTGATCCGGCTGGCCAAGCTGATCACCCGCCACGCGCGTGAGCTTGCGGTGATGGAGAGCCTCGATGCGGGCAAGACTATCTATGACTGCGAAACGGTGGATATCCCCGAGTTCATCCATTGCCTGAAGTGGCACGCGGAAGCGATTGATAAAATGTACGATTCCGTCGCGCCGGCGTCGGACGATCACATCGCCATGGTCGTGCGGGAGCCGATTGGCGTGGTGGGGCTGGTGCTGCCCTGGAACTTCCCGCTGTTGATGCTGGGCTGGAAGATCGCGCCCGCACTGGCGGCGGGCTGTTCGGTGATCGTGAAGCCCGCCGAGGAGACATCGCTGACAGCACTGCGCGTGGCGGAACTCGCCCATGAGGCGGGCGTGCCGCGCGGTGTGCTGGCCGTGCTGCCCGGCACCGGGCCCGAGGTCGGCGAGCCGCTGGGCCGTCACATGGATGTCGACATGGTCAGCTTTACCGGCTCGACCGTCACCGGCAAACGGTTCCTGGGCTATGCGGCGGAAAGCAACGCCAAGGAGGTCGTGCTGGAGATGGGCGGCAAGAACGCCTGCGTGGTCCTGGAGGATGCGGAAAACCTCGACCGGGTGGCGGCGCATGTGGTCAACGGGGCGCTGTGGAACATGGGCGAGAATTGCTCGGCCATCTCGCGGCTGATCGTGCACCGGGACGTGGCGGACGCCCTGTTGGACAAGATCGAGGCGCATATGCGCGACTGGCCGCTGGGTGATCCATTGGACCCGCAAACGCGGCTGGGCGCGATGGTAAGCCGGGCGCATTTCGAGAAGGTTGCGGGCTATCTTGCCGATGCGCCGGCCGCACGGGTGGGCGGCGGTACCCACGGTGACATTTTTGTGGAGCCGACGGTGATCGAGCTGGCGGATACCGCGCACCGCCTGGCGCGCGACGAAGTGTTCGGCCCCGTGCTGAGCGTCATCCGCGTGGGATCGTTCGATGAGGCGATTACGGTCGCCAATGACAGCGACTATGGCCTGTGTGCGAGCCTGTTTACTGCCAACGCGAAACGGGCGATCCGCGGCGCGCGGGTGCTGCGCGCGGGCACGGTGACGGTCAACAGCTACGGCGAGGGCGATATCTCCACCCCCTTTGGCGGGGTCAAACAATCGGGCTTTGGCGGGCGCGACAACGGGGTGCAGGCGCATGACCAATACACCCAGCTGAAGACCATCTGGATCGATCTGGCCGATGATGCGGATGAGGCGGTGGGGTGACATTCACCGCGCGCCGCACGCCCGCGTTCAACAGCCCCGCCGCCTGGGCCGAGATTTTGGGGCCGGGCGCGCGCTACCCCGCGCTTGAGGGCGCTGGCACGGCGGATGTGGTGGTGATCGGCGCGGGCTTTGCCGGATTGTCGGCGGCGCGGCAGCTGCGGCTGATGGATCCGGGTCTGGATGTGGTGGTGCTGGACGCGCTCGACATTGCCGAAGGGACGGCGGGGCGCAATTCTGGCTTCATGATCGATCTGCCGCATGATCTGGCGTCCGAGAATTACGCGGGCGGGGCGGGGGACCGCGCGATGATCGCGCTCAATCGCCGGGCCATCGGATTTGCCCGCGCGGCGGTGGCTGACTACGGGATCGATCCGGCCTTTGCCGATCCGGCGGGCAAGGTGAACGGCGCGGTATCCGCGCGGGCGGTGGCGCATAACGTAAGCTACGCCGCGCATCTGGCCGCCCTGGGCGAGGCGTCGCAGACGCTGGATGCGGCGGATATGGCGGAACTGACGGGCAGCAGGCACTACCGCGCCGGGCTCTATACGCCCGGCACGCTGATGGTGCAGCCTGCGGGCTATATCCGGGGGCTGGCGGCGGGGCTGGCCCGCGGCGGGGTGCGGATTTTTGCGCGCAGCCCGGTGGCTGAGATCGCGCAGGCCGGGGGCGATTGGCGGGTTGCCACGGCGCAGGGCCACGTGACCGCGCCGCGCGTGATCCTTGCCACCAACGGGCATCTGGAGAGTTTCGGGATCGCACGGGGGCGGCTGATGCAGCTGTTTCTCTATGCCTCGATCACGCCGGTGCTGCCCATGGGTGCGCTGGCGGGGGCGGCGCGCTGGGGGATCACGCCGTCCGACCCAATGGGCACCACGGTACGGCGCATCGATGCACCGCAGGGCGGCGACCGGATCGTGACGCGCACCTGTGCCACGCTGCGCCCCGGCATGACCGTCAGCCGCCGCGATCTGCGCCGCGCCGCCGCCGTGCACCGCGCAAAATTCGATGCGCGCTTTCCGGCGCTTGCGGGCATGGCGATGGCGCAGACATGGGCCGGGCATCTGTGCCTGAGCCGAAACGGTGTGGCCATGACCGGCGAGGTGGCACCGGGGGTGTTTTCGGCCTGCGTGCAGAACGGGCTTGGCACCGCGCGGGGCACGCTCACGGGGATCGCGGCGGCGCAAAGCGCGCTGGGCGAGGCAAGCGAGATTACCGCGCATTTTGACGCCGAAGCCCCGCCCGCGCGCCTGCCACCGCAGCCGCTGGCGCAGTGGGGCGCAAATGCCTACCTGCGCGTCAAAGAGCACCGGGCGCGCGCCGAATAGTGGACCGGGCGCGCAGGACTGGCTAAAGCGGGCGGTATGAGCCGAACCTCCATTTTTTCCCGTCTGCGCCGCAAGGCCGCCGAAGCGCTGCGCGGCCGCCGTTTCCGCGCCGCTGTCGAGCCGCTGCACGGCGCGGGTTTCGACGTGCCCGAGGGGGCGGTGCTGGCCATCGTGCTGGTGCGCAACGGGGGCTATCACCTTGATGCGTTCTTTGACTATTACCGGCGCTTGGGGATCACGCATTTTGCCTTTCTCGACAATGGGTCGACCGATGACACGGTGGCGCGCATCGAGGCCCAACCCGGCACGGTGATCGACCGGGTGGCGCTGCCGCTGGCGCAGTACGAGGATCTGATGCGCGCCTATCCGGCCCAACGCTATGGCGCGGGGCGCTGGTGTCTTTACGTCGATATGGACGAGCAGTTTGATTTTGAGGGGCGGGCCGAGATCGGCCTGCCGGGGCTGATTGCCTATCTTGAGGGGCGCGGCGATACGGCGCTGATGGCCCAAATGCTCGAGATGTTTCCCGACGTGCCCTTGGCCGAGGTGGCGGATCTGTCGTTTGACGCGGCGTTGCGGGCGTTTCGATACTACGATGTGTCGACGGTGGACCGGTTTGCCTATCACAGCGCGCAGATCGAATTCTCCGCCCTCATGGCCGACAACACGGTGCCCACGGATGCCTTGCAGTTTTGCTTTGGCGGCGTGCGGGGCCGGGTGTTCGGCGAAGAGTGCTGTTTGACCAAACACCCGCTGGTATTCAACGGGCCGGACGTGCGCATCGCGCCGCATCCGCATGTCTCAAGCGGGGTGCGGGTGAGCGATTTCAGCGCGGTGATCCGACACTATAAATTCGCGGGCGACGCGGCGGCGCGGGACGCGGCACAGGCGGGCACCGGGGCGCTGGCGCATGGCGAGGATGCCGCGCGGCTGCGGGTGATGGGGCGCGATCCTCGCGTGACGCTGTATTCGGATGCGGCGCGGGAATGGGCGGGGATCGAACCGCTTTATGACGCGGGGTTCCTCGTGCGCTCGGACGCCTACAGCGCGTGGGTGCGGCGGTGAGCGTCGCGGCGATTGTCATCGGGCGCAACGAGGGCGCGCGGCTAATTGCCTGCCTCGACGCGCTGCGCGGGGTTGCGCCGGTGATCTACGTCGACAGCGGATCGACCGACGGATCGGTGGCGGCGGCGCAGGCACGCGGCGCGCGGGTGATCGCGCTGGACATGACGCAGCCCTTCACGGCGGCGCGGGCGCGCAATGCGGGGCTGGCGGCCCTGCCCGAAGGGGCGGAGTTGGTGCAATTTCTTGATGGCGATTGCGTGATGCAGCCGGGATGGCTGGCGGCGGCGCGGACCTTTCTGGACGCGCATCCGGATGTGGCCGTTGTCTGCGGGCGGCGGCGGGAAATGCAGCCGGAGGCCTCGCCGTATAATGCGCTGATCGACGCGGAGTGGGATACGCCCGTGGGCGAGGCGCGCGCCTGCGGGGGCGATGCGCTGATGCGGGTGGACGCGTTGCGCGCCGTGGGCGGCTACCGCGACGATCTGATCGCGGGGGAGGAGCCCGAGATGTGCGTGCGCCTGCGCGCGAAAGGCTGGCGGATCTGGCGGATTGACGCGGAGATGACGGCGCATGACGCGCAGATCACGCGCTTTGGCCAGTGGTGGCGCCGCAGCGTGCGGGCGGGCCATGCATTTGCGGAAGGGGCGGCGCTGCATGGCGCGGGGCCGGAGCGGCACTGGGTGGCCGAGACGCGGCGCGCGCTGATCTGGGGCGTGGGGGTGCCGGTGGCCATTTTACTGGCGGCGCTGATCTCGCCCTGGTCGCTGCTGGGGCTGGTGGTCTACCCGCTGCAAATCGCGCGGCTGGCGCGGCGGGGCGGGCTGCGCTGGGCGCTGTTTTCGGTCATCGGCAAATTTGCCGAGGCGCGCGGCGCGGTGGGGTATTACCTGAGCCGTCTGCGCGGCGGGCGGCGCAGGCTGATCGAATACAAGTAATCAGCGCTGGCGCCACGCCTGCACCGCAAGACCCGGCAGGATCGCAAAACACTTGGCATAGCGCGGCACCATGCGCCGCGGGCTTTGCCCCGCGCGCCACAGCCATTCGAGCGCCAGCGCGCGCATGATCCGCGGGGCGCGCACCTGATGGCCCGACAGGAAATCCAGACCCGCCCCGATGGAGGCAAAGCCCACGGCGGGGCAGCGGCCGCGCGCGAAGGCGGCAAAAATCTCTTGCTTGGGCGCGCCAAGGGCGATGAAGCACAGCCGCGCGCCGCTCTTGTTTAGCTCCTCGCAGATCTGCACCGCATCCGCGCCGGTGGGGTCGAACCCATAGGGCGGCGCGTGGGTATAGGCGACGTTCAGCCCCGGCACGTCGCGCTCAAGCGCGGCCTTTGCCCCGGCAAGCGCGCTGTCAGAGCTGCCCATCAGGGCGATGGGCACGCCCGCGCGCGCGGCCTCGGCGCTGAGCGGCAGCACCAGATCGGAGCCGGGCATGAGCGCGACCGGCTGGCGCGCGAGACGCGACAACCAGATGATCGGTCGCCCGTCCGCCACCACCAGATCCTGCGCGCGGTAGGCGCTGGCAAAGGCGTCATCGACCGGCAGCTTGGTGAGGTGATCGAGGTTCAGCGTCGCCAGCGCGAATCCGGTCCCATCGGCAAAACGCGCGCGGATCGTGCGAAACAATGCCTCGCGTGTGGGGACATTGACCGTAACGGCGGAACGACCTTTGCCAAATTTCATGGCCGGCCCGTGCAGCGCGGCCACAGCGCGCGGGCAGTTGCGCGCGGTGTCGGGGTATTTTCAGGTTTCATTTCAGATACATACCGTTGGGTGGCGGTGCTGGACCCCGCGCGTTGCGGCAAACTAGCGTGATGACTTGACCCGGCCAAGGGTGTATTTGTCGCGCTCATTCACCGGAGAGCCCCCCGACGATGCCCAATGCCGTCGCCTCATTGATGCTGCTGATCTGGCCGTTCGTGTGCCTTGTGCTATTTCGCACGCAACGGGTCGAGCGGGCGCTGATCTGGTCGATCCTGGGCGGTTATCTTTTGTTGCCGCCGCTGGCGGAGTTCAACCTGCCGCTGGTGCCCGCGATGGACAAGGTGTCGATCCCGAACCTCAGCGTGCTGGCCATTCTGGTCTTTGCCACCGCGCACAAGGTGCAGCTGTGGCCCGAAAGCCGGGTGGCGCGGGTGTTGGTGGTGATGCTGGTGCTGTGCGCGATACCCACGGTGCTGACCAACCGCGAGCCCATCCTGTTCGAAGTGCTGCGCAACGCCGATCCGATCCTGTTTCTGGTCGATGCGCTGCCCGGCCAATCGGTGCGCGACATCGGATCGGTGCTGATTGCGCAGGTGCTGACGATCGTGCCGTTCCTGCTGGCCCGGCAGTTCCTGCGTAGCGAAGAGGGGCTGCGCGAATTGCTGCTGGCCTTCATGGTGGGTGCGCTGGCCTATTCCATCCCCTCGCTGATCGAGATCCGGTTCAGCCCGCAGATGAACGTTTGGGTCTATGGATTTTTCCAGCACAGTTTCGAACAGACGATCCGCGCGGGCGGCTACCGGCCCATCGTGTTCCTGCCGCACGGGCTGTGGCTGGCGCTGTTCGTGTGCATCGGGCTGGTGGCGGCGGCGACGCTGACGCGGGTGACGCCGCGCATCGACCGGTGGAAAATGGTGCTGTGGACGCTGTATCTGCTGGTGTTCCTGATCCTGTGCAAAAGTGCCGCCTCCATCGCCTACGGGTTGTTGTTGTTGCCGATCGTGCTGTTTTTGCCGCGCCGCTGGATGGTGGGGATCGCGGCGGTGATGGCGGTGGTGGCGGTGACCTATCCGATGCTGCGCAATTTCAAGGTGATCCCGACGGATGCGATCGTGGCCGAGATTGCCGAAGTGAACCCGTACCGCGCGCAATCGCTCGAGTATCGCTTTAACAACGAAGAGCAACTGCTTGACCGGGCTGCGGAAAAACCCGCCTTTGGCTGGTCCGGTTGGGGCCGCAGTTTGGTGCGGGACCCCGAGACGGGAGAGATCCTGACCATCCCCGACGGGCGCTGGATCATCGTGTTCGGTACCTTTGGGTGGCTCGGCTACATCGCGGAGTTTGGCCTTCTTGCCCTGCCGCTGATGCTGATGGCGCGCCACGCGTGGCGCCAGCGCAGCGCCGATCTGTCGCCCTATATCGGTGGGGCGAGCCTGATCCTGGGAATCACGTTGATGGACATGCTGCTCAACGCCACGCTGACGCCGATCACCTGGCTGACGGCGGGCGCGATCCTGGGCTATGTCGAGCGGCGCGCGCCGCGACCCGTGCGCCCACCGCGCCACGCCCTGCGACAGGCGCCCGTGATGCAACAGGCCGCGCCGCGCACCGGGCGGCGCACAGTTCTGTAGCGGAAACCGGTGATTCCTGCCGATTATGGCGTCATTGTCGCGCAATTCCTTGCAATGGCCCTGAAGTCTGACGATTGTTGTGTTAATTTCCCTGCAAACGTCAGTTGAATTTGAGCCAAAGGCCCATGAAATAAAGGGCAAGCCGCGCTTCTCCGGATGGGTGAGATCTGCTTTACCCTAGGGTCGGCGCGGGAAGTTTGATAGAACAACCATGGGGGCTCCTGCCGATCGCACGCGCGATGGGCAAAGGGGTGAGACAGTATGACCAGCGAGCGCCGCGAGACCCGTCGCGACATCGAGGATATCGCCATCGTCGGAATGGCCGTCAACGTGCCCGGTGCGGGCACGGTGGAGGCGTTTTGGCAGAACCTGCGCGACGGTGTCTCTTCGATCCGCAAGCTGAGCGACGATGAGCTGCTTGCCGCGGGCGAGACGCCCGAGCGCATCGCGCGCAAGAACTACGTCCCCTTTGCCGCTGATCTGGAGGGGTTTGAGACATTCGACGCCGACTTCTTCGGGTTTTCGCCCAAGGATGCCGCGATCCTTGATCCACAGCATCGCAAGTTCCTCGAAGTTGCGTGGGAGGCGATGGAGCAGGCGGGCCATGTGCCGGAGAATGTGGCCGGACCCATCGGCGTTTATGCCGGCTGCGGCATGGGGAGTTATTTCTATTTCAACATCTGCTCGAATCCCGATTTGGTGGAGGAGACGGGCATGTTCCTGCTGCGCCACACCGGCAACGACAAGGATTTCCTGTCGACGCGGGTGAGCCATGTGTTCGACCTCAAAGGCCCGTCGGTGAACCTGCAAACCGCCTGTTCGACGTCGCTGGTGGCGATCCACTATGCGGCGCAGGCATTGCGCAGTGGCGAGGTCGAGATGGCGCTGGCGGGTGGCGTGACCATCGAGATGCCGCAGGGGCGCGGCTATGAATTCAAGGAAAACGAGATCCTGTCGCCGGACGGTGCCTGCCACGCGTTTGACCACCGTGCGCAGGGCACCGTGTTCGGCTCGGGCGCGGGGTGCGTGGCGCTCAAACGCCTTTCGGACGCGCAGCGCGACGGCGATCATATCTGGGCCGTCATCAAGGGCTCGGCGATCAACAACGATGGCGCGGCCAAGGCGGGATACCTCGCGCCGTCGGTCGACGGGCAGGCAGCGGCGATTGGGCAAGCGCTTAAGGCGGCGGATGTGCCCGCCGATCAGATCGGTCTGGTCGAATGTCACGGCACCGGCACCTATCTGGGCGACCCCATCGAGGTCGCGGCACTGACGGAGGCCTACCGCACCCAGACGCAGGCGGAGGATTTCTGCCGCATCGGATCGGTCAAGACCAACATCGGCCACCTCGACACGGCTGCCGGGGTGGCGGGGCTGGTCAAGGCGACGCTGGCGCTGCACCACGAGGCGATGCCGCCCTCGCTGGGATATGAGGCGCCCAATCCCGCCATCGGGTTCGAGGGCAGCCCGTTTTCGGTCAACGACCGTTTGACACCCTGGCCGCGCGGTGCGGCCCCGCGCCATGCCGCCGTAAACGCGCTGGGCGTGGGCGGCACCAACGCCCATACCATTCTGGCAGAGGCGCCCCTGCGCGCCGCGTCCGAGGAAAGCGATTTCCCGTTCCAGCCGCTGGTCATCTCGGGGCGCTCCAAGGCTGCGCTTGACGCCAATACGGCGGCGCTGGCCGCGCATCTGCGCGCGCATCCCGAACAGGATCTGGCCGATGTGGCGCATACGCTGAAAAACGGGCGGCGCGGGTTCGCGCGCCGGCGTGTGGTCGTGGCCGAAACCCACGCGGAGGCGGCAGACCTGCTGGAGGCGGGCGACCGTCACCGCGTGTTCACGCACGAGGTTCTGGGCGAGGCGCCCGAGGTGGTGTTCATGTTCCCCGGCGGCGGTGCGCAATACCCCGGCATGGCGCGCGATCTCTACGAGACCGAGCCGGTCTTTGCCGAGGCGATGGATCGCGGGCTCGATCACCTTGCGCCGCAGCTGGATTACGACATTCGTGCGCTGTGGCTGCCCGAGGATGGTGGCGCGGCGGCGGCGGAAACGCTCAAGAAACCGTCGGTGCAGCTGCCGCTGATTGCCATCACCGAATACGCGCTGGCGCAGCTGTGGATCAGCTGGGGCTTGCGCCCGGCGGCGATGGTCGGTCATTCGATGGGCGAGAACGTCGCCGCCTGCCTTGCGGGCGTGATGAGTTTTGAGAATCTGATTGATCTGGTGCTGCTGCGCGGCCGTCTGTTCGACAGCGTGCCCGCGGGCGGGATGCTGAGCGTGCCGCTGTCGCTGGAGGCGATCACGCCCTACGTGGGCGACGCGCTTGATATCGCCTCCGTGAACGGACCCGAGCTGACGGCAGTCTCTGGCCCCGATGCGGCGTTGCAGGATCTGGCGGCGCGATTGGCCGCCGATGACATCGACAGCCAGCGCATCGCCATCGACATCGCCGCACACAGCCGCATGTTGGAGCCGATCCTGGCCGAGTATCGCGCCTTCCTTGCCACGTTGAACCTGCAAGCGCCGCAGATGCCGTTCTGGTCGAACCGCACCGGCGTGCAGATCACCGCCCAGCAGGCGACCGATCCCGACTATTGGGTGGGTCAGCTGCGCGGCACGGTGCATTTTGCCGATTGCATCGACAGCCTCAGCGCGGGCGACAAGCGCGTGTTTCTTGAGGTCGGTCCGGGCAAGGCACTGTCGTCGCTAGCGCAGATGGCGCCCAATGTGGCGCCGGGCCAAGTGCTCAGCACGCTGCGCCATCCTGATCAGGACATGGCGGACGATATGTTTTTCATCGGCGTGCTTGCGCGGCTCTGGGCCTGCGGGGTCGAGGGCGATTGGGGCCAGCTGTGGGGCGAGGCGCGGCGCAACCGCGTGGTGCTGCCGACCTATCAGTTCCAGCGCTCCCCCTATTTCATTGCCCCCGGTGAGGCGGTGACGCAGGCGGCGGCACCGGCGCTCGCGCGCGTCGAGGATATCGCCGATTGGGGCAGCGTGCCCAGCTGGCGGCCCGCCTATGCCGACACGGATGCCGATCCGGGCGCGGCGCTGGATGCCGTGGCCGGGCAGAGCTGGCTCGTTTTTGCCGATACCTGTGGCGTGGCCGATCCGGTGATCGCGCGGCTGCGGGAGGGCGGGGCGCGGGTGGCGGTTGTGCGCGCGGGCGACAGCTTTGCCACGGTCGAGGATGGCTATACCCTCGCGCCCGAACAGGGGGCCGATGGCTATGCCGCGCTGATGGGCGCGCTGGCGGAGGCGGGCACGCTGCCCGAACGCATCGCGCATTTCTGGCTGGTGACCGAAGGGGAGGAGGATTTCCGCCCCGGCAGCAATTTCTTTGAGCGCAATGTCGAGCAGGGGTTTGCGAGCCTTCTGTGGTTGGGTCAGGCGCTGGGCGCTCTGGAAGACGCGCCCGCGATGCACATGACCGTGGTGACGAGCGGCGCGGCGCAGGTCAGCGATGAGGCGCTCGATCATCCCGAAAAGGCCATGATCAGCGGCCCGGCGGGTGTGATGCCGCGTGAGATCGCGGGGCTGACGGTCTCGACCCTCGATCTGCGGTTGCTGCAGCCGCGGGCGAAGGCGGGGTTCTTTGCCCGCGCGATGCCGGCGCCCGAGGAGACGCTGACGCAGCCGCTGCTCGAAGAGCTGTTGGCCACGCCCGCCAATGGTGTGGCCGCGCTGCGGGGCGGCAAACGCTTCGTGCAGGGCTTGCGCGCCGTGTCGTTGCCAGATGTCGAGACGCCAGCGTTCAAGCGCGGCGGCACCTACCTGATTACCGGCGGTTTTGGCGGTATCGGCCAGACCATTGCGGCCGATCTGATGCAGCGCTTTGACGCGCGTGTCGTGCTGCTGAGCCGCACCGCGCTGCCCGCGCGCGAGGCTTGGGCGCGGGTGCTGTCGACCCGTCCGGCCAGCGATCCCACCGCCCGCCGCATCCGCGCTGTGGAGCGGTTGGAGGCGCTGGACGCCGGCACGGTCGAGGTGCGGCGCGGCGATGTGGTGAACCTCGCGCAGATGCGCAAGGTCATCGACAGCCTGCAGGAAAGTGGTCTTGACGGGGTGATCCACGCGGCGGGCACGCTCGACGATGCGCCGATCCTTGGCAAAACCCAGGCGCAGGTGGATGCGGTGCTGGCGCCCAAGGTGCAGGGGCTGCGGGTGCTGGATCATCTGCTGCCCGATGGCAGTGTCGATCTGATGGTGCTGTTCGCCTCGACCTCGACCGCCGTGCGGGCGGCGGGGCAGGTGGATTACGTGGCCGCCAACGACTACCTCAACGCCTTTGCCAAGGCCCGGCGCGGGGGGCGACGCGGGTTGTGGCCGTCAACTGGGGCGTCTGGGCCGATGTGGGCATGGCCGCCGCCGCGACGGGCCGCGCCGAGGTGGAGGCGCTGCCGCCGCGCGCGCTGGATCTGCCGCTGCTGGACCATGTGCAGCCGCGCGAGGACGTGATCCGGCTCACCGCCACGCTGACCGATGCCGATCCGGTGCTGGACCAGCACCGCATGGCCGACGGGCGCGCCGTGATGCCGGGCACCGGCATGATCGAGGCGCTGGCCGAGGCCGCGCGCAGTGCTGGGGCCACGGGCGCCTTTGCGCTCGAAGATCTGTATTTTCTGCGCCCGCTGGAGGCGCCCGCGGGCACCCCGCGCGAGATGCGGGTTGATCTGACGCGCGAGGCCGGCGGGTTTGCCGCCGTGCTGCAATCGGATTGCACGCTGGCGGGCCGCGACGGCTGGCAGACCCACGCCGAGGCGCGCATCGCTTCCGTGGTGACCGACACGCCCGATCCGCTGGATCTGGCCGCGATCACCGCCCGCATGGGCGACGCGGAGCGGAGTGAGACCCACCTCAAGACCCCGCAGGAGGCGCATCTGCGCTTTGGCCCCGACTGGCAGGTGCTGCGCGCGCGGCGGTTTGGCGCGGGCGAGGGGCTGGCGCATCTGGTGTTGCAGGGCGGCACGGGCGATCACGTGCTGGCGCCCGGTCTGATGGATCTGGCGACCGGCTGGGCCGTGGCGCTGGCGCCGGGCTATGACGCCACCGATCTCTGGGTGCCGGTGTCCTACGGGCGGATCACGGTGCACGCGCCGCTGACGAATGAGATCTACAGCCACATGCGGCTGGCCGGGGGCGCGGCGGACGCGCGCTTTGACGTGACGATATGCGACACGCGGGGCCGCGTGCTGGTCGAGGTGCGCGATTTTGCGATGACACGCCTTGCCGGCGGATTTGCCGCACAGGTTGCCCCGCTGAGCGCGGCTGAGGTCACGTTCGACGACGCAGCGGAGGAGAGCCGCCCGCAGACCGAAGCCGAAGAGCGGCTGGCATTCACCGTTGCCAAGGGGATCACCGCTGCCGAGGGGCCGCGCGCGTTGGCCCGCGCGCTGGCGGTGGGCGCGCCGCAGATCTATGTCTCGTCGCTGCCGCTGGACGGGTTGATCGCGCAGGCCGATGTGCCGCCGAAAGCAGCGCCCACCGGCCAGAGTTTCGAGCGTACCGATCTTGAGGGATTCGTCGCTCCCGAGGGGCCGGTGCAGGAGGCGTTGGCGCAGATGTGGACGACGCTGCTGGGCGTCTCGCCCATCGGCGCGCAGGACAGTTTCTTTGACCTTGGGGGCATTCGCTGATCGCCGTGCGCCTCTTTGCCGCCGTGAAACGCGAATTCGGGGTGGAATTCCCGCTGTCGGTCCTGTTCGAGGCGCCGACGATTGCCGATATCGCCGCGCGCATCACCGCGCAGGTGGGTGAGGCTGCCGCGCCCGAGGGGGCCGCGCCGGACGCGCCGGGCTTCCAGCACCTTGTGCCGCTCAACGGGGTGAAAGCGGATCGCGCCACGCCGCTGTTCGTGGTGGCGGGGATGTTTGGCAACGTGCTGAACCTGCGCCATCTGGCCCAGCAATTCGCGCGCGAACGGGCGGTCTACGGCCTGCAGGCGCGCGGGCTGATCGGTGACAGTGCGCCGCATGAGACGATCGAGACCGCCGCCGCCGACTACATCGCCGAGCTGCGGCAGGTGCAGCCGCGCGGGCCTTACCTGCTGTCGGGCTTTTCGGGGGGCGGGATCACCGCCTACGAGATGGCGCAGCAATTGCGCGCGGCGGGTGAGGATGTGGCCACGCTGGCGCTTTTGGACACGCCGCTGCCGGTACGCCCGAGCCTGAGCCGCCGCGACAAGGCGCTGATCAAGCTGGCCGAGCTGCGCACGCAGGGGCCTGCCTACCTGCGCGACTGGGCGCGCAACCGCATCGCCTGGGAATTCGAGAAACGTCGGGGCAAGCAGACGGACACCGCCCCTGCGGGGTTCAACAACACCAAGATCGAAGCGGCCTTCCTGCGCGCCGTCGGTCAATACGATACGCCGCGCTGGGAGGGGCCGATGACGCTGTTCCGGCCGCCGCTGGACCGTCACTATGCGGTAAGCGGGGGCAACCATGTCTCGGCGGCGCGCGAATACGTGTTCCACGACAACGACTGGACGCAATACGCCCCCCATGTCGAGGTGATCGAGGTGCCGGGGGACCATGACAGCATGGTGCTGTCGCCCAATGTCGTCGTCCTGGCGTCCGAGCTGCGCGAGATCATCGCCGAGGCGCTGGATCTGCCCGACAACGACATCGCGACGGCGGCGGAGTAGCCATGGCATCCGCAAAAGTCCTGTGCGTGCTGTTGAACTACCGCACGCCCCACATGACGCTGCGCGCGGCGGAGGCAGCGTTGGCCGATCTTGCCTCCATCGGGGGGGAGCTGGTGATCGTCGACAATGCCTCGGGGGACGGCTCGCCCGAAATCTTCCGTGAGGCGGTGAGCGCGCGCGGCTGGGACGCGGGTGGCCGCGTGCGGGTGATCGCCTCGCCGGTGAACGGGGGCTTTGGCGCGGGCAACAACATCGGGATGCGGGCGGGGATGAGCGATGGCAGCGCGCCGGACTATCTCTATTTGCTCAATTCCGACGCGTTTCCCGATCCCGGCAGCATCGCGGCGCTGCGCGACCATCTTGAGGCGCACCCGGACGCCGGATTTGCCTGCTCGCACATCCGGGGGGAGGACGACGCCCCGCACACCACCGCGTTCCGTTTCCCCTCGATCGCCGGTGAATTCGAGGGCGCCGCGCGGCTTGGCGTGATCTCGCGCGCGCTGGCACACGCGCGGGTGCCGCTGCTGGATCTCGACACCACCCGTGCGGTCGATTGGAGTGCCGGCGCCAGCATGATGATCCGCCGCGCGATGATCGACGCCATCGGCGGGTTTGACGAGCGCTTTTTCCTCTATTTCGAGGAAACCGATCTGTGCCTGCGCGCGGCGCGCGCAGGGTGGAGCTGCTGGTACGTGGTGCAAAGCCGCGTGGTGCACATCGGATCCGGCTCGACCGGCATGAAAACCGCGGCCCGCATGCCGCGCTACTGGTACGATTCGCGCCGCCACTATTTCATCAAGAACCACGGGCGCGCCTATGCGGCCTGTGCCCTGTTGGCCCATCTGGCGGGCGGGGTGATCCACCGCGCGCGCTGTGCGCTGCCCGGCGCGCGCCCGCAGGATCCCGCGCATTTCCTGCGCGATCTGATTGCCCACGCCGCGACCGCCTACCGCCCCAAGTCGGAGACCCGCCCATGACCGCCACTTTCAATCCCAACGCCTTTTCCTGCATCATCGCGGGCGACGAAAGCCTGACCATCGCCTGTGGCGACCGTGTCCTGTCGGGGGGCCACCGGGTCGCTGCCGTGGTCACGCGCGACGCGGATGTGCGGGCCTGGGCGCAGGCGCAGGATCTGGCCGTGCACGGGGATTTTGCCGCTCTGGTCGCGGCCGCCCCCGCCTGCGACTGGCTGCTGAGCATCGCCAATCTGCGCATCATTCCCGACGCCGCTTTGGCGTTGCCCGGCAAGGGTGCGATCAATTTCCACGATGGCCCGCTGCCGCGCTACGCGGGGCTGAACACGCCTGCCTGGGCGATCATCAACGGCGAGGCGGAGCACGGCGTCAGCTGGCACATGATCGAGGGCGGCGTGGACGAGGGCGATCTGCTGGCGCAGGAAGGCGTCGAGATAGCCGAGGGGGAGACGGCGTTCACGCTGAATTCCAAATGCTATGCGGCAGGCATGGAGAGCTTTGGCCGGGTGCTGACGCAGCTGGAAAGCGGCGCGCCGGAGCGCACAGCGCAGGATCTGAGCCAGCGCAGCTATTTCGCGCGCGATGATCGCCCCGTGGCGCTGGGGCTGATCGATTTCACCCGGACGGCGGCGCAGATCGACGCGCTGCTGCGGGGGCTGGATTTTGGCGACTACTGGAACCCGCTGGGGCTGGCCAAGATTGCCGCGGGCGATGCGGTGTTTGCCGTGGGCGCCGCCGAAGTGGCCGAGGGGCAGGGCGCTCCCGGCACGGTTCTGGCGGTCGGAGATGACACGCTGACCGTGGCCTGCGCGGGCGGCGCGGTGCGGCTGACGGGCCTGCGGGCGCTGGCCGTGGGGCCGCTGCCCGGCGCGGGGAGCGTTCTGGATACGGCGGCGGGGCTGGACGATGCGGCAACCGCGCTGCTGCGCGATGAGGCCTATTGGCGCGCGCGGCTCACGCGCATGGCGCCGCTGGCGCTGCCGCTGGTGCAGGGCGCGCCGGTGGGACGCTATGAGAAACGCCGCGTGCCGCTGGCGGGTGGTGACGCCACGGTCGCGCTGTGCGCGCTGGCGCAGCTGAGCGCGGGGGACAGGTCGGTGGATATCGCGCAGGCGATTGCGCCGGCTGAGCCGCGCTTTGCCGCCGCTTGGGTGCCGCTGCGCTGTGACGGCGATCTGGCGGCGCAGGCCGCGCGGATTGCGGCGACGGGGGGCTTTGCCCGCGACCTGCCGCTGCGCGATCCGGCGATTACACAGGCGCGTCCCGATCTGATTTTGGCCGACGGTCCGGTGGAGGGCTTTGCCCTGACCGCAAGTTTTGGGGCGGAGTCGATCACCCTGCACGGCGACACCGGCGCGCTGTCGGCGCAGGCGATGGACCTCCTCGCCGCGCGTCTGGCGCATCTGCTGGGGGCGGTGCTGGCCTGCCAGCGGCAGAGACCGCGCGCGTGGCCGAGTGGAACGCGACCGAGACCGCCTATGACCCCACGCCGATCCATATTGCCTTTGAAGCGCAGGTGGCGCGCACGCCCGACGCGACGGCGTTGGTGTTCGAGGATCAGACCCTGACCTACGCCGCGCTGAACGCCGCCGCGAACCGGGTGGCGCATAGGCTGATTGCGCAGGGTGTCGAGGTGGGCGCGCCGGTGGGGCTGGCCGTGGCGCGGGGGCCGGATCTGCTGATCGGCGCGCTGGGCATCCTCAAGGCGGGTGGCGCGTATGTGCCGCTTGATCCCGCATACCCGGCGGAGCGCATTGCGCATTACATCGCCGACAGCGGCGCGCGTCTGATCGTGACGCAAAGCGCGCTGGCGCAAGCGCTGCCCAAGGGCGAGGCGGCGATGCTGCGCCTCGACAGCGATGCGCTGAGCGACGATGACACGAACCCGCAGGCGGGGGCCACGGGCGACACGCTGGCCTATCTGATTTATACCTCCGGCTCTACCGGCACGCCCAAAGGGGTGATGGTGGGCCACGGGAATGTGGCGAATTTCTTTGCCGGGATGGACCAGCGGATTGAATATGCCGAGGGCGATGCCTGGCTGGCCGTGACCTCGCTCAGCTTTGACATCTCGGTGTTGGAGCTGTTCTGGACACTGGCGCGCGGGTTCAAACTGGTGCTGGCGGGCGACGACAGCCGCACGGAGCTGAGCCGCGGCCCCATCGCCGTCAGCGACCGGAAAATCGATTTCAACCTGTTCTACTGGGGCAATGACGACGGCGTCGGCCCCGCGAAATACGAGCTGCTGCTGGAAGGCGCGAAATTCGCCGATGCCCACGGGTTCAACGCCGTGTGGACGCCGGAGCGTCATTTTCATGCCTTTGGCGGTCCTTATCCCAACCCGTCCGTCACGGGCGCTGCCGTGGCGGCGGTGACGAAAAACCTTAGCGTGCGGGCAGGCAGTTGCGTCGCACCGCTTCACCACCCTGCGCGCATCGCCGAGGAATGGGCGGTGATCGACAATCTCACGAACGGGCGCGCGGGGCTTGCCATCGCCTCTGGCTGGCAGCCGGATGACTTTGTGCTGCGCCCCGAAAACACGCCCCCCGACAACAAGCCCGCGATGTTCGCCGCCATCGAGCAGCTGCGCAAGCTCTGGCGCGGCGAGGCGGTGGAATTCCCCACCAAGGACGGCACCCCCTTTGCCGTGGTCACGCAGCCGCGCCCGGTGTCGAAAGAACTGCCCGTCTGGGTGACGACGGCGGGCAACCCGGCCACGTGGAAAGAGGCGGGCAGCATCGGCGCCAATGTGCTGACCCACCTGCTGGGCCAATCGATTGACGAGGTGGGCGAGAAGATCAAACTCTATCACGCGGCGCTGCGCGAGGCGGGGCATGACCCGGCAGATTTCACCGTCACGGTCATGCTGCACACCTATCTGGATGAGAGCCGCGCGCGCGCCGAAGAGATCGCGCGCGAACCGATGAAGGACTATCTGCGCTCCGCCGCCGGGCTGATCAAGCAATACGCCTGGGCGTTTCCTGCGTTCAAGAAACCCGAAGGGGCGACCAACCCGTTCGACGTCGATCTGGGTGGTCTGGGCGAGGAGGAGATGGAAGCGATCCTGGAGTTTGCCTTCCAGCGCTATTTCAACGACAGCGGCATGTTCGGCACGGTCGAGGATGGGCTGGCGCGCGCCGAGGATCTCAAGCGCATCGGCGTGGATGAAATCGCCTGCCTCATCGACTACGGTATCGCGGTGCCTCAGGTGCTGGCGGGGCTGAAGCCGCTGGCCGAGGTGCTGGAGCGCTCGAACGCGGGCAGCACGCTGGAGGCAGATGATTATTCGCTGGCGGCACAGCTGATGCGCCACCGGGTGAGCCACCTGCAATGCACGCCCTCGATGGCGCAGATGCTGGTGACCAACGACGAGACGCGCGCGGCGCTGGGCGGCCTGCGCGCGCTGATGGTGGGCGGCGAGGCGCTGCCCGGTGCGCTGGCCGATCAGCTGATGCGCGCCTGTGGCGGCACGGTGCAAAACATGTACGGGCCGACCGAGACGACGATCTGGTCGAGCACGCAGATGGTCACGCAGGCGGAGCCGGTGGCCGCCGTGGGCACCCCCATCGCCAACACGCAGCTGCACGTGCTGGATGAGGCGGGCCGGCCCCAGCCCATCGGCGTCGCCGGTGAGCTGTTCATCGCGGGCGATGGCGTCACCCATGGCTATTGGAACCGCGAGGCGTTGACGGCGGAGCGGTTTGTCGCCAATCCGTTCGGGGCGGGGAAGATGTACCGCACCGGCGATCTGGCGGCGTGGCGCGCCGATGGCACGCTCAGTTTCATGGGGCGTGCCGACGATCAGGTAAAGATCCGCGGTCACCGGATCGAACTGGGCGAGATCGAGGCGGCGCTGAGCGCGCAGCCCGGTGTCAGTGCCAGCGTCGTGGTCGCCCGCGAAGGCGCCGGGGGCGCGCAGCTGGTAGGCTATGTCACCGGAACGCCCGGCGATGAGGCAAGCCTGCGCGCGGCGCTTTCCGCGCGGCTGCCCGATATCATGGTGCCCACGCGCATCGTGGCGATTGAGCGTATGCCACTGACGCCGAACAAGAAAATCGACCGCAAGGCCTTGCCCGCGCCCGCGGCTCCCACGGTCGAGGCGGTGACCGCTGCCGCCCCCGTCAGCGATACGCAGGCGGCGATTGCGGCGGTCTGGCAGGGGCTTTTGGGCGTGGCGCAGGTGCGCCCGTCGGACAACTTCTTTGCGCTGGGCGGCCATTCATTGCTGGCGGTGCAGGCGCATCGCGACATCAAGGCGGCGCTGGGCGCGGCCCGGCTGTCGATCACGGACATCTTCCGCTTTCCCACGCTCGAAGGTCTTGCCGCGCATCTGGACGGCGGGCAGCAGACGGCGGCGGTCGAGGCACCTGCAGCGGCTGAAAACGCTCCCGCGCGGGCGGAAACCATGTCAAAGCGGCGCGCGATGCGGGCCGGGCGTACCAAGGCGTAACCGTGATCACGGACAGCGATCTGGTGGCAGCCCTCACAGCGTCGCTTTTGCCGCAGGGGGTTGCGGTGGCCGCACAGATCGTTGCGCCCCCCAAGGGGGATCCGCCCGAAGTGGAGGCGTCGGCGGTGCAACGCGCAATCCCGCAGCGGCGCGCGGAGTTTCACAGTGGTCGCGACGCCGCGCGCCGGGCGATGGTGCATCTGGGGGTGACACCGCAGCCTGTGCCGATGGCGAACGATCGGGCGCCGGTCTGGCCGGAGGGCCTTGTCGGCTCGATCACCCATGCGGACGGCATGTGCATTGCCGCTGTGGCGCTGTCGACAACGCTTGCGGGGATCGGCATCGATCTTGAACCCGCCGCGCCCTTGCCGCGCGAACTTATTGCCGAGGTCACGACGCCGCCGGAACGCACGTGGCTGCAAGACCAGCCCGAAGCCGAGCGGGGCCTGATGGCGCGGCTGATCTTTTCCGCCAAGGAAGCGGCCTATAAGGCGCAATACCCCCTCAGCCAATCGCTGTTCGGGTTCGACGGGATGACGCTGCACATCGACCGTGACACCGCGCGTTTCACGGCGCGATTTACCGCGCCGCAGGGGCCGTTCGCGCGCGGTCAGACCCTTGCCGGCCGCTACGTCCACGCCGCCGGTGTGCTTGTGACTGCGGTGACGATCGGGCACGATGCGGCCCGTGGCAATCGGGAGTGACGCGCGTGGCACAGCGGACAATCGGCAGACGGCAGCTTTTGCGGATTGGCGCGGGGGCGGCGGTGGCCCTTGGCGCGGCGCTGGCCGCTGGGGGTGGCTGGCGCGCGTGGCAGCTGCGCCGCGCGGCGGATCTGGTGGCGGCACCCGTACGCCCACCGACGGGCGCGCTGTCGGTCTACCATCTGGGGCATTCGCTGGTCGGGCGCGACATGCCCGCGATGCTGGCGCAGCTGGCCCCGGCGGGCCACAGCTATGCCAGTCAGCTGGGCTGGGGGGCGAGCCTGCGCGACCATTACGACCCCGATATCCCCGTCAACGGCTTTGCCGAGGAAAACGATCACGACCGATTTGCCCCCGCGCGGGAGACGCTTGCGGACGGCGCGTTCGAGGCGGTCGTGTTTACCGAGATGGTCGAGCTGCGCGATGCCATCCGCTATCACGACAGCGCCGCGACGCTCGCGCGCTGGGCGCAGCTGGCGCGCGCGGCGCGCGGCGATGTGCGGCTGTACCTTTACGAGACGTGGCACCATACGGACGACCCCCAGGGGTGGGCGGCGCGGATCGCGGCGGATTATCAGACACTTTGGCTGGACCGCGTGCTGTTGCCCGCCGTGGCGCGCAGCGGGGAGGCGATGCACGTGATCCCCGGTGGCCAATGCCTGGCCAGCGTGGCCGCGCGCATGGAGGATCCCGCGCCCCTGTTTGCGCGCACGCCCGAAGGGACGGTGGATACGATCCACCTCGGCGATCTGGGAAACTATCTGATCGCGCTGGTGCATTTTGCGGTGCTTTATCAGCGCAGCCCGGTGGGTCTGCCCCCCGCGCTCAATCGCGCTGACGGCACGGCGGCGGACCCGCCCGACGCGGAACTGGCGCTGATGATGCAGCAAACCGTTTGGGACACCGTACGTGCCCTGCCACAGACCGGGATTGCAGCATGAGCGATCTGGCCTCGACCGTCTTTTCCGTGATCATGGTGGGCCACAGCCTGTTCGGCACCACGGGGCCGGATATGCTGGACGCGGCGCTGTCAGCGCGCGCGGGTGAGGCGCGCGTACAGGCGCAGATCATCAATGGCGCGCCGCTCAAGTACAATTGGGACCAGTCGCAGACCGCGCAGGGCATCGACGCGCGGCGGGTGTTGCCGCAGGCGGGTGCGACCGATCTGATCCTGACCGAGGCCATTCCGCTCGCCAATCACCTGCGCTGGAGCGAGACGGGCGTTTACGCGCAGGCCTTTGCGGGGCTGGCGTGGGGGAGCAACCCTGACGCGTGGGTCTGGGTGCAGGAGGGCTGGCACAGCCTCAACAGCGGCACGGGCGTCGAGGTGCCCTACGACGAGGGCGCCGCAACCCCGTGGCGCGTGCGGTTGCAGGAGGATCTGGCCGATTGGGAGGGCATCGTTGACGCCCTGCGGGCCGGGCGCGATGCCACGCAGGTGCAGCTGATCCCAGCGGGGCAGGCGCTGGGCGCTTTGAGTGATGCGATCGCGGCGGGCGACGTGCCGGGGCTGGACGATATATCGCAGGTGTTCGACGACGACATCCACCTTGCGACGGTCGGGCATTACTTTGTCTCGATGGTGCAATTCGCAGCGCTGACGGGCAGCGACCCGCAGGGGTTGCCGCATGTGGTCAAGGACCGCTTTGGCAGCACGGTCGAGGCCGCCGATGCGGCGCAGGCGGCAGCGTTGCAGCGCATCGCGGCCCGTGCTGTAGCGGACTATCGGGGGCAGGCGGTCTCCCCCGCGCCCGCGCCTGCGGCGGCGGAGGCCGCGCCACGCGCGCCGCCCGTTGCGCAAAGCACGCTGGCGCCGCCGGAGCCTGCCGCGCTCGACACGCCCGCGCCCGCGCCGGGGCGCATGGGGCTGGGCCTCGCCCCGGTCACGGATTGGAGCACGCAGCAGCCGTTCCTCGACGTCATGAAAACCGCGCGCCCCTGGATCGGGCATCTCGCGGGGCAGTTCGGCGGGATCGAATACGACGAACTGGTGGCGCAGGGCCATATCGATGCCGAGGGCTGGGTCACGTCGCTGCCGCGCAACGCGGGCTCTGTCGGGACGCTGATCCTCACCGATCTGCCGGAGGCCGCGCAATCGCTCGCCGGGCGCTACGTGCTGCGCTACAAGGGGCGCGGCGTGGTGGAGCCGAAGGGCCGCGTGGCCAACGTGCGCTACGCCCCCGGCGAGGTCCGGTTTGACTTCACACCCGGTCCCGGCACGGTGGAGATCCGCATTCAGCGCACGTCGGCCAGCGATCCGGTGCGGCGCATCACTGTCGTGCGCGAGGAACATCTGGACCTCTGGGCGCGCGGCGCCGTGTTCAACCCGGCTTTCCTGCGCAGGCTGGAAGGATTTGACAACCTGCGGTTCATGGATTGGATGGAGACGAACAACTCCCAACAGTCGGCCTGGGCGGATCGGCCCAAGCTGAGTGACGCCAGCTGGGCGCATCACGGCGTGCCGCTGGAGGTGATGCTGGCGCTGGCGGGCACGGTGGGGGCGGACGCGTGGTTCAACATGCCGCATCTTGCCGATGACGGCTACGTGCGTGCCTTTGCGCAGGCCGTGCGCGATACGCTGCCCGAGGGGCGGCGCGCCTATGTGGAGTATTCCAACGAGGTGTGGAATTTCCAGTTCGAGCAGACCAAATGGGCCGACGCGCAGGCGCGCGCGCTGTGGGGGCAGAACGACGTCGGCACGCAGTTCTACGCCCGCCGCGCGGCCGAAGTGGCGCGCATCTGGACGCAGGTCTTCGCGGATGCGCCGCAGCGCTTGGTCAATGTGATCTCGACCCAGACGGGCTGGCTGGGTCTGGAGGAGAACATCCTGAACGCGCCCCTGGTCGTGGCCGACGGCACGCCCGCGCCGAAAGAGGCGTTCGATGCCTACGCCATCACCGGCTATTTCGGCGGCGTGCTGGGCTTGCAGGAGCGCCGCGATGAGGTGCACGGCTGGCTTGGCGAAAGCCTTGCCCAAGCGGCGGAAGTGGCGGCGGCGCAGGGGCTGACCGGGCAGGCGCGGCAGGAGGCGATGGACGCCGCGCGGCACGTCTATGCCAACGCCGTCGCGGGGCAGGAGCTGGCCGATGGGTCGGTCAGCGGCAACGCGCAGGACACCGTGGCCGATCTGGCGCAGCGGGTGTTCCCCTACCACGCCCGCGTGGCGCGGGACGCAGGCCTTGATCTGATCATGTACGAGGGCGGCAGCCATGTGGTCGGCATCGGGCCGCAAGTGAATGACGAGCGGCTGACGGCGTTTTTCCAAGATTTCAACTATAGCGCCGAGATGGGCGCGCTTTATGCGCAGCTGATCGCGGGCTGGCGCGCGGCGGGGGGCGGGTTGTTCACCGCCTATGCCGACATCTACGCGCCGACAAAATGGGGCAGCTGGGGCGCGCTGCGCCACCTTGACGATGCAAACCCCCGCTGGAACGCGCTGGTGGCCGCACGGTGAGCGTCGATCTGAGCATCCTGATCCCGGCCCATAACGAGGTCGGCTATATCGAGCCGTGCCTTGAGGCGCTGCTGGGCAGCGATGCCACGGGCGGCGCGGTCGAGGTGATCGTGATGGCCAACGGCTGCACCGACGCGACGGTGGCGGTGGCGGAAGGGTTTGCCGCGCGCTTTGACGCGAAGGGCTGGCCGCTGAGGGTGCTGGATCTGGCGGAGGGTAGCAAGCTGGGCGCGCTCAACGCGGGCGACGCGGCGGCGACGCACGGCGCGCGCGCCTATGTGGACGCGGATGTGGTCGTCTCGCCCCCATTGATGGCGCAGATCGCAGGGGCGCTTGATGGGGCAGAGCCGCGCTACGCCAGCGGCGCGCCGCGCGTGACCGCGCAGACCAGCGCGTTCAGCCGCGCCTACGCGCGGTTCTGGTCGACACTACCGTTTTGCACCCATGGCGTGCCGGGGTTCGGCGTCTTTGCGGTGAATACGGCGGGACGGGCGCGGTGGGGAGACTTCCCCGACATCATCTCTGACGATACCTTTGTCCGGCTGAGTTTCGCGCCTGAGGAGCGCGTGCGCGTGCCTGCCACCTACGATTGGCCGATGATCGAAGGGTTTGGCCCGTTGATCCGGGTGCGCAGGCGGCAGAACATCGGGGTGGATGAGGTCCGCGCGCTTTATCCGCAGCTGTGGGACAATCACGACCCCGCGCCCGAGGGCGCGCCGCCGATGTGGCGCCGGGCGCTGCGGGATCCTTTGGGTTTTGCCGCCGTGGCGGCTGTGGTGGTTGGTACGAAACTCCCCCGCCGGGGCGAGGAACGCTGGGCCCGGGGCCGCTAGCGCGCGATGAGATCGGCCAATTTCGCCGCCTCTGTCGCGGCGTCGTGACGGGCGAGCACGCGGGTGCGGGCCTTGGCCGCCATCCGCGCGCTTGTGTCTGCGGGAAGATCGGCGAGCCGCTGCATCGCGTGTGTGAGCGCGGCGGCGTCGCCTGCGGGCACCAGCAGGCCGGTCTCGCCCTCCTGCACCAGTTCGGGGATGCCCGCGATATAGGTCGCGATGACAAGGCGGCCGGCGGCCATCGCCTCCATGATCACCATGGGCAGCCCTTCGGCAAAGCTGGGCATCAGCAGGGCGTGGGCGGATTGCAATTCTTGCAGGATGCGCGCCTCGTCGACCCAGCCGGTGAGGGTGACGTTTGTGTGCAGTTCAAGATCGGCGATGCGCGCCTCGATCTCGCCGCGCATCTCGCCGTCCCCGATCAGCGTCAGATGCGCCTGCGGATGGGTTTTGACCAGACCCGCCAGCGCGTCGAGCGCCATGAGCTGGCCCTTCTGCTCCACAAACCGTCCGATGGCGACAAAGCGCGGCGGGCCGTCCGGCAGCGGCAGCGGGTCGGGAAAACGGGCGCGGTCGACGCCGCAATGCACGACCTTGATCCGGTGCCAATGATCGGGGCCGGCCCAGCGGGCCAGCTGGCTGCGCCCGTAGCTGGTGATCGCCACGGTGAATTTCGACCGCGCGACCTTGGTGCCCAGCGACAGGGCGCGCGGGGCGTCGTATTCCTCTGGCCCGTGCACGGTAAAGCTATAGGCCGGACCGCTGAGTGCCTCGCAGAGCATCGCGACGGCAGCGGCGTTGGTGCCGAAATGCGCGTGGGCATGGGTGGCGCCCGCTGCCCGGCAAAGCTTGGCCACATGGACCGCCTCGACCAGATAGATCAGGTGTTTGAGCGTGCCCACCTCTGAGCGCCGCCCGCAGGTGATCGCGAGCCTGAGCGCCGCGAGAAAGCGCCCCGGCCCGGCGGCCACGACCTGCACCAGGGAGATCAGCAAAGCCCACGCCCCCGCGCGCAGTACGTAGGATGTGGCGGCGGCTTCCTCGACATCCTGCGTGTCGACCAGCGGGGTATCGCCGGGGCGCATGGCGATGCGGGTGACACCGTGGCCTGCGGCCTCTAGCGCGCGGATTTCACGGCGGATGAAACTATGCGAGGGCTGGGGATAGCTGTTGAGGATATAGGCGATCTGCATGGGCCGTGTCCTTGTTGTCACGCGGACGCTACGCCGCCGCTGCGCACTGGCGCAAGGGCACGCGGCCCGCTACCAATGCGCTAGCGCCGAAACCGGAGGATATTGCGGCAAATGGGTGGTCTTTTGCAGCAGTTGCGCGGTGGGCGTCTGATGGCGCGGGTGATGCGGTCGGGCGCGTGGATCGTGCTGGGCTATGGCGGCAGCCAGGGCTTGCGACTGGCGAGCAACCTGATCCTGACGCGGCTGTTGTTCCCCGAAGCGTTCGGCCTGATGGCGCTGATCAGCCTTGTGACGGTGGGGTTGATGCTGTTCTCGGACGTGGGCATCGCGCCCTCCATCGCGCAAAGCAAGCGCGGCGATGACCCGGATTTTCTGAACACCGCGTGGAGCATTCAGGTGATCCGGGGGTGATCCTGTTTGGCATTGCGGCGGCGCTGGCGGGGCCTGCGGCGTGGTTCTACGACGCGCCGGATCTGGCGCTCTATCTGCCCATCGCGGCGCTGAGCCTGTTGGTCGCGGGGTTCAACCCCACGCGGATCGAGACGGCGCACCGGCATCTGCTGGTGGGGCGGCTGACGGTGCTGGATCTGACCTCGCAGGCGATCGGGATCGTGGTGATGATCGTGCTGGCGTGGATCTGGCAATCGGTGGCGGCCCTGGTCGTGGGCGGGGTGATCGGCGCGCTGGCAAAGCTGGCGCTGACGTGGATCTACCTGCCCGGTGCGGGCAACCGGTTCCGCTGGGAAGGGGCGGCGGCGCGCGAATTGATTGGCTTTGGCAAGTGGATTTTCCTCAGCACGGTGTTCTGGTTTTTCGCAAGCCAGGGCGACAAGGCGGTATTGGGCAAATTCCTGAGCCTTGAGACCCTGGGCATCTACAACATCGGCTATTTTCTGGCGAGCTTTCCGATGCTGCTGGGCACGGCGGTGACGGGCAAGCTGATGATCCCGGTCTACCGCGACGCAAAACACAGAACGGCCAAGATCGCGCGCCTGCGCTACGCGCTCAGCGCGGGGATATTGGGGCTGTTGCTGGTGATGGCGGCGGTGGGGCCGTGGCTGGTGGGTGTGCTCTATGATCCGCGCTATGCGCTGGCGGGGGGATCGTGACGCTGCTGGCGGTGGCGCTGGTGCCGCAGGTGATCGGGCTGACCTACGATCAGGCGGCGCTGGCGGCGGGGGATTCGCGGCGGTTCTTTGTGCTGACGGCGGTGCGCGCGGTGTTGCAGGTGGGCCTTCTTATCGCGGGGGTGAGCCTGTTTGGTCTGGCGGGGGCGATCATCGGCATGGGGCTGGCGCAGTTGCTGACCCATGGCGCGGTGATCTGGCTCGCGCGGCACCACGATGTGTGGGACGCGCGGCACGATCTGGCGGTCGCTGTCGTAAGCGGTGCGCTCGCCGCCGCTGCTGTTTGGATCAACCTCGACGCGGTGCGCGCGCTGGCGGGCTAGCTTTGCCGGGCGAGCCGTGCGGCGCGGCCCGCCTTGCCGGCCAGACGCCGCTTTTCGCGCTGCATCCGCCATTTCGAGCTTTGGAATTTCGGCTCAAGCGTCGGGACAGAGACGACGGGCATGATGCCGACCTCGCGCTGCATCTGCCGGGCAGAGCGGATGACGGGGCGGCGCAATTCCAGCAGGAACGCCACGACAAAGGCGAATATCGTAGCGGCCACGCCGCCCATGATCGCACGGCGCTTCTTGCTCATGGTGATGGGATAGTCGGGAACCTGCGCCTCTTCGATGGTGGTCAGACGCTCGCCCTGATCGCCGGTCTCGAGGTTGAAGCCGACCTGCGCCTCGTTGCGGCGCGTGGCGACGACCTCCAGCTGGGCCTGCAACTGCTCGCGCCGCCGCTCGAACGCGGCCAGCGCGCGCTGCGTCTCGGGGGAGCTTTGCACGCTGTCGCGCAGCTCGTCCCGGCGGGCGACAAGCAGGCTGCGCTGCTGGGTGAGGGAATTGAGCTGGGCGTCGATCTCCTGCTCGGCGCGCTCGACTGTGGAGGCGCGCCCGCCGCGGTCGATCTGGGTGCGCGCCAGCTGCGCGGTGATGATGCCGCGATCCAGCTCAAGAATGCTCTCGTTGATCTGGGCCATCTCGGCGAGGCGGAATTCGACGCCCCCTTCGAGCAGCAGGTCGTTTTCGCTGCGGAAGGTTTCGATCTCGCGGTCGAGGGCGGCGAGGGCGTCGATGACCTGCTGTTCCTGCTGGCTGAAGAAGGCGAGCGTCGCCTCGGTCTGCTCGCGCCGCTGGTCGGCCATGAGGGCGCGGGTGCGGTCGGCGAATTCATGCGCGACATCGCGGGCGAGCTGGGCCTCTTCCATGTCGGCGGTGATGGTCAGCACCGAAATCGTGCCGTCATCGGTGAACCCTTCGCGTGCGGCGGCCACCCCGGTGATCGACACCGACCGGCGCAGCAGATCGACCCGTTCGCTGGGTTTGAGCGCGTCGAGATTGGCAAAGAGGTCGTATTTGGCGATCACGTCCTCAAGGCTGGCGCGGGCCATCAGCTTTTGCTCGATCAGCTGCAGGCGGCGGGCGGAGGAGCCATCGACGGTGGAGCGGGCCAGCTCATCCGCGATCTTGGGCTGCTCGATCTGGATGACCTCGGACGAGCGGTAGACGTGCACATGGCTTTGCGCCCAGTAAAGCGCCGCAATGCAGCCGCCGAGGATCACAAACAGGATCACGCCCAGCCGGCGCCGGGTCATGTCGAGAAAATCTTGCACTGTATAGATCGGGCCCATGCCGGGTTCCCTCTGCTGCCTGTCTGATGTCCGTTTGCCGGATCACAAGGCGGATGGGTACATCAATACTTAGGCAATAGTATGACGTCCGGCCCGCCGCGCCAAGGCGCCGGGCTGTCGCAGATCAGTAGCTTTCGATGCTGGACGCGCGGGCGCGGTTCAGGATCACGCCCAGCAGCGGCACCTGCCCGTCAAGCACGCGTTCACATTCCTTGATATGGCGCGCCATGGTCTGCGTGCCGTCGGATACCAGCAGCACACCGTCAAGCTGTGGCAGAAACGCCGCCGCATCATCGTAGCTGAGCAGGGGAGGCAGATCGTAAATCACCGCATCGGGGCGCAGGGCCGCGCGCATCTCCGCGAGGCTTTCGAGGGTGGCGGGATCCTGAAGGATCTCTGCCGCATCGTACTGCGGCGCCTGTCCGAGGCCCACGGCAAGCGTGTCGGAGGCGCGCAGGATATAATCGCTGATCGCGACATCGCCCGCGAGAAAGTCGCGCAGCTCCCCGGTGGCGGACGCATCCATGTCGAGCGTGTGCGCCAGCCCGGGATTGCGCATGTTGAGATCCATCAGCACCGTGCGCGAGGAGGGGACCCGCGCAAGGCTCGCCGCGAGATTGGCGGCGGTGAAGGTGTTGCCGCAGCCGCCCGTGGGCGAGGCCACGCCGATATTGCGCCACCCGTTCTGTCGCATCGTCTGGCGCAGGCGCGTGCGCAACGTGTCAAAGGCGCGCGAGACGTCTGTTGCACGAAACTCCGCCTCGGCCTGGCTGCCGGGCAGGATGTGCTGATCCTTGCCCGGCTCCTGTGCGTGCAGCAGCTGCCAAAGATCGCGCGGTGCCGCGTCCAGCGGCGCATCGACCGTCGCGGGCACCTGCACGGCGTCCAGATCCAGCACGACCTCATCCGGCAGCGGCTCCGCCACGGCAAACCGTCGCGGGCGCGTGAAGCTGCCGCCAGAGGGCACCATGCGATCGGTCGCGTCTGTCAGATATGTATCCTTCATCGGATCGGGCTTTCGGGGTCTGTGCATGGCATCAAGATAGGCCGTGCGGGGTGGTTTTTCCAGCGCGGGCCTAGCAGCCCGTGCGGCGCAGCATAACGTGCACGGTTCGGAAGATCAGAGCGATATCGCCCCAGAACGACAGCGTCGTGTTGTAGGTGCGGTCAACCTCGTTACGGAAGGCAAAGCCGTTTTCGTTGCGCGCCGACACTTGCCACAGGCCCGTGATACCCGGACGCAGGGCAAAATAATGGCTCGGGTTGCCGTACATCGGCAGTTGCTCGGGCATCATGGGGCGGGGGCCAATCAGGCTCATATCGCCTGTCAGCACGTTCCACAGTTGCGGCAGCTCATCAAGGGATGTGGCCCGCAACAGCGCGCCGATCCGGGTGACCCGCGGATCATGACGCAGCTTTTGCTTGTCATCCCACTCCGCGCGCATTTCCGGGTTGGCCGCCAGGTAGCTTTCGAGCACCTGATCGGCGTCCCGCGTCATCGTGCGCAGTTTCAGGATCGAAAACCGGCGCCCGTTCTCCCCCAGACGGGTCTGACGGTAGAAGGGGTTGCCGCCCTCGATCCAGAGCGCGAGGGCGCAGACCGCAACGACGGGCAGGAAGAACGGCAGGCTCAGGATCACGAGCAGAGTTTCAAGCAGACGCTTGCCAACGCTCCGGTACAGGCCTTCGCGTGTCTCCGCGCAGGCGGCGGGGTGCAGTTGAACGGCGCGGGCGAGCGTCAGATGCGCGTTCAGATCCCCGCTCGCCGCGGCGAGCCGTGCGAGGCCGTACCCTGGCTGTTCCGTGTCAAATTTCTTCATCGTCGCAACCCCCCAGGGTCATGTCGGCGCCGCGTCGGTGCCGGGCCATCCCGGAACGCTTTGCCTTGGTATGTCGCGGCTGTGGCAGCAGCCCCGACGGATCGTCTTGTCGTTCGCAACTTTGCCGCGCGGGCAGCGTTGCTGTTTGTGCTCTTCGGATCCGCACAGGGCAAACGCGTGTCCTGGACGGGTCGCTTCCGTGCCCTCTAGATAACAGGTTTTTGCCATATTTGAGGGGGAATTTTCGAAACACACTGTTTCGTGTGTCCCTCACCATAGCGTGTATTTTGCGACTTTTTCTTTATAAAACAAATGCTTGAAAATTTAGCGTTTCTTACGGTCAGGGCGACGATTTCCCCGTAGCGCCCGCAGAAGGCGCCCCATCTGTGCCACATTTGCCTGACGCCGTCAAAAGAAACGCTGCGCTGCGGCAAAAAAGCCGAACGAATAGCCTGGAATCCGCCGGATTGTCCCCGGGGCTCACCACTCGACCGAGTAGTCATGGCGCGATCACATCTTTTTCAAAGGAAAGTGGCAGCCCGTAGGGGAATCGAACCCCTCTTTTCAGGTTGAAAACCTGACGTCCTAACCGATAGACGAACGGGCCACTCTGTCGTGAGCGCTTCTCTAAATAATCCCGCCTGAGGGTGCAAGACGATTTTTTGTCCCGATGGGGATTTTTCACGGGCCTACGCGGGGGCTGCGTCCTCCAGCCGCAGCTGCACGCTGCGCCGACCCTGCCAGCTGTTGATATCGAGCCGCCCGGCAAGGTGAAAATGCGCCCCGCCGTGGTTTTCCAGCGCGGCGCCCAGCGGCCCGTCGTAGGCGTCAAAACAGATCGCGTCGGTACGCCCGCCCGCCCCATCGCCAAAGCTGATCTTGAGATGCGATTCGCCGACGCGGCGCGCGGAAAAGATGCGCATGTCAGCGAACACGTAGCGCGGGCCGGGGGCACCCGCTCCGAAGGGGCCCGCGGCCTCGATCTGTTCGACCAGTTCGACCTGCGCCGCAGCGGGCATCAGCAACCCGTCGAGCCGCAGATCGGCAGGCCCCAGAAGATGGGCGCCCTGTTTTTCCAGCAGCTCCCCCAGCCGCGCCATGGCGGCCTCCAGCTTGTCCTCGGCCACGGTCAGCCCGGCGGCCATCTTGTGCCCGCCGCCCTTCATCAACAGCCCCTGCTGGGCAAGCCGCTGGATCGGCGCGCCCAGATCAATGCCCGAGACCGAGCGGCCCGATCCCTTGCCGATCCCGTCCTCCAGACCGATCACAATCGCGGGGCGCCCGGTCGCCTCCTTCAGACGTGCGGCTACGATGCCCACCACACCGGGATGCCAGCCCGCACCCGCTGCCCAGACGAGCGGCCCTTCCGTGCCCCGCGCCTCGGCCTGCGCAAGTGCTGCGGCGCGCACCGACGCCTCGACCTCGCGCCGCTCGGAGTTGAGCGCGTCCAGCCGTTCGGCCAATGCGGCGGCCTCGTGCGGATCATCGGTGGCGAGCAGTCGCGCACCCAGATCCGCCTTGCCGACGCGCCCGCCCGCGTTGATGCGCGGTCCCAGCAAAAAGCCAAGGTGATACGCGGCCGGGGCCGTATCCATGCGCGCCACATCCGCAAGCGCCGCCAGTCCCACCCGCGCGCGCCGGGCCATCACCCGCAGGCCCTGACGCACAAACGCCCGGTTCACCCCGATCAAGGGCGCCACATCCGCCACGGTGGCAAGCCCCACCAGATCCAGCATCGCCATCAGATCGGGGCCGCGCGTTCCCGCTTCGCGCAGCTGCCGCCCGGCCTCCACCAGCATCAGGAACACCACCGCGGCCGCACATAGATGCGCCAGCGCGCCATCCTCGTCCTGGCGGTTGGGGTTCACGACCGCATGACAGTCGGGCAAAGTCTCCGCACCCAGGTGGTGATCCAGCACGATCACATCCGCGCCCTTCGCCGCCGCAATCGGCCCGTGCGAAAGTGTGCCGCAATCGACGCAGACAATCAGATCATGATCCCGCGCCAACGCCGCCATCGCCTCATCGTTTGGGCCATAGCCTTCGTCGATCCGGTCCGGCACATAAAGCGTGGCGCGATGCCCCATATCCCGTAACCACACCAGAAGCAGCGCGGCAGAGCTGCCGCCATCCACGTCGTAATCCGCAAAAATCGCGATCCGCTCGCGCGCCCGCACAGCGCCGACAAAGCGCGCCGCCGCCCGCTCCATATCGCGCAGGCTGCGCGGGTCGGGCAGCAAATCCCGCAAGGCAGGCGCCAGAAACGCCTCCGCCGCCTCCGCCGCTACCCCCCGCCGCGCGAGGATCTGACAAACCGCCAGCGGCAGCTGCGCGCGCTGGTGCATCGCTTCAGCGGCGCGCGACACCTCTGCCGTGGGGCCGATCCAACGCCGCCCGGTCAGCGAAGCTTCAACGCCGAGGAAACTCACCACAACACTCCCTGCACCCTTTCAAAAATACCTATATCCGGCGGTGCCGCGCGTGCCGCCGCCCGCGTCAGACCTCTTCGATCCGCAACGCGACCGGCGCACCCGAGACGACGCCAGTGGCCGACATCGCCGATAGCGCGTGATCCAGATCGGCGCGGGTTGTCTTGTGGGTCACGATCAATACAGGGGCGCTGTCGCCCGCATGATCGTACTGTCGCATCCGGTCGATCGACACGCCCGCCTCGCCCAGGACCGCCGCCACTTTGGCGAGCGCGCCGGGCTTGTCCTTGAGCGCCATGCGCAGGTAATAGGGCGCCGCGCGCTGGCTCAGCGCGGGCTTCGCCGCCCGCAGTCCGCTGGCGGCCTGGCCAAAGACCGGGCCGCGCACGCCGCGTGCGATGTCGCAGATGTCGCTCAGCACGGCACTCGCCGTGGGGCCCGCGCCGGCACCGGGGCCGCGCAGCACGATCTGGCCCACGGCATCGCCTTCGAGCACGATCATGTTGGTGCCGCCCTCCAGCTGACCCAGCGGAGAGGTCTGCGGCACGAGGCAGGGCTGCATGCGTTGCTCCAGCCCACGGCCGGTCATCTGCGCCACGCCCAGCAGCTTGATCTTGTAGCCCATGTCGGCCGCCGCGTGAATGTCCTCGATCGAGACGCGTTCAATCCCTTCCAGCTCGATCCCGCCAAAATCCACCTGCGTGCCAAAGGCCAGCGACGACAGGATCGCCAGCTTGTGCGCCGCGTCGATCCCGCCCACGTCAAGCTGCGGATCGGCCTCGAGATAGCCCAGCCCATCGGCTTCGGCAAAGACGTCCGCGTAGGGCAGGCCCGCGTCCTCCATCCGCGTCAGGATATAGTTGCACGAGCCGTTCATCACGCCCATCACGCGGGTGATCTCATTGCCTGCCAGGCCTTCGCCAAGCGCCTTGATCACGGGGATGCCCCCGGCCACGGCGGCCTCGTATTTCAGCGCGACGCCCGCGGCCTCGGCGGCCTCGGCGAGCGCCTGGCCGTGCATCGCCAGCATCGCCTTGTTGGCGGTGATGACGTGTTTGCCCAGGCCAATCGCCGCTTCGGTCGCGGCCTTGGCCGGGCCGTCTTCGCCGCCCATCAGCTCGACGAACACATCGACGTCATCGCGTTTGGCGAGCGCCACGGGATCGTCCTCCCACGCGTAGCTATCAAGCGCTACGCCCCGGTCCTTGCTGCGGGAGCGCGCGGAGACGGCGGTGATCTCGAGCGAGCGCCCGGTGCGGGCCTGCAACAGGGCGCCCTGGCGGCGCAGGATCTGCACCACGCCCGCACCGACCGTGCCCAATCCGGCAATTCCAAGACGAAGGGGATCTGACATGGGGCTTGCTCCTTTAGGGCGGTGAAATCTCAGACCCAGCGTCTAGCCGGCCCCGCGGCCCCGCGCAACGCATGGCGCGCGCTTATTGCAGGCCCTGCGCCAGCCGTTGCCGTTCGCGCCCGGTCAGCACTGATCCGCGCAGCCGTGCTGCGCGCGCGCGCAGCCGCGAGATGCGCGCATCCAGCGCAGCATTTGCCTGTGCGGGCACGACGCCGGGGGTCGTCGCCTGTGCCACGATCGGCGCCAGCGGCACCAGCGCGGGATAGGCCGCCTCCTCAAGCGCGGGCGTGACCGTGTGATCCAGCTGCGGAAAGGTCGTGCAGGCGCCAAGACCCAGCGCAAAAATGAGGCAGTGCGGTTTCATGGCCCCGTTGTGCACCACCTGCGCGATCCTGCGCAAGCGTGCCCTTTACATCTGAACAAGCGTTCAGATACTGGAGCCCATGGCCAGAACAGCGGGTTCGCATTCAGATATCACCGGTCCGCGCGTGCGCGACGCGGCGCTACGGCTGTTTGCCGAGCGCGGCTATGCCGCCGTGTCGATGCGCGCCATCGCGGGCGAGGTCGGCGTGCAGGCCGGTGCGCTCTACAACTATACGCCGGACAAGCAATCGCTGCTTTTCGATTTGATGGAAGGGCACATGACCGAGCTGCTCGGCGCCTCGGCCGACGATCCCGGGCAATCGCCACACGACCGGCTTCAAGATTTCGTTTCGTTCCACATCGCTTTTCACCACGCGCGCCCCGACGCGGTATTCATCGCCTATATGGAATTGCGCAACCTCACGCCCGAAAACTTTGCCCGGATCGAGGCGCTGCGCCGCCGCTACGAGGACGGGCTGGAGGCGATCCTGCGCGCGGGTGTTGCGCAGGGGGATTTCGACGTGGCCGATACCAAGATCGCGACGCTTGCGATCATCGCCATGCTGACGGGGGTGAACACGTGGTTCCGCGACGGCGGGCGGCTGTCGCTTGACGAGGTCATCGCGCAGTATTGGGGCATGGTGCGCCGGGCGGTCGGGGCCGCCTGACGCAAACGCGCTCAATGCGCGGGTTTGATGAAGGTCCCGTTGTTGAGATCCTGCATCGCCTGCATGATCTCGGCGCGGGTGTTCATCACGATGGGGCCGTGCCAGGCTACCGGCTCTTCAATGGGTGCGCCGGAGATCAGCAGGAATCGCATCCCCTCGGGCCCCGCCTGCACGGTGATCTCGTCGCCCGAGCCAAAGCGGACCAGCGTGCGATCGCCCGACATGTCGCGGATGTTGAGCTCTTCGCCCGCGACTTCCTTTTCCAGAAGGACGCCCGACGGGCGCGATGCATCCACGAACGCCCCCGCACCACCGAAGATATAGGCGAACGCCCGGCGGTAGGTGTCGATGCGGAATGTCTTGCGCACGCCTGCGGGTACGGTGACGTCAAGGTATTGTGGATCGGCGGCGATGCCGTCGACGGGGCCACGCTTGCCCCAGAACTCGCCGGTGATGATGCGTACCTTGACGCCGTCGTCGTCGATGACTTCCGGGATCGCATCTGCGGTCACGTCCTGATAGCGCGGCGCGGTCATCTTCTGCGCGGCGGGCAGGTTGCCCCAGAGTTGGAAGCCGTGCATCGCGCCAGCGGCGTTTCCGTGCGGCATCTCCTGGTGCAGGATGCCCGATCCGGCGGTCATCCATTGCACGTCGCCCGCGCCAAGCGACCCGGTATTGCCGAGGCTGTCGGCGTGATCGACGGTGCCGTCGAGCACGTAGGTGATCGTCTCGATCCCCCGGTGGGGATGCCAGGGAAAGCCCTTTTCAAAGTCCTGCGGGCGATCGTTGCGGAAATCATCGAACAGCAGGAAGGGGTCAAGCTCGCTTGGATCCTGAAAGCCGAAGGCGCGGTGCAGTTTGACGCCTGCGCCCTCCATCGTCTGCTGGGCCGCGCGTGTCTCGAGGGTGGGTCTGAGGGACATGGGATGGTCTCCTTTCACTGTTGCGCTCCAGATAGGGTGCGGCGGGACGGCGCTCAAGCGGGCGGGACCGCAGGGGGGCTGTGCGGGGATGCGCAATCACTGGCGGTTCCCGGAATTTTCGAAAATTCCGGCCCGATTTTTTCGAAAAAATCGGTCAGTCGCCGCGCGCGTCGCGCCACCAATCGCCGGGTTTGCGCCGCGCCCCGCGGCGGCGGTCGAGCCAGAGGGCCACGCGGCGAAGCGGCGAGAGCGCAAGCCGCAACCACAGCCGGTCGCGGCGTCGGGAAAAGTCACGGTTGAACGGGCAGACCCGCAGGCAGATCGCGCAATCGGATGCCAGCTTGGCCCAGAAGCCAAAGCATTTCTCGGCGTCCGAGGTCCATTTGCGTGCGCCTTTCAGCGCCGAGATATTCGGCCCGCCCACCTGCGGCGGCCCGTAAGGCAGCGCCTTGACCGGGCAGGCGTCGGCGCATTTGGTGCAGATATCGCAGAACGCGGCGACACCCATCGGGCGCGGGCTATCATGGGCGAGCGGCAAGGTGGTAAAGATCTTTGAAAACCGCAAGCGCGGTCCGAATTCAGGCGTAATCACCATCTGGTTGCGGGCGTATTCGCCCAGCCCCGCCTTGAGCGCAAAGGGGATCACCAGCCCGGTGTCGTTCATGCTTGCGGTCGCTTCATATCCCAGATTGCGGATATAGGCGGCCAGCTGCATCACGATCGCGGCCTCGTGGCTGTAGGCCATGCCTGTCGCGGCCCCGGCGAGCGCCGAGGGGTAGGTATCGACCAGATCAGCGTCCATCGCGTGGCCCAAGACGATGACCGACGTGATCCCCTCGGGCAGATCGACGGGCCGCGCGCTCATATCGCGGGTATCGACGGCGCTGGCATAGATGAACCGCGTGTCCATCTCTGAAATGCCACACAGATCGGCGCCGAAGAGTTTGGCGATGCGCTTTACTTCCGCGCTCATGGCGGCGGGATCATCGACCGGCACGGCGGTGTCGGCCACGGGGGTGTCGTTGTCGATGGCGGCCTGAAAGCCTTCGCGCCGCCCGCTGTCGCCGCCCCGGTTCGAGACCAGATCGCTGATCAGCCAGCTGGCGTTGCGCAGGGCAAAATCGCGTTGGGTGAACCCATCGCCCCGGCGCGGTGCCGCCTCCATCCGGTAGGAGGCAAAGAACGCATCCGTACGCGCGCTACGCACCGCCGGATCCCAGAACGCGCGGGTGAAGATGTCGTTGCGCTGGGAAAAGCGTTCGAATTCCGGCCCAAGGTCGATGCCGGCCGCTGTATCGGTGGGGCGTTTCATGGGGTGAGCCTGCGGTGGAGGCGGTCGTTTGTCAAAGGTCGCTTTCGGGCGCGACGTGTCGGTGCCGCCCGGTCAGCCTTGGCCCAACCAACGGGAGAAATCATCGCATGAACATCGGATTTATCGGCCTCGGCAATGTCGGCGGCAAATTGGCGGGCAGCCTTGTGCGCAACGGGTTGGCGCCCGTGGTCTTTGATCTGGACGCGGGCCTGATCGCGCGTCAGGTGGCGAAGGGCGCACGTGCGGGCGAGGGCCCCGCGCAAATGATGCGCGACTGCGATACGGTCATCTCCTGCCTGCCAAGCCCTGAAGCCTGTGCCGCTGTGGTTACGCAGATGCTGCCGGAGGTCGGGCCGGGCAAGATCTGGATCGAGATGTCGACCACCGACGCCGCCGAGATCAAGCGCCTTGGCGCGCAGGTCATCGCGGCGGGCGGGCAGGCGGTGGATTGCCCGGTCTCGGGCGGGTGCCACCGTGCGGATACCGGCAACATCAGCATCTACGCGGGCTGCACGCGCGAGACATTCGAGACGGTGCTGCCCGTGCTCACCCACATGGGACGGCGGATTTTGCACGTGGGCGATCTGGGCGTGGCAAGCACGCTGAAGGTGATGACAAATTATCTGGCGACCGCCAATCTGCTGACGCTGTGTGAGGCGCTGACGGTGATGAAAGCGCAGGGCATGGACATGGGCGTGACCTATGACGCGATTGCGATGTCGTCGGGCACCAGTTTTGTGCATGAAACCGAAAGCCAGCTGATCCTGTCGGGATCGCGGGACGTGAATTTCACCATGGATTTGATCCAGAAGGATATCGGCCTGTTTCAGAAGCTGGCCGATGATGCGGGCGTGCCGCTGGAAATCTCTCCGCTGATGATCGAGATGATGACCGACGGGCAGCGCCGCTATGGCACCCGCGCGCAATCGGACCGCATGATCGAACGGCTCGAAGAGGCGACAGGGCTGAGTGTTCTGGCCGATGGCTTCCCGCAGGAGCTGGTCGATGATGAACCCGAAGAGCGCGGATACGAGGTGGTTGCGCGCCGGGGCTGAGGGGCGGTGACGCTGGACGGCGCGCGGTGCAGAGGGTAGGGGCAGACGCAAAAGGAGCGCCGCCCATGTCCGATACCGCACAAGAGATCCTTGCCACCGTTGCTGCCTCTCCCGGACGCCGGGTGCTGGGGATGGTCTCCCTCGCCGGGCTGGGCCTGCTGGTGATCTGGCTCGCGCTCAGCGAACAGCCCGCGTTCCTGTGGCGCCTGTTCCTGCTGGGGCTGGGCGCGGGAGCGATCTGGATCGCGGACCTGATGCGCCGCGCCACCGCCAGTCGGATCGAGCTGACCGAGACCGAATTGCGCGACGCCGATGGCACCGTGATCGCACGGATCGAGGATATCGAGGCGATGGATCGCGGGTTTTTCGCGTTCAAACCTTCCAACGGGTTCCTCATCCGCACCCGTGTCGGCGCGCCGCGCGCCTGGCGGCCGGGGCTGTGGTGGCGTCTCGGCCGCCGCATCGGGGTGGGCGGCATGACGCCTGCCAGCCAATCCAAGGTGATGTCGGAAATCATCGCGGTGATGCTGGCCAAACGCGAAATGAACCCCGACTGAAACGAAAAAAGCCCCGGCGTCCATCGGGCGCCGGGGCTGTGTTTGGGTTTCGGGCGCGTTCAGACCGCGTTGTCGAAGACGATCTGCGGCGCGTAGCGGGGGCGGGTGAAGACAAAATTGTCGATCACGCGCCGCTCCAGACCGGTCTTGAACGGCGGCTCGTAATTCGCCCATGTCTCGACCAGCAGCACACGCTCGGCGTCGACCATGTTGGGCAGCTGCCCCTTGATGTTGGTCACATCGTCCTCGCTGAGCTGGGGCATCAGGGTGCCGCGGGTCTGCGACCAGTCCAGCTTGATCGTGTTGCTGCCGGCATCGTAATATACCAGCGATACGCGCAGGGTGCTGTCCTGAGGATCACGCGTCATCGTGTCGAACAGGGCGTGCATACCGTCAAGGTAGTCGTTGTCGATCGCCGCCGTCTCGCGGGAGACCATGTCACCGATGGTATAGGCCGCCTTTTGGTGCAGCGCATACTGGCGGTAGGCATCGAAGATCGAGAACATCGCCATATAGACCCAGAACAGGACCGGGATGATGATCATCGTCTCCAGCGCGATGGAGCCTTCTTCGTCCCGCGCGAAATCCAGGTTCAGGAAGGATTTGAGGTTAATCATGAACATTAGCTTGGCTCCTGTACAAAGGCGGTGATCGAGACCATGCGCGCTTCGCCGTTGCTGTTTTTCTCAAGGTAGTAGCCGAGGCCGGTTGTCGGAAAGACGGGCTTGAAACGGTAGCAGGCGCGCAGGATCATCAGTTCGTGCTGTTGACCAAGGCTCCAGCCGCGCACCGGCGTTGCGTTGGAATAGATATTCTCGCAATCCGGGTTGGCCGGCAGGCCGGTAAAGTCGCGTGGATCCATCGGCAGCATTTCAAGCTTGAGATTCTCGTCGCACTTGTCCAGGCCGCCGCTGTTGGCGCAGATCGCGGTCCTCAGGTCATCGTGGCTGAACGTCGCTTGTGTATTCAGGCGGACGTCACGGGTGGTGACCTCGAGGGCGCGGTCCAGCATCAACTGGCGGATGCTGTAGATCCCCATTTCGAACCCCATGAAGAACGTGCCAAAGATAAGCGGCAGCATGATCATGAATTCCAGGGCAACGACCGCGCCGTTTTCGGCTTTGCGGAAGATGCGGAAGCGGTTTTTGAGACGAGTAATCATTGTGTGAGCCTCAGCTGGTTGATTTGGCGCGCAATGGCTTTGAACGCGCTGGTGATTTCGACACCTTCGACCCGGAAGAAGTGGGAGGGCGAAGAGGCACATCTTTTCATGACATCGGCGCCGTTGTCGGTGACTTCAAAACCGATGGACCAGATCACGATGTTCTTTTCCTTGGCGGCATCGCAGATGTTGTAGAGAAGCGAGTTGCCGAGGCTGGGGGAGTATTTCGCGTAGCGGAACGAGCTGCGGTAGTAGCTGTGCACGTAGTTCGCGAGATACCAGTTCAGGTTGTAACGGTTCCAGTGCGACGCGTGGCTTGCGTTGGCATAGTAGCGGCTTGCAATACGGTAGGAATAGTCGTGCTCACCGTCGGTCATCAGAACCACCGTCTTGAGCGTTTCCTCGTCCTCGTAAGCTGCAGGACGCGCGGCAAAGATCGGATCGACCTCATTGTCCTGTACCAGCGATGTGGTGATGTTCTGGAAATCGGGATCGAGCAGGCCGGCGGCCCATTTCATCCCGGCAAAGATCGATGTCGATCCCGTTGGAACAAGCGCGTCGATCTGGTTGTGCAGCGACGTGATGTCCTGGCTCAACACTTGAATATCTTCGTTGGCGCCATCCGGGCAAGACGGATCAGTCGTGTCGTTGGAGTAGCCGTCGAAGTTCCAGTAGAAGTGCTGGACCTGATCGTAGGTCTTGCCGCGATCAAGCGTGGCGCTGCTGAAATCCTCGTCGTCGAATTCAAGGCAGTGGCTGTAGGGATGGCTGTAGTCCACGTTGAACTTGCTCATCAGGTTGGGGCCTGCGCTGACGTGGCCCGAGTAGGGCACCAGCGAGATCGACACCAGATCCTGTGTCTCGGGCCGCAGCACGGTCGAGACGAACTCCTTGGCCGCGTCCTGCATGTTGGCAATGCGGTTGTCCCAGGCCATGGAGCCGGAGATGTCCAGCACCAGCGAAATCTCGACGTTGTTCACGCGCTCTTCGGCCTCGGCAAAGCTGCGCAGCGGCAGGCTGTCGATGCCCAGAAGGTTCATGAAGTTGGTTGGCGTCTCCGCATCCGCATTCACCGAGACGGTGCGGAAGTTCAGACCTTCGGAGACATTGACCGAATTGGCACGATCCCCCAGACCGGACTTCTCGAAATAGTCCTGCACGACCTCCGACGGAATGCCGGGTTGATTGAGATCGGCAGCGGCGAGCACCGCGCGGTCGGACACGTTCTGGATCTTGACGCGCTCCATCTCGTTGCGCATCAGGTCAACCCCGATGCCCCCACCAACAGCAACAGCAAAAGCGTGACAACCGCGAATACCGTCGCGGAGCCGTCCTCCTGCCGTGTGAACCGACGCCGGGCACCGGTGAGGATGTATTCCGCGGACTGCGGAATGCAGGTCGTCGAAAAAAGTTTAGACATATACGTCACCTCTCTGGCCAAAGACGTGGTATCTGCACGCGGATTGGCGGTTATCTGCCGAGGTGTATGGCTGAAAATTGGGGCCAAAGTTGGGCGGGTAATTGCCTAAATATCTAATTTTATTCGATATTTTTTCATCAATGAGGGGTTGCGACCCCTACTGTTGCGGGGCTGCGAACAGTGGAACACAATTCGACGTAAAACTGCGGCAAAAGCGCGAAGGTTGAGTCGTCACCCACCGCCCTGGCTGAAGATCACCGCCCCGCAAGCCGCGCGCAGCGTGTCAGGCGCGATTTCGAAAACGGTTTCCGGCGCGCCGCCGGCCGCCCAGACGCGGTCGTGGGTCATCAGGGCCGCGTCGATCCATGTGGGCATCTCGCACAGGTGCCCGATCGGGCTGACCCCGCCGATGGCAAACCCGCTCTCGCGGCGCACCCGTGCGGGATCGGCGCGCACAAGCGGCTCACCAAAGATTTCGGTGGCGCGGCTGAGGTCCAGATCATGCGCCCCGCTGACCAGCACCAGCTTGAGCGCGCCGCTCTCGGCGCCCTCGAAAATCATGGATTTGGCGATCTGCCCGACGGCGCAACCCACGGCATCGGCGGCCTGCTGCGCGGTGCGTGTGCTTTCGGGCAGGGTGATGACCTCGATCTGCAACCCGAGGTCTGCGGCGGCGCGTTTGACGCGGTTTACACTCTTTCCCATGCGGTCCTCCCTGCGGCGTTCCCAGATTGAACGCCGCGCCACAGGATGCAAGGGCAGATACACGTTCGCAAACCGATTAAAAAACTGGCAACTCCGGCGCTGTAGGCTAGGGTGCACTCAACCGGTTCGGGATACGCCCGTTCGGGTATTCTGCTAGAAAAAAGGCCAGTCCCATGTCCCAATCCACCCACGAGCCCAGCTTTCGCGAAAGCGTCGACATGATGTTCAATCGCGCGGTCGGCTTGATGGACCTCAAGCCCGGTCTTGAGGAAAAGATCCGCGTTTGCAACGCCACCTACACGGTGCGCTTTGGCGTGCGCCTGCGCGGCGAGATCAAGACATTCACCGGCTACCGATCGGTGCACTCCGAACATATGGAGCCGGTCAAGGGCGGCATCCGCTATTCCATGGGTGTGAGCCAGGATGAGGTCGAGGCGCTGGCGGCGCTGATGACGTTCAAATGCGCGCTGGTCGAGGCGCCGTTCGGCGGCTCCAAGGGCGGGCTTTGCGTCGATCCGCGCGAATACGAAGAACACGAGTTGGAGCTGATCACCCGCCGCTTTGCCTATGAGCTGATCAAGCGTGACATGATCAACCCCGCGCAGAACGTGCCCGCCCCCGACATGGGCACCGGCGAGCGCGAGATGGCGTGGATCGCGGATCAGTACAAGCGCATGCACACCACCGACATCAACGGCGCGGCCTGTGTCACCGGCAAGCCGATCAACGCAGGCGGTATCCACGGCCGGACCGAAGCCACTGGCCGCGGCGTGCAATACGCCCTGCGCGCGTTCTTCCGCGACGACGAGGGCGTGAAAAAGGCCAATATGAAGGGCGATCTGGACGGCAAGCGCGTGATCGTGCAGGGCCTTGGCAACGTGGGCTATCACGCGGCCAAGTTCCTGAGCGAGGAGGACGGCGCGCCCGTCGTCGGCGTGATCGAATACAACGGGGCCATCTGGAACGACGACGGCATCGACATCGAGGCGCTCAAACAACACATCACCGAGACCGGATCCCCCGAAGGGTTCGACGGCGGCAAGTTCATCGAGGACGGGACCAGCCTGCTGGAGGCCGAGTGCGACATTCTGATCCCGGCGGCGCTGGAGGGGGTGATCAACCTCAAGAACGCCAAGAAGATTCAGGCCAAGCTGATCATCGAGGCGGCCAATGGTCCCGTCACCGCGGGGGCCGACGAGATCCTGCGCGACAAGCAGACCGTCATCATCCCCGATATGTACGCCAACGCGGGCGGGGTGACGGTGTCGTATTTCGAGTGGGTCAAGAACCTCAGCCACATCCGCTTTGGCCGGATGCAGCGGCGGCAGGAGGAATCGCGCCATCAGCTGATCGTCGACGAGCTGGAGCGGATCAGCCGCGACACCTCGATCAACTGGACGCTCAGCCCCGACTTCAAGGACAAGTACCTGCGCGGCGCGGGCGAGCTGGAGCTGGTGCGCTCGGGCCTCGATGACACGATGCGCATCGCCTACGAATCCATGGCCGATGTCTGGCACGGGCGCGATGATGTGACCGATCTGCGCACCGCCGCCTATCTGGTGGCGATCGGCAAGGTCGCGGCGAGCTATCACGCCAAGGGGCTGTAGACATGCGGGCGCTTTTTCTGGCGGGCGCGCTTGCGCTCGCCACGCCCGCGACGGCCGAGGTCGCCGTCTACGGGGAGGTCGATCTGACCGGGCTTGCGCGCGACAGCTGGGCCCTCAACCCCGGGTTCGACAGCCACAACACGATGGTATGCAACGTCAACGGCCCTGACGGATACCTCAGTATCCGCAGCGGGCCGGGGTCAGATTTCGAGGCGGTGCGCAGGCTCAACCGCCTCGCCATCGTGGTTGTCGATGCCGACGAGCGGCGCGGGCGCTGGGTGCGCGTGCTGCGCGCCTACCGCGAGGTCACCAAGGACGGCACCGGCCAGCCGTTCCGGGATCTGCCGGTGCAGGGCTGGGCGCACGACGGCTATCTGTGCGACTTCATCCATTGATCCGGGCCTAGCGGTCGTTCGAGGCGAGCACGACCGGCGAAAGCTGCGTGAGCACGGCGGCGCAGATATTGTCCATCTCGGCCGAAAAGAACTTGCGCGCGGCACGCTCGTTGGGGTGGTAGATGTCCTTGACCTTGCCCGACTTGGCACGCCGGAAATGGCTGCGGTTGCCTTGATTGGCGGCAATGGTGCGCGCGGTCGCCCCTTCGACAAAGCTGCACGAGGCGCCCGAGATCTCGAACGCCCATTTGATGTTTTCTTGGGCCTTCAGCCGCCTGTCGGTCACCTTTTTCGAAAAGGAGGGCGAGGTGGTCATGAAGATGCAGGGCGTGCCGGGGGGCACCTGCTCCATCATGTCCTGCACGTCGGCGAGCGCCCGTTCGCGGCTGTCGGCCCAGCGGCCACTGGAATTGCCCAGAAACGACATCAGCAGCAGTTTGGGCGCGTAGTAGTCGGGCGCAAACATCGCCTCGAAAGGCGACTGACCGCGTTGGCAGAATTGATAGGGCCGACCGCGCCCAATCTGCGCGTATTTGTTGCCGGTGCGGTTGATGATCCCGTAGGTGCCTGCGTTGACCTTCCATTTGGGATCGACGTCACAGACGGCGCCCTTTGCCCTGCCGGCGCGGGCGGTCCACGAATGCAGAGAGGTGGAGCGCACGCCGATCACCGCCACCTTCATCGCGTCGATATGGGCCAGCGCGTTTTGCTGCGCGCGCGTGGGCGCGCAGTTAGTTTTGATGTTCTTGAAGAAATCCAGAAACACCGGGCCCGAGCCGAAGGGGATCTGGCTGTCGCCCAGAATGAGAATGTCGGGCGAGACAAAATCCTCCTGCGCGGCCAGTGGGGTGACAAAGAGGGACAGGGCGAGGGTGAGGGCGGCGGGCAGGCGCATGGGCACTCCTTTCGGTGACATCAATTTGGCAGCGCGCGCGCGAGCGCAGCGCACAGGGCGGGGGTTTGCAGCTCGAAAAAGCGCGCGGCGGAGCGGGCGGTGGGGTGGCGCGGATCGGTGACGGTGCCAGCGGCATCGGTGCGGAAATGCGCGGGGTTGTTTTCAAACGCACCAAGGGTCGTGTCGGTGAGGCCGGGCACAAACGCACAGCGACCCGAGGCGCGCACGGCGTCGCCAAGGTGCCCCTGCGCCACGGCACGGCGCCGGTTGTCGGCGGGCACGTAGGCGGGGATCGTTGTCATCACGAGACAGGCTACATCGGCGGGCAATTGCGCGCGGGCCGCCGCCCAATCGGCGCGTGCGGTTGCTGGCGATTGCCAACGCGCGGCACCATTGCCCAGAAAGGCCAGCACGACAAGGTCGGGGTCATGGGCGGGGGCGTCAAAGACGGCCTGCAACGGGCTGCGCCCGGTCGGGCAGAACGGATAGGCGGGATCGGTGCCGATCTGCACATAGCTGCGGCCGGGCGATGTCACGCCGTAGGCGCCCGCGTTCACGCCGAACGTGGGATCAACGTCACAGACGGTGCCCCGCGCGGGGCCGTCGGCGGCGGTCCAGTGGTGCAGCGCGCTCGAGCGCACGCCGATCGCCGCCGCCTTTGCCCGCGCATAGCGGGGCGGCAGGCCCGCGCAATTTGCGCCGAGCGCGCCGAAAAAGCGGGTATAGGCGCCGCCTGCACCGAAAGAGATCTGGCTGTCTCCCAGCACGAGGATCTCGGTGGGACCTTGGGCGGCGGCAATGGGGACAGGCGCTGGCGGGGCCGTCAGGTCCACCGGCGCCACGGGGGCCTCCACGCGTGTCGCCGTGCAGGCCGCGAGGGCCAGCGTCAAGGCAAGAATGGGGGTACGGCGCACAGGCATGGCGCCATTGGCAGGGCGCGCGCGCCGCATTGAAAGCAAAATCAGCGTGAGTAAACCGCTTGTGATGCGCGGATAGGCCCGCAGAGGTCGCAAATGGGCGTTGAATTGCGGCGCGTTGACGGTCAGATTGCCGGAGTAACAGCACGAGGTTTGGGATGCGATTTTCGGGATGGCGGGTTCTGCGTGAAGGGCTCACCGGGAACAAGGGCTGGGGCCCGCACTGGCGCGATGCCACGCCCAAGCCCGAGTACGATGCCATCATCATCGGCGGCGGCGGGCACGGGCTTTCGACGGCCTACTACCTCGCCAAGGAGCACGGGATGCGCAACATCGCCGTGTTGGAAAAAGGCTATCTTGGCGGTGGCAACGTCGGGCGCAACACGACGATTGTGCGGGCGAATTATTTCCTCGACGGCAACTCGCAGTTCTATTCCCATTCGCTGAAGCTGTGGGAAGGGCTGGAGCAGGATCTGAACTATAACGCGATGCTGTCGCAGCGCGGGGTGATCATGCTGGGCCATTCGGACGGGCAGATGGACAATCTGGCGCGCCGGGGCAACTCGATCCGGGGGCAGGGCGACGATGCCGAGCTGCTGGGCAAGGCCGAGATCCGCGCGCTGCTGCCCTATCTGAATGCCGACAACACGCGCTTTCCGGTCTACGGCGGTCTGCTGCACCGGCGCGGCGGCACCGCGCGCCACGATGCGGTCGCCTGGGGCTACGCGCGCGGGGCGTCGGATCGCGGCGTGGACCTGATCCAGCAATGCGAAGTCACCGGGATCGACATCGAGAACGGGCGTGTCACCGGCGTGCAGACCACGCGCGGTGCTATCAAGGCAAAAAAGGTTGGTATTGTGACCGCGGGGCGCTCGGGCCAGGTGGCGGCGATGGCGGGGATGCGCCTGCCGATTGAAAGCCACGTGTTGCAGGCGTTCGTGAGCGAAGGGCTCAAGCCCTGCATCGATCACGTCATCAGCTTTGGCATGGGGCATTTCTATATCAGCCAGTCCGACAAGGGCGGGCTGGTGTTCGGCGGCGATCTGGATTTCTACGCCTCCTACGCGGCGCGGGGCAACCTGCCCATGGCCGAGCATGTGATGGAGGCGGGCATGACCCTGATCCCGATGATCGGCAAGGCGCGGGTGCTGCGCAGCTGGGGTGGGATCATGGATATGACGCCCGACGGCTCTCCGATCATCGACAAGACCGGGACCGAGGGTTTGTTCATAAATTGCGGCTGGTGCTACGGCGGGTTCAAGGCGGTGCCGGGCTCGGGCTATTCCTTCGCGCATCTGATGGCGACGGGGCAGCACCACGCGCCGGCGGCGAACTACCGGCTGGACCGGTTCCGCACGGGTGTGAACCTGATGGATGAGGAGGGGACCGGTGCGCAGCACAACCTTCACTGACGCGCGCGATCATCGGGCGGTGCGCCCGCGGCGCCGGTGCGCAGGCGTATTTTTGGCACAAAAAAGCAAGCGGGCGCGGATGGGCGTCGGAGGTTTTGATGCGGATTGATTGTCCATTGTGCGGTGCGCGGGATCGGCGTGAGTTTTACTACAAGGGGGCTGCGGTCTCGCTTGACCGGCCCGCACCCGATGCGGGGGAGGCGGCGTGGGACGCCTATGTGCATCTGCGTGACAATCCCGCCGGGCGCACGCGCGATCTGTGGCAGCATGAGGCGGGGTGTGGGGCGTGGATCGTGGTGGAGCGCGATACCGCGACGCACGAGATTTTTGGCACGTCGCTGGCGTCGGAGGCCAAGGCATGAGGTTGCGGGAAGATCATCTGGGCGCGCCGGTGCGGTTTCGGTTCGACGGTGTGGGCTATACCGGGCGGGTGGGCGATACGGTCGCCTCGGCGCTGTTGGCGAATGGCGTGCGGCTGATGGCGCGCTCGTTCAAGTACCACCGTCCGCGCGGGGTGTTGACGGCAGGCTCCGAAGAGCCCAACGCGCTGATCACCGTGGGGCGCGGCGCGGCGGCGGAGCCGAATGTGCGCGCGACGGTGCAGGAGATCTACGAGGGGCTCGATGTGCGCTCGCAGTCGGCCTGGCCTTCGTTGCGGTTCGATGCGATGGCGGTCAACGATCTGGGGTCGCGGTTTCTGGGGGCTGGGTTTTACTACAAGACCTTCATGTGGCCCGCGGCTTTCTGGGAGAAGATTTATGAGCCGGTGATCCGCCGGGCGGCGGGGCTTGGCGGGCTGTCGGGTAAGGCGGATGGTGACGTCTATGACAAGGCGTTTGCCTTTTGCGATGTGTTGGTGATCGGCGCGGGGCCTGCCGGGTTGATGGCGGCGGCGACGGCGGCGGACGCGGGGCTTGACGTGATCCTGTGCGATGAGGACAGCGCGGCCGGCGGGCGGTTGCTGGCGGAGCGCGAGCAGATCGGTGGGTCTGATGCGGCGGACTGGGCGCGCGCGCAGGCAGAGGCGCTTGCGACGCGGCCCAACGTGCGCGTCATGACGCGCACCACGGTGACGGGCGCCTACGACGGGGGCGTTTTTGGCGCGCTGGAGCGGGTGGGCCACCACCGCCCGCGCGATGGCGCGCCGCTGGAGTGTTTCTGGCGCATCACCGCACGTGCCTCGATCCTGTGTGCGGGCGCGATCGAGCGGCCCATCGCCTTTCCCGACAATGACCGGCCGGGGATCATGACGGCTGGGGCGGTGCGGGCCTATCTCAACCGTTGGGGCGTGGCGCCGGGCAAGCGGGTTGCGGTCTTTGGCAACAATGATGACGCCCACCGCACGGCGCGCGATCTGCATGCAGCGGGGGTGAGCGTCGCGGCGCTGATCGACAGCCGGGCGGATGTTGAGGTGGGGGACCTGCCCTATCCGGTGCTGGCCGGCGCATTGGTGACAGGTACGCGGGGGCGCACCGGACTGCGCGGCATCACCGTCGAGGGACCGGGGGGCAAGCAGGAAGTCGACGTCGATTGTCTGGCGTTGTCGGGGGGGTGGAACCCCTCGGTGCATCTGACGTGCCACATGAACGGGCGGCCCACGTGGCAGCGCGACATCGCGGCCTTCGTGCCGACACCGGGCAGCATTCCCGGCATGGAAGTGGCGGGGGCCTGCAACGGAGCGTTCTCGACCGTGGCCTGTCTGCGAGAGGGGGCCGAGGCCGCCGCACGGGTGGCGGAGCGTCTTGGGGTGGATACCGTCGAGCCCAGGCTACCGTCCGCTGACGACACGCCGACGCGCATCAGCCCGCTTTGGGCGGTGACCGGCAAGGGGCGGGCGTGGCTTGATTTCCAGAACGACGTGACCGTCAAGGACGTGAAACAGGCCGCCACGGAGAACTTCCGCTCGGTCGAGCATATGAAGCGCTATACCACACAAGGGATGGCGACGGATCAGGGGAAGAATTCGAACGTGGCGGCATTGGCGGTGCTTGCCGATGCCACCGGGCGCGGGATTGTCGAGACCGGCACGACCACCTTCCGTCCGCCCTATACGCCCGTGGCGATTGCCGCGATGGGGGCGGGGGCCGAGGATAAGGGATTTGCCCCGCAGCGGCTGACGACCTCGCACGCCGCCAGCGTGGCGCGCGGCGCGCCGATGATCGAGGCCGGGCTTTGGTATCGCCCCAGCTATTTCCCGCAGGCGGGAGAGACGACCTGGCGCGAGAGTTGCGACCGCGAGGTCGGCTATGTGCGCCGGTCGGTCGGGGTTTGCGACGTCAGCACGCTGGGCAAGATCGACATACAGGGGCCGGACGCGGGCAAGCTGCTGAATTTTGTCTATACCAACGTGTTTTCGACGCTGAAGGAGGGCCGCGTGCGCTATGGCCTGATGCTGCGTGAGGACGGCACGGTGATGGACGACGGCACCTGCGCGCGGCTGGGGCCGGCGCATTTCGTGATGACCACCACCACGGCGGCGGCGGGCGACGTGATGCGGCATCTCAATTGGGTGACTCAAGGGCTGCATCCTGAGTGGGACGTTCGGTTCACTTCGGTGACCGAGCAATGGGCGCAGTTCGCCGTGGCCGGGCCGCAGTCGCGCGATCTGCTCAACGATCTGCTGGAGGTGCCGATTGACGCGGAGAGTTTCCCCTTCATGGCCTGCGGTAGGGTGCGGCTGGGCGGCGTCGACGGGCGGCTCTTCCGGATTTCGTTCTCGGGCGAGCATGCCTATGAGATCGCGGTGCCCGCGCGCTATGGCGCGTCCCTGTTCGAGGCGTTGGTGGCGGCGGCTGAGGCGCGCGGAGGCGGGGCCTACGGGATGGAGGCGCTCAATGTTCTGCGCATCGAAAAGGGGTTCATCACCCACGCGGAGATTCACGGGCGGGTGACCGCGTTCGACATTGGCGCGGCGCGCATGATCTCGGCCAAGAAGGACTGCGTGGGCAAGACGCTTGCCGCCCGGCCCGGTCTGGTCGATCCGGCGCGCGCGCGGCTGGTGGGGCTGCGCCCGGTGGATAAGGGCGCGCGGCTGACGGGGGGCGCGCATATCTTTGCCGCCGGAGCGGAGGCGGTGCACGCCAACGATCAGGGCTATGTCACCTCGGTCGGCTATTCGCCGGATCTGGGGCAGATGATCGGGTTGGGGTTTGTGAAACGGGGCCCTGAGCGGATGGGCGAGCGGATGCAGGTGGTCGATCACGTGCGCGGTGTGCGCTGCGAGGTCGAAATCGTGGAGACGGTGTTTGTGGACCCCGAGGGAGGGCGCGTGCGTGGTTGAGTTGAAAGCACAAAGCCCGGCGGCGGATCTGCTGCCGCTTGAGATCGGCGGAATCGTTGCGCGGGAGGTTGATCCGGGAGAGGTGTGCTCTTCGCTGCCCTTCAGGCGCTCATCGCAAGCGCAGCTGGACGCGGCGCTGGGGGCGACGTTTCCGGGGCCGGGGCAGTGGGTGCAGTCGGGTGCGGCGCGCGCTGTCTGGGCCGGGCAGGGCGAGGTTTTGCTGATGGGGGCTGCGGCCCCTGCGGCGCTGGGCGATCACGCGGCGCTGGTGGATCAGTCGGACATGTGGTGCGTGGTCGAGCTTGCGGGTGCGGGCGTTGAGGACGTGCTGGCGCGTCTGGTCCCGCTTGATCTGCGCGCGGGCGCCTTCCCGGTGGGCAGCGCCACGCGGTCGCTCTTGGGGCACATGCACGCGCTGATCATCCGCACGGGCGACGAGACGTTCGAGGTCGCGGTGTTCCGCTCATTGGCGGGCACGCTTGTTCACGATCTGCGGCGGGCACTGGAAGCCGTGGCCGCGCGCGGATAGGATGCGCGCAACTGACCCGTTTTTGTGGAGTACGCCCATGTTTCGTTTTGCCCCCATCCTTGTCGCCCTGACCCTTGCCGTGCCGGCCACGGCGCAGACCGCCAAACAGACCGATTGCGGCTATCAGGCCGATGTCGTCGCCGCCGTGCAGGCCGCGCGTATCGACCGCGTGGGCGAGCGTAAGGTCGCTGCGCATATCGGCGGCACCGACACCGCATGGCCCGATAAATACGACGCGGTGATCCCGCTGGTCACGCCATGGGTCTACCAGATGAAGATGAGCGAAGTCCGCTCCTCCGATCTGGGTGCGGCGTGGAAAGAAGTCTGCCTGAGCCAATAAGTACGGCAGCATCTGGACTCCGGGCCGGCGCACGCCAATATAGAGCTTATGAGCCTGCCCCCCGGATTTCTTGATGAGCTGCGCACGCGGTCGAGCCTTTCGCAGGTGGTCGGTCGCAAGGTCATGTGGGATCAGCGCAAGTCCAATCAGGGCAAGGGCGACATGTGGGCGCCGTGCCCGTTCCACCAGGAAAAATCCGCCAGTTTCCACGTCGATGACCGCAAGGGGTTCTACTATTGCTTTGGGTGTCACGCCAAGGGTGACGCGATCTCCTTCGTGCGCGAGACCGAGAATGTGGGCTTTATGGAGGCGGTCGAGATCCTCGCGCGGGAGGCCGGGATGCCGATGCCCGAACGCGACCCGCAGGCCCAGCAAAAGGCCGACAAGCGCAGCGAGTTGGCGGATGTCATGGAGTTGGCGGTCAAATGGTTTCGCCTGCAACTGCGCACCGGCGCGGGTGCTGCGTCGCGTGACTATCTGACGGGGCGCGGGCTGGATCAGGACGCGGTGGATCGCTGGGAAATCGGATTTGCGCCCGATGCCTGGCAGGGACTGTGGGATGCGCTCAAGGGCAAGGATATTCCCGATCAGATGATCCTTGATGCGGGGTTGGCCAAGCCCTCGCAGAAGGGGGGCAAGCCCTACGACACCTTCCGCAACCGCATCATGTTCCCGATCCGCGACGCGCAGGGCCGCGCGATCGCCTTCGGGGCCGCGCGATGGACCCCGACGACAAGGCGAAATACCTCAACTCCCCCGAGACGGCGCTGTTCGACAAGGGCCGCAGCCTCTACAACATCAAGCCCGCGCGCGTGGCGGCGGGCAAGGATCAGCCGCTGCTGGTGGCCGAAGGGTACATGGACGTGATCGCGCTGAGCGAGGCGGGATTCGAGGCGTCGGTCGCCCCGCTGGGCACGGCGATCACGGAAAACCAGCTGGCGATGCTGTGGCGGATCTCACCCGAGCCGGTGATTACGCTCGACGGTGACGCGGCGGGCCAGCGCGCGGCGCTGCGGCTCATCGATCTGGCGCTGCCGCTGCTGGAGGCCGGGCGCTCCTTACGCTTTGCCATGATGCCCGAGGGGCAGGACCCGGATGATCTGCTCAAGGCGAAAGGCGCGGGCGCCGTGCAGGCGCTGATCGACGCGGCACAACCCATGGTGCAGCTGCTCTGGCAGCGCGAGATCGAGGGCAAGGTGTTCGACAGCCCCGAACGCAAGGCGGCGCTGGATAAATCCCTGCGCGACAAGATCGCGCTGATCAAGGATCCCTCGATCCGCAGCCACTACGGGCAGGAGATCAAGGATCTGCGCTGGCAGCTGTTCCGCGCCAAACCGGGCGGGGCGCCCAAACGTACGGGTAGTGCGCGCGGCGGTTGGGGGCGGCGCCGCAGGGGCCGTCGGTGGGGGCGAAATCCTCGGTGCTGGCGGGGGTGGATGCGGACCGCGCGACGGACCATCTGCGCGAGGCGGTGATCCTGGCGGCCTGCCTGTCCTGCCCTGAGGTGGTCGAGCAATTCGAGACCGGACTGGAGAGCATGGCCTGCGTCGATGACGAGCACGCGCATCTGCGCGATTTGCTGCTGCGCCACGCGCCCGACGGCGCCGACGCCCTGCGCGACCGCATCGCGCAGGCGATGGGGCCGGACGCTCTTGAAAACCTGTTGGCCCGTCGCCATGTCGCCATCACGCCTTGTGTCCGGCGCCCCGGCCAGCCTGAATTGGCCGCCATGACCATCGCGGAAGAATTGGCAAAGATGAAGGCGCAGCAGGGCCTCGAAGAGGAGCTATCGGACGCGTTGGATGATCTGAGCGGCGAGGCCGACGAGGGGCTGACCTGGCGGCTGGCAGAGGCCGCGAAGGCCCGCGACCGCGCCCAACGTTCTGGTCAGGAGGACCGTGCGGAATACGTTATCGCCGACAACGGCGCGCGGCTCGACCGGGAGGAAGTCGAGAAAAGCCGCAGCTTTTTCGATCAGATCGACTTTTCAAAAGGCGGCCGCAAAGGGCGGTAAGCCATTAGGAAACCGGATGAAACTGCCGTAACGGCAGGCAGGAATTGAAACGAGTGCGTGACCAATCGTCCGCATTGACCACAAAATAAGTCATGCGGGTTTAAGAATCACCTCAAACCCCGCATGATTCGTAAAAGCCGAATCACTGCCACTGATTCGCTAGGGACGCTTGAGAGGAGCATTCATGGCCGCCAAGGATACCAACGAAGACGCCAAGCGCGATGACGCCGACAATGGTCATTCGCTCGACATGAGCCAGGCCGCCGTGAAGAAGATGATCGGGGAGGCCCGCGAAAAGGGCTATATCACCTACGATCAGCTCAACACGGTACTGCCGCCGGATCAGGTATCGTCCGAGCAGATCGAAGACGTGATGAGCATGCTCTCCGAGATGGGGATCAACATCATCGAGGACGAGGAAGCCGAGGACGACGGCGACAAGGGCTCGACCGAGGTGACCACGACCGAGAGCAACCGCGAGGTCGCTTTGGGCTCCGGCACTTCCGAAAAGCTCGACCGCACCGATGATCCGGTGCGCATGTACCTGCGCGAGATGGGCAGTGTCGAACTGCTGAGCCGCGAGGGCGAGATCGCAATCGCCAAGCGGATCGAGGCCGGCCGCAACACGATGATCGCGGGCCTGTGCGAAAGCCCGCTGACCTTTCAGGCGATCACGATCTGGCGCGACGAGCTTTTGTCCGAGGATATTCTGCTGCGCGACGTGATCGACCTTGAGGCGACATTCGGCAATCAGATGGGCGAGGAAGAGACAACGACCCCCGTCGTGCCCGCCGGTGCCGCTGCCCCCGGCAAGGAAGAGGCGAAACCCGAACTTGACGCCGACGGGAACCCGATCACCGCCGAGGATGACGACGACGACGAGGACGAGCAGGCCAACATGTCGCTTGCCGCCATGGAAGCGGCGCTGAAACCGCAGGTGCTCGAAGCCCTCGACCGTATCGCCGACGACTACGTGCAGTTGAGCGAGATGCAGGACAGCCGGATCTCGGCCACGCTGAACGAGGACGACACGTTCTCGACCGGGGATGAAGATAAGTACCAGACGCTGCGCAGCGAGATTGTCGCGCTGGTCAACGACCTGCACCTGCACAACAACCGTATCGAAGCGCTGATCGATCAGCTCTATGGCATCAACCGCCGGATCATGCAGATCGACAGCTCGATGGTGAAGCTGGCCGACCAAGCGCGCATCAACCGCAAGGAATTCATCGACGCCTACCGCAATCACGAGCTTGACCCCACGTGGATGGAGCGGATGGCCGAGAAGCCCGGGCGCGGCTGGCAGATGTTCATCGAACGCTCCGCCGACAAGGTCGAACAGCTGCGCGCCGACATGGCGCAGGTGGGCCAGTACGTGGGCCTCGACATCTCCGAATTCCGCCGCATCGTGCAGCAGGTTCAGAAGGGCGAGAAAGAAGCCCGTCAGGCCAAGAAGGAAATGGTCGAGGCGAACCTGCGTCTCGTGATCTCGATTGCCAAGAAATACACCAACCGCGGTCTGCAGTTCCTCGACCTCATTCAGGAAGGCAACATCGGCCTGATGAAGGCCGTGGACAAATTCGAATACCGCCGTGGCTACAAATTCTCGACCTACGCAACATGGTGGATCCGTCAGGCGATCACCCGGTCCATCGCGGATCAGGCGCGCACGATCCGCATCCCCGTCCACATGATCGAGACGATCAACAAGCTGGTGCGCACCGGCCGGCAGATGTTGCACGAAATCGGTCGCGAGCCGACACCGGAAGAGCTGGCCGAAAAGCTGCAGATGCCGCTGGAGAAGGTCCGCAAGGTGATGAAGATCGCCAAGGAGCCGATCTCCCTCGAGACGCCCATCGGCGACGAGGAAGACAGCCAGCTGGGCGATTTCATCGAGGACAAGAATGCCGTGCTGCCGCTCGACAGCGCAATTCAGGAAAACCTCAAGGAGACGACGACGCGGGTCCTGGCCAGCCTGACACCACGCGAGGAGCGTGTTCTGCGCATGCGGTTCGGTATCGGCATGAACACCGATCACACCCTCGAAGAAGTCGGCCAGCAGTTCTCGGTCACCCGCGAACGTATCCGCCAGATCGAGGCGAAGGCGCTGCGCAAGCTCAAGCATCCGTCCCGCTCGCGCAAGCTGCGCAGCTTCCTCGATCAGTAAATCTGCGGGCGCCGGGGCAGACCCTCCGGCGCCGCGCGATCCGATTTTTTGAAAAAATCGGCCCGGAATTTTCGAAAAATTCCGATACCCGTGGCGGGCCTATACGCCAAAGCTTGCCCGTCGCGCCGCTGTGATTTGGTGTGAAGCGCCCGGCGCCCTATCTTGAGATGCAATTGATATGTGTTTCAGGAGAACCGTGATGAAAAAGTATATTTCCCTTGCCGCTCTTGCCGTCTTTCTGCCCGCCGCCGCATCGGCGCAGGCGTATCGTGCGGTTAATGATCTGACGGTTGTGCCGCTTCAGGGGGGCAGTTTCGAAGTGATCGAAGGCCGCGGCGAGGGGCCGCGTGGGATCTGGTGTGCCGCCGCAGAATACGCGGAGCGTCGGTTGGGCGCAGATGGGCGCGTCTATATTCAGGACGGGCGCGGGCCCGCGCGCAGTGTTGCCGGGCGTAAATCCGTGGTCTTTACCACCGACGCCCGTGCGCTCAGCCAACCCCCAAGCCAGAGCATCGCGCTGAGCACGTCGCAGATCGGCATCGGCTTGCCCGTCGATCACGCGATCCAGTTCTGTCGCGACATCTTTGACCGTGACGACCGCATTATCCGGCAGCGGTTCTGACCGTGCGCCGGATTGCAGCAACAGCCGCCCTCGCCACCGCACTGGCGAGCGGTGCGGCGGCGCAGGATTTTCGCGCGGCCAATGATGTCATCGTGACGCCAGTGGCGGGCGGCTTCGCGGCAACCTCCGATGCGGGACTGGGCGCGCGCGGCTATTGGTGCGCGGCCGCCGATTATGCCAAATCCGTCCGTGGCGCGGCAAACGGCGCTCGCCTCTATATCAAGGGCACCCGTGCGCGCGGTCTGGGCCAGCGTGCACCGGTGGTCTTTACCCTCGATCCAGCGGGTCTTGAGCCGCAACCCGCCACCATCCTCGGGGCCTCCTTGTCCCGTCCCGGCAGCACTCTAGCTGTTGGGCACGCCATCGGGTTTTGCGTCGATGGCAAACTGATCACGGATGGAGACAGATGATGAGACCTTTGACCCTTTTGCTTGGACTGATACTCGCCGCCCCGCTTGGCGCCGCGACACTGGGCGAGGAAAGCGGGTTTGAAGTCAACGCGCTCGGCGGGAGCGATTTTGAAGTGCTGCGTCAGCAACAAATGGGCGCGACCGAGATGTGGTGCGCCGCGGCGAGCTACGTGGAGGTCCGCCAGGGCTTGTCAGAAACGACGCCGATTTACCTGCGGCGCCCACTAGGCCCCGCGCAATCGGCGCAGGGGCGGCGCAGTGTCGTTTTCAGCTTGTCCAACAGCGGTCTACCCGCAGATGATCTTGGCCGCGTTTCGATCAACGCGGATACGCCCGGTATGATGATGAAATCCGCTGCCGCCCGCCGTTTTTGCCGCGACGCTTTCACCCGCTCGACCAAATAGGGATGCACGGCCAGATCAGCACGCAGACACGGGGTCCGGGACTTTATGAGATTACGGATGAAGTTGGGGAATGGCTGACAGCACAGGGAGCGGACAGCGGTTTGCTGACACTGTTGGTGCAGCATACCTCTGCCTCTCTTCTTATTCAGGAAAACGCCGACCCGGACGTACAGCATGATATGCAGGCGTTTTTCACGCGGCTGGTCCCGCCGAGCGACCGGCCAGAGATGTCCTATCTGGTCCACACCCTCGAAGGCCCCGACGATATGCCCGCGCACCTCAAGGCCGCGATGCTGCCCGTGAGCCTGTCCATCCCGGTGAACGGTGGGCGCATGGTGCTGGGCACGTGGCAGGGGATCTACCTGTTCGAGCACCGCGATGCGCCGCATGTCCGGCGCACCGCGCTGCATTTTCGCCCCGACTGATCAGCCGGTCGGCATCAGGCACAGCTCGCGCACATCCGCCCGCTCCGGCGCGTTGAGCGCGTAGACCACCGCGTCTGCCACGTCTTGCGGCTGCAGCTTGTCGGGTTTGGGGCTGTCGAAGAAGGCGGTATCGACCATGCCCGGCGCGATCACGGTGCAACGCCCACCCCATTCGCCCATCTCTTCGGCGAGGTTGCCGGCAAACCCGTGGATAAACCATTTGGTCGCGCCATAGATCGATCCCTTGAGGTGGCGCCGTCCGGCCACGGATCCCGTCACCACGAAATGCCCCCGCGATTTCTTGAGCGCTTCCATCGACGCATGCGCAGTGTAAAGCGCGCCCTTGATGTTGAGGTCGATCATCCCGTCCCAATCCTCCGGGTCGCCCTCCGCGACGCCCGGCGCGCTGGATCCGCGCCCGGCGTTGGCGAATACGGCATCGAGCTGCCCGGTGTGGGCCTGAAGCTGGGCCAGCGCGTCGCGCTGCGCGTCAAGGTCGGTCGCATCCCCGACGAGCACCAGCGCCTGCGATCCGATTTCCTTGGCCAATTCCGTCAGCTTGTCCTCGCTGCGCGCGAACAGGCCGACGTTCCAGCCGCTGGCGGCGGCGGTCTTTGCGGTGGCGGCGCCGATCCCGCTGGAAGCGCCGGTAATGAATAGTGTTTTTGTCATGGGGGGAGGCTCCGATCATGTGATGTTACCGGAGCCAACGCCCGCGCGCTGTGATTGGTTCGCGACAATCGCGCCCCCTGTATGTTGGGGCCGATTTCTACCCTACACAAAGCCTTGGGGCGGGCGTATACCTGTGGATAAGTGGGGCGCGGATCCCACAACATCAGGCGGAAATGATACGGGGGGACCAGCCCATGCGCTGCCCATTTTGCGGAAACATCGACACGCAGGTCAAGGATAGCAGACCGGCCGAGGATCACGTCTCGATCCGGCGGCGGCGCTTTTGCCCGGCCTGCGGCGGGCGGTTCACCACCTATGAGCGGGTGCAGCTGCGTGATCTGGTGGTCATCAAATCCTCCGGCAAACGTGAGGATTTCGATCGCGACAAGCTGGAGCGTTCAATCCGCATCTCGATGCAGAAACGCCCCATCGATCCAGAGCGGATCGACCAGATGATCAGCGGCATCGTACGCAGATTGGAAAGCATGGGCGAGACGGACATCGGCTCCAAACAGATCGGCGAGATCGTGATGGAGGCCTTGGCCCGCATCGATACGGTCGCCTACGTGCGGTTCGCCAGTGTGTACAAGAACTTTCAGGCGGCGGATGATTTCGACAAATTCGTCGCGGAATTGCGCCCCGACACCCCGCCGGAGAGTTGAGCGACACCCGTTTCATGGCGCTGGCCCTGTCCTTGGGCCGGCGCGGGCAGGGGATCACCTGGCCCAACCCGGCGGTGGGCTGCGTTGTCGTGCAGGGTGGGTGCATCGTGGGGCGCGGGTGGACCGCACCCGGCGGGCGCCCGCACGCCGAGACACAGGCGCTGGCGCAGGCGGGCGAGGCCGCGCGCGGCGCGGATGTCTACGTCACGCTTGAACCCTGCGCGCACCACGGCCAGACCCCGCCCTGCGCGCAGGCGCTGATTGACGCGGGCGTGGGCCGCGTCGTGGTGGCCGTCGTTGACAGCGATGCCCGTGTGGCCGGGCGGGGCATCGAGATGCTGCGCGCGGCGGGGATTGCCGTGCACGTCGGGGTTTGCGAGGCCGAGGCACGCCGCGATCACGCCGGTTTTTTCACCCGCGTGGGGCAAGGGCGCCCGGCGCTGACGCTCAAACTGGCGCAATCTTTCGACGGGCGCATCGCCACGGCGAGTGGGGAGAGCCAGTGGATCACCGGACCCGGTGCGCGCCGCATGGTGCACGCCATGCGCGCCCGCCACGATGCGGTGATGGTCGGCGCGGGCACCGCGCGCGTCGATAATCCGTCGCTGACCGTGCGCGACCTTGGCATCGCGCGGCAGCCCGCGCGGGTGGTCGTCAGCCGACGGCTAGATATCCCGCTGACCTGCCAATTGGCGCAGACCGCCGGGGAGGTACCGGTGATCCTATGTCACGGCGCCGATGCGCCCCCGGCGCTGGTCGAGGCTTGGGGCGGCATGGGGGCCACGACGCTCACCTGCCGCAGCGAGGGGCGACATCTGGATCTGTCGGACGTGATGGCGCAGCTGGGGCAGCACGGGCTCACGCGGGTGTTCTCCGAAGGCGGCTCCGCCATGGCGGCGTCGCTGTTGCAGGCGGATCTGGTGGATGATCTGGTGGGCTTTACCGCCGGGCTGACCATCGGTGCCGAAGGGCTGCCCGGATTGGGCGCGCTGGGGCTCGGGCGTCTGGCGCAGGCGCCGCGTTTTGATCTGGCGCAGGTGCGGGCCGTGGGCCCGGACGTGATGCACCACTGGAGACGCGCGCGTTAGCGCCGCCACAGATGGGCGTAGCCCGCGAACATCCCTTGCAGCCTTGACAGCCAGCGATTGCGGCGCCCCGGCGTGGGCACAGCATCTTGCGCCAGACGGTCCACGATCACCTCGACCGGGCAGGGCAGCCCGGTGACCGGGTCGCGGTAGCGCGGATAGTCGATCAGTGTCGCGTGCACCAACCCCTCAAGCGTTGGACGCGCGCGGCGGCGGGGGGGCACGTCGCCGCGATCTTCGGTCAGCCCCCAACCGGCGTAGAACGGCACGCCCCAAGTGGTGACGGGCACGCCGCGCAGCAGCGCCTCGAACCCCATGAGCGAGGTCATCGTGTGCACCGCATCCACCGCGCCCAGCAGCGTTGCGGGATCCACATCGCCCAAGATCACATCGGCCACGGACGGATCGCTCAGCGCGCCCTCGCGCAGACCGGCGGTCACGTCCGGGTGCGGCTTGTAGAGGATCGTCGCATCGGGATGCGCCGCGCGCACGGCCTTCAGCAGCGCCTGATTGTCGCCAATCGCCTCTGTGCCGAGCCGGATCGAGGCATCATCGCCCACCTGTCCCGGCACGAGGATCAGCGATCCCTCGGGCAGCGGGGGCAGGGGGGCGGCGCCGGTGTTGTACTTGCTCAGCCCCGCGCGGGTCAGTGACGTGATCAGCCGCGCGGCGCGACGCTCCTGATCGGGGCGCAGGGTGGCGCGGGCAGCAATCCAGTGCTCCAGCCGCGAGGGGCGCGAGGGGTCATAGTAGATCCCCAGATCATCGAGTGCGAGCGACAGCGGCGGCACCAGCGCAGCACCGAGGCCACGCGAGCGCAGAAAGCCGTCTTCGAGCCGGTGCGCATCGCCGTGCCCCACCGTCGCGCGCCCCGCCCAAACCATCCACGGGCGCTCCTGTGCGCGGGCGCGTGCCGGATCATCCTCGAACACCACGGGCACATGGGTGCCGAAAAACTCCTGTAATGGCGCGCGTTTCCATCGCGACATGGCCGAGGCGGTCCAGCCCGCGCGGTCCTGTCGCCAGGCGGTTGCCTGCGCCTCCAGTGTGTCGATCACACGCTCCAGCGGGCACAGCGCATCTGTGAACGGATCGTACCAGCGCGGGTAGAGGATCATCGCGCCCGCGAACAGCTGCGCGCGGGTCAGGCGGCGCTGGCGGCGCTGCACTTCAAACGCGTCCTCGGTCAGCCCCCAGCCTGCGTAGAACGGTTGGCCAAAGACGCGGGGGCGATGGCCCGCAAAAATTGCCTCGAACCCCAGCCCGGACGAGACGGTGTAGACCCCGATGGCGCCTTCGAACAGGATCCACGGGCTGATCGGGTCGGTCAGAAATTCAATGCGGTCGTTGAGATCGCTGTCGCGGAAATAGCCCTTGCGGTGGCCTGCGGCGGTCTCCGGGTGTGTCTTGATGAGTATGCGCGCGCCGGGATGTTCCTCCTGCGCGTAGTAGAGCATCTCAAGAAACCGCGCCCGATCCGCCCCCGAGGCGGTGACCGACGCATCGCCTTCGGTCTGGTCGATCACCAGCACGTAGCCGGGGGCGGGGGGGGCATGTCGGTGCGGACGGCGGCGTATTTGGTCAGATGCGCCTCTTGCAGGCGTGCGATGCAGTCGCGTGCGCGGTTCAGCAGGGCGGTATCGTCCAGCGGCTCCTCCGTGAGCAGTTTTTCAAGGTCAGAGGGTTTTGAGGGGTCGAAATGCGCCGCCCGGTGGTCGATGAGCAGGCCCAATGGCGGCTCCCCGTCGCGCCCCGGAAAGAGCGAGCGCAGGGCCGCGTCCTCGATGCGCACGATCGGTGCGTCGCGCGCCTGCGCCACGCCCTCGCCACGGTGGGCGGTGGGCGAATTGCCCCAGACTGCCACGCTGTCGCCGGGGTGGGAGGGCAGGCCCACGTGGATCGAATATCCCGAAAGTTGCAGGATGCGGCGGATGCGCCCCTGCGTCAGAAACCCGCCGTTATAGACAAAAAGCCGCCGGTCCGTTGCGGGACCAGCGGCGTTCACGTGGCTGTCGGACGGCATCAGCCGCCGGAGAGGGCGCTGGCCGTGGAGCTGAGCCCGCCGACGGAACTGGCCGTGCCGGTGATGGCGGAGATGACCTTGTTCCACTGGGTGAAGGGCGCTTCGGTCACGTAGAGCGTATCGCCGTCGCGGATCACAAAATCACGGGCCATGAACATGCCGTTTGGCTCTGTGAGGTTGAGCACATAGACCATGCGCTGCGTGCCTTGCAGATCGTTGCGGCCCAGCACCTGCTCGGCCACTTCCTCGGGCTCGTTGCGCAGCACGAAGACGCCGGTGGGATCGGCGGCAGAGGCCAGCAGGCCGCCCACCTGCGCGATGGCTTCGATGGCTGAGAGATTTTGCGATTCAAAGGCCACGCGCGCCTGGCTGCCGGTGGCGCCAAGGGCGGTGTAGGAGCGGGTGTCCTGCTCGACGAGGATCTTGTCACCGCCGCGCAGTGCGATATCGAGTTCCGGGTGGTCGTAGAGATCCTCGAACCAGATCGTATCGCTTTTCTTGCCACGGATGACCGTCACGCGGGCGATTTCGGGCTGGATCGTGATGCCGCCCGATTGTGCGAGCATCGTGGCCAGCGTCCGGGTCGGACGCTCAATCGGATAGACGCCCTGGCCGCCGACGGCCCCCACAAGGCTGACGGTCGCGCCGTCACCTGCGGCGCGGCGAACCTCCACCTGCGGATCGGGGGTCTGATCGGCCAGTTTGTTGGTGATGATGCGGCGGATCGCTTCGGGCGAATTGCCCGCCGCCTTGATCCGGCCTGCGTAGGGGATAAAGATGAAGCCCGCGCCGTCCACCTGCACCTCGGCCAGCGTGGCGGGGGCGCCCTCGACGCCCAGCAGGCTGTCGTCGACGTTTTCATAGACGGTGATGCCCAGCACGTCGCCCGGACGGATCGTGTCGGAGCCAAGCTGACCCGCGTTCAGAAACGACTCCGAAAAGCCGAGGGCGGGGACCACAGCCGTGGCGCGCGTTACACGGTCATTGACCGACACGATAAAGGCGTCGCCCTCGCGCTGCACGGAACCGGCAAAGATCTGACGTTTGTTTGGGCCAACCTGCGGCAATCCACAGGATGCCAGCACGGCGCAGGCCGCGACGACTGCGATGGGGCGCGCCCACCGGAACTTTTGGGTTTTCACTGCCCGGTCTCCTCGACCTATTTACTGCCTCAATGCCGGTATTTTCCGGCTCATTGCCGATGAGGCTAGCGCAAGGCGGGGCGAAAATCCACTGTCTTGAAAGGGATATGTCAGGTGACAAGCCGCAACTGTTGCCGTGGTGCCGCGGTCCCGTGGTCGAGCGCATCGTAGGGATCATCGGAGCTGAGCATCATATCGACGACCTGCCGCATCAGTTGGCGGCGCCCGCGCGCGGCGTAGAACCCGCCGGGAAGTTGTGATGTTTCAAGCAGATAGCGGCGGAAATCTTTGTAGGCGCGGTTGTCGGGGCGGGCGGCGGCGGAAAAGAACTCGGCCAAGGGCTGATCCGACACGAATTCGGGTTTGGCGTAGACCGCGCGGCCAAACACCTTGAGCGGGATCCCGCGCCACAGCACCTGCTGGCCTGCGGTCGAATTGACGGTCACCGCCGTGCGCGCATCGTTGAGCAGTTGCGCCAGCTTGCCGCCGCGCACGAAATGCACGCGGTCGGCGATGCCGCGCGCGCGGGCAAGGCGCTTTATCTCGCGGCGCACGGGCACGCGGCCATCCTCCAGCGGGTGCGCCTTGACCACCAGATGATGGTGCTGCGGCGCGCCTGCGGCAAAACCGTCGATCACCAGCTCCAGAAAATCGGTCATCGTCTCGAAGGGGGAGTGCTGCTGGAACGAGCTGTCATGCTCCAGCTGCAATAGCGCCAGATGATAGGGAAAGCCCCCCAGCCGGATGCGCAGCGTGGCCAGACGCCGCTCGACCGCCTGAAACGGCATCAGCAGCAGCCGCTTGAGGTACAGCTGGAATTCCTTGGCCACGGGCAGATCGCGGTGCGGGCGGAAATTGCGGTAGTCGCCGTTCCGGAACATCACGAACCAGTGATAAAGCGCGCCGTAGAACACGTGCTGGCGCATGTCGCCCCAGTGACCGGGGGGCAGGGGCGCTTCCATATCGGATTTCTCAAGCGCCGCCTGCATCTGGGCGATGCTCATATCCATCAGGCGCGAATTGCCGTTGGTGCCGCCGCGCTCGTAGGTGACCCAATAGGGCCGCATGTACCCTTCCTCGAACACATGCACGCCCAGCCCGCGGCGTTTCGCCTCGGCCACCGCCTGCGCGTGGATGGGCCGCGTATCGCCGTAAAGCACGATATCGGTGACACCCTTGGACTCCAGAAGATCGGCAAAATGCGCAGGCCAGCCGTCAGCATCGCCCCGGTAGGGGATATAGGTGGATGGATGGAACCAGAACGCCCGGTCGCCCGCGTTGAACCCCACGCGCCAGACCTGCGCACCGGCGGCGCGCAACATCTTTCCCAGCCGGTTGAAGAACGGCCCGTGCGGCCCTTGCAGGAAGAGAAACACGCGTTTGTCTGGATCCACCTGCGCCATGGGGGGCTTTCTTTGGTTGCGGTTGGGCTTATTTAGTCTCAAAACTCTGACGAAATTATGACTATGCCTCTGGGGCAGCTTATCCGAGAAGGAATGCGATGTTTACGGGGATTATCACCGACATCGGCACCGTCGCCGAATTGACGCAAGAGGGCGACCTGCGCGCCCGCATCACCACCGGCTATGACACGGCCCGCATCGATATGGGCGCCAGCATCGCCAGCGACGGGGTGTGCCTGACGGTGGTGGACCTTGGCCCCGATTGGTACGAGGTGCAGGTCAGCGCCGAGACGGTCGAGATGACCAACCTTGGCGATTGGGTCGTGGGGCGGCGGGTGAACCTTGAACGCGCGCTGAAAGTCGGGGACGAGCTGGGCGGCCATATCGTGTCAGGCCACGTCGATGGCGTGGCCGAGGTCGTGGCCATGCGCGACGAGGGCGACAGCACCCGCGTGACCCTGAGGGCACCGCGCGCGCTTGCCAAATTCATTGCCCCCAAGGGATCGGTCGCGTTGAACGGCACGTCGCTGACCGTCAACGAGGTGGACGCGTGCGATTTCGGCATCAACTTCATCCCTCATACCAAGGATGTCACGACCTGGGGCGATGTGGCCGTCGGTGACCGCATCAACCTCGAGATCGACACGCTGGCGCGCTATGTGGCGCGGCTGGCAGAGATGAAATAAACCCTGTCAGGAGACAGCATGAGCTTTGAAACACCCGGACCGGTCGAGACGGAACTCTCCGCCGCGATCTCGCCCATCGAAGAGATCATCGCGGCCGCGCGCGCGGGGGAGATGTATATTCTCGTCGATCACGAGGACCGCGAGAACGAGGGTGATTTTGTCATCGCAGCCGAGTTTGCGGATGCGGCGGCCATCAACTTCATGGCGACCCACGGGCGCGGGCTGATCTGTTTGCCGATGACGCAGGCGCGGGTGGACGCGCTGGAACTGCCGATGATGGCGACCAACAACTCCTCGCGGCATGAGACCGCGTTCACCGTCAGCATCGAGGCGCGCGAGGGGGTCAGCACGGGAATCTCCGCCGCTGACCGCGCGCTGACCGTTGCCGTTGCCATCAACGAACAGAACACAGCCGCCGAAATAGCCACCCCCGGCCACGTCTTTCCGCTGCGCGCGCGCGACGGCGGCGTGCTGGTGCGGGCGGGGCATACCGAGGCGGCGGTCGATATTGCGCGCCTTGCGGGTCTGAAGCCCGCGGGCGTCATCTGCGAGATCATGAACGCCGACGGCACCATGGCGCGGCTGCCCGAACTGATCGAGATCGCGCGCACCCACGGGATGAAGATCGGCACGATCAGCGATCTGATCGCCTACCGCAACAAACACGACAACATGCTGGTCGAGCGCGATCACCGCCCCGTCACCTCCGCCCACGGCGGCGCATGGGAGATGCGGGTGTTCGAGGATCAGATCAGCGGCACCGATCATGTCGTCCTGTCGATGGGTGATATCGGCGACGGCCAGCCTGTGCTGACGCGGACCCACGCGCTCAACGCGTTGGAGGATGTGCTGGGCCTTGGCCCCAGCGCCCCCGACGAGCTGCCCCGCGCGATGCGCCTCATCGCCGAGGAAGGGCGCGGTGCCGTGTTGCTGTTCCGTGAGCCGAACCCCCGGCTGCGGCTCGACGCGGAGGATGACGCGCCGCGCACGATCAAACGCACCGGGCTGGGCGCGCAGATCCTCAACACGCTTGGCGTGCACGAGCTGATCCTGCTCACCGACAATCCGCAGACGAAATACACCGGGCTCGACGCCTATGAGCTGAGCATCGTGGGCACCCGCCCGATTACAAAGGACTGACCCATGGCCGCCACCGAAGAACACACCGTCCTGCCCGCGCCGACATTCGACAAGCCCGTCAAGGTGCTGATCGTCGTCTCGCCCTACTACAGCGACATCGCAAACGGTCTGTTGACCGGTGCGCGTGGGGCGCTGGAGGCCGCAGGCGTCGCCCATGAGAGCGTCGAGATGCCTGGCGCGCTGGAAATCCCAACCGCCATCGGCATCGCCGACCGGGCGAGCAATTTTGACGGCTACGTGGCCCTTGGCTGCGTCATCCGGGGCGAGACCACACATTACGAGACCGTGTGCAACGACAGCTCCCGCGCACTGCAACTCCTGGGGCTGCAAGGCCTGTGCATCGGCAACGGCATCCTGACGGTCGAGAACAAGGCGCAGGCCGACGTGCGCGCGGACCCGGACGGGCAGAACAAGGGCGGCGGAGCGGCGCTCGCGGCCTTGCATCTTATCGCGCTCGCCCGTAAGTGGACGGACACACGCAAGGGCATCGGGTTTCTTCCCGCAGGCGACGACACGCTTCTGGCCTGAGCCCCTCCTGAGACGGACAGCCCGATGACCACGCCCGCGCGCAGCGACAACATGACCGGCAACATGAAACGCAAGATGCGCCACGCGGCGCGTTTCTACGCGGTGCAGGCATTGTTCCAGATGGAGCATTCGTCGCTGACGATTGACCGGGTGCGCATCGAATTCCTCGACCATCGTTTTGGTGAATTCATCGACGGCGACGAGATGCTGGAAGGCGACCCCGATCACTTTACCCGCGTGCTGGAGGATGCGGTGGCCCATCAGGCGGCCATCGACCAGATGACAGACCGCGCGCTGGTGGCCAAATGGCCCATCGCGCGCATCGACCCGACGCTGCGCGCGCTGTTTCGCGCGGCGGGCGCTGAGTTTCGCAACGAGGCGACGCCGCCAAAGGTCGTCATCGCCGAATATCTCGACATTGCGGCGGCCTTCTTTCCCGACGGGAAAGAGGCGCGATTCGTGAATGCGGTGCTGGATCACATGGCGCGCGAGGCCCGTCCCGACGCGTTTTGATCCGCTTGCCGCCCGATCGACCGGGACCTGTCTGCTCCGTAGAACAGCCTAGCGTCGCCGGACAACCTTTTAACATTATTGAGTCTTTTGCTCAGCGCCGCTGACTGTGTCCGTGCGGGCACACTGCAAGACGCGCGATCTATCGGGACAGGTGGTCTCATTTCGACGTCTCGGGTGTTAACCATCTGTTAACGAAATAGATTTCCCGGCATGCGGGAAGATGTCGATAAAGTTGCGGTCGCGGTCCTTCATCGTCGGTCGCGATAAATTCCCGCGTGAAGGGAATTTACGTTGCGCGCGTCAAATTTTGCGGTGATCTTGGCGTCGGCCCGATGGGCTGCACCTTTTGGGAAAGGGGATCCGGTGACGCGGTACTTGGTATATTTGGTAATGATGATGTTGACGCGTAACGCCGACAGGGCGACGTCGGGCACGACGTGCCTGCCGGAACCCGATATGAAAGCGATGCACAATTCCCGCCCAAAAGGGGCGCCCATCGGTACCTCCGCAACCGCAGATCGGCCGGAGGCGCCGGTTACCCGCGACGAAATGCAACGTTTGTTCGCGCAGGCGCTGCGTTCTACCCAATAGCGAAGGTGTGGCGGGACCGCCGTTGCCGGGTCGGTTTTATTCCCGAGGACCTGTATATACAGGTGGGCGCCAGATAAATGAACCAGGGCTCAGACAGAGCCAGCTCCCTCGGATTTGCTTAAGGCCACTGGAATGTAAACGTCAGTCGCGCAGGGCAGAACCCGCCACACCCCTTAGGTAGGCCCGCGGGGGCTGCGGGGCAAGGGGTCAGCCGTCCTCTGCCTCGATAAATCCGTAGCGTTCAAGCTCTTCGCGCAGCAGCACATAGATCTGATCGGGGGGCGTCACCAGCGCGTGCTGCATCACCAGCGGGTCAATCCCCATCTGATCGAGATAGCGCATGACCTCGCCCTGACCGCGCTGGATATCCTCGACCGCCACAAAGGCCGGCAAAAAGCTGTTTTCGCCAAAATAATGCTGGTGCACCCCGACGGAGGCATCCTCGGGCAGGGTGCGGCTGACGCCTGCGGCCAGCAGGTAGGGGCAGGCGGAATAGCATATGTCGCCCGATCGCATTTCGGTGTCCATCCCCGCCTGCCGCAGCGCCCGGCCCAGTTGCAGCGCGTCCTGCACCGATCCGCCGGGGGAGTTCAGGATCGCGCGGGTGGGCGCGGGCGTGAGCCCCTCGATCTGTTTGAGGATACGCACGGCGTCGCCCCCGGCAATTGCTCCCTCCAGCAGCACCGCATCCCCCGCCGAGACGGGCGTGAGCGTCAGCCGCTCGGGCAGCGGATCGGTGCGCAGGGGCTGGCCGCCCGGCGGGGCGCGGTCGGGAGCAAAGCGGCGGGTCTGGTCGCCCGGACGCACGGGTTCGGTCAGCTGCGGGGCCGAGGGGCCAAAGCTGGGCAGGCGAAAGCCGTTTTGCAGATCCCCCAGAAACAAGAGCCCCGCAAGGCCCAGCTGAAAGATCAGCACGCCCATCAGGACGCGCCCGATGGCGTTGCGTTTGGGGGCGGCGGTGCTCATTCGGCGGCGGGCCGTTGGGGCAAGGCCGGGGGCGCGTCACTGTTGGGGGCGCGGGGGGCTTCGCGGGGTCGCGACCGGGATCCATCTCGCGCATGACGGCCATGGCCGCGCGCAGTTCGGCCAGCGTCAGGCTATCCTCGACCGATGTGCCCTCGCGCCCCATGCGGATGGCACTTTGCGTGATGGCAAGGATCAGCACCAGCACGGCAGGCAGCAGATCGATGGCGATGGCCCCGGCCCAGGAGGGTACGAAATTGCGCGCATAGAGGATCACCGCATCGGCGGCGGAGATCGGGGTATAGATCACCTCTGCCGGTTGCGGCAGCGCGCCCACATCTGCCGCCGCGCGCTCCAGCGTGGTGGCGCGCTGGGCGAGCACTTCGAGCACGGAGGTGATGGTGGCCGCCTGATCGGTGCGCGTGGCCTCGGTCGAGCCGTCAAGTTCGGGCAGCACAACGGAGGCCGCAAGATCCTGCGCCGCCCGTTCCACCAATGATGCGACCGACAGCTGGCGCAGCTGCGTGATCAGCCCGGCAAGGCGCACGGCCTGTTCGGAAAACTCGACCGAGCGTGCCTCGACCGGCCCCGGCTCTACCGTGAGGGCGCGCATCCGGCTGAGGATCGCGTTGCCTTCGGTAAAGGCCGATTGCACCAGCGGCGTCTGGCTCGCGATTTGCGCCTCCAGCGCGGACAGTTCGGCGGATTTCTGGCGCAGCACGCGGAACACCGCGCCGCGCCCGGCAAGGCCTGAGAGGTTTCCTGTGGCCTCAAGCTCGCTCAGATCCTCGAACGATTGGCGCACGCGGGCGACATCCCGTTCAAGCCCCTGACCGGTAAGGGCCTGTTCATGCGCGCCCTCAAGTGCTGCCTGATAGTCCTGCACGGTGACGGCGAGGTGCTGTTCAACCGCCGCTGATCCGGCAAGGGCGGCGGCATTGAGCCAGCTCGACATCGCGACAATCGCCAGCGATCCCAGCCCCATTGCCCCCATCAGCGCCGTGCGCGCCCGCGTGCCGCGCACCGCCGGGTAGAGCCGCAGCATGTAGGACCAGAACACGAAGATCCCGACAGACACGGCCACCGAATAGGCAATCGCCGCAAAGGCGGACATCGCGCCGTTATCATCCAGCAGCGACGACACGCCGAGGTAGGTGTAAATCCCCGAGGCCGTCGACAACACGCCGAGCGCCGTTCCCGAAAAGGTATCGAGCCAGCTGACATGCCCCTCAAGCTCGCGCGCGTAGCGCACGCCGCGCGCCTTGGCGGATTGGTCTTCGATATCGGACATGGCCGCGTCTCCCTCAGGGCTTGGGCAAAGATAGGCGCGGGACGCGGAAAACCCAAGGCCGCGCGAGAAGGCTTGCAAATGTTCACGAATTGTTCATATTTTTGGGGATGGATGATTTTCGCCCCCTTCAACCCGGACAATTGTTGCAACGCGGCGTGTCGCGCCACCTTGCCGATCTGGGCTTTGCCTGTGTCGAGGAGGTTGTGCCTGCACGCGGCCTGCGCGTGGACGTGATGGCGCTGGGCCCCAAGGGCGAGATCTGGGTGGTGGAGTGTAAATCGAGCCGGGTGGATTTCACCTCCGACAGCAAATGGCAGGGCTATCTGGAATGGGCGGATCGATTCTTTTTCGCGGTGGATGAGCATTTCCCGACAGAGCTGTTGCCCGACGATCAGGGGCTTATCATCGGTGACGCCTACACGGCAGAAATCCTGCGCATGGCGCCGGAGATCAAGCTGGCGCCGGCGCGGCGCAAGGTGATGGTGCAGAAATTCGCGACGACCGCCGCGCGCAGGCTACAGCTGCTGCGCGATCCCGACATGCATCCGGCGTGGGATTAACGCTCTGCCCGGGCGGCGGCGGCGATGATTTCCTCGGCGATCTCGCGCGCCTCGTCCGGCGTGAAATCCATCGGCAACTCAACACCGCCGCCTTCGACGAACAATCGCACCATGCCCTGATCGGTCGGGCCGATTTGCAGATTTGCCTCGATGTCGCGTTCGTCGTTGATGCCCATGGGATACGTCCTTTGCTGTGGCCTTGGGGTCTACAAACGTCGGGGTTGAATGGCAAGCGGGCAGGGAATTAGCGTCGCGCCATGACCAAGACAGACCTGCGCCCCTTCACCGGGCAGGACCTCGACTGGCTGGTGGCCCCGCATGTCGAACACTACGCCGCGGAGGAGGGATTTGACGCCAGTTTCGGCGACCTCGTGGCCGAAATCCTCGATGCGTTCATCGCGGATCATGACCCGCAGGATGAGGCGGGCTGGATCGCGTGGCAGGACGGGCAGCGGCTCGGCTCGATCTTTTGCGTGCGGCTGGACGAACGGCGCGCCAAGCTGCGGCTGTTTTTGCTGATGCCGAAGGCGCGCGGGCAGGGGTTGGGGCGGCGTCTGCTGGAGGTGTGTACCGATTTTGCCCGCGCCAAAGGCTATACCGGCATGCAGCTTTGGACCCACGAAAGCCACGCCGCCGCCTGCGCGCTGTACCGGCGCAACGGGTGGCGGATGACCGAGGAACGCGCGGTCACCTCCTTCGGGCGAGCACTGATCGAGCAGACCTACAGGATCGACTTTTAGCCCTGAATTGAACGCCAAGCCCTCTTGCAATCCAAAACCGACAAAGTTAAACGAGCGCTGCGTGCCGCCTTAGCTCAGTTGGTTAGAGCACTGGTTTGTGGAACCAGGGGTCCCCCGTTCGAGCCGGGGAGGCGGTACCATTCCCCAAAAACCCGTTCGGATCTGCGGTTGAAGTCATTCGACCGTCACCGTCTGACGCAATGCCCCGGTCAGCCGATCAAAGATCAGGATTTCGTCGGCGTCCGTCACGACCGCATACCAATCGGCCCCTTGGGTGAACGCCACCGCCCGTGCGCCGCCGGGCAGCGCGATCTCGTCGGGCAGGGGGGGCGTGTCGTTGCTCAGCCGGGTGACAAGCAGTCCGATAACGACTACGACACCCGCAATCATGACCCCGGTCAGCACCGTCACCATCCGGCGCAGAAACCGCAGGTTGCCCGGTTCAGGAAGATCGTCCATGTCGCACCGCCTTGTCACCTTCACGCTGGGAGAAGCCCCCGCCGCCCGTCTTGATAAGGCGCTGGCGCGCGATGTGCCAGAGGGCGCTGCGCTGTCGCGCACGCGGCTGGCGCGGCTGATCGCAGACGGGGCGGTAACGCTCGACGGCGCGGTCGTGACCGATCCACGCGCCGCCGTGGCCGAGGGTGCCGAGGTCGCGATCACCGTGGAGGAGGCGGAGGAAAGCCACATCCTGCCCGAGGATATCCCGCTGGAGATCCTGTTCGAGGACGCCGACCTGATCGTGCTGAACAAACCCGCGGGCATGGTGGTGCACCCGGCACCCGGCTCGCCCTCGGGCACGTTGGTCAACGCGCTGCTCGCCCATTGCGGTGACGATCTGTCGGGGGTGGGCGGGATGAAGCGCCCCGGCATCGTGCACCGCATCGACAAGGATACCTCGGGCCTGCTGGTCGTCGCCAAATCCGACGCGGCCCACCACGGGCTTGCCAAGCAGTTCGAGCTGCACACGGTCGAACGCGCCTACCGTGCGCTTGTCTACGGCGTGCCCGATGCAAACGATCCGCGCCTGCGCGGCGTGAAGGGGGCAAGCTTTGAGCCCGGCAATATCCTCAAGCTCACCACCCAGCTGGCCCGCCACCGCACCGACCGGCAGCGTCAGGCGGTGCTGTTTCAGGGGGGCAAGCATGCCGTGACCCGCGCCCGCACGATCGAGGCATTCGGCACCCCGCCCACGCTCGCGCTGATGGAATGCTGGCTGGAGACCGGCCGCACTCACCAGATCCGCGTGCATATGACCCACGCGGGCCACAGCCTTGTGGGTGATCCGACCTACGGCGGCACGCGCAAGCTGCCCAAAGCGGCGATTTCGCCGGAGGCGGCGGAGGCCGTGCGCGCCTTTCCGCGTCAGGCGCTGCACGCGGCGATCCTGGGCTTTGTGCATCCCGTCAGCGGTGAAAACCTGCGGTTTGAGGCGCCTTTGCCGGCGGATATGGCAGACCTGCTGGCGCAATTGCGTTGACACCTGCGACAAAGCAGAGCGGGCCGGGATCATTATTTGGTAACGTTTGTTATATATTCGTGAACGAAAGCGAGCGCCCGGAACTTGTATGTTGCCCGCTAACGGCACATATGGATGTTAAGCGCTGTAACATGCCGCGCACCGACGGAGGGAAAGACCATGGCCAATTACGCAAATCTGCCCGCACCGACGCCCGAAGGGGGTCTGAACCGCTATATGCAGGAGATCCGCAAGTTTCCCCTGCTGGAGCCGGAAGAGGAGTACATGCTGGCCAAACGCTGGGTCGAGGAGCAGGACACGGAGGCCGCACACCAGATGGTGACGTCCCACCTGCGTCTCGCGGCCAAGATTGCGATGGGCTACCGGGGCTACGGTCTGCCGCAGGCCGAAGTAATCTCCGAGGCGAATGTCGGTCTGATGCAGGCGGTCAAACGCTTCGATCCCGAGAAAGGGTTCCGTCTGGCGACCTACGCAATGTGGTGGATCCGCGCCTCCATTCAGGAATACATCCTGCGCTCGTGGTCGCTGGTGAAACTGGGCACGACGTCGGGCCAGAAAAAGCTGTTTTTCAACCTGCGCAAGGCCAAGAACAAGATCGGCGCGCTGGAAGAGGGCGATCTGCGCCCCGAAAACGTGACCGAAATCGCGACCCAGCTGGGCGTGACCGAGGCCGAGGTCGTCTCGATGAACCGGCGGATGTCGGGCGGGGATGCGTCGCTGAATGCCACCGTCGGCTCCGAAGGCGAGGGCACGATGCAATGGCAGGACTGGCTCGAGGATGAGGACGCGGATCAGGCGGGCGATTACGAGGCCCGCGATGAGCTCGAAACCCGCCGGGAAATGCTGGCCGAGGCGCTTGAGGTGCTCAACGACCGCGAAAAGGATATCCTGACCCAGCGCCGCCTGTCGGACGAGACGGTGACGCTGGAAGACCTGTCTGGTCAATATGACGTGAGCCGAGAGCGGATCCGCCAGATCGAAGTCCGCGCGTTCGAAAAGCTGCAAAAGCGGATGCGCGAGCTTGCCCGCGAAAAGGGGATGCTTGCCACCGCCTGAGCCTTTGACGCCAAACACGCGCCGCGATCCGCTTCGGGTCGCGGCGTTTTTGCGCGTACGGCCGTGCGGTGGCGTTGTCGCAGCGCCGCCCACGGGGTAACCTTGATGCAGGAGGGCCCGACCATGGCCGGAGGATGGACGCGCGACGGCGCGGTATCGGAACAGATTGAAGCATCGATCAACGATGAATTGGCGCGGCTCAAGGCCCGCCGCACCCCCGTGGGGGAGAGCCTGACCCATTGCGCCGATTGCGAAGAGCCGATCCCGCATGCGCGCCGCGCCGCACTGCCGGGGGTCAAGTTGTGCCTTGAGTGTGTGCAGGAGCGCGATGGCGCCCAAAAATTCCGGGGCGGCATCAACCGGCGCGGCAGTAAAGACAGTCAGCTCAAATAAATGCGCTTTGTTTTCCATCTTCCCGGATCGTGGCTGGGGCCGGGGGGATCGGGGCTGATGCCGTTCTACCGCAAGCTGGTCGAGGGGCTGAGCGAACGGGGCATACCGTTCGAATTGCGCAAGCTGGATCGGGATACGGTGCTGGATCAGGTCGCAGCGGACGACGCCTTTCACGTGGTCAATCACGGGGCATTTGCGCACCCGCGTCTGCGCAACGTGGGGCTCGCCTATATCTACCCGTTCTGGCACGTCGATCCGCAGGGCATCCGAGCGGCGTCCTCCATTGCGGCGCGCGAATTCGATCCGCGCGACACGGACGCCGACGCGGCACAGGTATTTTTCAAACGTCTGCGCGGCAGGCTCGTAATCGCGCGGCAATCGCGCTATCCGCAGCCGCAGGAGGCGGTCGATCTGCCACGCGGCGTTGCCGTGTTCCTGCAATCCGAAGCGCATCGCGGTGTCGAAGAGACAGCCTACATTCCCCCGTTCGAGATGGTCGAAGCGGTGTGCCGCGCCACCGATGCGCCGGTCATGGTCAAGCTGCATCCGCTCGATAAGGATCGCAAGGCGGCGGATCGGCTGGATGCGCTGGCGACGGCGCATCCGCATTTGCACATCGTTTCCGCCAATATCCACGACATGATCGCGGCGGCGCGCCATGTGGTCACCATCAACTCTGCCGTCGGGATCGAGGCCTATCTGCACCGCAAGCCCGTGATCCTCTGCGGTCAGTCGGATTTCCATCACATCGCAACCGTCGCCCATACCGCCGACGACATGGCCGAGGCGCTCAACGCTCCGGTCAAATTGCGCCCCTACGACAAATACATCCACTGGTATTTTGCGCAAAACTGCCTGTCGACGACCGAGCCCGCGCTGATCGACCGCTTTATCGCGCGGTTCGAAGATCCATCCGCATGATGTGCTGCGGCCCGGCGTCGCCGTGGGGCCAGATGTCACCGGTGTCGGTGAACCCACCGGCCAGATAGCAGCGGATCGCGGGGGCGTTCACCAGGTTGACGGTGAGATAGAGCGTGCTGGCAATGTAGTGCCGCGCCAGATACGCGGGCAGGGCACGTACGGCGCGCGTGGCAAGCCCGCGCCCCTGCTGTGCGTGGTCGATCAGAAAGGCGCGCAGGCCCAGCCCATCTGGCGCGGCAAACGGGTATCGCTGCGCATAGTCGCGGTCGATCTTGAAAAACCCGACGGGCGTGTCGCCCTCCACAATCGCGTGGAAATCAACGCCCGGTTCTGCGGTCTCGAACGCCTCTGCCACGGTGCCGGAGAATTTGATTTGCGCGGGGGCCACGGTGATATGGGCCACCCGCGCAAAATCATCGGTGGAAAGCGGATCAAGCCAGAGGCTCAATCCTCCATCGCCTCCAATTCGTCGATCATGCCCGAGATCATCGACAGCCCCTTGTCCCAGAACGCCGGATCCGACGCATCGAGGCCGAAGGGCGCGAGAAGTTCCTTGTGATGTTTGGATCCACCGGCCTTGAGCATGTCGAAATACTTTTCCTCAAACCCTTCGGCGCCCTCTGCGTAGACGGCGTAAAGCGCGTTCACCAGACCGTCACCAAAGGCGTAGGCATAGACGTAGAAGGGCGAGTGTACGAAATGCGGGATATAGGCCCAAAAGGTCTCATACCCCTCCATATACTCGAATTCTGGCCCGAGGCTTTCGGCCTGCACGGACATCCACAGCGCGTTGATGTCTTCGGGCGTGAGCTCCCCGCCGCGCCGCGCCGCGTGCAGTTTGCATTCAAAGTCGTAAAAGGCGATCTGGCGCACGACCGTGTTGATCATATCCTCGACCTTGCCCGCCAGCAGCACCTTGCGCTCTGCCTGGGTCTGCGCGCCGTCGAGCATTTTGCGGAAGGTCAGCATCTCGCCAAACACGCTCGCCGTCTCCGCCAGCGTCAGCGGGGTGGAGGACAGCATCTCGCCTTGGCCCGCGGCCAGCACCTGATGCACCCCGTGGCCCAGCTCATGCGCGAGGGTCATCACGTCGCGCGGTTTGCCCAGATAGTTGAGCATCACGTAAGGGTGCACATCCGTCACGGTGGGGTGGGCAAAGGCGCCGGGCGCCTTGCCGGGCTTTACGCCCGCGTCGATCCAGCCATCGGTAAAGAACGGCTTTGCCAGCTCGCCCATGCGCGGATCAAAGGCCGAATAGGCCTCCATCACGGTTTTCTGGGCGGTATCCCAATCGACGGTCTTGGGGTCTTCCATGGGCAGGGGCGCGTTGCGGTCCCAGACCTGCATCCTGTCCAGCCCCAGCCATTTGCGTTTCAGCGCGTAGTAGCGGTGGCTCAGATCCGGGTATGCCTTGACCACGGCGTTGCGCAGCGCCTCGACCACCTCCGGCTCCACGTGATTGGACAGGTGCCGCCCGGTCTGCGCCGTTTCCATCCCGCGCCAGCGGTCGAGGATTTCCTTTTCCTTGGCCTGCGTGTTGTGCACACGGGCGAAGGTTTTGATATTATTGGTGAACACCGACGCCAGTGCGCGCGCCCCCGCTTCGCGCCGGTCGCGGTCGGGATCGGTCAGCAGGTTCAGCGTACCCTCGATGCCAAGGATCTCGCCCTCGACGTCGAATTCCAGCCCGGCGATGGTTTCGTCAAACAGCCGCTCCCACGCATCGCCAACAACGCCCAGATCGTGCAGGAATTTCTCCATCTCATCGCTCAGCTGATAAGGCTTCATCGCGCGGATGCGGTCGAACACGGGCTTGTAGCGCGCCAGATCCTCGTTCTGCGCCAGCAACCCGTCGAGATGCGCGTCGTCCAGCCGGTTCAGCTCAAGCGTGAAGAACACCAGCGGTGTCGTGAAATTGGTGATCTTTTCCTGGCAATCGGACATGAATTTTGCCCGGCCGCCGTCGGTTGTCTGCTGGTAATAGCGCAGCCCCGCGTAGGACATGATGCGTCCGGCGATCATGTTGATGCGCTCGTTGCGCAGCACGCACTCCAGCAGTCCCGCCGCGTCCAGATCGCCCAGCTTGCCCTCGTAATCGGTGGCAAAGCTGCGGCAGGCCTCCTCGAGCCAATCGAGATCACGCTTCAGCTCCGGCGCATCCTCACCGGCGTATAGATCATCGAGGTTCCATTCGGGCAGATCGCCGAACTCACCGCCACCACTGGCATTTGCATCGCGCACCGGAAAGGGCAGTTGGAACATCGTATCACCTCGTCGTTGATTTTCAGAGTGCACAGGTAAGCGCGGCAGGCGCGCAGGGCAAGCGGATCAGGCGAAGTGGTAAATCTTTACGGGATTTTCGCACAGGATCTGGCGGCGGGTCGCATCGTCGGGGACCACACGGTCAAACGCATCCAGGAGATCCGCGCCGCGCGGCATCTGCGCACCGTTCAGCATGATGTGCGGCCAGTCGCTGCCCCAAAGGCAGCGCGCGGGATTGGCCGCGATCAGCTTGGCCACCAGCGCGTCGGTATCGGTGTAGGGCGCGTTTGTGAGCCGGTAGAGGCCGGAGAGTTTGACCCACGCATGACCCTCCGCCATCAGCTCACACAGCGTGTCGATCCCGTGGCCTGCCGGGTTCAGCCCCGCCGACGGCCAGGCGAGGTGGTCGAATACAATCGGGCAGGGCAGCGCGCGTACTTCGTCCGCGATACCGTCCATATGCTGATCCGCGTGACACAGCATCTGGATGTGCATCCCCCGATCCGCGAGCAGAGGCGCCATGGCCTGCGCGCCCTCCCACGTCAGCACGCCGCCGTGCACGTAGTTGAGGCGGACCGCGTCCATGCCCCAGCCTTGGAAACGGTCGATCACCGGGCCGTCAACGCCGGTGGGCAACAGCCCGACACCGCGCGCGCGGGTGCCCAGACGGGCCAGCGCCTCTTTGGTGACGGCGTTATCGGTGCCGTAGAAGATCGAATGCACCAGCACGACGCGCGAGACCCCGAGTGCCTCCATCTGCTCTTCGAGCAGTGCAATCCAGCCGTCGAGTGTGGGGCCGGGGGCGGGGTTTTCGACGCGGCCGTCCCAAAGGGGAAATTCATCGCGCCCGGCGAGCATGTGCACATGGGTGTCGATGGCGCCCTCCGGCGCGCGGCGACGCGGTGCCTGCGGCTCGGGGGCATGTCGGCGTTGGGTTTATCCATAGGTGGCAAGCATGTCCTTGAGATCGTCGAGCGTATTGGCCTCGGCCATCGGTTTATCCGTCCGCCAGCGTAGCATGCGCGGAAAGCGCAGCGCCACGCCGGATTTGTGGCGCGGGGAGGCCTGGATCCCCTCGAACGCGATCTCGAACACATGGTGCGGCGTGACCTGCCGCACGGGGCCAAAGCGGGCTTGCGTGTTCTTGCGCACCCAGGCGGTGATCTTGCGGAATTCCGCATCCGTCAGGCCGCTGTAGGCCTTGGTAAAGGGCACCAGCGCGTCGCCGTCCCAAACGGCAAAGGTGAAATCGGTAAACAGGTTCGCGCGGCGGCCAGAGCCCGATTGCGCATAGATCATCACCGCGTCGATGGTCAGCGGGGCCAGTTTCCATTTCCACCAATCGCCCTTCTTGCGACCGCTCAGATAAGGGCTGTCGGCGCGTTTGAGCATCAACCCTTCGGCCTGCGCCTCCCGCGCGCCGTCGCGGAAGGCGTGCAGCGCCTGCCACTCCTCGAACGGCAGTTGCGGGGAGAGCCGCACAGGCGCGTCCGATGGCAGGCCATTACAGAGCGTTTCCAGCAGCTTGCGGCGCTCTTTGAACGCGGTTTGGCGGATGTCCGCGCCCTGATGCTCCAGCAGATCATAGGCGTGCAGCACCACCGGCGCGTCGCGGAGCAGCTTTTTCGGCACCGTCTTGCGACCGATGCGGGGTTGCAGCGTGTTGAAGCTTTCGGGCTGCGGGCGATCCGGGTGCCAGACCAGCAGTTCGCCGTCCAGCACGGTGCCGTCGGGCAGGTAGTCAACCGCACGGGCCAGTTCGGGGAAGCGGTCGGTCATCAGTTCTTCGCCGCGCGACCAGACAAAATATTCGCCGCCGCGCAGGATCAGCTGGCCACGGATGCCGTCCCACTTCCACTCCGCGCGCCAGTTTTCTGGCGCGTCCAGCGCCTCCGGCCCGTCCTCAAGCGCGTAGGCGAGATAGAAGGGATAGGGGCGCGAGGCATCGGCGGAGGCATCTTCGGCCTCAATCAGCGCGTGCCACGTCGTGTCGTCAGGGTGCCAGTTGCCCATCAAGCGGTGGGCCAGTTCCGCCCCATCGCGGTCGGTGGCGCGGGCCAGCGCGCGGGTCATCAGCTTTTGGCTGACGCCCACGCGCATCCCGCCGGTAATGAGCTTGTTGAAGATAAACCGCTCGGTCCCGCCCAGCCGCGCCCATGCGTCGAGCACAAAGCGTTTCTTGGCCGCCTCATCCTCTTGGTAAACCGCGCGCAGATCGGTGATCCACTGGCTGAGCGGGCGGTTATCGGTCGTCTCGTTCGGGGGCAGGACAAGGGCGATCGTTTCGGCCAGATCGCCGACGATGGGATAGCATTCCTCAAACAGCCACAGCGGGATTCCCGCTACCTCGGCGCCCCATTCGCGCAGGCGGGTCGTGGTGACCGCGCGTTTGGGTCGGCGGCCCGAGAACAGTGCGATTGTCCATATCTTATCCACATCATCTGCCGCGTTAAAATACGCAGCTAGCGCGTTGACCTTGATGGTGGTTTTGGTGCTTTGATCGATGGCTGTAAAGAGTTCGGCAAAGGCCCTCACGCGGCGTCCTCCTCCGCCTCGGCGCGGTCGAGGCTTTCGCCCTCGAACTGCGTCGGCACGACTTGCGCGTTCCAACCTTGCTCATTCAGGTACCGCGCGAAGATATCCGTGTAACCATGTGTAACATATATATTTTCGGCACCTGTTTCACGAATTGCCCAAAGCAATCCGTTCCAGTCCGCGTGATCCGATATGATGAACCCACGGTCCCCCGCGCGCCTGCGCCGTACCCCCCTCATCGCCATCCAGCCGGAGGCAAATCCGGTCTCCTGCGGGCCGAACTTCTTGGACCATGCAGAGCCCATTGCCGAGGGCGGCGTGATGACCATCGCGCCGGGATGTGTCTTGGCCGTGACCTCGGCATTGGCCAGCACCGTGTCGGGCAGGGCGATACCCTGATCGCGCAGCACGGCATTCGTGTTCTCAACCGCCGCATGGCACAGGATCGGGCCGATCGCTGGGTCCAGCATCGACATCAGTCGCTGCGCCTTGCCCAGTGAATAGGCGCCCAGCAGCGCGGTCTTGCCTGCGTCAGCACAGCCGCGCCACCAGTCGTTGATCTGGGCCGCCACATCCGCCTGCGGCGCCCAGTTGAACACCGGCAGGCCAAAGGTGCTTTCGGTAATGAAATGATGGCATTTCACCGGCTCAAACGGGGGCGTGAGCCCGTCGTCGATGACCTTGTAGTCGCCCGAGGCGACCCAGACCTCGCCACCGACCTCAACGCGGATCTGCGCCGCCCCAGGCACATGGCCCGCCGGATGAAACGACACGCGCGCGCCGCCAATCTGGCGCACTTCGCCATAGGCGATTCCTTCGGCGTCGATTTCGCCCAACCGGTGGCGCATCACCGGCAGCGCGTCGTGGGTCGCCAGATAGCGGCCCATACCCCAGCGCGCGTGATCTGCGTGCCCGTGGGTGATCAGCGCGCGGGGCACGCGGCGCCACGGATCGATGTGAAAATCGCCCGCCGCGCAGTAAAAGCCTTCCGGCGTGAATGTCAGGACAGGTTCGCTCATGCGCCACAGATAGCGGGCGCGCGGAGAAAGGCTAGCCGGTGGCGGTGTTGAGGAAGAGCGCCGCGATCTCGTCGTAAAGGGGGCCGCGTATTTCCGGCAGCTCCATCAGCACCTCGTGTTCGGCGCCGTCGATGACGCGCAGTTGCCCGCCTTTCCAGTTTTCCATGCGGGCGTGGATGCGCGGGACGTCGACGATCCGCTCGTTGGTGCCCACAAACGTCAGGCAGGGCAGGCTGGGCGCCGCGCGCTCGGCCAGATGCGCGGTCTCTTCCAGCGCCTCGCCCAGCCAGACAAAGCTGGGACCGCCCAGTTGCAGCTCCGGGTGGGCCTGCGATTGCAGGCGCATCATATCGTAAAGCTCGGGATCGGTGGTCAGCTGGTTGTCTTCGAACGGCTCGCTGAGCACGTAAGGTGTCAGTTTGGTGCCCGGAGGCAGGCTGTGGCCGCGCCCGAGCCTGGGCATCAGTTTGGTGAGGATGCGCGCGGGCAGGCGCATGTGCGGCGCGATATGGATCCCCCACATCGGGCCGGTGAACGCGGCGGCCTGAACGCCCAGGCCTTCCATCACCGCGCGCAGGCCGATGCAGCCGCCCATGGAGTGGGCGACCAGAAAATAGGGCCGTGGCAGGTTCAGCGTGCGCGCGGCGCGCATCACCGTGGCCACATCCTTTTGGTAGTCGGGAAAGCTGTCGACATGGCCGATGAGCGGGTCGTCGAGCAGCCGGTCGGCCAGCCCCTGACCGCGCCAGTCCACCGCGAGGGTCGCGAGACCGCGCGCGGCAAATTCCGCCGCCGTGCGCCCGTATTTCTCGATGTATTCGGTGCGGCCCGGAAACATCAGAACCGTGCCGCGCGCGCCCTCTTTTGGCCAGACGCCGAGGCGGATGCGCTTGTCATCCGATGTCTTGGCCCACAGCGCATGTCCCCCGGCCGGGCCGGGGTCCACATCTGTAAAGAAAGGCGCGGGCGTCAGGGGCATCGCGGATCAGGCAAGGACCGACGCAAGCTTCATCGCCATGCCCATGTCGCCGTCGACGGTCAACTGGCCCGACATGAAGGCGGATGTCGGGTTTGTCTCGCCGTCGAGGATGCCACGGAACGTCTCGGCGTCCGCCGACAGGGTCACATCGGCCTCTTCATCGCCCGCACGCGCGCCCGCGTCGTCGATCATGATCGCACCTTCGCCCTGAATGTCGAATTTCGCGGTGCCGCCCAGATCGCCGCCCGACATCTTTTCGTTCAGAACTTTGACCGCTTCGTTGATGATATCACTCATGTGTGAGCCCTTTTTGGCAAATGGGGGCATGTCGCTCTGGAAATTGCGGTGCCACCTGTTACGTTCACTCTTGTTATGCGTATTTGCCCCGTCAACCTCAAACATACCGTTGCGGCACTTGGTGCCGTGCTGTTGCTGTCCGGACCGTCCGGCGCGCAGGAAATAGGGGAATTGCTGGAACGCTTGCGCACCGCCCCCCCGAGGAGGCGCCGCGCGCCGAGCGGGATGTCGAGCGGGCGTGGTCCCGCTCCGGCTCCGCCACGATGGATCTGCTGCTCAAACGCGGGCGGGACGCGATGGCGGCGGGCGAATTCGACGTGGCGATCGATCACCTCACAGCGCTGACCGACCACGCGCCGCAGTTTGCCGAAGGGTATCACCTGCGCGCCACCGCCTATTTCCGGTCAGAGCTTTTTGGCCCGGCGATTGACGATCTGGAAATGACGCTGGCGCTGAACCCCGATCATTTCAACGCGATCTTCGGCCTGGCGGTCGTGTTTGATGAGCTGGGGCGCCAGCGGCAGGCCGCCACGCTCTTCCGCCGGGTTCTGGCGTTGAACCCGCATCACGAAAATGCGACCAAGGCGCTTGAGGCGCTCAAGCGGGACGGCATCGGCCGCACCCTGTAATCCCCGCTCGGGTCGAGGAGAGACTGTGGACACGCACGCACGGGTGACGGCCGTTCTGGGCCCGACCAACACCGGCAAGACCACCTATGCCATCGAGCGTATGCTGGGCCACCGCACGGGCATCATCGGCCTGCCGCTGCGCCTGCTGGCGCGCGAGGTTTACGACCGCATCGTGGCGGTGCGAGGGCCCTCGGTGGTGGCACTGGTCACGGGCGAGGAGCGTATCGTGCCGCCGCGCACGCAATACTGGGTCTGCACGGTCGAGGCGATGCCGGAAGGCATGGGCGCTGATTTCGTCGGTGTGGACGAGATCCAGCTCTGCGCCGATCCCGAGCGCGGCCATGTCTTCACCGACCGTCTGCTGCGGATGCGCGGCCTGCACGAGACGCTCTTCATGGGATCCGATACCATGCGCGGCACCATCGCGGCACTGGTCCCGCAGGCGCAGTTCCTCAAACGCGAGCGGATGTCGGAACTGACCTATTCCGGTGCCAAGAAGATTTCCCGCATGCGCCCGCGCAGCGCCATCGTCGGTTTCTCGGTCGAAAACGTCTATGCGATTGCCGAGTTGATCCGCCGTCAGAAGGGCGGGGCAGCCGTGGTGATGGGCGCACTGTCCCCGCGCACGCGCAATGCGCAGGTCGATATGTACCAGAACGGCGAGGTCGATTTTCTGGTGGCCACGGATGCCATCGGCATGGGTCTGAACCTTGACGTCGATCACGTGGCGTTCTCCAGCCTTTCGAAATTCGACGGGCGGCGCATGCGGCCCCTGGCGCCCAATGAGCTGGCGCAGATCGCGGGGCGCGCGGGTCGGGGGATGAAGAACGGCACATTCGGCGTGACCGGCGACGCACGCCCGCTCGACGACGGGGTGGCACGCGCCATCATGGACCACCAGTTCACCCCGCAAAACAAGGTGCAGTGGCGCAATCATGCGCTGCAATTCGGCTCCATCGACCGGCTGATCATGTCGCTTGAGGCGCCCTCGACCGACGAGCGCCTTGTGCGCGCGCGCGAAGCCGACGATCTGCGTGCTCTCAAGGCACTGGGAGACGATGCCGAAATCACGGCGCGCTGCACCGATGGCCCGTCGGTGCGCCTGCTCTGGGATGTCTGCCGCATCCCCGATTTCCGCGGTATCTCGCACGCCGAACACGCAAGCCTGCTTGAGATGATTTTCAACTACCTGCACCAGCGCGGATCCATCCCCGACGACTGGCTCGCGCGACAAATAAAACGGATCGACCGAACCGATGGCGACATTGACGCGTTGTCCAAGAGGTTGGCGTTTGTTCGCACATGGACCTACGTCACCCAGCGCAAAGGTTGGACCAATGACGAAACCCATTGGCGCGGCGAAGCGCGTATCGTAGAAGACAGACTGTCGGACGCCCTGCACGAACGTCTGACCCAAAGATTTGTAGACCGGCGCACATCCGTGCTTTTGCGCCGGCTAGGACAGAAGGAAGCCATGGTGGCCGATGTAAACGAGACCGGTGAAGTGACCGTTGAGGGCGAATTTGTAGGCAAGCTTGAGGGCTTCCGTTTTCGCGCCGACAAGGGGGCCGGATCGGCCGAAACCAAGACGATCAAGAGTGCCGCACTGCAAGCGCTCGCGCCGCAGTTCCATCTGCGCGCCGATCGCTTCTACAACGCGCCCGATACGGAGATTGATTTCACCGAGCAGGGCGGCCTGATGTGGGGTGAGGCTGCCGTGGGCAAGCTGGTGGCGACGCAGGACGCGCTGAAACCCGGCATCGAGGTCTTTGTCGATGATATCGCGGGGCCGGAGGTGATCCAGAAGGTGCAGCGCCGTCTGCAACACTTTATCGAGCGCAAGGTCGCCGCCCTGTTCGAGCCGCTGATCGTGATGCAAAAGGACGAAACGCTGACCGGGCTTGCCCGTGGGTTTGCCTTTCAGATGGTCGAGAATTTTGGCGTGATCCCCCGCGCGCAGGTGGCCGACGAGGTCAAGGCGCTGGATCAGGACGCGCGCGGCGCTCTGCGCAAGCACGGCATCCGCTTTGGCCAGTTCACGATCTTCATGCCGCTGCTGCTGAAGCCCGCGCCAACGCGCCTGCGTCTGGTGCTGTGGTCACTGCAAAAAGGGCTGTCCGAATTCCCTGAATCGCCCCCGCCCGGTCTGGTGACAATCCCCGTCGAGGCAGGGGCACCTGCGGGCGCCGACACGATGTCGGGCTACCGTAACGCAGGCACCCGCGCGATCCGCATCGACATGCTCGAACGCCTCGCCGACATGCTGCGCGCCGAGGATTCGCGCGGCGGGTTCGAGGCCAAGGCAGACATGCTTTCGATCTCGGGCACCACGCTTGAGCAGTTCGCCGATTTGATGGAAGGGCTTGGCTACCGCGCCGAAAAGGGTGAGCGGGTCAAGGTCAAGGCAGCCGATACCGTGATGCCCCACGACGGGACCGAGCAGGCGATGGATGCCGCCGCCGATACAGACGTGCCGGAAAAATCCGAGGCCGTCACCGCACCCGACGACGCGCCCGACAAACCCGTGATGGACGTGGCCGCCGAACAGCCCGCCGGTGGCGTGACAGAAGCCGCTGATCCGACCCCTCCCGCCGATGTGCCAGAAGATGTCGCGGCGATACCGGATGACGGTGCCGCCCCGATCATCGAAGAGCCCGCCGAAACCCCCGAAGTCGAAGCCGCGATTTCCGATACTCCCGCCGAAGAGCTTACCCCCGGGACCGAGCCCTACGCCGAGGTCGCCGATCAGGAGATGGAGGTGTTCTATACCTTCACCTGGGCGCGCGCGCCACGCCGCCAGAACGCCGATCGCGGCGCCCCGCGCGGCAAGGGCAAGCCACCGCGTGGCAAGAAGGGCGGCAAGCCCGGCGGCGGGGACAAAGGGGGCAAGGCGCAGAACTTCTCGTCCAAGCCACCGCGCAAGGAAAAGGCGATCGACCCCGACAATCCCTTTGCCGCCGCTCTTATGGGCCTCAAGTCCGACAAGTGAGCGAGACGCCGGAAAAACTGCGCCTCGACAAATGGTTGTGGTACGCCCGGTTCTTCAAGACACGCTCGCTGGCCGCGACCATCGTCGGCAGCGGTAGGGTGCGGGTGAATGGCACGGTGGTGGCCAAGCGATCGGTCACCATCAGCGCAGGCGACGTGCTGACCTTTTCCAAAGATGATCACATCCGCGTGATCCAGATCGACGCCTGCGGCACGCGGCGGGGACCGGCACCCGAGGCGCAGGCGCTTTACACCGATCTGTCCCCGCCTGAGCCGCGCGCGCGGGACGCGCGTTCTGACAATCCCGGTTTTGACGGGAAGGGACGCCCTTCAAAGCGCGACCGGCGCATGCTTGATCTTTCTCGTGCGCGCCACCTTGATTGATCCGCCCCGCTGATTTAGCAAAGCGTCAAGCTAACCTGACAGAGATCTCCCCATGACATATATCGTCAACGACGCCTGCATCGCCTGCAAATATACCGACTGCGTCGAGGTTTGCCCGGTGGATTGCTTTTACGAAGGCGAGAATATGCTCGTGATCCACCCCGATGAATGCATCGATTGCGGCGTGTGCGAACCCGAATGCCCCGCCGATGCCATCCGCCCCGACACCGAGCCTGACATGGAAAAATGGGTCGAGTTCAATCGCAAATACTCTGAATTGTGGCCTGTCATCATCACCAAGAAAGACCCGCTGCCGACCGCCGAAGAGATGGACGGCAAGGACGGCAAGATGGAGCTGTTCTCGGAAAACGCGGGCGAGGGCGGCTGATCGTCCGAATCAGGGCGGTTTTCGAAATACCATTGTATACCAGTGCTTTGAGGTGCCTTCCGTGAGGGGGAATTTTGTGGTATGATAGACCCAATGTTGAACACGTCCCCAAACCAAGACGCCGGTCTGCCCCGGCGCATCTGATTCACCCTTATCGTGCTGACTGCACGGGCCGCTGCGCCCGCGCGTCGGCAATTTGTGCGTGGCCCATCGTGGCACGCCGACCCAGGAGCCTATGACCATGACCAAGAAGAAACTTGATTTCCGCCCCAATGAATTTGTCGTCTACCCCGCGCATGGCGTGGGTCAGATCGTCTCTGTCGAGGAGCAGGAAGTCGCGGGCATCACGCTTGAGCTTTTTGTGATCTCGTTCGAGAAAGACAAGATGACGTTGCGCGTGCCGACGCACAAAGCGACCGAAATCGGCATGCGTGCGCTCAGCTCACCCGACGTTATCACGCACGCGATGAAAACGCTCAAAGGGAAGGCGAAGGTCAAACGCGCCATGTGGTCGCGCCGCGCGCAGGAATACGAGCAAAAGATCAACTCCGGCGATCTGATTGCCATCGCCGAAGTCGTGCGCGACCTGCACCGCACGGATGACCAGCGCGAGCAAAGCTATTCCGAGCGCCAGCTTTACGAGGCCGCGTTGGAGCGGCTGACCCGCGAAGTCGCGGCCGTCTCAGGCGGGGACGAGCTGGCAGCGGCAAAGCAGGTGGGCGACGTGCTCGACAGCCGCGTCGCGGCGTAAGCGACTGCCGTGAGAGTCTGGGGCCGCGCCGGGGGACCGGGGCGGCCTTTTTCTATGCGGCGAGGGCCAGGAGGCTCAGCAGCGCCGCCGCCTCGCCAAGTTGCTGGGCAGCGCCCAACACATCGCCGGTCTGGCCCCCGATCTTGTGACGCGCCAACGCGCCAAGGCCGAGGGTAACGCCCGCCACCACGACCAGCGCCACCATCCCCGTCCAGCCCGCACAGGGGATGGCAACCGCCCCGCCAATCGCGAAGGCCACTGTCGCCGTGCGTCTGCTGGGGCGCCCGACGGAATGGGCCAGCCCGTCGGCGCGCGCGTGGGGCAGGGTGGCCATCAGCGCGGGCATCGCGCCGCGCGACAGGGCCGCGGCGGCCACGACCGCCAGCCCCCCGCCCAATGCCGCAATCGCAAGCCCGCGCAGCGCCGTGACAAGGCCGAGACCCAGCACGCCGTAGGTGCCGATCTGGCTGTCGCGCATGATCTCAAGACGGCGGGCGGGCGCGGTCGCTCCCCAGAACCCGTCGCAAAGATCGGCCAGACCGTCCTCGTGCATCGCCCCCGTCAGCACGATCATTGCGGCCAGCGTCGCCACTGCCGAGATCCCTGCGCCCAAGGACAACGTCAGTTCACCGACCCCGGCCCCGACGCCGCCCACCAACACACCCACCAGCGGATAGGCCCAAACGGCGCGCGCCCCGTCGGCGAACGCCTCCGCCGGCAATCGCGGCAGCGGCAGGCGTGTCAGCAGCACGGCGGCAAGCAAGACGTGCCGCAGCGGGTCGCTTTTTGACATGTCGGTGCCCCTTTCAACGCTTGTGGCCCAAGGCTCATTGGGTAAACAGGCACGAGCGATCTGGCAATGAGAGGGTGCAGCGATGGCAGATTTTTCGGATCTTGACGCGTTCCGGGCGGTATTGGCGGCGCAGCCGGGCGAAGACATGGCCGCACGCGCGGGTGCCGCCGAACGGAACAGCCAGCTGACCAAACCCCCGGCGCGCTGGGCCGGCTCGAAGAGTTGGCGGGCTGGTACGCCGCCTGGCGCGGTGACGCACGTCCGCGCATTTCCGCGCCGCAGATCATCGTCTTTGCGGGCAATCACGGCGTGGCCGCACAGGGTGTGTCGGCCTTCCCGCCCGAGGTAACCGCGCAGATGGTCGCGAATTTTGAACATGGCGGGGCCGCGATCAATCAGTTGGCCCGCGCGGCGGGTGCCCGGCTGGATGTGCACGCGCTGGATCTTGAGACACCAACGGCTGATTTCACCCAAGGCCCGGCGATGACGGAGGCTGAATTGACACATGCCCTCGCGACCGGCTGGGACGCGGTGGATCCGGGCGCCGACCTGCTTGTCGTGGGCGAGATGGGGATCGGTAACACGACCCCCGCCGCCGCGCTCGCAACCGCGCTTTTTGGTGGTGAGGCCGGGGAATGGACCGGGCGCGGCACCGGCGTGGATGACGCAGGGCTTGATCTCAAAACGCGGGTGGTGGCGCAGGGCGTGGCCCAGCACGCAGGCAAGGGCGACGGGATTGAGACGCTGCGCCGCCTTGGCGGGCGCGAACTGGCGGCGATGGCGGGGGCGATTGCGCGCGCGCGCAGCCTGCGCATCCCGGTGATCCTCGACGGGTTCATCTGCACCGCGGCCGCGGCCTGTCTGGCGCAGACACAGGAGGGCGCGCTGGATCACTGTGTGGCAGGGCATCAAAGCGCCGAAGGCGCGCACGCGCGGCTGCTGGAGCGGTTGGACAAGACGCCGATCCTCACGCTGGGTCTGCGGTTGGGCGAGGCGTCGGGCGGCGCGCTTGCGATCCCGATCCTGAGCGCGGCGCTGGAGTGTCACAGCGGCATGGCGACCTTTGCCGAGGCGGGCGTCAGCGGCGCCTGAAGCGATTTCATCCTAGGCGCTGCGCTTGTCCTTCTCGTCCTCGTCGCCGCGGTTTAGGAACGCGGTTTCAAGATCCTTTTGCAGCTCCTTGGCGCGGGCCACATAGGCCTTGTTGTCGGCGGGATCCACGTCAGGGCGCCACAATTCGGCCAGCTCGCGCACCGATTTGCGGTCGTGACTGTAGAACATGCGCTGCGCCTCTGCGGCCTCGAAATCCGATAGGCCAAGGTTTTCCAGAACGTAGCGGCCCGCACGCAGCGAGCTGTCGAACATCTCGCGCACGATGTCGTCGGCGCCCGCGCGGTACATGTGATAGACGTCCGTGCGGTCGTGGGCACGCGCCACGATATGCAGATCCGGGCGCTCCTTGCGGGCGTAGGCCACCAGCGCGCGCGCGGCCTTGGGATCGTCGAGGGCGACCACCAGCACCTGCGCCTCGGCCAACCCGGCCTTGCGCAGGATGTCGGGGCGGTTGGGATCGCCCAGAAAGCCCTTGAAGCCAAAGCGACGCATCACGGCAATCGTCTTGGGATCATTGTCGAGCACGACGGTCTCGAAGCCCGACGCCTGCACCAGCCGGTTGACGATCTGCCCAAAGCGCCCAACGCCCGCGATGATGACGGTGCCGACCTCGTCGATCTCGTCGGCCTCGGCGTGCAGGGGCGCGTCGCTGTGGCGTTTCGAGATGACCTCGTAGAGGATGAACAACAGCGGCGTGATCAGCATCGACAAGGCAATCACCAGCAGCAGCGTCTCCGCCACGGGGTTGGGCATGACGCCGGTGGTGACCGAAAAACTGACCAGCACAAAGCCAAATTCACCCGCCTGCGCCAGCCCCAGCGCAAACAGCCAGCGGTCTCGGCCGTGCAGTTTGAACATCCACGCCAGCACAAAGAGGATGATCCCTTTGACAAGGATCACCAGCAACGCCATGCCCATGATGACGACAGTATTCGACGCCAGCAGGGTGAAATTGATGCCCGCGCCCACGGTGATGAAGAAGAGGCCCAGCAGCAGCCCCTTGAACGGCTCAAGGTCGGTCTCAAGCTCGTGCCGGAATTCGGAACTGGCCAGCACGACGCCCGCCAGGAATGCGCCCAGGGCGGGCGACAGCCCCACAAGCATCATCAGCGCCGAGATGCCCACGACGATCAGCAGCGCCAGCGCGGTATACATCTCGCGCAGTTTGGCCGCGTGGATAAAGCGGAACACCGGTCGGGTGAAGAACACGCCGACGACGACGATGCCCACCACCGCGCCGATGGTCACCAGCGTGACCCCCAGGCGGGCAGGGAGTTTATCAGATCAAAGGCGGCATTGGCCGCGTCCGAGCCATGCCCGCCCCGTGCCCGCCGCCGTGCGCCTCCACCGTGATGGAGCCATCGGGCAGCACCTGCGCGGGGATCGTCACCGCCAGCAGCGGCAGGAACGCAAGGATCGGGATCACCGCAATGTCCTGCGTCAGCAGTACCGAAAAGACCGACCGCCCCCGGCGGTCTGCATCAGCCCCTTTTCCGACAGGGTTTGCAGCACGATCGCTGTCGAACTCAGCGAGAGTGACAGTCCAATCGCAAGCGCCACGCCCCAGGGCTGATCGTAAGCCATCGCGATGCCCATCAGCGCCAGCGCGCTGACCACCACCTGCAATCCGCCTAGCCCCAGCAGCCGGTGGCGCATATCCCAGAGTGCGCGCGGCTCAAGCTCCAGCCCGATGAGGAACAGCATCATCACCACGCCGAATTCGGCAAAATGCTGCAGATCCTTCGTTTCCGACCCCACCAGCCCCAGCACCGGGCCGATCAGGATCCCAGCCGCCAGATAGCCCAGCACCGATCCCAGCCCCAGCCGCGCGGCAATGGGCACCGCAATCACGGCGGCGGCAAGGTAGATCGAGGCCTGGAACAGGAAGCCTTCCATCGGCGTCTCCTTCGGGTGTCAGACGGGCAGGGGCGCGTCGCGTTTCAGTTGGTCCATAACGATCTGGCTGTGCACGCGGGCGACTGCGGAATGCGGCAGAAGCACCTCGTGAATCAACCGGTTCAGGGCGGGCAGATCTTCACAATAGACCCTCAGCAGATAATCCGCATCCCCGGTCATGGTCCAGGCACTGACAATTTCCGCCCGGTGCGCGACAAGCCGGGCAAAGCTTTGGGCGTGCTCGGGGCCGTGGGTGCCCAGATGCACCTGGACAAAGCCCTGAACGGCCAGCCCCAGCTTACGCGCATCGACCCGCGCGGCGTAGCTTTGGATGACGCCTTCGGCCTCAAGCCGCTGACGTCGTCGCCCGGCCTGGGACGCCGAAAGATTAAGCGTCGCCCCCAGATCCTGCGCGGTCAGATGGGCATTGCCCTGAAGGGCAGCAATCAGCCGTTTGTCGATTTCATCCAGTGTCATGCGATTCCCCCGCGCTCAAGGTCTGTTTCATGCGCAAATCCTGCATAAATTATCCCGAATATGCCGCATAATGCGCAATCACCGCAACCCGTCGGGGGTAAATTCGATGCAACATGAAACAAAGGAGACTGTCATGGGCCCGTTCCCCCACGATGCACCAAAATCGACGATCACCTCCGAGAACCCAGCCGGTACGGACGGCTTCGAATTTGTGGAATTCGCCTCGCCCGACCCCGAAGAGCTGCGCGTGGTGTTTCGCAAGATGGGCTATACCCATGTGGCCAATCACAAGACCAAGGGCATCGAGCTGTGGCAGCAGGGCGATATCACATACGCGCTGACCCACGATCCCGACAGCTTTGCCGCGCGGTTCGTTGAGGACCACGGACCCTGCGCGCCCTCGATGGGGTGGCGGGTGGTCGACGCGCAAAAGGCGCTGGCGCATGCTGTGGCCAACGGGGCCGAAGAATATACCGGCGACGGCAAGGTGCTGGATGTGCCTGCGATCAAGGGGATCGGCGGGTCGCTGTTGTATTTTGTCGATCAATACTATGACACTTCGCCGTACAACTGGGAATACGACTGGATCGCGACCTCCAAACCCGAGGGCGTCGGCTTTTATTATCTCGACCACCTGACTCACAATGTCTTCAAAGGTAACATGGACAAATGGTTCCGCTTTTACGGGGACCTGTTCAATTTCCGCGAGATCCGCTTTTTTGATATCGAAGGGAAGTTCACGGGGCTTTTGAGCCGTGCGCTGACATCACCCTGCGGGCGCATCCGCATCCCGATCAACGAGGATCGTGGCGAGACCGGGCAGATCGTCAGCTACCTCAAGAAATACAACGGAGAGGGGATTCAGCACATCGCCGTGGGCGCGCGCGACATCTATGACGCGACAGATGCCATTGCCGACAATGGGCTGAAATTCATGCCCGCACCGCCGCCGACCTACTACACGCTCAGCAAGGATCGCGTTGTTGGGCATGATGAACCGCTGGACCGGATGCAAAAACACGGCATCCTGATCGACGGCGAGGGTGTCGTGGACGGGGGCGAGACGCGTATCCTGCTGCAGATCTTTTCAAAAACGGTGATCGGGCCGATCTTTTTCGAGTTCATCGAGCGCAAGGGCGACGATGGGTTTGGGGAAGGGAATTTCAAAGCGCTGTTCGAGAGTATCGAGCAGGAGCAGATCGACAGTGGCGAGCTGTCCACCGGTTAACCGGCAGTTTTCAAGAAAGGAAAACGGCGCTGCGGCGCCGTTCAAGATATTCTGGCGCGCGTGGCTGGCCGAGGGATGGATCAGCTGCGCGGCATCTTGAGGACGACGTCGCGGCTGCCCTTGCGGTAGCGCAGCTCACTGTTGCCGATGGCAGACACGCGGCCCCCGTCGATACGGTCCCCGACCTTCACCTTTTGGTACCGCCCGTTTGACAGGCGCACCAGCGCGCGGCGGCTGGCGGGTTTGCCGTAGACACCGATGAGGTTCACCCGGCGCAGGTTGATGGCGTTCTTGACCGTGGCCGAGCGCGCGACGGAGGCTTTTGACGGGATGTTGGGCGCGACCGTACGCGGGGCCACGCTCGCGGCGGCGGCAACGCGGGTTTCGCGCTGGGGCGCCGCGCGCTGCGCCCGTTCGACGATACGCGCAAAATTGCGTGGCCGTGTATCGGGGCGCACCGATTGGGCCACGGCAAAGCGGGTGGCATTGTCGAGTGCGGGGGCCGTCGCTGCCGCGTCTCCTGCGTCAGGCAGGGCAAGCGCCGCAGCGGCGGCGGCGGTCGCGGCGGCAGCTGCTGCGGCGGCGCGCGCCTCCTGTTCGGCCTCACGCTCCCGCTCTGCCTCAAGCGCGCGTTCCTGCAAAGATCGCGGGCGCAGGCTGGGGCGGAAGGCGGCAAGCTCTGACCGGGTGACGCCGCCAAGCTGGGCGCGCTCGGTATTCTCGACCAACCCGCCGGGACGGTTGCGCGGGCGGAAGGCGATCAGTTCAGCCCGCGGATCGGCTTGCGCTGCGGGTGCGTCGGGCGTTGTGGCAAAGCGGGTGGGCGACAGCGGCGGCTTGAGCGGCGGGCTTGCCGCGATCAGGGTGTAGCCTTGGGGTGTGACCACCCCGTCCTCGGTCGGGACAAGCAGACCGTCGGGGCGCAGGGCGGCAACCTGGCCGAAGGGTGGCGGCGACGGCACGGCTGCCAGAACCACATCGGTATTGAAACCCTCGACAGGCGGCAGGGCGATGGCGTCCGCCGCCGTGCTCAGCGCATCGACGCTGTTGCGGTAGACGGGGGCGTCATCGACGCGGGGCGGTGTCGGCACGGTATCGGGCGCCAGGGGCCAGATCCCGCTGACGGCGTAGCGCGCGGCGGCTTCCTGCGGGGTGAAAACCGGGCGCTCGGGTGCGACCCGGGCGGCGGGCGCGTCTGTCTGCGGTGCGTCAAGCACGGGATCAAGGGCCGCAACCTGGGTATCCTGCACCGGGGTCGCGGGTGCGTTCTGCAGCGTCTCTTCTTCGGACTGGCGGATGACCTCGGGATCGAGCTGATTCTCGGGTGCGGAGGCGGTCGTGCGCGTGCTGTCCTCGTCACGCAAAAGACCCGCGATCCCGTCATCGAGAAAGACCGCCGCCCAAGCTGCCACACCGGCAAGAAACACCAAAAGCACGACCGTCATGATCAGACCGAGAAAGCGCGGCTTGCCCCCGACGGGCGCCGTGCGCGCACCGAACACGGTCATCCTTTCGGCCTCGCTGTTGGCGGGGGCGACGGTTGTAGCCGGGGCCGGTACGGGGGCTGCGGCACCGGTGCGCGGCCGTCTGCGGCTCAGAAAACCGCCAACGCCGGACGTGGCGGCCGCAACCGCTGCGGGCTGATCGAGCGAGCTGCTGTCTGGGGCGGGTGCCTTGGGGGCCTGCGTGCGCGTGGCCCCCTGCAAGGTGGGTTTGCCTGCGCGGCGGCTGGCAAAATTCGCCGAAGGCACCTCCGCCGTTGGGGCCGTAATGCGACGGGCCGACGACACTGTGGGTTTGCGCGGCCCATCCCCGGCGCGTTGTGCGGTCCCGAGGGACGGCATGGCGGGGATGGGCGCGGGTGTCGCCGTTGGTTGTGTCGGTTGACCCGCCCCGGGGGCAGGGGAAGGCGTCTCTGCCCTGGCTGCGACGGGCGCTGGATCTGGCGCAGACGGCACATCGGGCAAAGGCTCGGGGCTGCCTTGTGACGCGGGCGCGGGTTCGGGCGTCTGCGGAGGGGGGGGAACGGCGCGCTGCGCATCGGGCGCCGCATCCGCCACTGATGCCGACACGGGTTCAGGCTCCGGCTGCGGGGGCGGTGCAGGATCGGGGTCAACGGCGGCCTTTGGCGCCGGCGCGGTCTCACGCGACTCAGGCGCCGGTGCCTTGGCCTTTTGGGGAGACGGCTCCGACGCGGCGGGGTCCGCTCGCGTTTCTGGCTCCGGTTCGGTGGGGACAGGCTCCGCCACCGTCTGGATCTGTGGTTCCGGCTCAGCGGGTTCCGGTGCGGGCGCGGCTTGTGTTTTTTGGTCTGGCTCGGCAGGCGCAGGCTCAGACACGTCGACCGGTTCGGAGGCCGCGTCCGGTACGGGGGCGGCGTCGGGGGCGCTGTCGGGTGCGCGCTCGGATGATGCGGCACCGATAACGACGACGGCGATGCCGTCCGGCTCCACACTCTCACCTTCCTCAAGCAGCTCTGACGCTGCCAGCGTCTGGCCAAAGAACGGCTCGCCCAGATACCCTTCCCCCTCGGGGGCCGCGACAAAGCTCACGGGATGGAACCGGTGTTCCTGGGCAAACGCTTCGGCCTCCGCGAGGGTCTCGCGGGCGACGGCGGCGACATGGGTGCGGGGGCCGTCCTGACTGATGTCAAACGCCAGCTCATCCACTGCGTAGGGGGTCGCGTTTTCCAGCGCGGCTGCGGCTTCCTTCAGACGGGCGGGTTTGGACAGGCCCGGCGTTTCGAGCGTGAGGTATTTGATCTGGCTGTCGGGGATCAACAGCTTGCTGCGCACGCCGCCCGGCTCCAGCCCGCTGGCGGTCTTCCGCAGGACGGCCAATTCGCCCGCCATATCCTCGCTGGCAAGGCTGACCTCACCGACCTCGCGCCATCCACCGGCGGCCCGGTGCAGCAGCTTGATGCCATCAAAGGACAGTGAAAGAGCAAAATTAGGCTTCATGCCACGCCTTTACCACGGAGGATCTTAACCAACAACTTCCGCCGCAAAGCGTAAATCATGCGGGCGTCGGTGAAAAGCCACTCTGTGCGCTTTCGGCGATCCGCCGCAGGGCGGCACCGCGCGCGGCCATGGCCCGCGCGATGCCGGGGCCCCCATCAGGCGGTGGCTTTGGCAAGTGCCTGATCAAGGTCGGCGATCAGATCATCGGCGTCCTCGGTCCCGATCGAGACGCGCACAACCGACGGGCCCGCGCCCGCCGCCTCCTGCTGCTCGACCGTCAGCTGGCGGTGCGTGGTCGAGGCGGAGTGGATGATGAGCGAGCGCGTATCGCCAAGGTTGGCCACATGGGAGAACACCTCCAACGCGTTCACCAGCTTGACGCAGGCGTCGTAGCCGCCCTTGACCGCAAAGGTGAACAGACCGCCGGCGCCCTTCGGGCAGACCTTTTTGGACCGCTCATAGTAGGGCGAGGATTCCAGACCGGCGTAGGTGACATAGTCGATGCGGTCGTCCGCCTCGAGCCATTTGGCGATCTTCACGGCGTTCTCGACGTGACGCTCCATGCGCAGGCTCAGGGTTTCGGTGCCCATCAGCGTGTAGTGCGCGGCCTGCGGGTTCAGCGTCATGCCCAGATCGCGCAGACCGATGGCGATACCGTGGAAGGTGAAGGCCAGCGGGCCAAAGGTCTCGTGGAATTTGAGACCGTGATAGGCAGGCTCCGGCGCGCTGAGCGAGGGGAACTTGTCATTCGCGGACCAGTCGAATTTGCCCGAATCCACCACGCAACCGCCGGTGACGGTGCCGTTGCCGGTGAGGTATTTGGTGGTCGAATGCACGACCAGCGTGGCGCCGTGTTCGATCGGGCGCACGAGGTAGGGCGTGGCGGTCGTGTTGTCGATGATCAGCGGCACCTCGGCGGCGTCCGCGATGTCGGCAATGGCACGCACGTCCATGATATAGCCGCCGGGGTTGGCGATAGCCTCACCAAAGACGGCGCGGGTGTTTTCGTCAATCGCGGCCTTCACCGCATCGAGATCGTCGAAATCGACGAATTTACACTCCCAGCCGAAGCGTTTGATCGTGTGGCTGAACTGCGTGACTGTGCCGCCGTAAAGGCGCGTGGAGGCGACGATGTTCTTGCCCGGTGTCATCAGCGGAAACAGCGCCATGATCTGCGCCGCGTGCCCCGACGAGCAGCACACAGCCCCCACGCCGCCCTCAAGCGTCGCGATGCGTTCCTGCAGCACGGCGACGGTGGGGTTGGTCAGGCGCGAATAGATGAACCCGACCTCTTGCAGGTTGAACAGCGCCGCCGCGTGATCGGCGTCGCGGAACACATAGGCGGTGGTCTGGTGGATCGGCGTCTGGCGCGCGCCGGTGGCCGGATCGGGGCGGGCGCCCGCGTGGATTTGCAGTGTATCAAAGCCGTAGGTAGGGCCGTCGGTCATGGTGTTTCTCCCTCAAGATGCGTTGGCATCGGTCTAAGCCATCGCGCGCGCGCTCACAACGGGGCTGTTGGGGTGGGTATGACGGATGGGTGGATACGAACGGGCTGACGGAGAAGGGGCCGGGGGCCAGTTCACTCTCTTCGGTTATGCGGCGACTAGCAGCTTTGAGCCCAATCTGACCGATGCTGCAACTTGCGCGAATGACTACTGTGACGATAGGCCGATGTGCGGTGACTACCCGTTAGCAAGGTGTTCCTTGATGAAGCCGAAGTTGCCAGCGATCGCCCACTCTGACCCATAGCGACGAACGGCGACCGCCTTCGACTTCATCGCCGTATCTTACCTCGCTCGTGTAAGTCGCAAGGGCTACATCCGCAGCGACCATAGCTATCGAATAGTCCGGCAGAGGTAAAACTGCTCTGATCTCAGCCTTTTGATCGGGATCAAATAGCATTTCCGCACGCTCATATCTGCGCCCCGACCTGCCGAACTCCAAAAAGTCTGAAGAAAAGGTTTGATCCATGAGGACCGGATCAAAGCGTGTTTCGGATCGCCAAAGCGTTTCTTCCAGCGCCAACAGAGCGGCCCTGTCTTCTGAAGTTAAAGTCACCGGACCGCATCCTCTCGAAAATTGACAATGCGAGGGTTCCAGATGAATGCAGACATATCAAGGCGAAGGTCAAACGGCAGCTTCGTCCCGCCAACCGGCCCTTCACCGCATCCAGTAGCCGTTCTTCTTCAACTGGTTGCGGATCGCCTGCTCCTTGCGCGGCAGGTTTTCGCGGTCGAACAGCGCGCGCGCCTTCGCTCCGCGCCCCTGGTAGATCATGCGTTTGATCGGGTCGTAATTTTTTAGGACCTTCTTGATGCGGTTGGGTGCGGTCACGGCCTCCAGCACCTCGACCGCGCGATCGCTTTCGCGCGCGTAGAGCAGGGGCAGCAGGCGGTAGTGACAGCTCACCTCTCCGTCGATCAGCCCCTCGGGCAGCGTGTCGCGCCCGCCGCCAAGGCTATGGATCACCAGCGGCAGCGCGATCTGGTCGAGCCAGGGATCAAAGCTTTGCGCGCACAGCTCGACGGGCGGCGTGTCGCGGATCGCGCGGGCGTAGTCGAGGAAACGCGCGCCGAATTCATGCGGGCAGCGGTAGAAAAAGAACCCGGCGTTGAAATAGAGATAGCGCCGCCAGTAGTCGTCGGGCTGCGTCAGATCGAGCGAGCTGTCGAAATCCAGCCCGAATTTATCGTAGAGCGATTTCCAAAGACCGGAATAATCCGGCCCGTACAGCTGCGGCTGCGGCCACGTCCCCTCGCGGCGCAGCGAGGCGGTGGGGCGGTCGAAATCGAACGGCACCGACATCAGATCGCCGGTGATGAGCGTATCGGTGTCGAAAAAGACAAACGCCTCCCCCTTGGGCAGGGCGCCCAGCATCTCGATCTTGTTGCCAAAAGGATAGCTCTCGCCGAAATGACGGTTCTCGAAGGGGACGATCTCGGCGCCCAGATCGGCGAGCAATCCGCGCAGATCGTCATTGCGGATGCTGGGATCCTTGGACCAGCGCGGGCCGGGCTGCGGCTCTGCCACGATCAGGCGGCCGGTGAAATCGGGGCTCATGGCGCGCAGGCTGGCGGCAAAAATTACCGCCTCATGGGCAAGCCGCCCCTGCTGGCCCACGACGACGACGTTGAAAGGCTGTATCGGGGCGGATTTGCGTGGCATACTCTTCCTCAAGGCGCTGTGCCCTCGACCGGGGCGTTATTTTGCGGCGCTTTTGGCGGGCAGTATAGTTGGCGCCGCCTGATTTGAAAGAAGCCATTTTCCGGCCACAGACCCTGAAGGGGGATTTCATGTTGGATATTATTCTGGCGGTTTTCGCCATTGCCGCGGCGCAGGACGACGCAGGGGCGGCGGCCTCCGTAGCCACTACGCCGGCGTTGGTGGCAGAGCCGCAAACGCCCACCGGCAAATTCACCACCGCGACCGAGGTAAAGCCGATCCTGAGCGCCACCAAGGCCAACTGGATCGCGGTACGAGACTACGGCGGGCAGGATCTGATCTATGTCACCCATTTGTGGGCCTGGCGTTGTGGGCTGGTCGGGATGGCCGTGGCGGTCAATGACGGCGCGCCCCAGGATTGGCCGCTGCCGGACTGCCACACCGATACCGCAACGCCAAACGCCATCCTTCAAAGCGACGGCGTGCCCTACCGTGCCCATCCGCGGGGCAGTGTGCAAAGCGTCACCGTCACACTGACGTACGACGATCTGAGCGTCGCCTCCGCCCGCTTCACGCGGGCCGAGGTGCTGATCCCGTGATTCGTTAAAAATGTGCTAACCAAAAACGGCCCCTGAAACAGTGTTCTCCGTTTGAAGGCATTGTTTCTTGTTTGTTTTCAATGTCGGCGCCAGACCCGCGCCAATCCCTGCCGGGGCCGGTAGATTGTGTCCAATGAGAGGCATAGACGTGTTTTCCCCTCGGCGAAAATTGGCCGCTGTGATTAGTGAGGGCAGTAATTCAACTGCCATTGAAGGGACATCGTATGTCTGGACAAAATTCTATCGAGGTACTGCTGGGCTGCGATCCGCAGGCGCGCGTTACCATCACCGAAACCGACACCGGGACCCTGTTCATCGTCGTCGCCAATGCCGATCCTGCCGGCAAGCCGCTTGATTTTGACGGTGTCTTCTTCAACCTTGCCGACGGCAGCAGCCTCGACGCGCTGAACTTCTTTCCCAGCGCCAACGAAGGGTCGATCTTTTCGCCCGTCACCGGCATTCAGGCCGCGATCAACGGCGTCGACACGCTCGCCAACGGTGCGCAAGTCGCCGATCAATTCGACATCGGCATCCAGTTCGGCACCTCCGACGACACGACAAGCGGTGAAGTCGCGCAGGCGAACTTTACCCTGTTCGGCGACAACGGCCCGCTGAGCATCGATGATCTGGACATCTCCAGCTTTACCGCCGTGATCGACAGCGACGGCGGCAACGGTCAGGTGCTGACCACGGGTGACACCCCCGACGCCGATCCGATCCAGATCAGCAAGGAAGCGCTGTTCGACAATTTCAACGACATCCACACCCCCACTGACAGCGACATCGTGGACAGCAACGATGGCTGGGTCGCGGCCTACGACAAGCTGGTCACGAACGCCTCCAACGAGGGCACGTTGACCTTCAGCGAAGTGGCCACCGATGGCCCCGTCACCCTGACCATGGATCTGACGACCCATAACACCCACGTGTTCGAGAACTCCGGCCACTACGCCGATACCCTGCGCGTCGAGGTCAGCCTTGACGGTGGCGATTGGGTTCTGCTGGACGAATACCGCGTGAACGATCACGGCACGGCGCTTGTCGGGTCCGAGACGGGCCAAAGCTTTACCGCGTCGGGCGCGACCGTCAGCTACAGCGGCGGCATCCTCGATACCGCCAGCGAGACCGCGCAGTTCCGCGTGATCTCGGACGTGACAGCCAACGACGAAGTGCTCAAGATCGACAACGTCTCCGTCACCGTGTCCGAAGAGGTGCCCGGCGAGGCGACACAGACCAAGGTGCTCGCTGCCGAGGATTTCAACGCCATCCACGATCCTTCGCAATCCGACATCATCGGGCGCGACGACGGTTGGGATGTGGTGAATGGCGAGCTGCGCACGGACGGCCACAACGATGGCATCCTGAAATTTCAGCCCGTCGAGGCCAACGGCGACATCTCGTTCAGCTTTGACGCGACCGTGGCTGACGCCAGCAAATTCGAGGCGACCGGCGACTACCGCGACAGCCTGACGCTGCAATTCCGCACCGAGGACGGATCGTGGCAAACCCTCGACCGCTTTGTGGTCAACGACGAAGGCACAGCACTCGTCGGCAACAACACCGGTAACGAGATCACCGAGGACGGCGCATCGCTGACCTATTCCGGTGGCGCGCTCGACGATCTGTCCGGCGACGTGCACTTCCGCGTTATCTCCAAGATCACGGCGGGCGACGAGATCGTGACGTTCGACAACGTCGAGATTACCGAAACCTCCGCAGGTGCCGGCACGGGCGGCGACGCCGTTACGATCGACTTCGAAGGGCTGAACTCCGGCGATGTGGTCTCTGACCAGTTTGACGGCGTCACCATCTCGGGTCAGCGTGAGCACGATACCGACAACGTCAACGACGCGATGATCTTTGACACCGACAACCCGACAGGCGGCGATCACGACCTCGCGTTCAACGGGGTGGGCAACGCGCTCATCATCTCGGAGGACAACGACGGCTCCGACGCCGACGACAACGCGGGCGGCGGCACGCTGACCTTCAACTTCGAGGCGCCCTCCGAAGTGCTGAGCATCAACATCCTCGACGTGGAAGAGCAGGGCGGCACCATTGATCTGTTCGACGTGGACGGCAACCTGATCGACACGCTCGGTATTCCCGCATCGGGCGACAACAGCCAGCAGGAGTTGATCATCAACGCGCAGAACGTCTCGATCATGGATGTGAACCTCGTAGGGTCGGGCGCTGTGGACGATCTGACGTTCATCCCGCCGGCCGATGACGATGCCAAGGGCGGCCAGTACGATGTTGAATACGTCGCCGGGCTGCCGATCCTGGCACCTGTCGAGGATGACCAGACCAAGGATGAAGACCCCGACGATCAGGATGTCTTCAACTTCGTCACGGCCTGATCCGAGCCTTCGCAACACGCTCAAGCCCTCCGACCTCACCGGTCGGGGGGCTTTTTTCTACGCCGATGATACTTCACAAACCGCACTGCCACACAGAGCCGGGGCGCCTCACGCGCATGTGAGGGCGGGCCCCTTGCCGGTGTCAGAATTCAGGCCACTTCACCAGAGTAGGCATCAATGGGGATCTGATACGATGAAACATTTTCTTTTTGCGGCGACTGCCGCGCTTGCGATGGGCGGCACCGCAGTTTCTGCGCAATCCGCATCAAATGGGAGTGTGCGCGTGCAGCCGGGCTTCTTTTGTGCGCAAAACAAATGCGTCAGGTTCAGCGACGATCTGTCGGCAGTCTCCATTCAGGCGCGCCGCGCCGTCTCCGTGGCGTCCTACGATCTCGCGAGCGATCCCGTGATCTCCATCGACACCTACCGCGAGATCTATCGGCTTGCCCTGCGCCAGCGCGGTGTGAACGGGACCAGGAACTGACTTGGTCGTGCGCCCGGCGGTGGCCGGGCGCGCGACAAATTGCAATGAGGAGCGCCAAAGACGGTCTCGCCGTGAAGTGCCGCGTTCTCGACTTCGTTTTCTGGGGGACCGGTTTGTTGGCGCTATAGCTGCTTGAGGGAGATGCGCTGCGCCACTGAGGTGTCAGCGCGCATATCGCTGAAAAATCTTCGTTCGAAGGGAAGTGAATGGTGGGCGACCCTGGAATCGAACCAGGCGTGCGTCTCCGCGAGGGAACGAAGTGGGCGCTGCCTTCCGTGACGCACGCAAAATCGATCCGGGGGATCGATTGGTTTGGCAGAAGTGATTGTTCAACGAGTTGCATTGGCCCTTTGCTTTGTGAAAAGGCCGTAAGTCTTCAATAATTGTATCGGAAGAAAGCGTTCGGTGGTGGGCGACCCTGGAATCGAACCAGGCGTGCGTCTCCGCGAGGGAGTTACAGTCCCCTGCCACACCTTGCGGCCTGTCGCCCACTGGCGGCGTGAATACGCGGCAGGTCTGGGGGCGTCAATACCAAAATCCGCCGTTTTGCGGGGCAGATCGGATGGGGTGCGCGGGGGGCTTTGCTTGGCATCGGGGGCGCTGCGGGCTAGAGGTGGCAGCAGGCGCATGTGCCCGGAGATACGGCTATGAAAAAACCCAAGTGGGTCGTTGCAAAAGAGCAGGGCAAAAAGGCCGAGGCGCGGGAGACGCTGTGGCTTTTCGGGCTGCACGCGGTGCGCGATGCGCTGATGAACCCCGCGCGCGAAAAGATCACGCTGATGGTCACCCCCAACGCCGAGGCCAAGCTGACGGAGGCGATCGCGGCCTCAGGGATCACGCCCGAAGTGGTTGATCCGCGCAAGTTCCGCCCGCCGCTCGATCCCGGATCGGTGCACCAGGGGGCCGTGCTGGAGGTCAAACCGCTTGATTGGGGTCGGATGGAGGATGTGTGCATCGGGGATGCCGCGCCGCGTGTGATGATGCTCGACCGGGTGACGGATCCACATAACGTGGGCGCGATCCTGCGCTCGGCCGAGGTGATGGGCGCAAGTGCGGTGATCGGCACGCGCCACCATTCCGCGCCCGAGACCGGCGCGCTGGCCAAGACGGCATCGGGCGCGCTGGAGCGGCAACCCTACCTGCGCATCCGCAATCTGGCCGACGGGATCCGCACGTTACAGAACATGGGCTATCTGGTGCTGGGCCTCGACGGAGAGGCCGAGCAGACCATCGAGGCCGCGCTGGACGGCAAGCGCGACCGCCCCGTGGCGCTGGTGCTGGGGGCCGAGGGGCCGGGGCTGCGCGAGAAAACACGCGAGACGGTGGATGCGCTGGTACGGATCGACGCGGGCGGCGCATTTGGCTCGCTCAACGTCTCAAATGCCGCCGCCATCGCCCTATATGCGTCCAGAGAGCACAGCTAGAGAGAGCCCATGGCGCACCCGTCCAAGATTGCCACCTGTTGCCACTGCGGCACCCGCGCAATGCTGCGGCTGGACGCGGGCCACCACACGCTGACCTGTGGCACCTGCGGCGCGCCGCTGCGCGATCTCAAGGCGATGCCGCTGGCAAAACCCGCGACCGCCGCCGTCAGCCATCAGCCCGCGCCCAAACTGCGCAGCCTGCCCAAGGCGGCGGCGGTGAAGAAATCCAAACCCCGCAAGGTCAAGAAACGCAAAAGCCTTTGGCGCAAAGTCGCCTCGGAAGCGTTCGATTTTGTTGAAGATATCTTTGACTGAGGAACCATGGACTACGCGGACGCATATCTGAAAGAGATCCTTGGGCGCACCAAGCGGATCGCGGTTGTCGGCGTGTCGGGCAATCCGGTGCGGCCCAGTTACTTTGTCGCGCGCTATCTGAGCCTCAAGGGGTTCGAGGTGGTGCCGGTGAACCCAAAGCTGGCCGGGGAGCGCCTGTTCGGTGGCACGGTCGTAGGCGCGTTGTCGCAGATCGAGGGGCCGGTAGATATGGTCGACATCTTTCGGCGGTCCGAGGCGGTGCCGGAGATCGTGGAGGAGGCGCTGGCGGCATTGCCGGGATTGCGCACGATCTGGATGCAGATCGGGGTGATGCACGCGCAGGCGACGGAGCGGGCCGAGGCGGCAGGCGTCGATGTAATCCAGGATCGCTGCCCCAAGATCGAATACCAGCGTCTTTTCGGGGAACTGCGCATGGGCGGTTTCGCGACGGGCGTAATTTCGAGCAAGCTGTGACCGCGCGGACGCGGGCGCGGCCCGCGAAGTTATTTTTTTGGGGGGCACCCGCCGCACCGGCACCCGCCGGACGGGGCACGGTCGCTCGGACGCAACGGGGCTAGCGGCTGGCCTTTTCCGCCACGCCGGATTGGGACTGTCGGCGGGTAAGCTCATCCAGCACATCGGTCAGCGTCACGTCGCGCGCGGCGAGCATCACCAGCAGGTGATAGAGCACATCGGCGGCTTCTGAAGTGAGCGCAGCCTTGTCGTCTTTGATCGCTTCGATAATCGCCTCGATGGCTTCCTCGCCGAACTTCTCGGCGCATTTCTCGGGTCCTTTGGCGAGCAGCTGCGCGGTCCAGCTGCTGGCGGGATCGGCGTCCTTGCGGGCGAGGATGGTGGCGTAGAGATCGTCGAGCGGTCCGCGCGCGGAAGTCGGATGGGTCATGCGAGCCTCATGGGGATCCCGGCGGCGGCCATGTGCTGTTTGGCCTCTGCGATGGTGAAGGTGCCGAAGTGAAAGATCGAGGCGGCAAGAACGGCGCTGGCGCCCCCTTCGGTGACGCCTTCGACGAGGTGATCGAGCGTGCCGACGCCACCCGAGGCGATCACCGGCACGCCGACCGCGTCCGAAATTGCGCGGGTAAGCGGCAGGTTGAAGCCCGATTTCGTGCCGTCACGGTCCATGGAGGTCAGCAGGATCTCTCCGGCGCCCTTGGCGACCATGGTGTGGGCGAACGCCACCGCATCGATACCGGTGGGTTTGCGCCCCCCGTGGGTGAAAATCTCCCATTGGCCGGGGCTGACCGTCTTGGCGTCGATGGCGGCGACGATACACTGGCTGCCGAATTGATCCGCGGCCTCAGCCACCACATCGGGGTTGGCCACGGCGGCGGAGTTGAAGCTGACCTTATCCGCGCCCGCAAGCAGCAGCGCGCGGACGTCCTGCGCGGACCGCACGCCCCCGCCCACGGTCAACGGGATATAGCAATGCTCCGCCGTGCGGCGCACCAGATCGAACATGGTCCCGCGATTTTCATGGGTGGCGTGGATGTCGAGAAAGCACAGCTCGTCCGCGCCGGCGGCATCGTAGGCGATGGCGGCATCCACCGGATCGCCCGCATCGCGCAGGCCGACAAAATTCACGCCTTTGACCACACGGCCATCGGCCACGTCGAGACAGGGGATGATGCGGGTTTTCAACATGGGGCGGGTTTAGCCGTTTCGCGGGCAGGGGGCCAGAGGCGATCAGGCCAGCGCGGTGAGCGCGGACCCCAGATCAATCGCCCCGTCATAGAGCGCCCGACCCGAAATCGCGCCCTCGATCACGCCGGTGGCCTTGAGCGCTTGCAGATCGGCCAGCGAGGAGACGCCGCCGCTCGCGATCACGGGGATCGAGACGGCGCGTGCCAGATCGGCGGTGGCGTCCACGTTCGGGCCGCCCATGGCGCCGTCGCGCAGGATGTCGGTGTAGATGATGGCGGCCACGCCCGCGTCCTCGAAGGATTTGGCAAGGTCGGTGACCATCACGTCCGTCTCCTCAGCCCAGCCTTTGGTCGCGACACGGCCGTTGCGCGCGTCGATGCCCACGGCGACCTTGCCGGGAAAGGCGCGGGCCGCTTCGCGCACCAGATCGGGGTTTTCGACCGCTACGGTGCCGAGGATAACGCGGGCCAGACCGCGCTCCAACCAACGCTCGATGGTGGCCATGTCGCGGATACCACCGCCCAGCTGCGCGGGCACCGGGCAGGCCTTGAGGATCGCCTCGACCGGGGCGGCGTTGACCGGCGCGCCCGCAAAAGCGCCGTTGAGATCCACGAGATGCAGCCACTGGCAACCGGCGTCGACAAACGCGCGCGCCTGGGCGGCAGGATCATCGTTGAACACAGTCGAGCGCGCCATGTCGCCGTGTACCAGACGCACGGCCTGCCCATCCTTGAGGTCGATAGCGGGGTAGAGGATCATCGCGGCGGCCCTTCGTGTGGTGCGTTTGCCGCGTTGTGCACCGATTGGCGCGGATGTGCAACGCGACCCGACGTCAGCCTTGCCTGAACGCCCGAGTGTCGGGAATGGTTGGCTGGCAATTTGGGAGGATTGACCATGAAAACGATCATTGCAGCGGCCATTGTGGCGCTGGGCACCGCCGGGGCGGGTTTTGCCGATCCGGCACTGGGCACCTGGAAGACCGAGGTGGACGATGGCGCCTACGCGCACGTCAAGATGAGCAAATGCGGCGCGGCCCTGTGCGGGACGATCTCGCGCACGTTCAACAGCGGCGGCGAGTACAACTCGGCCAACAAGGGCAAGCAGCTGGTGTGGGACATGCAGCCGGCGGGCGGCGGTTCCTACAAAAGCGGCAAGATCTGGCAGCCTTCAACCGGCAAGACCTTCAAATCAAAGATGGCGCTGTCGGGCAACACGCTCAAAGTGTCCGGCTGCGTCGGCCCGATCTGCAAAAAGCAGACGTGGAGCCGCGTGAACTGAGCCAACCGGGGCAGGGGGCGCGCGCCCTCTGCCTCAGGGTCGCCAGGCGAGGAAGTTCGAGATCAGGCGCAGGCCGGTGGTCTGGCTTTTCTCGGGGTGGAACTGCATCCCCAGCATATTGTCGCGCCCGATCACGGCGGTGACGTCGCTTGCGTAATCCACATGGGCCAGCCGCTGCGCGGGGTCGGTCACTGCCATGTGGTAGCTGTGCACAAAATAGGTGTGATCGCCGGTGCTGATCCCGTCGAATACCGGGTGCGGCGCGTCGAGGATCAGATCGTTCCAGCCCATATGCGGCACCTTGAGCGTGGGGTCTGACGGCACGATGCGCGTCACCTCACCGCCGATCCAATCCAGACCGCGCGTATCCTCATACTCGCGCCCCCAGCTTGCCATCAGCTGCATACCGACGCAGATGCCAAGGAAGGGACGCCCGCGCGCCTCCACCGCCTCGATCATCGCGTCGTAGAGCCCGCCGGTGCCCTTGAGTGCCGCCATGCAGGCCGGAAAGGCGCCATCGCCCGGCAGGACCACACGGTCGGCGCGGGCGACGGTATCGGCGTCGGAGGTCACGACCACCTCGCCCGCGTCCCCCTCTCGGGCCATCCGCTCGAACGCCTTGTGGGCGCTGTGCAGATTGCCGCTTTCGTAGTCAATGAGCGCGGTCAGCATCAAAGGCTGCCCTTGGTCGAGGGGATCGCATCGCCCTTGCGCGGATCCGCCTCAAGCGCGTCGCGAAGGGCACGGGCCACCGCCTTGAACGCGGCCTCGGCGATGTGGTGGCTGTTGAGCCCGTGCAGCTGGTCGACGTGCAGCGTGATGCCGCCGTGGGTGCTGAGCGCCTGAAAGAATTCGCGCACCAGTTCGGTATCGAATGTGCCGATCTTGGCCGTGGGCAAATCGACGTTCCACACCAGAAAGGGCCGCCCCGACAGATCAAGGGCGGCGCGCACCAGCGCGTCGTCCATCGGCAAAAGGCAACTGCCGTAACGATTTATGCCGCGTTTTTCACCCATTGCCTGCGTCAGGGCCTGACCCAGTGCGATCCCCACATCCTCGACCGTGTGGTGATCGTCAATGTGCAGATCGCCCTCGCAGCGGACGGTCATGTCGATCAGCGCGTGGCGCGACAGCTGATCGAGCATGTGATCGAAAAATCCCACGCCGGTCTGGTTGTCGTAGCGGCCCGTGCCATCCAGATCGAGGGTGACCTCGATATCGGTCTCGGCGGTTTTGCGGGTGATCGTGGCGCGGCGCATGGGGCAGGCTCCTGACTGGTTTCGGCGCTCTTATACCAGCCCGCCCCAGCGCGCCAAGGGGCGGTTTGGGATTGCGCCGCTGCGGGGGACGTGCCAGCCTGACCGCATCCTCTGATCGGAGCCAGCCGCCCCATGTCCACCTGTGTCTTTATCCAGATCCGTTGTCGCCCCGGCACAACCTACCGCGTGGCCGAGGCGATTGCCCTGCGCGAATTTCATTCAGAGCTGTATTCGACCTCCGGCGATTTCGATCTGCTGATGAAGGTCTACATCCCCGCGGATCAGGACGTGGGCGTCTATATCAACGACAATCTGCTCGACATCGAGGGGATCGAGCGATCCCTGACCACCATGACGTTCAAGGTGTTCTGATGCGCCGTGCGGCGCTGGGCGCTGTTGTGCTCCTTCTCTCTGGCCCCGCAATCGCGCAGGCGGAGGTCGCCACGCGCACCTACGAGGGGCGCGAGGCATCGGCCCTGCGCTGCGCCAATATGATGGCCTTCACCGGCATAACCCTCAACCGCGCCGGGCTGATGGCGGATGCGGAAAAAGACGTGCTGTTGGGGATCAGCGTGCTCATCCTCGAACGCCATGTCTCTGGCCCCTGGGTCAGCAAGAAACGCGCGATGGAAGTGATGCGCGACCGGCGCAGCGTGGATGACACGCTCAGCGATTACCAGCGCAACGCGCCGGGCTGCCTGAAGCGCTTTCCGATCAACTGAGCGGCCCGTCGGGCCAGACCCGCGCGCGCGCCTGCGGTGTCATTGGGGTGTGCGCGATGAATTCGCTGCCGGTGCACGGCGCAAGCCCCAGCGCCGAGATCAGCGGCGCGTCGTATTGGCCCGACAGCAACGCGATGCCTTCGCGCGCCAGAATATCGCGGGTGCCGCGCCCCTTGTCAGAGCGGATGCGGCGCATGAAATCATGCTGTTGCGCCACCGCCTGCACGACGTCGCGCCCGATGGGACGCCCCTGAACCTCGCGAAAAAGCGCGGCCATGCGGGCATTGCCGGATCGACCCTCGAAGATGCGCAGCACCGCCGCCGGATCGACAGTGCGCCAGAAATTCGGCGGATAGGGATGCGCGCAGAGCAGCCAGAGGATGTGGGCAAACCCTTCGGCGGAAACGGATTTCTTGGCGTCCTTGTTTTGCCCGGCGGTCAGGTATTCGGGCCGCGCCACGATTAGCCCCAGATAGCACAGGGCGCGCGCTTCATCCGCCGCCACGAGGATACAGGGGTGATCCACGGCCTCCGTCGGGATCATCCAATTGCTGCCCATCGTGTTCTTGATGTCGACGTCCTGACCCAGGATCGCCGTATCAAGCGTGGAGCGGGGCAGGTTCAGCAGCGCGCGCAGCTCGATCTCGACCCGCGTCCCGATATAGGTTTTCTCCGTCTTCTCAAGCTCTTCGTAGGCGCGGCGCCCGGTCTTGGCCGTCATGATCACATCGTCGATGCAGCCGCGCAGCATCGCGGGAAAGTCGGCGGCGAGCCTGTCGGGGCCGCCCGCGCGGGCGGTGATCTCGGCGGCGATCGCGCTCAGACGGTCGTGGTCGGGATGGCCGGGGGTGATGCGGCTGTCGGGCAGGGTGCGCTTCATCGGCGCGGCCCGCGTCAGGCGCGAACGGGATGCAGCACGCGCTTGCGCAGGGTGCGGGCGATCTGGGTGCCCACGGCGCAGGCGACGGGGGGTGGGAAGGCATTGCCGACCTGACGGTAAGCATTTGTTTTGGCACCGGTAAAATGCCAATCGTCCGGAAAGCCCTGGATCCGGGCGACCATGGGCACGGTCAGGCGCGGCATGCCGTTGTGGCCCGGATCGGGTGCTTCGGGCGCGATGGTGCGCCCCTCGACACCCAGCGTGGCCCAGGCCTTGCGTGCGCGGGTGGGGCCCAGATCGGGGCCGCCGTGTTTCTTGGATCCGCCGACGATGGTGGGCGCGATCTCATCCGCCTTGTCGGCCCAGTCATCGGCCCCGCGCCAGCCGCGCGCGGCCATCAGATCGCGCAGGGTGTCGCCCACCGTTGGCGGGTTGTGGGGGTTGGGTTCGGGCCAGTCGAAATGCGCGGCACGGGCGTTTTCCACGGCCACGATCACCACGCGCGGGCGCAGTTGCGGCACGCCGTAGTCCGAGGCGTTCAGCAGGCGCCAGTCGGTCGTATACCCCAGTTTGCCCAGCTGGGTCTTCAACCGCTCGCGGTAATCGTGGAAGACCGCGTCGAGAAAGCCGCGCACGTTCTCGATCATCACCGCGCGGGGGCGGGCGGCGTCGATGATGTCGATTGCATCGTTGAAAAGGTTGCGCTCATCCTGCTCGCCAAGTTGTTTGCCCGCAACGGAAAAAGGCGGGCAGGGCAGACCACCGGCCAGCAGATCCATGCCGGTATAATCGCCTGCGGTTTCCTTGAAATCGCGCACGTCCTGTTCCAGCACATGCCACGCGGGGCGGTTGTGACGCAGGGTGGCGCAGCAATGTTTGTCGATCTCGACCAGGGCGCGGTGATGAAATCCGGCGGCCTCAAGCCCCAGCGCCTGACCGCCCGCACCCGCGCAAAGCTCTACCGATGTCAGCATGTCGTGTGCCCCCGTTTTCCCCATACAACCCCTTGTGGCGACCAAGCGCAATGGCGTCTGTGCTGCAGGGGGTGCGTTCGTCGTTCGTTCTAGGCGGCGGCGGCGCGTCGGGCAAGGCCCCAAAACGCGAAAAGGCCGCCCGAAGGCGACCTTGTCAGCAAAACCGTGGGGTTCGGTTTATTTGGAGCGGGCGAGGCGATTCGAACGCCCGACCCTAACCTTGGCAAGGTTATGCTCTACCCCTGAGCTACGCCCGCATCCGTTAGTGGGGGTGATTTAGCCGCCCCGTCCGGGCGCCGCAAGAGGAAATTCCGCGCCATGCGCGATTTTTTCCGGGGCAGGGGATCGAGAGGCAAAATGGGCGAGTCACACAGTGTGCACAGAGCGTGCACCGCGCGTGCACCGCCGGTCAGATGAGCGCGTGACCCAGCAGACCCAGCGCCGAGAGACCCAGCATCAGCAGCGTCAGCGCCATGCCGCCCACCCGCCACTTCATCACCTGCGGGGTTTGCGACATGCCAAAGGCGTGCATCGCGCGCCCGGCGAGCAGCGAGACACCCATCGCGTGCACCACAAAACCCGGCGCGCCCTGTGCTTCGGCCAGCGCAATCAGCACGATGCCGAGGGGGATGTATTCGGCGGCATTCGCCTGCACGCGGATGCGTTTCAACAGCGCCTTGTCGCCGGTATCGCCGAGCGAGATCAGATGCGCCCGCCGGTAGCGGATCACCCGCACCACGAGCGACAGATACAGCAGCGTCAGCAGCGCGGCGTAGAGGGCGGTGAGGGTGAGGGACATGGCGGCTCCGATCCGGGGGGTGAGGGTACGCGCAGCCTAGCAGGTGGCGGGCGCACCGGTAGCCCCAATCGCGCGCGTTAGAGCCCGGCGATGCGCGGGGCCGCCGCCGGGCGCCGCGCCGTGGTTTGTGGTTTTGGAGGGGCCGGGGGCCGGAGGGCTATCCCCCGGCCCGTCGGTTTATTCCAGTTCGACCAGCAGATCCTTGGCGTCGATCTGGCCGCCGGTGGTGACGTGCACGGCTTTGACGGTGGCGTCGCGTTCGGCGTGCAGGCCGGTTTCCATCTTCATCGCCTCGATGGTGAGCAGCAGATCGCCCTGTTTGACCTGCTGGCCCGCCGCCACGGCGATGGTGGCAACGACGCCGGGCATCGGGGCGCCGATGTGGGCATCGTTGCCCAGCTCGGCCTTGGGGCGCTGCGCGGTGGTGGCTTTGACCAGACGGTTGGGTACGCGGATCACGCGGGGCTGACCGTTGAGTTCAAAGAACACCTTGACCTCGCCGTCCTCATTGGTGTCGCCGATGGCTTGCAGGCGGATTTCCAGCGTCTTGCCGGGGTCGATTTCGGCGGTGATCTCGTCGCCCGGCTCCATCCCGTAAAAGAACGTGGGCGTGGGCAGGGTACGCACGGGACCGTAGAGCGCGTGGCGGTCGGTGTAATCCAGATAGACCTTGGGGTACATCAGGTAGCCTGCCAGATCCTCGTCGTCGATCTCGGCCTGTCCGGTCTTGTCGCGCAGCTCCGCGCGCAGGGCGTCGAAATCGACGGGCGGCAAATGGGCGCCGGGGCGGTCGGTGTTGGGCGCCTCGCCCTTGAGGATCTTTTTCACGATGGCGTCTGGGAAGCCGCCGGGCGGCTGGCCGAGATTGCCGCGCATCATGTCGATCACCGACTCCGGGAAGCTGACATCGGTCTTGGGGTCTTCGACCTGCGCGCGGGTGAGACCCTGCGACACCATCATCAGGGCCATGTCGCCCACGACCTTGGAGCTTGGCGTGACTTTGACGATGTCGCCGAACATCAGGTTCACGTCGTGGTAGGTGCGCGCGACCTCGGGCCAGCGTTCATCGAGGCCGAGAGAGGAGGCTTGTGCCTTGAGGTTGGTGAATTGCCCACCGGGCATCTCGTGCAGATAGACTTCGGACGAGGGCGCCTGCATCCCGGTCTCGAACGCCGCGTATTGGTGGCGGACCTCTTCCCAGTAGTCCGAGATTTCGCGCACGGCGGTCATGTCGAGCCCGGTGTCGCGGTCGGTGTGGCGCAAGGCCTCGACCACCGAGCCGAGTGTGGCCTGTGAGGTGTTGCCCGAAAACGCGTCCATCGCGCAATCGACGGCGTCGACGCCGGCCTCACTGGCCGCGAGGATCGTGGCGCAGGCGATGCCGGCGGTATCGTGGGTGTGGAAGTGGATGGGCAGGCCGACCTCGGATTTGAGCGCGGTGACCAGCTTGCGCGCCTGTGCCGGTTTCAAAAGGCCCGCCATATCCTTGAGGCCCAGCACGTGCGCGCCTGCGGCCTTCAGATCCTTGCCCATCTGGACGTAGTATTTGAGATCATATTTCGCGCGGTCGGGATCAAAGATGTCGCCGGTATAGCAGATCGTGCCTTCGCAGACCTTGCCCGCCTCTTGCACGGCGTCCATGGCGACGCGCATGTTTTCCACCCAGTTGAGGCTGTCGAAGACGCGGAACACGTCCACGCCGGTGTCGGCGGCGGTGGCGACGAAATGCTGCACGACGTTGTCGGGGTAGTTGGTATAGCCCACGCCGTTGGAGGCCCGCAGCAGCATTTGCGTCATAATGTTCGGCATCGCCTCGCGCAGATCGCGCAGGCGCTGCCACGGGCATTCCTGCAGGAACCGGTAAGCCACGTCGAAGGTCGCCCCGCCCCAGCACTCCATCGAAAAGAGCGTGGGCAGGTTGGCGGCGTAGGCCGGTGCGACCTTGATCATGTCGTGGCTGCGCATCCGAGTCGCCAGAAGCGATTGATGGCCGTCGCGCATGGTGGTGTCGGTGATGAGCAGTTGGCGCTGCTGGCCCATCCAGTCGGCCACGGCCTGCGGGCCCTTCTGCTCCAGAAGGTTGCGCGTGCCCATCTGCGGCTCCGCGCGCAGCTCGGGCGGTTGGGGCAGGCGGGCGGCGCGGGCGGGGATCGGTTTGTCCTTGGTCTCCGGGTGGCCGTTGACGGAGATGTCCGCGATGTAGGTCAGCACCTTGGTGCCCCGGTCGCGCCGCGCCTCGAAGGTGAAAAGCTCGGGCGTCTGGTCGATGAATTTGGTGTGGTAGGTGTTGTCGAGGAACGTGGGATGCTTGAGCAGGTTCTCGACAAAGGCGATGTTGGTCGAAACGCCCCGGATGCGGAATTCGCGTAAGGCTCTATCCATGCGGGCGATGGCCTGTTCGGGGGTTTGCGCCTTGGCGGTGACCTTGACCAGCAGGCTGTCGTAGTAGCGCGTGATGACCCCGCCCGAATACGCCGTGCCGCCGTCAAGGCGGATGCCCATGCCGGTTGCTTCGCGGAAGGCGGTGATGCGGCCGTAGTCGGGGATGAAGTTGTTGAGCGGATCCTCGGTGGTGATGCGCGTTTGCAGAGCGTGGCCCGACAGCTGCACGTCGTCCTGGGAGGCCTTGCCGGTCGCGTCGGCGATGCTCTTGCCTTCGGCAATCAGGATCTGGGCGCGCACGATGTCGATGCCGGTGACCTCTTCGGTGACGGTGTGTTCGACCTGCACGCGGGGGTTCACCTCGATGAAGTAGAACTCCTCCGTCTCCATATCCATGAGGAATTCGACGGTGCCCGCGCATTCATAGTTCACGTGGGCGCAGATCTTGCGGCCCAGCTCGCAGACGTGGGCGCGCTGCGCCTCGGTCAGGTAGGGGGCGGGGGCGCGCTCAACCACCTTTTGGTTGCGGCGCTGCACGGAGCAGTCCCGCTCGTAAAGATGGTAGATTTCGCCGTGGGTGTCGCCAAGGATCTGCACCTCGACGTGGCGGGCGCGCAGGATCATCTTTTCCAGATAGCCCTCGCCGTTGCCAAAGGCGGCCTCGGCCTCGCGGCGCCCTTCGAGCACTTTCTCTTCGAGCTCGTCCTCGGAATTGATCGGGCGCATACCGCGCCCGCCGCCGCCCCAGCTGGCCTTGAGCATCAGGGGGTAGCCGACCTCGGTCGCCTCTTTGCGGATGGCTTTCATGTCGTCGCCCAGCACCTCGGTCGCCGGGATCACCGGCACACCGGCCTCGATCGCGACGCGCCGCGCCGATGCCTTGTCGCCAAGCGCGCGCATGGTTTCGGCCTTGGGGCCGATGAAGGTGATGCCGTTTTGCGCACAGGCGTCCACGAAATCGGGGTTTTCGGACAGCAGGCCGTAGCCGGGGTGGATCGCGTCGGCGCCCGACGCCTTGGCCACGCGGATCATCTCGTCAATGCTCAGGTAGGCGGCGACGGGCCCCAGACCCTTGCCGATGCGGTAGGCTTCATCGGCTTTGAAACGGTGCAGGCCCAGCTTGTCCTCTTCGGCAAAGACGGCGACCGTTTTCTTTCCCATCTCGTTGGCGGCGCGCATGATACGGATTGCGATCTCGCCGCGGTTGGCGATGAGGATCTTGCGAAATTCGGGCATGTCGGGGCCTATCTGCTGTGAGTTCTGCGGCATCTTTACGCGCAAAGGCGCGGGCGCCGCAATCCGGGGGACTGGGTAGAAGCGTAGTGGCCCGCGCGGTGGTGTCCATCCCCCAACGCCTGCGTGCTTGATTGTCGGGGGGCGCCAGGGCTACGCTGCGGCAGGATTTTCCAAGGAGTGCCCAATGTTTCACCGCCCCCTGACGATTGCCGCAAGTCTGGGCGCCGCGCTGCTGATCGCCGCCTGTGCCCCCACCGATCCCTTTGCGATCAAGGAACTGGAGAAGGGCGCGCAGGTGGACGTGCGCAGCCTGCTGGCGGTGCACGGGGGCAAGACGGGCTGCGTGGACTACCGTGCCTCCGACAACAGCTGCGCCTCGCTGATCAAGGCGCGGGTGTCGGGCAACCGCGTGGTCGCGGTCGAGACCGGCGCCGTGCGGGGCCTTTCGGGCGAGATCGAACGGGTGACCCTGACGAGCCGGGGCCGGATCGAGAACGGCGGCACCTGCATCACCCCCGGCGATCTGACGGCGTCGGACAGCGATGGCATGGGGGACTTCCTGCGCGAGGCGACGAACCTGTTGATCGAGCAATTCGGCGGCAAGGTCTGTGCGTTCTATTTCGAGGATGGCGAGGATTACGTCATCAGCTCTCTGGGCGCCGATGGCCGTCCGTTCCCGCCCGGCGACAGCAGTCTGCGTTTTGTCGACGGGGAGGTGAGCGTGCGTGCTCAGTAAGCGCTGAGCGGGAGCGTCGGCGGCAGATCCGAGAGGGTGCGCGCGCCGAGCTGGCCCATGTTGGCCACCAGATCCTTGCGCAGAATGTCGATCAGATGCGCGGGGCCGCCGGCGCCCAAGGCGCCGAGCGCGTAATGGAACGCGCGCCCCAGCATGACAAAATCCGCTCCCAGCGCCAGCGCGCGCAGGATGTCGAGCCCGCCTTCGATCCCGCTGTCGAAGATCAGCGGCAGATCGGTAGCGGCGCGCACCTCCGGCAGCGCCTCGATACTGGCGGGGGCGCCGTCGAACTGGCGGCCTGCGTGGTTCGACACCCAGATCGCATCGACGCCCTGATCGGTCAACCGGCTCGCGTCCTCGCCGCGCAGCACGCCCTTGACGATGAAATCGCCCTCCCATTCGGCGCGCAGCGCATCGACATAGGACCAATCGGGCGCGGTGCGCAAAAGATACCCCACATGCGCCGTGGGCGAGAGCCCCTGCGTCGCCGCATTGGCGTATTTATCGAGGCCACGCATATGCGGCATCCCGCGTTTCGCCATGCCCGCGGCCCAGGCGGGCCGGGTGGCGACCTGCGCCAGCAGCCGCGGGGTGAGGCGCGGGGGATTGGTCAGCCCCGAGCGGACCTGCCGTTCACGGCGGCTCGCGACGGGCACATCGACGGTGAGGATGAGCGCGCTGAACCCTGCGGCGCGCGCGCGGTCCAGCATGTCGCGGCGGATCGCCTCGTCGCGCGGCGGATACATCTGGAACCACGCGGTGTCGGGCAGATGCGGGGCGATGTCCTCGGGGCTTTGCGTGGCGACGGTGGAGATGGCGTAAGGGAGTGCTGCGGCGCGGGCGGCGCGGGACAGATGCCCTTCGGCATCGGGCCACATCAGACCCGACATGCCGATGGGCGCGATGCCGAAGGGGAGGGGATAGTCGCGGCCCATCAGGGTGGTCGAGAGATCGGGGGTGAATTCGCCGTGCAGCACCGAGGGCATCATGCCGATACGGTCAAGGGCCGAGCGGTTGCGCGCCTTGGTGGCTTCGGCCCCCGTGCCGCTGTCGAGGTATTCCCACACGAACGGCGGGATCCGGCGGCGCGCGCGGGCGCGCAGATCGGCGATGGCGGGGTATTTTGCGTGCAGGTCCATAGGCGCATTTGGGGGCAGGCGTGCGGCGCTGTCTAGGGTTGCTCTGTGTGGCGGGGGCGGGATGTGCGTATTTTTGGCACAATGAGGCGGGGGCACGGCCCATTTGCGGGCGGCGGTGCAGGTGGAGAACAATTGGCGAACGCGCTTTTCTTTTGCTGCCGGGGGCGCTAGCTTTTGCGCCATGAGCAGTTTCGACGAATCCGACGCTTTTGAAAGCGCATCGCTGAGCGCGCGGGCCATGGCTGCGCGGCCGCAGCCCTACCTTGACGGGCTTAACCCCGCGCAGCGCGCGGCGGTGGAGCAGTTGGAGGGCCCTGTGTTGATGCTTGCGGGGGCGGGCACGGGCAAGACCCGCGCGCTGACCGCGCGGATCGTGCATCTGATGCAGCAGGGGCGCGCGCGGCCCAATGAGATATTGGCGGTGACGTTCACCAACAAAGCCGCGCGGGAGATGAAGAACCGTGTGGGCAGCATGTTGGGCCAGCAGATCGAGGGGATGCCCTGGCTGGGTACGTTCCACGCGATCTGTGTGAAGCTTTTGAGGCGGCACGCGGAGCTGGTGGGGTTGAAGTCGAACTTCACCATACTGGATACCGACGATCAGCTGCGGCTCTTGAAACAGCTGGTGGCCGCCGAGGGCATTGACGACAAACGTTGGCCCGCGCGGATGCTGTCGGGGATCATCGATGATTGGAAGAACCGCGCTTTGTTGCCCGACAAGGTGCCTGCCGCCGATGCAGGGGCGTATAACCACAAGGGCGTGGAGATCTACGCGCAGTATCAGCAGCGGCTGAAGGATCTGAACGCCTGCGATTTTGGCGATCTGCTGTTGCATATGGTCACGATATTCCAGACCCACGAGGACGTGCTGGCGCAGTACCAGCGCTGGTTCCGCTATATTCTGGTGGACGAGTATCAGGATACCAACGTCGCGCAGTACCTGTGGCTGCGGCTGTTGGCGGGCGGGCACAAGAATATCTGTTGCGTGGGCGACGACGATCAGTCGATCTATGGCTGGCGCGGGGCCGAGGTGGGCAATATCCTGCGGTTTGAAAAGGATTTTCCCGGCGCGCATGTGGTGCGGTTGGAGCAGAACTACCGCTCGACCCCGCATATCCTGGCCGCCGCCTCTGGCGTGATCGCGGGCAACAAGGGGCGTCTGGGCAAGACGCTTTGGACCGAGGCCGAGCAGGGGGAAAAGGTCCGCCTGATCGGGCATTGGGACGGGGATGAGGAGGCGCGCTGGGTCGGCGAGGAGATCGAGGCGATGCAGCGTGGCACCCGCGGGCTGCGGGCCTTCGGGCTCGACAGCATGGCCATATTGGTGCGCGCGAGCCACCAGATGCGTAGCTTTGAGGATCGGTTTTTGACGATCGGTCTGCCCTACCGGGTAATCGGCGGGCCGCGATTCTACGAGCGGTTGGAGATCCGCGATGCGATGGCGTATTTCCGCGTCGTCACCAGCCCCGACGACGATCTGGCGTTCGAGCGGATCGTGAACACGCCCAAGCGGGGTTTGGGCGATGTGGCGCAGCAAAAGATCCAGCGCACGGCGCGCGAACATGGCACCAACCTGGTGGAAGGCGCGCGGATTTTGCTGGCGCATCAGGGGATTGGCGGCAAGGGCGGCGCGCAGCTGCGGCTGCTCATTGACGGGATCGACCGCTGGTCGCGCATGGTGGGCGACGCGGACGTGAGCCACGTGGAGCTGGCGGAGATCATCCTCGACGAGAGCGGCTATACCGGGCATTGGCAGAACGACAAGACGCCCGAGGCGCCCGGCCGGTTGGAAAACCTCAAGGAACTGGTCAAGGCGCTGGAGCAATTCGAGAACCTGCAAGGCTTCCTCGAACACGTGAGCCTGATCATGGACAACGAGACCGAAGAGGGCGGCGAGAAGGTCAGCATCATGACGCTGCACGCCGCCAAGGGGCTGGAGTTTCCGGCCGTGTTCCTGCCGGGCTGGGAGGATGGGCTGTTTCCCTCGCAACGCTCGATGGATGAAAGCGGGCAGGCGGGGCTGGAGGAAGAGCGGCGGCTGGCCTACGTGGGGATCACGCGCGCGGAAGAGATTTGTACCATCAGTTTTGTCGCCAATCGGCGGATATTCGGGCAGTGGCAATCGGCGATGCCGTCGCGGTTCATCGACGAGCTGCCCGAGGATCACGTGGACGTACTGACGCCGCCGGGGCTCTATGGTGGCGGATTTGGGGCGGCGATGCCCACCAGCACGCTGCACGAGGAGGCGGCGAACGCCAATGTCTACAACTCGCCCGGCTGGCGGCGCCTGCAGGCGCGCAGCGGGCAGCGCGGGATGAGCCAGCCCGCCGAGGCCAAGAACATGACCATCGACATGACGGCCAGCAGCAGCTTCACCATGGGGGAGCGGGTGTTTCACCAGAAATTTGGCTATGGCACGATCCAGGGGATCGAGGGCGACAAGCTGGAGGTCGCGTTCGAAAAGGCCGGTGACAAGAAGGTCGTGGCGAAATTCCTGTCGGCGGCGGATGACGTGCCGTTCTAGGACGGATCGAGGGCGGCTGGCGGATCCAGATCCGCGATGCGGCAATCGTAGTGACCTGACAGGCGCGCCTCCTCGCGCACCCGTTGCGGCAGGTCGAGCAGGGATTTCAGACTGCTTTGGTGGCAATAGGTCAGGGCGGATTCGACGGCCTGCGCGGCCGTTTCCTTGCGTGTGGCCCAGCCAAACGCGTGATTGCCCGATACGGCAAACGCGCGCCAGCCGTCGTTGCGCCCCTGATATGTGCGGTATTTCTGTGCCGCGCCGTGCCCCAGGCTGTCGCGGGGCGGGGAGCCTGTGCCCAATTCGGGGGGCGCGACGAAGAGGGCGGGCACGCAGGTATCGCTTTGCGCGTGGCTGAGGCAGATCATCCGCGCGAGGGCGGCGGCATCGTACAGGGTGTTGGCGCCGGTGTAGGACCCCCAGGCGGTGCCGCCCGGTTCGATGTAGACCGCGCCAAAGTATTTCTGCGTGCTGTTGCGTTCGATCGCGTCGCGCTGGTCGGGCGTGGCGCCGGAGGTGTCGAAATAAAACGGCTCGGACCCGGTGCCGTAAACCGTGGGATCGGCAAGGGCGGTGCTGGCAAGGCCAAGCAGGGCGAGTGTCGCAAGGGCGGGAAAGCGCATGGTCGGGCTCCTGTTTCCCCACAGGTAGCCCGACGCCGGTGGCAATTTTGCGCCGCCCGCGTGTCAGTTCGCGGGCGGGGTGAATTGCACGTCGATGACGCGGCATTTATCCCAGCCGCGCGCGCGGGCAAACCGCCGCCCGTCGGGGCCAAGTTCGGCCATGTCGGCGGCGAGGCCACGGTTGCAATAGGCGATGGCGGTGTCGCGGGCGTCGGCCTCCGTCAGCTCGGCGTCGGCGTAGCCGAAGTGGCTGATGCCTGAGATCGCGAAGGCGGCATAGGTGCCGGGGATGCGGCGTTCGGTGTAGACGGTTGCCAGCGCGTCGGCGGCCTCTTCGCTGAGGCCCGTGGCACGTGATTGGGCGATGGGCAGGCTTTCGGGCATGGCGACGGCGTAGATCGCGCAGCCCGGTTTGCGCAGGGAGATAACATCACATCCCTCAAGCGCCCCCGCGCGGGCGCGCCCTGCATCGTGGAAGTTCTGAATCCAAAACGCGACGCCGGAATCCATGTTGACGGCCATGGCCGCAAAATACCGAGCCTCGCGGCGAAAGCTGCGGTAGACGCGGGCCATTTCCGGGGTAAGCGGGCCGATACCCTCAACGCGCCCGACCTGCGTGCCCTGACCAAAATCGGTGGGTTGGGCCAGTACGGGAAGCGGCGCGATCAAACAGGCAAGAAGCGAGGAGAGGAGCAGGGAACGCATGGTGATATCCTTTCGAGGGTGTCTTTAGTTAGCCACCGAGATTGACTTGGCGCAAGAAAAATTTATCGTAGAACAGTAAATTTGTATTCCGAAGGGATGAATCACATGGGCGCGATCAAACGCATGTCGCTGGTTGGTATGGTGGTTTTGGTGCCGATGCTGATCTACTACCCGATCCGGGAGTTCGGGTGGCTACTGGAGCTCTCGTTCCTCGATCCCTTTGCATGGACACGCGACGATGCTTGGGTGGATCCGACCGCGCAGATCGCCATGGGCACCCGGATCGCCTTTTTTGTCGTCTGGATGCTGCCGATCCTGATCGGATGGCTGGCCTATCTGGCCGCGTTTTCGGTGCTGACGCTGTTGTGGCGGGGCATCGTCTTTGACGAACGCATCGCGCGGCGGCTGCAATGGATGGGGTGGGGGACGATCGCGTCGGCGGTGCTGATGCTGGTCGCCGGGTCGCTGAGCCCGATGATCCGGTCGTGGCACAACGCCGACGGCCCCTTGCCCCTGCGCCTTTGGATGGATGTGGACAAGCTTGCGCTGGGGTTCAGCGGGTTGGCGTTCCTCTTTTTCGGGCTGGTGATGCAGCACGCGATCCGCATCGCCCGCGAGAACGAGGAATTCGTCTGATGCAGATCGTGGTCAGGCTCGACGTGATGCTGGCGCAGCGCAAGATGAAATCAAGGGATCTGGCGGAGGCCGTGGGCATCACCGAACAGAACATCAGCCTGTTGAAATCCGGCAAGGTCAAGGGCGTGCGGTTCGAGACGCTTGCGCGGATCTGCGAGGTGCTGGAATGCCAACCCGGCGATCTGCTGGAGGCGGAATAACGAAACGGCGGCCCCTTGGGAGGAAGGGACCGCCGTTCTATCTGGCTGCGCCATCCCCCACATCGGGAGGAAGAGGGGGATGGGCATCCATGCGGCGCAGGGGTCTCCGGGGAGGCGGGACGCGGCCTGCACCGTGACTGACGGACCCATCGGGAGGGAAAGGCCCGTCAGTATCTCGAATTAGGTTGTCATTTCTGCCGCTTCGCGGGCGATGCGGCGGAAGTCCGCGCGGCTCATGCCCAGATCGGCCAGATCGCGGGCTGTCATCATCGACAGCTCGTTAAAGGTGCGGCGGTAGGCGCGGCGCTGGCGCAGTTTCAGTGTGATGGCGTCCCAGAATGCTGCGATGCGGCTAGGGGCGGCGGTGCGAACGGCGGTGTCAGTGTAGTAGGTCATTTGCTCTCTCTTTCGATCGGTGTGTCTGTCTCTTGGGACTAGAAATAGGGGTTCGGGGGGCGCCCACAACCTGCGAATGCACAACCCCGGTATGCGCCGATTGCATAGGGGAGGATGGCATAACTACATGACTTTACGTCACTTATTTTTCGGTGCGTGCCGGGGTGAAAGGGGGTGGAGTAAAAAAATGGGCGACAACATCAGGGAGGAGGAAGATGTTGTCGCCCTAGCGTTCAGTCGCCCTCGGGAGGAGGTGAGGGGTTCTGACTATTTTAAGAAAACTCTCGGGAGGATCGTTTCCATACACAGACTATAGCCAATGTTTCTGCGGGCGCACAATCAATTTGTCTGCAATGCTGCCATGCAGCAAACGCATGGGTTGTATTGTTGACCTGTCGTCGCGGAGACCTATTTCCGACCGGGCATTTTGGCGCACGGGCTTGCGCATCGCGGTTAATCTGCGATGTGAAGGCATAACAGACAGGAGACTTCTATGCCGCCGAGCAAATCCGATATCACAGACGCCTTGTCACGCATTGCGCTGCCAGACGGGCGCAGCCTGATCGATCATGACATGGTCAGCGCGATCACCGTCGAGGGCGATGTGGTGCGGTTCGTGATCGAGGCGCCGTCGGCGGAGGTCGCCGCGCAAATGGGCGCGATCCGCGATGCCGCCGAGCGTATCGTCACCGAGCTGCCCGGCGTGGCAAAGGCGCATGTGGCGCTGACGGCGCACGGCCCTGCGGCCAAACCCGCCGCCCCGCCGTCGCTGAAGATTGGCGGGCACCCCAAGCCGCAGGCGGGCCCGACCAAACCCAGCGGGGTGCAGCGCATCATCGCCATCGGGTCGGGCAAGGGCGGCGTGGGCAAATCCACCGTGTCGTCAAACCTTGCCGTCGCCTTGGCCAAGCAGGGGCGCAAGGTCGGTCTGCTGGATGCCGACATCTACGGGCCGAGCCAGCCGCGCATGATGGGGATCAACAAGCGCCCCGGCTCCCCGGACGGGAAGACGATCATTCCGCTCAAGGCGCATGGCGTCACGCTGATGTCGATCGGTTTCATGATGGAAGAGGGCAAGGCCGTTGTCTGGCGTGGGCCGATGCTGATGGGCGCGCTGCAACAGATGCTGGGGCAGGTGGAATGGGGCGAGCTGGACGTGCTGCTTGTTGATCTGCCCCCCGGCACCGGCGACGTGCAGCTGACGCTGTGCACCAAATCGGAGCTGACCGGCGCCATCGTCGTCTCGACCCCGCAGGACGTGGCGCTGATCGATGCGCGCAAGGCGCTCGATATGTTCGCCACGCTCAAGACACCCGTGCTGGGGCTGATCGAGAATATGTCGATGTTTGTCTGCCCCGATTGCGGGGCCCAGCACGAGATCTTTGGCCAGGGCGGCGTCGCGGCGGAGGCGGAGCGCATGGGCGTGCCGCTGCTGGGGCATCTGCCGATCGATCTGGAAACGCGGCTGGCGGGCGATGGCGGCACACCCGTGGCCGCCGGGGACGGGCCGATGGCGCAGGCCTATGCGCGCATGGCCGAAGGGTTGATCAAGGGCGGGATGGCCTAAAGCCCGGCGAGCCGCTTTTTCTGGATCAGCTGTGCATAGAGGGTGGTGAGGATCGAGAAGATCAGCAGCCCTTCGAGGATGTAGATCGGCAGCCCGACAACCAGCGTGCGCCCGGCCGTGGGCGCCCAAAAGCTGTTGAGGCTTGCCGTGGCCAGCGTATTTATCAGCGCCAGCACCGCCGAAACGCCCCAGAGCGTGCGGGTCAGCCGCGCTGTCAGATACCAGCTTTGCACCATGCGGATCGGGTAGCCGAGCGCTGCGGCCGGCAGGATCAGGCTGAGCCGCAGCGAGACCCAGAGCACCACGAGTTGCAGCACGAAGGTCGTGATCAGGATCGAGGGGAGCGTCGGCGGTGCGGCCCCGCCCGCATTGCTCGCCGCCGCGACCGAGAGCGGCAGCACCAGCGCGAGACTGGTGAGCAGTTGTACCACCGCCAGCAGGCTGACGCGCCACAGATACCCCGCGATCAGCATCGTGCTCATCGGTTTGGGGGCGCGGTTGGCGCGGAGGGTATGGCGGTGCCAAAGCACGGCCATCAGCGCATAGCTCAGCACAAAAGCCGCGATCAGCACCAGCGCGCCGCCGGGCAGGGCGCTGACGTCGGGATTGTCGGCGTCCAGTGTCAGCAGCCCCGGCGCGAAGACAAGCGCGAGGATCGCGACGCCCACCATCAGCAAGAGGCCGGGCGCCACGACCCGCACCGTCTGCAACGGATGCTGCGTGAGCAATCCGAGGGCATGTCTGATCAGTTTGAGTGCGCTGGACAATATCTCGACCTTTCAGCCAGTGCGCCAGTTTTGTCGAGAAACCCAGTGACGTTCAAGGAGATTGCGCCGGGAGCGCGCAGGACTGTGGCTGTTCTGCCCCGGCGCAGGCGGGGTGGGAATTCGTGGGACAAGCGTGGGAAAGGGGGCGGTGGGAGGAATCATGCAGAGCGCGCGCGCTGTTTCCGGAGGTGTGCGGGCGGGATTCGGGGGTCTTTCTGCCGTGGCGGTGAGAACAAAGTAGGAATATCGTGTGTGATGATTTTATCAGCGTAGATTTTCTGGGAAATCGTGGGAAATATCGTGGCGCGCGGTTTAGGCACAAGATGTCGTTTTCAATTCCTTTTAAGCCACTATTTGCTGATTCTTGATTGTTGCTGATTTGTCGATAAAGGGTCTTTGGGCTGCGCTTTGGCCCATGTTCTCCCAAGAGAATTGAAAAAAATTGTAGACGCCCACAAATTCCCATGGCATCCCTAGTGCATCGGATGAGAACGGGACAACGGGGCACCAAACGACCCCACGCAACAATAAACTCTAGCAGGTTTCATACAGGCACCTCGATTTCATCAGACAACGAGATCCGGCGCGCGGGCGAGCAGACATCCCCCAGGTGGCGCGCGCAGTCGGACTTCCCGCTCAAGCGGGCTAAGCGGCGGGTTGATCAGTGGCAGCAGATCAACCCGCCGTTTTCACATCCAACGCCCGGCACAGGGCGGGTGAGAAAAGGGACAGATACGTGAGCCGCAGGTTCAGAGGCGAAAGCCAGCACAAGGTCGATACGAAGGGGCGGGTGTCTATCCCGGCCTCTTTTCGGCGTGTGCTGGAAGCCAATGACCCGAACTATCAAAACGGCGGCACGCCCGAGTTGGTGATTGTCTACGGCGATCACCGCCGCAACTACCTTGAATGCTATACCATGGCCGCGATCGACGAGGTCGATGACAAGATCGACGCGCTGCCGCGCGGCTCGATGGAGCGCAAGATGCTGCAACGCCTGTTTCATGGCCAGTCGTTTCCCACGACTGTCGATGAAACCGGCCGGCTGGTGCTGCCCGCCAAGCTGCGCCAGAAGATCGACCTGTCGGGCGAGGCGTTTTTCATAGCTGCCGGTGACACGTTCCAGATCTGGAAGCCCGAGACCTACGAGACCGAGGAGAAGGCGCGCGAGGAGGAGTGGCTCGACGAGTTGCCCGACGATTTTGACCCGCTCGCCTTCCTCGACAGTCAGCCGGGGCGGTAAACGGATATGGCTGCCACCGGATCCGACCCCCACATTCCCGTTCTTCTACGCCCCTTGCTGGAGGCCGTCGCCCCCGTGCGCGGGCACTGGCTGGATGGCACATTCGGCGCGGGGGGCTATACCCGTGGGCTGATCGAGGCGGGTGCGGAACGGGTGACCGCCGTTGACCGCGATCCGCTAGCGTTCGAGATGGCGCAGGCGTGGCTGGACGACTACGCAGGCCGCATCATTCCGCAGCGCGGGGTATTTTCGCGCATGGATGACTACGCGCAGGATCTCGACGGGGTGGTGTTGGACCTTGGCGTGTCGTCGATGCAGCTGGATCTGGCGGAGCGCGGGTTTTCCTTCATGCGCGACGGGCCGCTCGACATGCGGATGAGCCAGGAGGGGCCGTCGGCGGCCGATCTGGTCAACGATCTCGACGAGGCGGCGCTGGCCGACATCATTTATCTTTACGGGGAGGAACGCGCGAGCCGCCGTATCGCCAAGGCCATCGTGCGCGCGCGCGCCGAGGCGCCGATCACCCGCACGCTGGAGCTGGCCAAGCTGGTCGAGGGCTGTTTGCCGCGCGCCAAACCGGGGCAGAGCCATCCGGCCACACGTACCTTTCAGGCGCTGCGCATCGCCGTGAACGACGAATACGGCGAGCTTTTTGCGGGCCTCATGGCGGCAGAGCGGGCGCTGGCGCCCGGCGGGCAGCTGGCGGTGGTGACGTTTCATTCGGTCGAGGACCGGATGGTCAAACGGTTCCTGACTGCGCGGGCGGGGGCGGGGGGCAATGCCAACCGATTTGCCCCGCAACCCGACGTCGCGCCGCCGCAATTCACCCTCGACAAACGCAAGGCCATCGGGCCGGACACGGACGAGCTGGCGGTCAATCCACGGTCCCGCTCGGCCAAGCTGCGGGTGGCCACGCGCACGGATGCGCCCGCGGGCGAGATCGACGCAAAATCCATCGGCATGCCGGTTCTCAAGGGAGATCGCACATGAAATCATTCCTCTACGTGCTCACGGCGCTGGGTGTCATCGGGCTGGCCTTCTGGGCCTACCGCGAGAATTACGCGACCCAGGCGGCGCTGTCGGAGACGGACGATCTGCACCGCGAAATCCGCGCGGCGCACGCGCGGCTGGCGGTGTTGCGCGCCGAATGGGCGTTCCAGAACCGCCCCGAGCGGCTGCGCGATCTGGCGCAGATCAATTTCGAGCGGCTCCAGCTGTTGCCGCTGCATCCCGATCAATTCGGCTATGTCGATGAGGTCGAATTCCCCGCGCCGCCCCCACTGACATTCGAGAACGGCGTCGATGTTTCCACCATGAACGCGGAGGATCCGCTATGATCCGCACGCCGCTGCGCCCGCTGGCGCGCATCCTTCAGGCCCGCGCAAAGGGCGAGAACCCCGACGCCATCGAGATGGAAAACCGCCGCATCCGCCACGAGCACATGCGCGACGCCGACCGGATGCGCGCCGAGGGGCGTTTGCTGATCCTCGGGGTGTTTTTCTTTTGCGCCTTTGCCGTGGTGGGCGCGCGCATGGGGCTTTTGGCGGTGTCCGAGCCCGCAGAGCCGCGCGCGCAGGCGCCGGGCTCCATCATCTCGAACACCCGCGCGGACATCGTGGACCGCAACGGCGCGATCCTGGCAACCAACCTCGACACGCACGCGCTGTATGCGCAACCGCCCTCGTTGATCGATCCGATGGGATCGGCGCAAAAGCTGGTGCAGATCTTTCCCGATCTCAAGATCGAGCGGCTGGTCAAGGATTTCACCGGCAAGCGCAAGTTCCTGTGGGTAAAAAAGAAAATCAGCCCCGAGCAGATGCAGGCCGTGCACGATATCGGTGATCCCGGGCTCTTGTTTGCGCCGCGCGACATGCGGCTTTATCCCAACGGGCGGCTGGCCGCGCATGTGATGGGGGGGCGAGTTTTGGCCGCGAGGGGGTGCGCGCGGCGGAGGTGATCGGCGTGGCGGGCGTCGAGAAATACTTTGACGAGGCGTTGCGCGATCCGGCCAATGCGGGCAAGCCCTTGCAGCTGAGCCTTGATCTGAGCGTTCAGGCGGCCTCTGAGCGGGTGCTTGAGGGCGGCATGAAGCTGATGAACGCCAAGGGGGCGACCTCGATCCTGATGGACGTCAAGACGGGCGAGATCATCAGCGTGGCCTCGCTGCCCAGTTTCGATCCCAACGACCGGCCCCGCCCGGCGGTGGAGGGGGATGCGTCCGACAGCCCGCTGTTCAACCGCTCGGTGCAGGGGGTGTATGAGCTGGGCTCGACCTTCAAGATCTTTGCCGCGGCACAGGCGATGGAGCTGGGGCTGGTCAATGCCAACACCATGATCGACACAAAGGGCCCGATGAAGGTGGGCGGCCACCGGATTGGTGAGTTCCAGAACAAGAATTACGGCACGCTGTCGGTGAGCCAGATCATCGAGAAATCGTCGAATCGGGGCACCGGGCGTCTGGCGCTGATGATCGGCAAGGAGCGGCAGCAGGAGTTCCTGCGCGAGCTTGGCCTGTTCGAGCGAACGCCATTCGAGATTGTCGAGGCATCGGGCGGCAAGCCCCTGCTGCCCAGCCGCTATACCGATCTGTCGGCGGTCACGATCAGCTACGGCCACGGGATTTCCACCACCGCGATGCATCTGGCCGCAGGCTACGCCGCGATTGCCAACGGGGGCCGGGTGATCAAGCCTACACTGATCAAGCAGGACGGCCCGCGCATGGGCAAGCGCGTCATGCGCGAGCGGGTGGCGGCGGATGCACGCAAGATGCTGCGCGACGTGGTGGTTGGCAAGAATGGTACGGCGAGTTTTGCCGAAGTCCCCGGCTATCACGTGGCGGGCAAGACCGGCACAGCCGACAAGCCGCGCCCACGCGGAGGCTATTACAAGGACAAGACGATCACGACATTTGCGTCGATGTTTCCCGCGCATGATCCCAAATACGTGCTGGTGGTGACGCTGGATGAACCGGTCGAGACATCCTCGGACAAACCGCGCCGCACGGCGGGCTGGACGGCGGTGCCCATCGCCGCCGAGATGATCCGCCGGGTGGCACCCCTGCTGGGCATGCGTCCGGCCATTGAAACGCCCAAGGCAGACGGTATAACGCTGACCAGCAGTAACTAAGCCAAAAAGGCGCGCGCATGGTGACCCCCGCAGACATCCCGTTGAATTCTCTGGGGTTGATGGCCGCGGGGGAGAGAATCCGCATCTGTCGGGTCTTGAGGTCGACAGCCGTCGGGTACGCGCGGGCTGTCTTTTTGCTGCGATGCCGGGCAGCCGGGTGCATGGCGCCAGTTTTGTGGCCCGCGCGCTGGAGCTGGGCGCGGTAGCGGTTTTGACCGATAGCGAGGGCGCCAAGCTCGCGGGCGATGAGATCCGCGCCGCCGGTGCCGCGTTGGTGGTGGCCGACAACCCGCGCGAGGCGCTGGCGCGCACGGCGGCGCTGATGTACGCGGGCCAGCCCCGCACCATGACGGCGGTGACGGGCACGAACGGCAAGACCTCCGTGTCGACCTTCGTGCGGCAAATCTGGATCGAGATGGGGCTGGCCGCCGTCAATCTCGGCACGACGGGTGTCGAGGGCGCGTGGACGGCGCCATTGGCGCATACCACGCCGGAGCCGATCACGCTGCACCGCACGCTGGCCAAGGCCGCACGGCACGGCATTACCCACGCGGCGATGGAGGCATCCTCCCACGGGCTCGATCAGCGCAGGTTGGACGGTGTGACGCTGACGGCGGCGGGGTTCACGAATTTCACGCAGGACCATCTGGATTACCACGAGACCTTCGAGGCGTATTTTGACGCCAAGGCCGGGCTATTCGCCCGCGTGCTGCCCGAGGACGGCGTGGCGGTCATCAACATCGACGATCCCAAGGGCGTGGATATGGCCGCGATTGCCGGCGCGCGCGGGTGCGAGGTGATCACCGTGGGGCGCGACGGCGGCGATCTGCACCTGAGCGCGCAGCGCTTTGACGCGACGGGGCAGGATCTGCGCATCGATTGGCGCGGCAAGACCTATCAGAAACGGCTTGAGCTGATCGGTGGGTTTCAGGCCGACAATGTGCTGCTGGCCTGCGGGCTGGTCATCGCCTGCGGCGGTGATCCGGCGGATGTGTTCGACACGATCCCGCATCTGAGCACGGTACGGGGCCGTATGCAGCTGGCCGCGACCCGTGACAATGGTGCGGCGGTGTTTGTTGACTACGCCCATACGCCCGACGCGGTGGCCACGGCGCTCAAGGCGATGCGGCCCCATGTGATGGGCAATCTGGTGGCCATCGTGGGTGCCGGCGGCGATCGCGACGCGGGCAAGCGGCCCTTGATGGGGCAGGCGGCGGCGGAATTTGCCGATCATGTGATCGTGACCGACGACAACCCCCGTTCGGAAGAGCCGGGCGCCATTCGCGCCGCTGTCATGGCCGGCGCGCCGGGTGCTGTGGAAGTGGGCGACCGGGCCGAAGCGATCCTGCGCGGGGCGGATATGCTCGGCCCCGGTGATGCGCTGCTTATTGCGGGCAAGGGGCACGAGACAGGGCAGATCGTCGGCGACGACACGCTGCCCTTTGACGATGTGGAACAGGCGAGCGTGGCGGTGGCCGCCCTTGACGGGAGATTGGCATGAGTTTGTGGACAGCCGCCGAGGCGGCACAGGCCACCGGCGGGCGCGCGGTGGGGGAGTGGGCCTGCAACGGGGTATCGATCGACACGCGCACGCTGCAGGCGGGCGATCTGTTTGTCGCCCTAAAGGACGTGCGCGACGGGCATGAATTCGTCGCCCAGGCGTTGGAAAAGGGGGCGGGTGCGGCGATGGTCTCGCGCGTGCCCGAAGGCGTGAGCGCCGATGCGCCGCTGCTGATCGTCGATGATGTTCTGGCTGGTTTGGAAGCGTTGGGGGCGGCGGGCCGCGCGCGCACGCAGGCCACCGTGATCGGCATCACCGGATCGGTCGGCAAGACCTCGACCAAGGAGATGCTGCGCGATGTGCTGAGCGCGCAGGGCCGCACGCATGCCTCCGTCGCCAGCTACAACAATCACTGGGGCGTGCCGCTGACGCTGGCGCGCATGCCCGTGGACACGGAATACGCCGTGATCGAGATGGGGATGAACCATCCCGGCGAGATCCTGCCACTGACCACGCTGACGCAACCGCACGCCGCGATGATCACCACCGTCGCCGCCGCCCATCTGGAGGCCTTCGACGACATCACCGGCATCGCGCTGGAGAAGGCGAGTATTTTTGACGCGCTGCCCATCGGCGCGCCCGCCGTCTACAACGCGGATGTGGAAACCTCGGCGATCCTCGCGGCCAAGACGGTGGACAAGCGGCTCAACGGGTTGGCCTTTGGCGAGAACGGCTATGAATACCGGCTGACATCCGTGGATATTCAGGGCGATACCACCGTGGTGCAGGCGCAGGCGCAGGGCGCGCCGCTTTTGTTCAAACTCGCCACGCCGGGGCGGCATTTCGCGATGAACGCGCTGGGCGCATTGGCGATTGTCGATGCGATCGGCGCGGATCTGGCGCAGGCTGTCACGACGCTGGGGAATTGGACGCCGTTCAAGGGGCGCGGTGTGCGCGAGGTGATCCAGCTTGACCCGTCCGAGCCGGGGCTGGCGCTCTCGCTGATTGACGACAGCTATAACGCGAACCCTACGTCGATGGCGGCCTCGCTTGAGGTGTTGGCGGGGGCGCAGGTGGTCGACGGTGTGGGGCGGCGCGGGAAGGGGCGGCGCATCGCCTATCTGGGCGACATGAAGGAGCTAGGGCCCGATGCGGTCGCCCTGCACGCGGGGCTGGCGCATCTGCCAGCAACGCAGCGCCTCGACGTGATCCATTGCGTGGGCCCCTTGATGAAATCGCTGCACGATCTGCTGCCCGAGCACCAGCGCGGGCACTGGGCCGAGACCTCCTTTGAGTTGATTGACACCCTGCGCCGTGATCTCGATGCGGGAGATTGCGTGCTCGCCAAGGGATCTTTGAGCATGAAACTGGGTCTGATCGTTGACGCGATCCGCAAAATGGGCCATCCGGTAACGGACGCGTGACCCCCGATAGAGGGGAGGCGAGCAGGATGACCCCCAACATCTCGTATCTGGGCGCGGGGGCGGTATGAAGGACGATGTATGCTGTATTGGTTGACCCTGCTGTCGGATGGCGGCGATTTCTTTAACCTGTTTCGCTACATTACCTTCCGGGCGGGCGGCGCGTTTTTTACGGCGCTGATCTTTGGCTTTCTCTTTGGTCGCCCGCTGATCGCGGTGCTGCGCCGCCGTCAGGGCCGTGGCCAACCCATCCGCGACGACGGCCCGAGGGGCATTTTGCCAAGGCGGGCACGCCGACGATGGGTGGTTTGCTGATCGTGGGGGCGCTGTTGACGTCAACGCTGTTCTGGGCGCGGCTCGACAATCCGTTCGTGTGGATCGTGTTGTTTGTCACGATGAGCTTTGCCGCCATCGGGTTTGCCGATGACTACGCCAAGGTCAGCAAGCAGACCAGCGCCGGGGTTTCGTCGAAGATGCGGCTTTTGCTGGGGTTTCTCATCGCCGGGATCGCGGGCTATGCGTCGGCGGTCTATCACCCCGCCGAGTTGCAAAATCAGCTGGCGATGCCGGTGTTCAAGGATACGCTGCTGAACCTTGGCTATTTCTTCGTGCCCTTCGCGATGATCGTCATCGTGGGGGCGGCCAATGCGGTGAACCTGACGGACGGGCTGGACGGGCTGGCGATCATGCCGGTGATGATTGCCGCGGGGACATTGGGCGTGATCGCCTATGCCGTGGGGCGGGTCGATTTCACCGACTACCTGGATGTGCACTACGTTCCCGGCACCGGCGAGATCCTGGTGTTTACTGCGGGCATCTTCGGCGGGGGCTTGGGCTTTTTGTGGTACAATGCGCCCCCTGCGGCGGTGTTCATGGGGGATACGGGATCACTGGCGCTGGGCGGCGCGCTGGGCGCGATTGCAGTGGCGACCAAGCATGAATTGGTCCTGGGCATCGTGGGCGGTTTGTTCGTGGTCGAGGCGCTGAGCGTCATCATCCAGGTCCTCTATTTCAAACGCACGGGCAAGCGGGTGTTCCTGATGGCGCCGATCCACCACCACTATGAGAAAAAGGGCTGGGCCGAGCCGCAGATCGTGATCCGGTTCTGGATCATCTCGCTGATCCTCGCGTTGATCGGGCTTGCCACGCTGAAGGTGCGCTGATGGCGGCGTGGCGCGGCAAAGTTTGCCCGCAAACTTTGGGCCCAAATCTTCGTCGAAGATTTGCGAGCGCGCGGGTTGTGACGGAGCGCGCCCCATGATCCCGGTGCAGGGGCTGACGGGCGCGCGGGTGGCGGTTCTGGGGCTGGGCCGCTCGGGTCTGGCGGCCGCGCGGGCGTTGCGCGCGGGCGGGGCGCAGGCGTTGGTGTGGGACGACAACCCGGAGGCACGAGCGCGGGCCGAAGACGAAGGATTTGCCACGCGCGCGCTGCTGCGGGTCGGTGCGTTCGATGATATCGCGCGGCTGGTGGTCAGCCCCGGCATCCCGCATCTCTACCCCCGGCCCAATCCGGTGATCGCCGCAGCCCTGCGCGCGGGGGTGCCGGTAGACAATGACATCGGGCTGTTCTTTCAATCCTTCGCCACGCCCGACTGGGCGATGTTCGACACAGCACCACGGGTCATTGCCGTCACCGGCAGCAACGGGAAATCGACGACCTCGGCGCTGATCCACCACATTCTTGAACACGCGGGCCGCGATGCGCAGCTGGCGGGCAATATCGGGCGCGGGGTGCTGGATATCGATCCGCCCGTGTCGGGCGGTGTGGTGGTGCTGGAGCTGTCGTCCTACCAGACCGAACTGGCGCGCAGTCTGACGCCGGACATTGCGGTGTTCACCAATCTCAGCCCCGATCATCTGGACCGCCACGCCGGCATGGGCGGCTATTTCGCGGCCAAGCGTCGGCTGTTTGCCGAGGGCGGGCCGGATCGCGCGGTGATTGGCGTGGACGAGGATGAGGGGCTGTTTCTGGCCGGGCAACTCAGCGAGGGGCGCGGCGATGATCGCGTCATCCGTGTGAGCGTCGCGGGCAAGCTCGGCGGGCCGGGCTGGAACGTCGTGGCGCGCAAGGGCTTTCTGAGCGAGACGCGCGGCGGCAAGCAGGCGGCGTCGATTGATCTGCGCGGCGTCGCGGGCCTGCCGGGCGCGCATAACCATCAAAACGCGTGTTGCGCCTATGCGGCGTGCCGCAGCCTTGGCCTTGCGCCGCGTGTGATCGAGGCGGCGTTCCACAGCTTTGGCGGTTTGCCGCACCGCAGCCAGCTGATCGGAGAGCGCGACGGCGTGCGGTTCGTCAACGACAGCAAGGCCACGAATGTGGACGCGGCGGCCAAGGCGCTGAGCGCGTTCGACAATATCCGCTGGATTTGCGGCGGGTTGGAGAAGGAGGGCGGTCTGGACGGGCTGGCGGCGGCCAGTGGTTCGGTGCGCAAGGCCTATGTGATCGGGCGCGAGGCGGCGGGTTTTGCAATGCAGCTGCGCCCTGAGGCGGAGGTTTGCACCACAATGCAGGCCGCCGTGGATCGCGCGGTGGCCGAGGCGGAGCCGGGCGATACGGTGCTGCTGGCGCCTGCGGCGGCGAGTTTTGACCAATACGACAGCTTCGAGGCGCGGGGCGACGACTTTGTGCGGCTCGTGCGGGCGCATCTGGATCGATAGGAGGGCGCGCTGCCCTCAGCCGTTCAGATCCGCCGCTGCCGCCATGGCAGATGACCACGCCCACTGGAAGTTGTAGCCGCCCAGCCAGCCGGTGACATCCACCGCCTCGCCAATGAAATAAAGCCCCGGCATATCCCGCGCGGCCATCGTGCGGGAGGACAGCGCATCCGTGTCCACGCCGCCCAGCGTGACCTCTGCCGTGCGGTAGCCTTCGGTGCCGCCGGGGGTCAGCTCCCATTGCCTCAGACCGTCGGCCAGCGCGGTGAGCCGCGCGTCGGACCAATCGGCCAGATTGCCGGACAGATCGAACAGCCCCGCGAGGTGATCGACCAGACGCGCGGGCAGATGGCGTGCAAGCTCGGTCGTCATGTTGCGCCGGCCCGCTGTCTGGCGCTGCGCGCGCAGCGCCTCCAGCATATCCGCAGGCAGAATGTCGAGCGTCACGGGCGCGCCTTCCTCCCAGTAGGAGGAGGCCTGCAGTACCGCGGGCCCCGACAGGCCGCGATGGGTGAACAGCAGCGCCTCTTCGAACGCGGTGCCGCCCGCCGCGACCCGCGCGGGCACGGAGACGCCGGAGATTTCGGCAAAGCGGCGATCGGGGAAGGTGAAGGGGACCAGCGCCGGGCGCGTGTCGGTCAGCGGCAGGCCGAACTGGCGCGCGATGTCGTAGGCGTAGCCAGTCGCGCCCATCTTGGGGATGGATTTGCCGCCCGTGGCGATCACCACGCGGCCTGCCCGCAGGCGCCGCCCGTCGGACAGTGTGAGCGCATAGCCGCCGGTATCGGCACGCAGATCCTCGACGCGGGTGTGCAGCGACAGCGCGACCCCGCGCGCCTGCATCAATCCGCGCAGCATGGCGATGATATCCTTGGCGGAGGTGTCGCAGAAAAGCTGACCCAGCGTCTTTTCGTGCCAGGGGATGCCGTGGGCGTCGACGAGGGCGATGAAATCCCACTGGGTATAGCGCGCGAGCGCGGATTTGGCGAAATGCGGGTTTTGCGACAGAAAGGCGCCGGGATCGCAGTACATATTCGTGAAATTGCAGCGCCCACCGCCCGAGATGCGGATTTTTTCGCCCGGCGCCTTGGCATGATCGACCACCAGTGTGCGGCCATCAAGATGGCCCGCGCACATCATGCCCGCAGCACCCGCACCGATGATGACCGTCTCAAACTCCATGTCCGCTGCGGTGCCCGAAGCGTGGCGCGCGGTCAAGCTATTGTGAAAAGAGTTGCGACACCGCGCCGCGCACCTATCTGCCCCGAAGACAGCAATGAAAAGGAGACGACCCTCATGTCTACACTCGCCGCAGGTAGCCAATTTCCGAAACTCGAGGTGCCCACGCTGGGCGGCGATACCGTCACGCTGGGTTTGCCCGCAGGCGGGCATGACTGGCAGCTAGTCGTGGTCTATCGCGGGCTGCACTGCCCGATCTGCAAGAATTACCTGAGCAAACTGCAGGAGATGGAGCCGACCTTCAACGACCTCGGCGTGGATGTGATCGCCGTTTCGGGCGACGGGCGCGATAAGGCGCAGGCGATGGCCACTGAGAAGGAGCTGAACCTGCGCATCGGCTATGATCTGAGCCTCGATCAGATGGCGCAGCTGGGGCTTTATATCTCCGATCCACGCAGCCCGCAGGAGACCGATCAGCCTTTCCCGGAGCCGGGTCTGTTTGTGGTCAATGCGGAGGGCGCGATCCAGATCCTCGACATCTCGAACGCGCCGTTTGCGCGCCCCGATCTTGAGATGATCGCGAACGGGATCAAATTCGTGCGCGCCAACGATTACCCCATCCGGGGCATGCACGCGGCCTGAGGGCACACCGGCGCGCAGGGCAGGGGCAAAACCCCTAGCCCTGCGGGCCGTTTCGCGCTACACTGGCGATCAGATCCCCGACCAAGGGGGCGAACAGGCAGTGTAAGGCAGATCCATGACAGAAATGGTCTATGGCGCGGTTCCCGTGGCGGACGGCGAACCGATCCTCCCCAAATGGTGGCGCACGCTCGATAAATGGGCGTTGTCGTGCATTCTGATGCTCTTTGCCGTTGGGCTGTTGCTGGGGCTCGCGGCCTCGCCTCCGCTGGCGGAAAAGAACGGGTTTGCCCCGTTTCACTATGTACAGCGACAGGCGTTTTTTGGCGGTCTGGCGATGATCGCCATGATGCTCACGTCGATGATGTCACCCACGGTGGTGCGGCGCCTGGCGGTTGTCGGGTTCCTTGTAGCCTTTGTCGCGCTGATGTTCCTGCCGTTCTTCGGCACGGATTTCGGCAAGGGGGCGACGCGCTGGTATTCGCTTGGCTTTGCCTCGGTACAGCCGTCTGAATTCCTCAAGCCCGGATTTGTCGTCGTGGCCGCCTGGATGATGGCCGCGAACCTTGAGATCAACGGCCCGCCGGGCAAGGCGTGGTCGTTCGGGCTGTGCCTGACGATCGTGCTGATGCTGGCGTTGCAGCCCGATTTCGGACAGGCGTGCCTGGTGCTGTTTGGCTGGGGCGTGATGTATTTCGTGGCCGGTGCGCCGATGGTGCTGCTGGTGGGCATGGCCTGCATGGTCGTGATCGCGGGCACCGTGGCCTATTCCAATTCCGAACACTTTGCCCGCCGCATCGACGGGTTTCTGAGCGCCGATGTCGATCCCACCACGCAGCTGGGCTATGCCACCAACGCGATCCGCGAGGGCGGGTTGTTTGGCGTGGGCGTTGGCGAAGGCGAGGTGAAATGGTCACTGCCCGATGCCCACACCGATTTCATCATCGCGGTGGCCGCTGAAGAATACGGGCTGGTGCTGGTGCTGTGCATCATCGCGCTTTACGCCACGGTTGTCGTGCGCTCGCTGATGCGGCTGATGCGCGAGCGCGATCCGTTCATTCGCCTCGCGGGCACGGGGCTGGCGTGCATGTTCGCGGTGCAGGCGATGATCAACATGGGCGTGGCCGTGCGGCTGCTGCCCGCCAAGGGCATGACGCTGCCGTTCGTCAGCTACGGCGGCAGTTCGGTGATCGCGAGCGGCATCGCGCTGGGCATGTTGCTGGCGTTTACGCGCACGCGCCCGCAGGGTGAGATTTCGGCCCTTCTGTCGCGGGGACGGGGATGAGCAATCCGCGGCCCCTTTTGGTAATTGCCGCAGGCGGCACGGGTGGGCACATGTTCCCCGCGCAGGCGCTGGCCGAGGTGATGCTGGCGCGCGGCTGGCGGGTGAAGCTCTCGACCGACGCCCGTGGTGCGCGCTACACCGGCAACTTTCCCGATGCCGTGCAGATCGAGCAGGTGCCGAGCGCCACCTTTGCGCGCGGTGGCGTGTTGGCAAAGGCGCTGGTGCCGTTTCGGATTGCGGGCGGGACGCTCAAGGCCGCGATGCAGATGATGATGGACCGGCCCCGCGCGGTAATCGGGTTTGGCGGCTACCCGTCGATCCCGGCGCTGGGAGCGGCGGTGCTGTTGCGCCTGCCGCGCATGATCCACGAACAAAACGGCGTGCTGGGCCGGGTGAACACGCTGTTCGCTACGCGCGTCGATGGGGTGGCCTGCGGCATCTGGCCGACGCAACTGCCCGAGGGCACCGAGGCGGGCCATGTCGGCAACCCCGTGCGCGCCGCCGTGCTGGAGCGTCAGGGCGCGGGCTATATCGCGCCGGGCGATTACCCGATGGAGCTGTTGGTGATGGGCGGCAGCCAGGGCGCGCGGATCCTCAGCGATGTGGTGCCGCCGGCGATTGCCAATCTGCCGATGGAGATGCTCAAAAACATCCGCGTGAGCCATCAGGCCCGCGACGAGGACGCCGAGCGGGTGTCGACATTCTATGCCGAAAACGGGATCGCGGCGGATGTGCAGCCGTTCTTTGACGATGTGCCGCGCCGGATGTCCGAGGCACAGCTGGTGATCTCGCGCTCGGGCGCCTCGACGATTGCGGATCTGACGGTGATCGGGCGTCCGTCGATCCTGATCCCCTTTGCCGCCGCCGCCGGTGACCATCAGACCGCCAACGCGCGCGGGTTGGTCGAGGCCGAGGCCGCCATCCTGATATCAGAAGCGTCGGCCAACCCCGACACGCTGTCCGAACACATCCACATGATCCTGTCCAACCCGGCGGCCGCCACGCAGATGTCGCTGGCCGCACTTGGCCAGGGCAAACCCGAAGCCGCCGAAACCCTCGCCGATCTGGTCGAGGGGTTGGGCCTGCCGCAAGATCCGCAAGATCCGCAAGACCAAGGAGAGACGCCATGAACGCCGCCACCAAACTGCCCCTCGACGTGGGCGCCATTCATTTTGTTGGCATTGGCGGCATCGGCATGTCGGGCATCGCCGAAGTGCTGCTCAACCACGGCTATCAGGTGCAGGGGTCCGATCTGAAATCCACGCCAATCACGCAGCGGCTGGCGGAGCTGGGCGCCACGATATTCGAGGGGCAGGCGGCGCAGAATATCGAGCACGCGCAGGTCGTCGTGATCTCCTCCGCGATCAAACCGGGCAATCCCGAACTGGACGCCGCGCGCGAGCGGGGTCTGCCGGTGGTGCGCCGGGCCGAGATGCTGGCAGAGCTGATGCGCCTGAAATCCAACGTGGCCGTGGCGGGGACGCACGGCAAGACGACCACGACCACCATGGTCGCGGCCCTGCTGGACGGCGGCAAATTCGATCCCACGGTCATCAACGGCGGGATCATCCACGCCTACGGCTCGAACGCGCGCAAGGGCGAGGGCGAGTGGATGGTCGTCGAGGCCGATGAGAGCGACGGCACGTTCAACCGTCTGCCCGCGACCATCGCCATCGTGACCAACATCGACCCAGAGCATATGGATCACTGGGGCACGATCGAGAACCTGCGCCGGGGCTTTCTGGAATTCACCTCCAACATCCCGTTCTACGGCGTCGCGGTGTGCTGCACCGACAACGCCGAGGTGCAAAGCCTCGTGGGCAAGATCACCGACCGCCGCGTCATCACCTACGGGTTCAACGCGCAGGCGGACGTGCGTGCGGTGGGGCTGCACTACAAGGGCGGCGTGGCGCATTTCGACATTCACCTGCAGGCCGAGGAGATCGTGATCGAGGGCTGCACGCTGCCGATGCCCGGCGATCACAACGTCTCGAACGCGCTGTCGGCGGTCGCCGTGGCGCGGCATCTGGGCATGAAGGGCGAGGAAATTCGCGCGGCACTGGCCTCTTTCGGCGGGGTGAACCGGCGCTTTACCCGCGTGGGCGAGGTCGACGGCGTGACGATCATCGACGACTACGGCCACCACCCCGTCGAGATTGCCGCGGTGCTCAAGGCCGCGCGTCACGCGACCGAGGGGCGGGTCATCGCGGTGCACCAGCCGCACCGGTATTCACGCCTTAGCCATCATTTCGACGAATTCTGTGCGTGTTTCAATGATTGTGATGTGGTGGGGATCGCCCCCGTCTACGGCGCCGGAGAGGATCCGATCCCCGGGGCGGACCGCGATGCCCTGGTTGCCGGGCTGATCCAGCACGGCCACCGCCACGCCCGTCGTGTCGCGGATGCGGAGGATCTGGCCCGGCTCGTCGCCGAACAGGCGCGGCCCGGCGATATGGTCGTCTGCCTCGGGGCCGGTACAATCAGCGCCTGGGCCAACGGCTTGCCCGATGCCCTGCGCGCCCTGAAAGGAGAAGCGGCATGACCGCCTTGATCTTGTCTTTTGTGGTTGGCCTGTTGGCCGGCACCGTCAATGCCCTCTATGCCAAGCCGATCTTGCTGGGGTGGCTGGCCGTCACCTGCGGCATCATTGGCCCGAAACTGTTGATGCCCGGCAGCACGATCCCCGGCGGGATGAGTGCTGCGGGCCTGATGGTGGCGTTGCCGCTGTGCGTGCTGATGGGCTGGCTTCTGGCGCTGAGCGTGACCCATCTGCGCAAGCGCGTCGCATGATGCTCTTGTTGCTCTGCATCGGCTGGGTGTTCGCCTCGGCCGGCGTGGCGATGCTGCCGATGCGGCGGCAATACGTGCCGGGTGTGGCGCTGCTGATCGCGGCCCCGGTGCTGATTGTCGCCATCGGGATGCAGATGGGCTGGATCTATGCCGCCCTCGGGCTGGCCGCATTCGTTTCAATGTTCCGCAACCCGCTGCGCTATATCGCGGCGCGGCTGCGCGGAGAGCACCCGGAGATCCCGCAATGACCCTTTCGCTGACGCTGGTCTGCCTCTGGGCCGTCACGGCCAATATCATCGCCATGACACCAAGCAAGGACTACCACTGGCGCAACGCCTATATCCTGATTGCGGTGGGCATCCCGATCCTGGGCTACACCGTGTTGCAGCACGGGCCCTGGGTGGGTCTTTTGGTGCTGGCGGCGGGCTGTTCGGTACTGCGCTGGCCGGTGATCTATCTGGGCCGCTGGCTGCGCCGGCGGGGCCGCAATTCGGTGGTGGAGTAAGCACGATGTATACAAGCCTCGCAATTGTTCTGTTTGTCTGGATGTTCGGCTGCGCCTACGCCGGATACGCCCGGCGGTTCGGGCTGTTCGCGGTTGTGGCGTTTGGGGGTATGGCCCTCAATACCGCGTGGATGGTGGTGGGTCTTGGGGCGCACCCGTTCGAGGGGGCGGCGATGTTCGCCCATGCGGCGGCGGTGTGCTATGCCTTCAGCGCACTGGCGCTGGGCTTCCTGATCGGGCGGCTGATGCGCGCGCTGCACGAAAGCCGCGTGGAATGAGCGACCTGCCGCAGGTGCGCGGCAAGCTGACGCCGCAGCGCGATCTGTCGGATCTGACGTGGCTGCGCGTGGGGGCCCCGCGGATTACCTGTTCCAGCCCGCCGATATCGCTGATCTGCAACACTTCCTGGCGCATCTGCCCGGTGATGTGGACGTGTTTCCCATGGGCGTCGGATCGAACCTGATCGTGCGCGACGGCGGGGTGCGCGCGGTGGTGATCCGGCTGGGCCGGGGGTTCAACCAGATTGATGTGAGGGAGGGCCAGGTGCTGGCCGGGGCGGCGGCACTCGACGCGCATGTGGCACGCAAATCTGCCGATGCGGGGCTGGATCTGGCGTTTCTGCGCACCATCCCCGGCAGCATCGGCGGGGCGGTACGCATGAACGCGGGCTGCTACGGCCGCTATACCGAGGATCATCTGATCGAAGTGCACGCCGTGCTGCGGGACGGATCGCGCGCCAGTTTCACCCGCGATCAGATGAATTTCCGCTACCGGCAAAGCGATCTGCCCGAGGGCGCCGTCATCACGCAGGCGTGGTTCGCCCCGCCCGAGGGCGACCCGGCGGATTTGCACGCCGCGATGCAGGATCAACTGGACAAGCGCGACGCGACCCAACCCACAAAGGACCGCAGCGCGGGCTCGACGTTCCGCAATCCGGCGGGCTTCAGCTCGACGGGCAGGGCGGACGATGTGCACGATCTCAAGGCGTGGAAGCTGATCGAAGAGGCGGGGATGAAGGGGGCCATGCGCGGTGGCGCGCAGATGTCGCCCAAACACGCCAATTTCCTGATCAACGCCGGCGGGGCCACTGCAGCAGACCTCGAAGGACTGGGCGAGGACGTGCGAAAAAAGGTTTACGATTCCCGCGGTATCACGCTAGAGTGGGAAATCATGCGCGTGGGCCAAAAATAATCGTTTCACGCCGGGGCAAAGCCGCGCAAAAGCGGCGCCAATAACAAGAATGGGCCGAAAAGGTCCGGGACATTGAAGGCACAAGGGTATGTCGAGCAGGACACACCCGACAGTGGCGGTAGTAATGGGCGGACCTTCGGCTGAGCGCGAAGTGTCCTTGTCAACTGGGCGCGCTTGCGCTGCGGCACTGCGGGAATACGGATACACCGATGTGATCGAGGTCGATGCGGGCCGCGATCTGCTGGACGTGCTGACGCGCGCCAAACCGGCCGCCGTGCTCAATTGCCTGCACGGGCGCTGGGGCGAGGACGGCTGCGTGCAGGGCCTGTTTGAATGGGCGGGCATCCCCTACACCCATTCGGGCGTGCGGGCGTCGGCCATCGCGATGGATAAACAACGCTCCAAGGATATTTTCCGCGCCGCCGGGCTGCCCGTGGTCGACAGCGTGATCGTCCCCGCCGAGCGGGTGCGCGCCGAGCATGTGATGCTGCCGCCCTATGTGGTCAAGCCCAACAATGAAGGCTCCTCCGTCGGCGTCTACCTTGTCGAGATCGAGAACAACGGCCCGCCGCAGCTGGGCCCCGAGATGCCCGATGAAGTGATGGTCGAGACCTTCGCGCCCGGGCGCGAGCTGACGACGACCGTTGTGGGCAACCGCGCCCTGACGGTCACGGATATTCTGACGACCGGCTGGTACGACTACGACGCGAAATACAAGGAAGGTGGATCGACCCATGTGATCCCCGCCGATGTCCCGCAGGACATCTTTGATCTGTGCCTCGACTACGCCCTGCGCGCGCACACTGCGCTGGGCTGCCGGGGGTGAGCCGCACCGATTTCCGCTGGGACGAGGCGCGAGGCACCGAAGGGTTGATCCTGCTGGAAACCAATACCCAGCCCGGCATGACCGGCACGTCGCTCACGCCCGAGCAGGCGCAGCACTGCGGCATATCGTTTCCTCAGCTGTGTCACTGGATGGTGGAGGATGCCTCATGCGATCGCTGATCCGCCGCGCCCCGCCCGCCAAATCTGATCCCGCGCCGTCGCGATGGGCCTGGCGCATCCAGCGCTGGATGCTGACGCCGGGTATTCGCTTTGCCCTGCGCGCAGGCGTGCCGTTTTGCCTGACGCTGGGGCTCGGCACGCTGTATCTGGGCCAGCCAGAGCGGCAGGCGGCCATTCAGGCCATGGTGGCCGACGCGCGCGCCAGCATCGAGACGCGGCCCGAATTCATGGTCAATCTGATGGCTATCGACGGCGCCAAGGATGAGCTTGCCAGCTATATCCGCGACAGCTTTCCGCTGGATTTCCCGGTGTCGAGCTTTGATCTGGACCTTGACGCGATGCGCGCGCAGATCTCGGGAATCTCGGCGGTAAAATCGGCCTCCGTCCGGATCAAGCCGGGCGGCGTGCTGCATGTGGATGTCACTCCCCGCCAGGCGGTGGCGCTGTGGCGCAGCGAGGCGGGGCTGACGCTGGTGGACGAGAGCGGCGTGCATGTGGCCATGGCCACCAGCCGCTATGCCCGGCCCGATCTGCCGCTGATCGCGGGTGAGGGGGCAAATGCCGCCGTGGCCGAGGCGCTGGATCTGATGGATGCGGCGGCGCCGCTGGGTGACCGGCTGCGCGGGCTGGTGCGCATGGGCGCGCGCCGCTGGGATGTGGTGCTGGACCGCGACCAGCGTATCCTGCTGCCCGAGGACGGTGCGCTGCGCGCGCTGGAGCGGGTGATCGCGCTGGAAAACGCGCCCGAGCTTCGGGTGCTGTCGCGCGATGTCACCACCGTCGACATGCGACTTTCCACGCGGCCAACGATCCGCATGACACAAATCGCCGCCGAGGAACGTGCGGCGAAACAGGCAGCTTTCAGGGCAAAAACAAATGAGTGATCTCTACAACAGTCAGCGCACCATGCGGCAGATGCGCAAATTGGCGATGCAGCGCGGGGTGGTTGCCATTCTCGACGTGGGCAGCTCGAAAATCGCGGCGCTGGTGCTGCGCTTTGACGGCTCGGGCAAGCTGGGTGAGGACGGGGAGATCGGATCGCTCGCAGGGCAGTCGGGCTTTCGGGTGATCGGGGCGGCCACGACACGCTCTCGCGGGGTGCGGTTCGGCGAAATCGCCGCGATGCAAGAGACGGAGCGCGCCATTCGCACCGCCCTTCAGGCCGCGCAAAAGATGGCGGGCATCCGCGTGGATCACGTGATCGCGTGTTTTGCGGGGGCGGAGCCGCGCTCCTACGGGCTCGATGCGGCGGTCACGCTGGAAGATCAGACCGTCAGCGAGGATGATGTGGCCCGCGTGCTGGCCTCCTGCGATGTGCCCGAATACGGCGAGGGGCGCGAGGTGCTGCACGCGCAGCCGGTGAATTTCTCGCTCGACCACCGCACCGGGCTGATCGACCCGCGCGGCCAGCTGGGCAATGAATTGAGCGTTGATCTGCACATGGTGACCGTCGATGCCGCCGCCGTGCAGCATCTGGCGTATTGCATCAAACGCTGCGATCTGGAACTCGCGGGCATCGCCAGCAGCGCCTACGTCTCCGGCATGTCGAGCCTTGTCGAGGACGAGCAGGAGCTTGGCGCCGCCTGCATCGATCTGGGCGGCGGGGCGACCAGCGTGTCGATCTTTATCAAGAAACACATGATCTACGCCGACAGCATCCGCATGGGCGGCGATCACGTCACCGGCGATATTTCGATGGGGCTGCAGGTGCCCACGGCCAACGCCGAACGGATCAAGACTTTCTACGGCGGGGTGCAGGCCACGGGCATGGACGACCGCGAGATGATCGAGATCGGCGGCGAGACCGGCGATTTCGAGCACGACCGCCGCACCGCTTCGCGCGCGGAGCTGATCGGCATCATGCGCCCGCGCGTCGAGGAAATTTTCGAAGAGGTCCGCGCCCGTCTGGACGCCGCAGGTTTCGACCATCTGCCCAGCCAGAAGATCGTGCTGACCGGAGGTGCCAGCCAGATCCCGGGCCTTGACGGGCTGGCGAGCAAGATCCTGGGCCAGCAGGTGCGGCTGGGGCGGCCGCTGCGCGTGCACGGTCTACCACAGGCGGCGACGGGGCCCAGCTTTTCCTCGGCCGTGGGTCTGGCGCTGCTGGCAGCGAATCCGCAGGACGAATGGTGGGACTTTGACATCCCCGCCGATCGCTATCCCGCGCGGTCGCTCAAACGGGCGGTGAAATGGTTTCGGGATAACTGGTAGACGCAAGATGCGGTGTGAGGGGCGAAATACCGGTGAAACCGGCAAAAAACTGCCCATATTTAGGGGTGAAAGAGGCTTTTTCACGTGACGATGGACGCGCAGACGTCTAGAATTAACGAAATATTGGGAAAATAGACCCGCGCGGTGCGGGCAAACACAGGCGGAATAGCGATGACCTTGAATCTTTCGATGCCGGGACAGGACGATCTTAAACCACGTATCACCGTGTTCGGTGTCGGCGGCGCGGGCGGCAATGCCGTCAACAACATGATCGAGAAAGAACTCGACGGGGTTGAGTTTGTCGTCGCCAATACGGACGCTCAGGCACTGCAGCAGGCGAAGTCTGACAACCGCGTGCAGCTGGGCATCAAGGTCACCGAAGGTCTGGGCGCGGGCGCGCGCGCCAGCGTCGGCGCCGCCGCCGCCGAGGAAAGCATTGAGCAGATCGTCGACCATCTGGCGGGCGCGCACATGTGTTTCATCACCGCCGGTATGGGCGGAGGCACCGGCACCGGGGCCGCACCGATCATCGCGCAGGCCGCGCGCGAGTTGGGCGTGCTGACCGTCGGCGTCGTGACCAAGCCCTTCCAGTTTGAGGGCGCCAAGCGCATGAAACAGGCCGAAGAGGGTGTCGAAGCCCTGCAAAAGGTCGTCGATACGCTGATCATCATTCCCAACCAGAACCTGTTCCGCATCGCGACAGAGAAAACCACATTCACCGAGGCGTTCAGCCTGGCCGATGACGTGCTTTATCAAGGGGTCAAAGGCGTGACCGACCTGATGGTGCGTCCGGGCCTCATCAACCTCGACTTTGCCGATGTGCGCGCCGTGATGGACGAGATGGGCAAGGCGATGATGGGCACCGGCGAGGCCGAGGGCGAGGATCGCGCGGTTCAGGCCGCCGAGAAGGCCATCGCGAACCCGCTTCTCGACGAAATCTCGCTGCGCGGCGCCAAGGGCGTGCTGATCAACATCACGGGCGGCGACGATCTGACCCTGTTCGAACTCGACGAGGCGGCCAACCGCATCCGCGAGGAAGTCGACCCCGAGGCGAATATCATCGTCGGCTCCACCATGGACGCGTCGCTGGGTGGCATGATGCGCGTCAGCGTTGTGGCCACCGGCATCGACGCGCTCGAGAAAACCGGCGATGTGCCGCTGCCGCGTCGTTCGATGTCGGCTCCGCTGGTGCACGAAGCGCGCGAGGAAGCGCCCGTCGAGGCACCGGCGCCAGCGCCTGCGCCGGTTGCCGCGCAGACCGAATACGAGGAAGAGGCCGAAGCGACGCCAAGCTTCTTTGACGAAGCACCCGCACGCCAGCAGACCCGCGCGGAAGAACAGCGCGACATGTTCTTTGAGCGTCGCGAGGCGCGCGCAGAGCAGCAGGCGGACGATCTGCCGCCCCCGGCCTACACGCACGAGGAGGCCGAAGCGCCCGAAGTCGAAGAAATCGAAGCGCAGCCCGAGGCCTTTGTCGCGCCCCGTGCGCCCACACCAGGCACCCCGTCGCCCGAAGCGATGGCGCGTCTGCGCGCTGCGGCACAGCGGGCCAATCCCGCGCCTGCGGCAGCACCTGCGCCCGCACCGCGTGCGGCCCAGCCGCAGCCCCAGCAACCCGCCGCGCAGGCAGGGCAGGGGGGTGAGCGCCCTCGCTTTGGCATCAACTCGCTGATCAACCGCATGACCGGTGCGCAGGAGGCCGAAGGTCAGGCGCGCCCCGTACCGCAGCCGCCCCGTCAGCAGCCGCCGATGCAGGCAACGCAGCAAGCGGCCCCTCAGCCGCGCCAGGAGCCCGATCCCGATCAGGAACGCATCGAAATCCCCGCGTTCCTGCGTCGCCAGGCAAATTAATCACACCGATCACGTGATGTTGAGAGCCGCCTTCGGGCGGCTCTTTCCGTTTCATATCAAAGGGTTGCAATAGGTATGGCAGGCATGCGCCCATTTGTGACAGACATGTTTCAGCCCGTAGCAATGATTGAATTGTCCGGTGGCAACCACCCCCGTATCTAAGGGTTAATCAAGCGTGAACTTGAATCAACCCGAGGATACCGTCGTGCAGACAACCGTGAAAACAGCGATCAGCTTTGCAGGGATTGGCCTGCATTCCGGCCAGCCCGCAACGGCGACAGTTCGTCCTGCCCCCGTGGGCAGCGGCATCTGGTTCAAACGTACCGACGTGGCCGTGGGTCAGCGCATGATCCCCGCGCGGTGGGATGCGGTCAACCGCTCGCCGCTGTGCACAAAACTGCGCAACAACACCGGTTTGGAAGTCTCCACCGTTGAGCATCTGATGGCGGCCCTCGCGGGATGCGGGGTACACAACGCGGTTATTGATCTCGATGGCCCTGAAGTGCCGATCCTCGATGGCTCCTCCGCGCCTTTCGTGCGGGGTATCATGGCGACGGGTGTGCAGCCGCAGGCCGCCCCCGTAATGGCCTTCGAAGTGCTCAAGGAAGTGACCGTGCGCGATGGCGATGCCGTGGCCACGATTAAACCCAGCAACACGCTGCGCATTGATTTCGAAATCGAATTTGCCGATGCGGCAATCGGTCGCCAGACCAAATCGCTGGTGATGAACAACGGCTCTTTCGCGCGGGAGCTTTGCGACAGCCGCACCTTCTGCCGCCAGGCGGATGTGGAGGCAATGCAGGCCAACGGTCTGGCCCTTGGCGGGCAATCCGGCGAAAACGCGGTCGTGTTCGACGGTGACGCGGTGCTGAGCCCGGGTGGCCTGCGCCACGGCGACGAGCCCGTGCGCCACAAGATGCTGGACGCCCTGGGCGATCTGGCGCTGGCCGGTGCGCCGCTGCTGGGCCACTACACCGGCGTGCGTGCGGGCCACTCGCTGACCAACACGCTGCTGCGCGCGCTTTTTGCGCAAGAAGGCGCGGTTCGCCTTGTGGAATGCACCGGCGACATGGCCGCCCGGCTGCCCGGTCACGGCCTGCACTGGGGTGAGATCCCCGCCGTCGCCTGACGCACACCAAATCGGCATTTGGCAACCCGCTTTATTGTGGTAACACCATGGTCAACGGGGCCATGAGACCCTAAGACGGTCAAAGCGGGATGTGAACAGGGGATACCGGAAATGGGTTTTGGGGGAAGGGCAACACGTCTGTCCATGACGCTGGTTCTGGTCGGCACGCTGGCCGCGTGCGGCGGGAACCGCAACGCCGGTCTTGTGACCAATAACCTGTTCAACCCGCAGGAAATCCCGCTTGAGACATATTCGCCCGAACAGATTTTCGAACGCGGCGAATTCGAGCTGAACCGCAGACGCCCCGCCGAAGGTGCGTTCTATTTCGCGGAGATCGAGCGGCTGTACCCCTATTCCGAATGGGCCAAGCGCGCGTTGATCATGCAGGCGTTTGCCTATCATCAGGATGCAGATTATCCCAACAGCCGCTCAGCCGCGCAACGCTTCATCGATTTCTACCCAGACGATGACGATGCGGCCTATGCGTCCTACCTGCTGGCGCTCAGCTATTACGATCAGATCGACGATGTGGGCCGCGATCAGGGGCTGACCTTTCAGGCGTTGCAATCCTTGCGTCAGGTGATTGAGCGCTATCCCGAGAGCGAATACGCGCGCTCGTCGATCCTGAAATTCGATCTCGCGTTCGACCATCTTGCGGGCAAGGAGATGGAGATCGGGCGCTACTACCTGCGCCGCGATCACTATACCGCCGCGATCAACCGTTTCCGCGTCGTGGTCGAGGAATTCCAGACCACGACCCACACCGCAGAGGCGCTGCATCGGCTGGTTGAGGCATATCTGAGCCTTGGCCTCACCGAAGAGGCACAGACGGCCGGCGCGATCCTGGGCTATAACTACCAGTCGACCGAGTGGTACGAGGACAGCTACAAGCTGCTGACCGGTCGGGGGCTGGAGCTCAAGAGCCTTGGCAACAACTGGCTGTCGGCCATTTACCGCCAGACGATCAAGGGCGAATGGCTGTAACCCCGCAGCCCCCCACAGGATAGGCCGATGCTGCGCGGATTGGACATCTCGGACATGCTCATCATCGAGCGGTTGGAACTCGCGTTCCAGCCGGGTCTGAACGTGCTGACAGGTGAGACGGGGCAGGGAAGTCGATCCTGCTGGATTCGCTGGGCTTTGTGCTGGGGTGGCGGGGGCGCGCCGATCTGGTCCGGCAAGGGGCCGCGCAGGGCGAGGTGACCGCGTGGTTCGATCTGCCCGACGGTCACCCGGCCCACGCGGTGCTCGAAGAGGCCGGGCTGCCCGGCGGGGATGAGCTGATCCTGCGGCGTATCAACACCGCCGAGGGGCGCAAGACCGCGTGGGTCAACGACCGGCGCTGCTCGGGCGAGGTGCTGCGACAGCTGTCGGAGACCCTGGTGGAGCTGCACGGCCAGCACGACGACCGCGGTCTGCTGAACCCGCGCGGGCATCGCGCGATCCTCGATGCCTACGGTGGCATCGATCTGGGGCCCACCCGCAAGGCGTGGACCGCCCGCGCGGCGGCGCGCAAGGCGCTGGAGGCCGCGCGGACCGCACAGGAAGAGATCCGCGCCGAGGAGGAATTCCTGCGTTACGCCGTGGCCGAGCTCGACAAGCTGGACCCGCAGGAGGGCGAGGAGGCGCAGCTGGACACCCGCCGCCGCCAGATGCAGGCCGCCGAGAAGATCCGCGAAGATGTCGTGAACGCCTATGAGGCGATGGGCCAGCAGGGCGCCGAGGCGCGGCTGGCGGACGCGCTGCGCTGGCTCGACGGGGCCGCCGGCCGGGCCGAGGGCGCGCTGGAAGAACCCATGGCCGCGCTCAACCGATCCATGATCGAACTGGACACGGCGATGGACGGTGTGGTGCGCGCGATCGAGGCCATGAGCTTTGACGCAGCGGAGCTGGAGGACACCGAGGAACGGCTGTTTGCGATCCGGGCGCTTGCGCGCAAGCATGATGTCATGCCCGACGCGCTGGCGGGCTTTGCCGGGACGCTGCGCGACAAGCTCGGCACGCTGGACGCGGGCGACGCGGCGCTCGCGCGGCTTGAGGCGGAGGTGCGTCAGGCCGAGGACGCCTATGCCGCCGCCGCCGAGGCTCTGAGTGCTGCGCGGGGCAAGGCGGCGACCCGGCTCGACAAGGCGGTAAGCGCGGAGCTGGCGCCGCTCAAGATGGAGCGCGCGGTCTTCGCCACCCAGATCACCCCCGAGAGCCCCGGCCCGGAGGGTGCCGACGCGGTGACCTTTACCGTGGCCACCAATCCCGGCGCCCCCGCCGGACCACTTAACAAGATCGCCTCGGGCGGGGAGCTGTCGCGCTTTCTGCTCGCGCTCAAGGTGTGCCTGACGCAACACCAGACCGGCCTCACGCTGATATTCGACGAAATTGATCGTGGCGTGGGCGGGGCGACGGCGGATGCCGTTGGGCGCCGGCTGGCCTCCATCGCGCAGGCGGGGCAGGTGTTGGTCGTCACGCACTCGCCGCAGGTGGCTGCCCTTGGCGCGCATCACTGGCGGGTGGAGAAATCGGTGACAAAGGGGATGACGCGCACCGATGTGGTGCCGCTGGATGCTGCTGCGCGCATCGACGAGGTCGCGCGCATGGTCGCGGGCGACCAGATCACCGATGCCGCCCGCGAGGCGGCCCGCGCACTGCTGAGCGCCTGAGCACTGCGCCCGTTCCGGGGCCAAATCACCCTCACGTGAGACCGCGCGCCTTGAAACCGCCGCAAGGGTATGGTTTCGAGAGGCATCCGCCTCACTGCGTCAAAGGCCACCGATGTCCGCGCCCGACCGCTCCTTTCTGACCGCGCAAGCGTCCCAGGCCTGGGACAGCTGCTGCGAGGGCTGGGCGGTGCTGCGCCGCAAGGGGCCGGGCAAGGTGCAATTCTGGTTCATCGCGCTGGTGATCGGGATTTGCGCAGGCTTTGCCGCCTTGTTTTTCCGCAAGGGGATCAACCTGTTGCAGGAAACGCTCTACGGTACGGAGGATGTGCAGTACCTGCACAGCTTCATCTCGGGGCTCGATTGGTACTGGGTCGTGATCATCCCCACCTTGGGCGGTCTGGTAACGGGTGTCATTCTCGATCGTTTCACGCCGGATGCGCGGGCACGCTCGGTCGCGGATGTGATCGTGGGATCGGCGCTGCACGACGGGCGGGTCGAGACGCGGGCCGGGCTCGCCTCAGCAGCGGCGTCGCTGGTGACGCTGGGCACGGGCGGATCCTCGGGGCGCGAGGGGCCGGTGGTGCATATCGCGGGCATGATCTCCACCTGGGTGAGCAACCGCATCAACGCCGACGGCATCACCGGGCGCGATCTGCTGGGCTGCGCCGTTGCCGCCGCCGTCTCGGCCAGCTTCAACGCGCCGATCGCGGGCGCGCTCTTTGCGCTTGAGGTGGTGCTGAGGCATTTTGCGATCCACGCCTTTGCGCCCATCGTCATCGCCTCCGTTGCGGGCACGGTCATCAACCGTCTGGAATTTGGCGGCGTGACGGAATTCAAACTGCCAACCACGGGTGAGCTGCAATTCTACATCGAGCTTCCGGCCTTCCTGATGCTGGGCCTTACCTGCGGTCTGGTGGCGGTGATCCTGATGCGCGCGGTGTTCTGGGCCGACGATCTGGGGAATGAAATACAGCGGCGCACGTCGCTGCCCAGGTGGCTGCGCCCGATGCTGGCCGGGATGGCGTTGGGCGTTATCGCGCTGTGGTTTCCGCACATCATCGGCGTCGGCTACGAGACGACCTCGCTGGCGCTGACCGGCGAGTTGATGCTGCACGAGGCGATGGTTTTTGCGGTGCTCAAGGTCGTGGCGGTGGCCATTACGCTGGGAGGGCGCATGGGCGGCGGGATCTTTTCGCCCTCGTTGATGACGGGCGCGCTGGTGGGGCTTGCGTTCGGGCTGATCGCCACGGGGATCTTTCCCGATGTTTCAGGCTCCGTCTCGCTCTATGCGCTTGCGGGGATGGGGGCGGTCGCGGCGGCGGTGCTGGGGGCGCCAATCTCTACCACGCTCATCGTGTTCGAGCTGACGGGCGACTGGCAGACGGGGTTGGCGGTGATGGTGGCCGTCAGCATCTCCACCGCAATTTCCTCGCGCGCGGTCGATCACAGCTTTTTCCTCACCCAGATCGAGCGGCGCGGCATCCACCTTGCCGCCGGGCCGCAGGCCTATCTGTTGGCGATGTTCACCGCCGCCTCGACCATGCGCACGCCAGACCATGCCCGCGCCGCCGATCCCGACACCTGCTGGGAGATGATCGGCGAAGGGGTGTATATCGACGGGGCCACCACGCTTGAGCAGGCGATGCCCATGTTCGAGCAATCCCAGCAGCCGTTCCTACCGGTGGTGTCCCTGTCAAGGGAAGCGGCGCCGCCGGAACTCTTGGGCGCGCTGTTCCACGTGGATGCCCTGCGCGCCTATAACCGCGCGCTGGCCGCCACCGCCGCCGAGGAACACTCCTAGATCTTTTCGACCGACACAGTGTCGCTGGGCGTGAACGCCAGATATCCCTTGATGCGTGCAACGTCTTGCTTGGGATCTTCGTAGGACCAGACGGCATTCTGCAACGTGGTACTTTTTGTCACGATAGAGAAATAGCTGGCCGTTCCCTTGTGCGGGCACTCGGTCGTGTGATCCGTGGGATCCAGAAACGCCATCGCCACGTCGCCGCGCGGAAAATAGATCACCGGGGGATAGTCGCCCTCGGTCAGCTCCAGCGCGTCCGAGCTTTCGCCGATGACCGCACCGCCCGCCCGCACGCTCCACTGGCCTGCGGCCTTGGTGATGGTGATATTCGCTGCCATGATCTGTCCCCCCTCTGGATACTCGATGCCCCTAAACTGGGGCGCAAGCCTCAGATAACCACGCTTTTGCCGCGGGCGACACCCGTGGCCCGATCTTTTCGAGCGTTTGCGCGTGGTAATCGTTGAGCCATGCACGCGCCGCGGGCTCCAGCAGGTCGGCCAGGATCAGCCGCCGGTCTATGGGCGCAAAGGCCAGGGTTTGCCAGTCGAGCATCGCGCGGTGCGCGTCGCCGCCGGGCAGATCGGGTGCCTCCCGCACGACCAGCAGGTTTTCGATGCGGATGCCAAAGGCCCCTTCACGGTAATATCCCGGCTCATTGCTCAGGATCATGCCCGGCTCCAGCGGCACCTGGCTCATGCGGCTCAGGCGCTGCGGCCCCTCGTGCACGCTCAGGTAGGCGCCCACGCCGTGGCCCAGACCGTGGTCAAAATCCTGCCCCGCCAACCAAAGTGGCGCCCGCCCGATCGCCTCGATATGCGCGCCGGCCAGACCGCGCGGCCAGCGCAGGCGGCTCATCGCGATCATGCCCGCCAGCACGCGGGTAAAGGCGGCACAGGCCTCGCGCGGCGGGGTGCCGATGGCGATCGTGCGGGTGATGTCGGTGGTGCCATCAAGGTACTGCCCCCCGCTGTCGAGCACGATCAGATGGCCGTCCTCAAGCGTGCTGTCGGTCTCTTCGGTCACGCGGTAGTGCATGATGGCGCCGTTCGGGCCGGTGCCCGCAATCGTCTCGAAACTGATGTCCTGCAGCGCGTTGTCGCGGCGGCGAAACGCCTCGAGCTGGCGGACCACGGCGATTTCGGTCAGCGTGCCGGGCGCGTGCCCGTCGAGCCAGCACAACAGTTCGACCATGGCCGCCCCGTCGCGCAGATGCGCCTCGGCCGCGCCCGCGATTTCGGCGGCGTTCTTGCGCGCCTTGGGCAGCGCACAAGGCTCCGCGCCGGGACGCGCGCGATCGCCCAAACGGTCGGCCACGATCTGTGGACACGACCCGGTGTCAATCCGCACGGGCCCCTCAAGCGTGTCCAGCGCCGCCAGAAACCCCTCCGGCGCCGCCAGCCGCACATCCGCCCCCAGATGGTCCGTCAGGCGATCGAATTTCGCGGGCGCCGCATACAGATCGACCGACCCGTCGACGTGCAGGAGGGCAAAGCTGTGCACGACCGGATTGCGCGCGATATCCGCGCCCCGGATGTTGAGCAGCCAGCAAATACTGTCGGGCAGGGTGAGCACGGCGGCGCTCTCCCCGGCCTGCTTAAGTGCGGCGGCCAGCCGCGCGCGCTTGTCGATGTGGCTCTCGCCCGCAAACTCGGGGGGGTGCGGCTTGGCGGGGGCCATCGGAGGGGCAGGCTGATCCTCCCAGACCGCATCGACCGGATTGTCGCATTGCACCAGCGTGATACCGCTCCCGGCCAGCGCGCGCTCGGCCTGCGCGATCTGATCCACCGTATGCAACCAGGGATCAAAACCCACGCGCCCGCCGCGCGGCACGTGCACACGCAGCCAGTCCGCCATCGAGGTCTCGGGCCAGGCCACGGGGGTAAAGACATCAGCAACCTGCGCCTTTACCTGCGTGCGGTAGCGCCCGTCGATGAACACGCCGGCCATATCGTGCAGCACCACACAGAAGCCCGCCGATCCGGTAAACCCGGTCAACCAGGCCAGCCGCGCGTCGCGCGCCGCGACATACTCCCCCTGATGCGCATCCGCGCGCGGGACAATAAATCCGTCAAGCCCCCGCGCCGCCAGAACCTCGCGCAACGCTGCCAGCCGCGGCGGTCCCTGTTCGGGCCGCGCCGTCACCTCGAAGGATTGAAACATCCCGCTCTCCTCCGGTGCTGCGGTGCAGGTTTTCCCCGACACGCCCCTGCACCCTTTCAAAAATACCTAAAGGACCACCGCACAGCCCGCGCTGCGGCCAGCAAAGTCAGCTCGCCCGCTTCATCCCCATGACCCGCGCCCGCGCGCGTGGATCGCTGTCGAACAGCGACGCAAGCTGCTCGGTCATCGCCCCGGCCAATTGCTCCACATCCGTGATCGTCACCGCCCGGTCGTAGTAGCGCGTCACATCGTGGCCGATCCCGATCGCCAACAGCTCTACCGCCCGCTTTTTCTCGACCATGGCGATCACGTCGCGCAGATGCTTTTCGAGGTAGTTCGCGGGGTTCACCGACAGGGTGCTGTCGTCCACGGGCGCGCCGTCCGAGATCACCATCAGGATCTTGCGCGCCTCGTGGCGCGCCATCATGCGCCGGTGCGCCCATTCCAGCGCCTCGCCGTCGATGTTTTCCTTCAGCAGCCCCTCTTTCATCATCAGACCCAGATTGGGTCGCGTGCGCCGCCACGGCGCGTCCGCGGATTTATAGATGATGTGGCGCAGATCATTGAGCCGTCCGGGGGCTGCGGGGCGCCCGTCGTTGAGCCACGCCTCACGCGCCTGACCGCCCTTCCACGCCTTGGTGGTAAAGCCCAGGATCTCGACCTTGACGTTGCACCGCTCCAACGTGCGGGCCAGAACGTCGGCGCAGATCGCGGCGATGGAAATCGGGCGCCCGCGCATCGAGCCGGAGTTATCCAGCAGCAGCGTCACCACGGTGTCGCGGAATTCGGTGTCTTTCTCGACCTTGAAGCTCAGCGGCGTGGTGGGGTTGGCCACCACGCGGGCGAGACGCCCGGCGTCCAGCGTGCCTTCCTCCAGATCGAACTCCCAGCTGCGGTTCTGCTGCGCCTGCAAGCGACGCTGCAGCTTGTTGGCCAGACGGCTGACCGCGCCCTTGAGCGGCTCAAGCTGCTGGTCGAGATAGGCGCGCAGGCGCTCCAGCTCCACGGGTTCGGCCAGCTCCTCGGCGCCCACGACCTCGTCGTGCTTGGTCATGTAGACGGTATAATTGGGATCGGCGTCAGAGATCGGGGCAGGGGCCGGCGGCTCCATCGGGGCCTCGCCCTCGGGCATCTCGGCCTCCTCGCCCAGCTCCTGATCTGCCATATCCTCCATCGAGACCTGCGCCTGGCTCGCGTCCTGCTGGTCCTCCTGGGATTGCTCGGGGGAGGCGTCGGCGTCCTCGTCCTGCTGGTCGTCGTCGCCAGTGCTGTCGGGATCCTGCTCCTCTTCGGCGCCTTCTTCGGCCTGATCTTCCTGCTCTTCGTCAGTGCCGTCGGGATCGTCGCCCAGTTGATCGGCGTAGCCCAGATCGGTGATCATCTGGCGGGCGAATTTGGCAAAGGCCGACTGATCCTCCAGCACATCGCCCAGATCTTCGAGCGTGCCGCCGCATTGCTCTTCGATATAGCCGCGCCACAGCTCCATCACGTTGGCCGCCCCGGCGGGCATCTCGCGCCCCGTCGCCAGATGGCGCACCAGATAGCCGGCGGCCGTGGCCAGCGGCACATCCGCCGCCTGCGTCACCTGATCGTAGCCCCGGCGCAGGGCCTCGTGTTTGATCTTGGCGTCGATGTTGCCGGCCGTGCCGGGCATGTCGCGCGCGCCCATCGCCTCGCAGCGCGCGGTTTCCATCGCCTCATACAGATCGCGCGCCATTTCGCCCTGCGGCTGATAGCGCGCGTGGGTCTGGCCGTTGTGGTAGCGCCGGTTGAGCGCCAGCGCATCCGCCGTGCCGCGCGCCAGCATCACCTCATCGCGCGTCATCCGGCGGGTCACCTGCGGCAGGCGCATCGCGTCGCCGGTCAGCCCCGAGGGGTCCACCGAATAGCTGACCGTCAGATCGGGATCGTTGGCCATGACCTTGGACGCTTCGGCGAGCGCCTTTTTGAACGCGTCGGCGGGATTGTCGGAATTGGTGCTCATGCGCGGACCTCGGGGCGAAAATGTCTGAAAGCTGTGTCGCAGGTTTTGCCAAAAGGGTCAAAGCCTGCCTGAAAGGTAGCGGAAGTGCCGCCGCAGGCCAGAGCGGGCGCCAAAACCGTCAAAAAATCGGGGGAAATTTTTGCAGTAAATCGAGGGGGTTGGCAAAAAGATTGCCAATAATCGCGAAAATCTTGGAACGGGATTGGGGGGGTCGGGTTGTATCTGCAACAGCGCTTGACACAGCATAACGCAGAGCCAAGCCATTGAAACTGAAGGAGTTAGTAATGACTGACCTGATGAACAAAACCGCACGTATCGCCGTAATCGCCCTGCTGAGCGCAGCCCCCGTGGCCGCATTCGCGGATGTAGAGACCGGCTCGCCCGCACAGTCGATTGCAAACGACCCAGATGAGTACGCCGAAAGCGATGGTCCCCTGACCGACGACGCCGGTGAATCGCTGGAAGACACGGCCCGCAGTGATCAGGGCGAAGACGCCTATGAGGACACCGACTTGGCAGAAGATGTCGATGGTTCGCTGATTGAGGACGACGCCAAGCGCGACGGCTAAGATTGGCCTGATACCAAACAAAACCCCGGAGCAGCCGCTCCGGGGTTTTTTTTTGTGCCACGGGCGGAAGGGATCAGCCGAGGCTGATCGACGCCGCACTTTCGGGCAGTTCTTCGTCGAACAGGCGCTGGTAGAACTCGGCAACCGTCTGGCGCTCAAGCTCGTCGCATTTGTTCAGGAACGACAGCCGGAAGGCGTAGCCGACATTCTTGAAGATCTCGGCGTTTTGCGCCCAGGCGATGACGGTACGCGGCGACATCACCGTGGACAGATCCCCGTTCATGAAGGCCGTGCGCGTCAGATCCGCGACGGTCACCATCTGCTTGACGGTCTTGCGGCCCTCGGCGGTGTTGTAATGCGGGTTCTTGGCCAGCACGATCGCCGCTTCGGCGTCGATGCTGAGGTAGTTCAGCGTCGAGACAAGCGACCAACGGTCCATCTGGCCCTGGTTGATCTGCTGCGTGCCGTGATAGAGGCCCGTCGTGTCGCCCAGACCCACGGTGTTGGCGGTGGCAAAGATGCGGAAGAACGGGTGCGGCGTGATCACCTGGTTCTGGTCCAGCAGCGTGAGCTTGCCGTCCTTTTCCAGCACGCGCTGGATCACGAACATCACGTCGGCGCGGCCCGCGTCATATTCGTCAAAGACGATCGCAGTGGGGTTGCGCAGCGCCCAGGGCAGGATGCCCTCCTGAAAATCGGTGACCTGCTTGCCATCGCGCAGCTTGATCGCGTCCTTGCCGATCAGGTCGATCCGGCTGATGTGGCTGTCGAGGTTGACGCGCACGGCGGGCCAGTTCAGGCGCGCGGCGACCTGTTCGATGTGGGTGGATTTGCCCGTGCCGTGATACCCTTGGATCATCACGCGGCGGTTGTGGGAAAAGCCCGCAAGGATCGCCAGCGTCGTGTCGGGGTCGAACTTGTAGGTCGTATCGAACTCCGGCACGCGCTCGGTCACCTCCTCGAAGCCCTTGACGGTCATGTCTGTGTCGATGCCGAACACCTCCCGCACCGAGATTTCCTTGGTCGGGGTTGCGTTGATATCCAATGCGCCGTCAGCCATGCCAGTCATCCTACCTCTTTGGGGAGCCTCCTCGGGGGAGGCGCGTCAGTGTCTTCACGCGGATGCAACATATCGCGGGTGGGTGCAAGGGAAAGGGGCAATTTCCGCTCCCCCTTAAGGCCAGTTGCCGGGCTGCACATCTTCTGCACGAATGCCCGCGCAGTTCTGCGCAATTCAAGTGTCACAACGGGAAACAGATATTCATAGAGGAGAGCCCCCATGACCCGTTCCACCCGCCTGCACCTTGCCGCTGCGACCGCCCTTACTGGGCTCATCGTATCGTTTGCCATGGCGTTCATGGGCGGGCCCATGTCGCGCCATCTGCCAGGGATCGGCTTTCACCTTGCCGCGATTTTTGGCGCGGGTGGTGTGGGCTACGTCTGCGCGGGGGCGTTCGGACGACCGCGCAGGCGCGGCTGGCTCATGGCGGGGTTTACGGCGGTCTGGATGACGATAGCGAGCGCGTTCGCCGGTGCGACGCTGCTGGGCCTGACCGTCGGCACAATCGAGACGGGCGTGTACGGGCTCTTCGCGATCATCGACGCGGCGACCAGCCCCGCCGCCGTGGCGGTGTGGGCGCTGTGCATGACCGGGTTGCACCTTTACGCCCGTGATCTGCGCCACGATGCCGCCACCTAGTCCTTGAAATTCCGGCTCGCCTTGAGCTGGTCCCAGGCCCAGACGACCTGTTGCAACTGCTCTTCCTGGCTGCGGTCACCGCCGTTCATGTCTGGATGAAGAACCTTGATCAAGGATTTGTAAATCTTACGGATTTCCGCCTTGGTCATATTGTCCTTGGCATCCAGAATTTCGAGCGAGCGGCGCTCGGTCGGGGGCAGGCGGCGGCCTGCCTGCGGCCCCTTGCCGGGGTTGCGCGTGGCGTTGGCGCCCAGCACCTGATGGGGATCCTCTATGCCCAGCCGCGCCCATGCGCGGGCCTCCGGGTCGCCCAGCGGTTTGGTCGGGCGTTCCCACACCTTGCCCTCGCTCAGCTTGGCGTTCATCTCGGCCTCGGTGGTGCCGTCAAAGAAGTTCCATTTGTTGTTGTACTCGCGCACGTGCTGCTGGCAAAACCAGAAGTAGTCATCCAGGACATCGGGCGCCTTGGGCGCGCGGTACTTTCCGGCCTCCTGACAGCCGTCGTGGTCGCATACGCGCGTGGAGGTCTCGGACGCCCCCGACATGCCACGGCGCCCGCGCGGGTTCTTCTTTTTGGCCGAGGACACGGACATGTCGAAGCCGAAGGGATCATCTTTATTCATGGGGGCACCTTTCGTTCGCAGGGGGCTTAGTCTAAACCTCTCGCTGTCAGAGGGAAGGGGGATTTCGAGAAAAATCCAATCCTTTCCGGCGACAAACCACCGCGCCCCACGGGCGCCCCTGCCGGAGATCGCCGCCATGTCCGTCACCGCCCAGATCGAAGCCGCCCTGCGCGCGGCCTTTACGGTAGAATCGTTGCAGGTCAACGACGTCAGCGAAGCCCACCGGGGCCACGCCGGATTTCAGGAAGGCGGGGAGAGCCATTTTGACGTGGCGCTCACCGCGCCGGAGCTGGCGGGCAAGACGCGCATTGCAAAGCACCGCGCGGTGCACGCGGCGCTGGGGCCCGAGCTGATCGGGCGCATCCACGCGCTGTCTTTAGACCTCAAACCCTAAGATCGCGTTAATCGTCGGATTTCTTCACCGGCGGGTCGGTGTCCTTGCCGCGGGCGAGGCTGCGGGCGTGGGCGAGGATACTGAGTGACGATCCGATGCCGGACGTGCTTTGCGTGTCCTCCACACCGTTGTCGGGCACGGGTGTTCCACCAACGACGGCGTCCTCTTCGGCGGGCATCTGCAACGCCTCCGCATCCGTCATCTCCGACGGTGCGGGCAGCAGTTCTGGCTGGAATTCGGCGGCGTCGCCTTCGCGCGGACGCCGGAAAATCAACACGTTACGCCATTCTGTCGTCGATGAGGCCAGCCCCGCGCGCTCAAGCGACGGAAGCGTTTCGGCGCGCTGATATTCCCAGCCATAGCCGGCCATGGCGTTCATCAATTCCTGCACCGCATAGGCAAACCGGGCCTCTGCACCGCGCACGCCCTTGCCCTTGCGGCCCTTGGTGGGGGCGGGGACGACCTTGTATTCAAAGCGGGGCATGGGCGGGATTCCGGTCTGGTTTGCGGTGTTCTAGCGCGGGTGCGGGCGAAAGGGAACCACGGGGATGCGGGGGTGTCACACCCTGTGCACCGGGCGTACACCGCGCGTGCACACGGCTGACGCCTAGCGCGGGATGCCTATCTTGCGGCCCGCGCGTTCGGGCCAGGGGGCGTTTGCGTGGGCTTGTTTCATCGTCTCAAGGTTCGTGATGATCTCGGACGGGATGGGCGCTGCGCGGGGTTTCCCGCCTTTCTGGTCGATGTGCAGGGCAAGCGCTTCGCCCGTGGCGGCGCACCAGCCGTCGGAGTGCCACAATTCCTGAAAGACGTGGAAGCGTTTGCCGTCGTAGTCGAGCAGCTGGAAGGTCGAGGTAACCGTGTCGCCCTCGGCCAGCTCGCGTAGATAGCAGATGTGGAATTCGACCACATAGGTCGTGCAGCCCGTGGCCTCGCGATATTCGGGCCCGAAACCTAGGATCGGATAGGCCTGATCGGCGCATTGATCCATCAGCACGGAGTAATACGCCATGTTGAGATGGCCGTTGTAGTCGATCCATTCGGGGCGCACGGTGAGCGGGGTGGAGCGGAAGACGTCGGTCATCGGCGGTATCCTTTGCAATCGGGCGGTGGGCTGTCAGCTGTCGCGACAGCTGAACGGGACGAAGGTGCTGGCCATACCCTCGGACATTGTCATCACCGTCAGCATATTGGCCAGTGAAAAGTCGGCGTCGGTGACGGGGCAGACCGCGACGCGCGCGGTACAGTCCGACGCGACAAATGCCTCAGTGGCGGCAACAAATCCGTCGCTGGGGGCAGGCCCGTCGAGGGTTGAGACCGCCCAGTCCCATGCGTCCCGGTAGAGGGCGCATTTGCTAAGGCTCCAGTCATCGGGATCCGCCGCAGGGGCGGATGGCGCCACGGGAGCCACGAGGACCAGCAGAACGCCCAGCCGCCTCATGGCTGCGCGCCCTGCAAAAGCGGTGCGAGGATGGTTTGCATCGTGGCGCGGGCGCGCAAACCCGGAGAGACATCGTGGCGCCGGGCATCCTGACGCAGATGCGCGAATACCACCTTGTCCGCGCCATTCTCGGCCCAGCCGACGTACCAGCCAAAACCGCGCGCGTAGTCAAAGCTGCCGGAGTCCTGTCGCGGGAAGGCGGCGCCGGTCTTGCCCTGTATCCGCCAGCCCTGCACGGTCGCGTGATGGGTGACGATTGCGCGGGTCTTGCGCAGGGTGTCGGCCCTGACGGGCAGATCCCCGGTGACCAGTCGGGCCAGAAACCCGGCCTGCTCGCGCGGCGATATTTGCAGGCTCGACGAGAGCCACGCGCGTTCAAGCCCGTTGGATTGCGCGATGTCGCCGGACATATCCGCGTTACCGTAGCCGAAGGCGTGCAAATGGTCGGTGATATTCACGGCGCCGAGGCGGGGCGTGATGGCCTGCGAATACCACAGCACCGAATATGCCATCCAATGGGCCGGATCGGTCGGCTGTCGCCACTGCCTGCCCCAATCCGGGGTGCCTTCGATGAAGGGCAGGCGCGGGGCGTGGGCGCTTTGCAGCACGCCAAGTTCATAGCCGATCAGGGCCAGCGGGATCTTGAACGTCGAGGCGGGCGTGGCGCGGCGCGTACAGTCGCCGCGCTCCAGGATCGGGGCGCGGGTTTTCGCATCCACGACGAGGGTGCAGATTTCACCGGCCCTTGATGGCGCGGCAGAGAGGAACTGCGCGGTCAGGGCAATGACCGCCAGACAGAACCGCACCGACGGGCCTATGCGCACCGCGCCTTAGCCCTTCAGCTTGGCCGCGACGAGCTGGTTGACGGCCTTGGGGTTGGCTTTGCCGCCCGTGGCCTTCATCACTTGCCCCACGAACCAGCCGGCAAGTTTGGGGTTCTCGCGCGCCTTGGCGACCTGATCGGGGTTGGCGGCGATGATCTCGTCCACGGCGGCTTCGATGGCGCCGGTGTCGGTGACCTGTTTCATGCCGCGTTCTTCGACGATGACCGCCGGATCGCCGCCTTCGGTATAGACGATCTCGAACAGATCCTTGGCGATCTTGCCGCTGATCGCGTCGGAGGCGATGAGGTCGATCACGCCGCCCAGCTGCGCGGGCGACACGGGGCTGTCGGTGATGTCACGGTCGTCTTTCTTGAGCCGGCCAAAGAGTTCGTTGATGACCCAGTTGGCGGCCATCTTGCCGTCGCGACCCTGTGCCACAGCCTCGAAATAGCTCGACGAATCGAGATCGGCTGTGAGCACGCTGGCGTCATAGTCCGACAGGCCGAAGTCATTGATGAAGCGCGCCTTCTTGGCGTCCGGGAGCTCGGGCAGGGTGGCTTTGATCTCGTCCACCCAGGCCTGTTCGATTTCCAGCGGCAGCAGGTCGGGATCGGGGAAGTAGCGGTAGTCGTGGGCCTCTTCCTTGGAGCGCATGGAGCGGGTTTCCTGCTTGTCGGGGTCGAACAGGCGGGTTTCCTGCACGACCTCGCCACCGCCCTCGACGATGGCGATCTGGCGGCGGGCCTCGACCTCGATCGCCTGCTGGATAAAGCGCATGGAGTTCATGTTCTTGATCTCGCAGCGCGTGCCGAGGAAGGAGAAATCCTGCGTTTCCATGTATTTCTCGTAGGCGCCGGGCGCGCAGATGCTGACGTTGACGTCGGCGCGCATGGCACCCGATTGCATGTCGCCGTTGCAGGTGCCCAGATAGCGCATGATCTGGCGCAGTTTGGCGAGATAGGCGGCGGCCTCTTCGGGGCTGCGGATATCGGGCTTTGAGACGATCTCCATCAGGGCGACGCCCGTGCGGTTGAGATCGACAAAGGACATCGCGGGGTCCATGTCGTGGATGGATTTTCCCGCGTCCTGTTCGAGGTGGATGCGTTCGACACGCACGTTGCGCGCGGTGCCGTCGCCCATTTCGACCAGCACCTCGCCCTCGCCCACGATGGGGTGGTAGAGCTGGCTGATCTGGTAGCCCTGCGGCAGGTCGGGGTAAAAGTAGTTCTTGCGGTCAAAGGCCGAGAAGAGGTTGATCTGTGCCTTCAGGCCCAGCCCTGTACGCACAGCCTGCTCGACGCAGAATTCGTTGATGACGGGCAGCATGCCGGGCTGCGCGCTGTCGACGAAGGCGACGTTTGAATTGGGCTCGGCGCCGAAAAGGGTCGAGGCGCCGGAAAACAGCTTGGATTTGGAGAGCACCTGCGCGTGCACCTCCATGCCGATCACCAGTTCCCAGTCCTGTTTTGCGCCGCTGATGACGCGGGGTTTGGGGGTGTCGTAAGTCAGATCAAGCATGGCGGCCCTCGGGGTGGTTTGGTCTGATCGCGGTGTAGCCGCCCCCGCGCAGTGTCGCAAGGGCGGGCGGCGGTCAGGCGGTGTCTTTCATCCGGTCGCGCAGCACGCGGCGCAGGATCTTGCCGGAGGCGGATTTGGGGATCTCGTCGACGAAATAGACCTCGTGCACCTGCTTGTAGGACGACAGCGTGCGTTTGAGATGCGCGCGCACGCCATCGGCGTCCGGCACGCGGTCGTTGCCGACGATGAAGGCGATGGGCCGCTCGCCGGCCTCGTCATCGGGCAGGCCGATCACGGCGGCGTCGGTGATGCCGTCATGGGTGAGCAGGGTTGCCTCCAATTCGGCGGGGGCAACCTGGAAACCCTTGTATTTGATCAGCTCCTTGAGGCGGTCCATGATGAACATGTAGCCGTCGGCGTCGATCTTGGCGATGTCGCCGGTCTTGAGCCAGCCGTCCTGCGTCAGCGTCTCGGCGGTGGCCTTGTCGTTGTTGAGGTATCCCATCATCACCTGGGGGCCGCGAATCCACAGCTCGCCTTCCTCGCCTGCCGGCAGGTCGGCGCCGGTGTCGGGATCGACGATGCGGCAGTCGGTGTTGGGCGTGGCCAGCCCGCTGGAGCCCGATTTGGGCGCGTGGCGCGGGGAGATATGGGTGACGGGGCTGAGCTCGGTCATGCCGTAGCCCTGCAGCGCCACGCAGTTGAGCCGCTTGGCCACCGCGTCGCAGACTTCGCCCCCCAGCGGGGCGGCGCCGGAGAAGATTTCCTCGACACTGGACAGATCATATTGGTCGACGACGGGGTGTTTGGCGAGTGCCAGCGCCACGGGGGGCACGATCCACATGCGCCGCGCGCGGTGGTCCTGACTGATCTGCAGGAACAGCTCAAGATCAAAGCGCGGCAGGGTGACAAGCGCGCCGCCGCCCGCGAGGTGCACGTTCATCAGCGCCTGCATCCCGTAGATATGAAAGAACGGCAGGAAGCCTGCGGCGACTTCGCCCTCCTCAAACGAAGCGCCCGCGATGATCTGGTCGACGTTGACCACAAGGTTGCGGTGCGACAGGCGCACGCCCTTGGGCAGCCCGGTGGTGCCCGAGGAATAGGGCAGCACGACGATGTGGGTGTCGAGATCAACGGGGGTTTGCGCCTCTTGCGGGGCGCCCATCAGATCGTCGAGGGTCTGGGTGCCCTCGGCACTGCCGATGACCGTGAGGGGCAGTCCGCCGACCTCGGTTGCCGCTGCCTGCGCGGTTTCCAGAAACATCGGCACGGTAATCAGCATGTCGGCGCCGCTGTCGCGCAGCTGATGCGCGACTTCGGCGGCGGTATAGGTGGGGTTGATCGTGGTGATCGTGCCGCCGGCCCAGGCCACGCCATGAAAAACGACTGCGTAATCGGGCATGTTGGGCGCCATCAGCGCCACGGTCTTGCCCGCGCCGAACCCGCGCGCGTTGAGCCCGCCCGCCAGCCGTTTGACACGGTCCATCAGATCGGCGGCTGTCAGGGTGGCGCCCGTCGGTCCGTCGGTGAGGACAACGGCATCGGGCCGCCGGGTGAGGTTTTCAAACACCCGCTGGGTGATGGTGATGTCGCGCAGGGCAACGTCCGGTGCGGCGGTCTTGTAGATGGTCATGCGATCCTCCCTTTGGACGGGAAGGATAGGAGCGGGGAGGCGGGAGTGTCCATCCCCGCCGTGCGTTCAGGCGGGTTGCGTCTGTGCGCCTTCATCGGTGAAGACGATGCGCTTGCCCGCCTCGATCTCGCGCCTGAAAAGCCCCGCGATGATGCGCAGCGCGTCGTCGCGCCCGGCCGCTGCAAAGCGGCTGGCGGAGGAGACCCGCAGATTGTTGGCAAACCCCTGCGCGGCATGGGCCCAGATCATCGGATGCAATTCGGTCAGGTGTTCGCGCACGATCCAATTGGCGCAGGCGGCGATCTGTGCGCGGTTGTGATCGGCGGCGTCGTGACCTGAATAGGCCTGCCCGATGGTATTGGCACAATAGGCGGCGAGCAGGTTGGCGGTATGCGGATCGCGGCGGCGCGCGAGGATGTCGCGCAGCCCTTCGACAAAGAAATCAAGATCCAGGCGCGCGCAGGCCTCGTCGTCCATGCTGATGGCGTCGAACATCACCCATGTGTAGCCACCCGCGCCCCAGATACCCGCGGTGCGCGCGGCGGTGCGCCGGGCCTCCAGTTCGAGCGTGGCGTAGGAGCCGTACCAGCGCGGCAGCATCTGCGTGCCGAGCGCGCGCAGGGAGGCGGTGTTGCGCGGGTTGATGTCAATGAGCGCCTCGAAGCGGTTGGCGAGCCCGCGCCCGCCGTCCTCCTCCGCGCCGTTGAGCGCGCAGGCCAGCGACGCGAGCAGGGCGCTGTTGGCGGTCTGCGCGGAGAAGGGGGCCATGATGTCACGGGCGCGGGCGAAATGCGCCTCGAAGGCTTCGCGGTTGCGGCGCGCGATTTCGACGTCCCAGCCGATGCCGCGCCATGCCCAGGCCAGATCCACATGCGCCTGCGCCACGATGCAGGCGACGATGGCGTCGCGCGGATGCTCTGCCAGCACGTATTCCAGCGCTTCGATCCCGCGCAGGAGTGGCGCGTCATGGGCGGGGGCGCGGTCCATCAGCGCGTGTTCCACCGCAAGTACCACATCGGCGCGGGCGCCAAAGGCCATCAGCTCCGCCACGCTCATGCCACCGGGGTCATTACGTTGCGGGCATCGGCGTCGGCGATCTGCGCGCTCAGCAAATCCCAGCGCTCCTGGCGTACCAGCCGCAGCGCGCCGTTCTGGTAGGTGTCGCGGGTGCGCGCTTCAAGCGTGGGATCGGGGCAGGGAATATCGAGCATGGCAAGCGGGTCGCCGGGCGCCGGGGCCGCCACACGCAGGGGGCTGTCGGGGCCGGTGTGGGGGCCGCTGCGGGCTTGGGCAGTTTGTTCTTCAGGGCAGACATCAGGCGCATGGCGCGAACTCTCCGAAACCGGTGATTGCCCTTCTGGATATGCCCGGTAACTGGGGCGCGATCATGGCGCGGGCGCGGAATTGCAAAGGGGGTGGCGTGCCGAAGCGGCGCGATTTGTGCCGCAAGCGTAAAGATTCCGTTAACCATGGGCGTACTGTTGCCGGATCGGCATCAAAGCCCGCGCGCGTGGTCTTGCGCGTGACGGGGCGGCGCAACATAGTGTGGCCCATGCGGGGGGAATCTTGAGTTTGCTGGTCCTGGGTCTGACGCTCGGGGAAATGGCCTCGGCCGAAGGGCTTGAGCGGGTGCGCCCGGTGGCCAAGCCTGCGCAGGCGGTGGCCGCCGTCGATCCGATCACGGCCCCGCCGCCGGTGGATCTGGCCGCCTTTCGACCGCCCGCGCGCCGCGTCACCCTTCCGCGCACCCGTTGGCAGCATATGGACGGTCACGCGCTGTGGACGCGCGCGGCGCTGTCGGCGTTCAAGCAACACGGCAAGCCGCTGATCACGACCGTGCCGCGCGACATCACCACCTGGTGCCCGGCCTATCCCGAAAACGGGCCCGAGCAGCGCGGGGCCTTTTGGGTCGGCTACATGTCGGCGCTCGCAAAATACGAAAGCACGTACAAGCCCTGGGCCGTGGGCGGCGGCGGGCGCTGGTACGGGTTGTTGCAGATCCTGCCCGCCACCGCGCGCGGCTATGACTGCCGGGCGGGCACGGGCGAGGCCTTGAAGGACGGGGCGGCCAACCTTAGCTGTGCGGCGCGGATCATGGCCGTGACGGTGCCGCGCGACGGGGTGATCCACGCGCGCGACACCCGCTGGCGCGGGGTCTCTGCCGATTGGGGGCCGATGCGCAACGCGCGCAAGCGCGGCGAGATGGCAAGCTGGCTGCGCAAGCAATCCTATTGCGTGCCGGTGGGCACCCTGCGGCCCCGCGCGCGGCCCTAGCCGATCAGACTGAAGTGATGGCGTTTGACGGTGAGGCCGGCGGCGCGGGCTGCCGTGTCGACCTCCGTATGCGGCGGGGTGGCTGGCACTGGCACGCGCAGCTTGCGCCCGTTGCTCAGCACCACGCTGACCCGCACAGACATATCGAGCCGGGTGTCGAGCCGGATGTGATTGACCCCGCTCAGCGCGATTTCGGCCTCGGCGTGGGGCGTGTGCCAACGGATGTGGGTCGCATCGAGGGTGAAGCTGGCCTGCGGCTGGGCCACGATCTCGTAAAGGGCGGGCAGGGTGAAGGCGGCCAGCACCGCCACGATCAGCGGCGATGCGTCCAGCACCCACCAGGCCAGCGCCAGCACGGTCCAGATCGCGGCGACGACCAGCGCGGCAGTGCGGCTGCGTGGCGTGGCGGTATAGCTGTAGGGCAGGCTCATGCGGTGCGAAAGATCCGCGCGAGCGATCCCAGCGCATCGGCCTGCCGCGCGCTGGGCATGCCCTTGCTGCCCGCCGCCGCCACGTTGCCGAGTACCGACATCAGCCGGTCGAAATACGGCCCGTGATCGAGCCGTTTGAGCCGCTGTGTCAGCCGCTCGAAGGCGCGCTCGCCGCCCTGCGCCGCGACCCACGGGCCCAGCGTCACCAGATCATCGGCTGTCGCGGCGTCGCAGCGCAGGTGTTTGGCCAGCGCGCGGTGCAGGGTGGCGTCCGCCACGGGGGCGGCATCGTCCATCCGCGCGAAACACGCGGCGAGGGCGGCCACGCAGACATCGGCGCTGGAGAGGCTGTCGATCAGGTACACGTTGGGTTGTGCCTGCACGCCTTGCCGTTTGGCCGCCGCGCGGACCTCGCGCGGGGCGTCCATCAGATCGTCCGCGATGAAGGGGCCGCGCTGAATGTAGCGCCACGCAAAAAAGCCGGTGACCAACAGGCCCGCAAGCAGAAGGATCAGCGCCATCCCCTAACGCCCGCCGGTGACGTCCAGCGTGCTGCCGGTGATGTAGCTGGCCCCGTCCGACATCAGCCACAGCACGGCCTTGGCGATTTCATCCGCTGATCCGGTGCGCTGCATCGGCACCATGGAGCTGAGGCGCGCGGCGCGGTCGGGATCGCCCCCCTTGGCGTGGATCGGCGTGTCGATCAGGCCGGGGGCCACGCCCATGACGCGCAATCCCTTTGGCGCAACCTCATCCGACAGCCCCTTGGTAAAGATGTCCATCGCGGCCTTGGAGGCGGCATAGTCGACGTATTGATTGGCCGATCCCAGCCGCGCGGCGGCGGAGGTGACGTTGATGATGGTCCCGGTGCCGCGCGGCTCCATCCGGCGCACGGCGGCGGCGGCGACCAGAATGGCGCCGATCACGTTTGTGTCGAACATGCGCCGCAGGCGGGCGTGGGTCAGATCGCTGACCCGGATGGCATCGTCGACGACGCCCGCGTTGTTGATGAGTGCGGCAAGTGGGCCGGTGGCATCGACCGTTGTATAGAGCGCGTCGATCTGGTCGGGGTCGGTCACGTCGCATTGCACTGGCGTGACGGCGGCGCCCGCGGAGGTGCAGTCGGCGGCGACCGCTTCGGCGCCCGTGCGGCTGCTGGCGTAGGTCAGGACCAGATCAAAGCCCTGCGCGGCGGCAAGGCGCGCGCAAGCGGCACCGATCCCCGTCGAGGCGCCGGTGATGAGGCACAGCGGACGGCTCATGCGCCCGCGATCCGGGTGAGCATTTCGGTTGTGTCACGGCTGAGGCCGGGCGTGGCGAGGATACGGTCGATCTGGGTTTTCATCAGCTTTTGTCTTTCGGTGTCATAGCGTTTCCACGTCTGGAAGGCCGAGCACATGCGCGCCGTCGTCTGCGGATTGAGCGGGTCGAGTTTGATCAGCCAATCGGCCAGCAGCGCGTAGCCCTTGCCGGAGGCGTGGTGAAAGCCTGCGTGGTGCATCGCCAGCGTGCCAAACACGGCGCGGAAGCGGTTGGGGTTCTGCCAGTTGAAATCGGGGTGTGCCGTCAGGCGCTGGGCGACGTCGGCGGCATCGTCGGGCTGGGCGCGGGCGACTTGCAGGCCGAACCATTTGTCCATCACTAGCCGGTCGTCGCGCCAGCGGTCCTCGAACGCGGCGAGGGCCGCATCGCCGCGCCCGGCGGTGATCAGCTGCGCCAGCGCGCCGAGTTTCTGGGTCATGTTATCGGCGTGATCGAATTGCGCCTGCGCGGCGGTGCCGTTGTCGCCGCGCGTCATCAGCGACAGCATAACGCCCGCCAGCGCGCGCTGGCCCGATTGCGCGGCATCGGGGGCGTAGGCTTCGGTCACGGTATTTTCGGCGTAGAGCATCATGGCATCACCGCCAAAGCGCGCGGCCATGGCGGCGCGCATGTCCTCAAGGGCTGCGTGGATGGCCATCGGATCGGGGGTCTCGCCGTGCTCGGCCAGCACGCCGGCGAGTTCGGATTGCCCCGGCGCGCCCATCATCAGCGCGCGGGTGGCGGGATCAAGGCTGCGGTCGGTGGCGACGCGGTGGATGCCGTCGAGGTAGGCTTCATCGGGGGCGGCACCGTCGCGGATCTGCGCCAGCAGGGAGCGGCGCGCGAGCGTGCGTGCGGCCTCCCACCGGGTGAAGGGATCGGTGTCGTGGGCCAGCAGATGCGCGGGATCGGCGTCCGGGTGATCAAGCACGACGGGCGCGGAGAAATCGCGCAGGATCGACGCGACCGGGCGCTGGGCGAGACCGTCGAAGGCAAAGCGTTGCGTGGCCTCGGTCATTTCCAGCACGCGGGTCGTGGCAACCTCGGCCCCGTCGGGGGCGATGAGGCCGACGGCGATGGGGATGACCTGCGGCTGCGGGTCGGGCGAGGCGGCGGAGGGCGCGGTGGATTGCGTGAAGGTGAGCGTGAGCGTGCCGTCGGCCCAGTCTTCGGCAACCGACACGCGCGGCGTGCCCGCCTGCGTGTACCAGCGTTTGAACTGCGCCAGATCGCGGCCGGTCGTCTCCTCGAACACCTTGAGCCAATCCTCGATGGTGGCGGCGTCGCCGTCGTGACGGTCAAAATAAAGCTGCACGGCCTGCGCATAGGCCTCATCGCCCACGAGGGTTTTCAGCATGCGGATCACCTCCGCGCCCTTTTCGTAGACGGTGGCGGTGTAGAAGTTGTTGATCTCCTGAAAGCGGTCGGGGCGCACGGGGTGAGCGAGCGGGCCCTGATCCTCGGGGAACTGGCGCGCGCGCAGATCAATCACATCAGAGATGCGTTTGACCGGGGCCGATCGCATATCGGCGGTGAACTGGCTGTCGCGGAAGACAGTCAGCCCTTCCTTGAGGCACAGCTGGAACCAGTCGCGGCAGGTGATGCGGTTGCCGGTCCAGTTGTGGAAATACTCATGCGCGATGATCGCCTCGATCCGCTCGAAATTCATGTCGGTGGAGGTTTCGGGCGACGCCAGAACCGCGCTTGAATTGAAGATATTCAAACCCTTGTTCTCCATTGCGCCCATGTTGAAATCATCGACGGCCACGATGTTGAACAGGTCCAGATCGTATTCGCGGGCGTAGACGTCTTCGTCCCATTTCATGCTGTCCTTGAGCGCCTGCATGCCAAAGGCGCATTTGCCCTCGTCGCCGGGGCGCACGTAGAGGTTCAGCGCCACCTCGCGGCCTGATCTGGTGGTAAAGCTGCCGGGATGGGCAACCAGATCGCCCGCCACCAGCGCAAAGAGATAGGCGGGTTTGGGCCAGGGATCGTGCCATTCGGCGCGTCCCTGCGCGGTGCTGACCGGGTTACCGTTGGACAAAAGCACGGGCAGATCGCCCTCGATGGTGACGTCGAACACGGCCATCACATCGGGGCGGTCGGGGTAGTAGGTGATCTTGCGAAAGCCCTCGGCCTCGCATTGGGTGCAATACATGCCGTTCGACATATAGAGCCCTTCGAGCGCGGTATTGCCTGCCGGATCAATCTCGACTTCCGCCTCGAACACGAAAGCACTGTCTGGCACGGTGCAGGTCAGCCCTTCGGCGGTGACGTCAGGCGTGATGTCCTGCCCATCGATGCGCGCCGAGATCAGGGTGAGCGCCTCGCCGTGCAGAAAGAACGGCTGCGCGGGGGCGTCCGCGTTGGGGGCGAAGGCGATGCGGCTGCGCACGCGGGTGGCCGACGGGGCCAGCGTGAAATGCAGCGAAACCTGCTCCACCCGCCAGCCAAAGGCGGTGTAGTCGGAAAGATAGATCGTCTGGGGGGCGGCGTCGCGCATGGGCGCTCCTTTAGCGGAAAATTTCGCGAACATCGGGAACCAATGCCGCGCGGCCACGTTAAACTTGCAACCGACGCGCCACAAGACAGGCGCGCATTGATTAAGGAGAACAGACCATGTCTGCACCCGACACAAACGTCGAAACCCAAGAACGCAAGCACAGCCCCTCGCTGTTTGGTATCCGCGCCGCGATGATCTGGGGTGGTTTGATGATCGTGGGTCTGGTCGTGTTCAACATCGCTAACGCGGGCGACGGCGAAGCGGTCAGCAATGCCGAAGCCTCTGGCCCGGTGGGCACGACGGTCGCAACGGATACCTACGCGCCGGGCACCAACAGCTCGAGCACGCCGGTCGATCCGGCCATCGCCGACTAAGAATAGTGTTTTAACGAGTTTGGCGTCCTTTCCCTGCCGGGAGAGGGCGCTTTTTCTTGTTATGGGGAGTTTTCAGGCGTCGCAGGGGATCTAGATCCATCGCATGGCCAAACATCGCAAGAAATCCGACCTGCCGTCAAAGGTCTGCGCGACCTGCGGGCGCCCCTTCACCTGGCGGCGCAAATGGGCGGATGTCTGGGACGAGGTCCGCTATTGCTCGGTGCGCTGCAAGAATGAGCGGAGCAAGACGCAGGATAAATTGGTAAGATAAATTTACCAAAAGAGACTTGCGGGTTCTGAGGCTTCGTTCTAACCATGACGCAAACGGTTTCCTATCGGAAACATGGCGGGGCTCAGGCCCCTTTGGAACGGATCATAAAGGAGCCTTCATGCAACGGGTAGACCGCAACGGATTGCAGGTAGACAGCCGGTTGGCTGAGTTCATCGAGACACAGGCGCTGACGGGGCTGGACGTGACGGCTGACGCCTTCTGGAACGGCTTTTCGGAGTTGGTGCACGGAATGGGCCCAAAGAACCGCAGCCTGCTGGAAAAGCGCGAGACGATTCAGGGCCAGATCGACGCCTGGCACCGCGACCGCGCGGGGCAGCCGCATGACGCCGACGCCTACCGCAGCTTCCTGACCGAGATCGGCTATCTGGTGCCGGAGGGCGATGATTTCGAGATCGACACGGCGAATGTCGACCCGGAGATCGCGGCCACCCCCGGCCCGCAGCTGGTGGTGCCCATTACCAACGCACGCTTTGCGCTGAATGCAGCGAACGCGCGCTGGGGATCGCTGTATGATGCGTATTACGGCACCGATGCGCTGGGCGATTTGCCTGGGGCGGGCGGTTATGACCCGGCGCGCGGCGCGCGGGTCGTGGCACGGGCCAAGGCGTTTCTGGATGAGGCGGCGCCGCTGGTGTCGGGCTCGCACACGCAGTTGGTCGGCTATCAGGTCGCCGAGGGGCGTCTGGAGGGCGTGCTGCTGAACGGCACGGATGAGCGCGGCGCGGTGGTCACCGGGCAGAAGGCGGGCAGCACCGGAGGCGCGCCACCGGTCACGCACGGAATCGGATTGGCGGATCCCGCGCAATTCGTGGGCTACACGGGTGCGCCCGAGGCGCCCGCGTCGATTCTGCTGCGCAATAACGGCCTGCACGTCGAGATCGTGATCGACGCGGAACACCCCATCGGCAAAAGCGATCCCGCGCATGTGGCGGATGTGGTGATGGAATCCGCGCTGAGCACGATCATGGATTGCGAGGACAGCGTTGCGGCGGTGGACGCCGAGGACAAGGTGGTGGCCTACGGTAACTGGCTGGGCCTGATGCGGGGCGATCTGGAAGAAACCTTTGAGAAGGGTGGCAAGAGCGTTACCCGCGCGATGAACCCCGACCGCAGCTATACCGCACCGGATGGGAGCACACTGACGCTCAAGGGGCGGTCGCTGATGTTGATCCGCAACGTGGGCCATCTGATGACCAACCCCGCCGTGCTGGACCGCGACGGGCTGGAAGTGGGCGAGGGGCTGATGGATGCGATGATCACCACGCTCATCGCGATGCACGATCTGGGCCGCGCTGGCGGCAACTCGGTCACCGGCAGCGTCTATGTGGTCAAACCCAAGATGCATGGCCCCGAAGAGGTGGCGTTCACGAACGAGATATTCTCCCACGTCGAGGGCGCGCTGGGCCTGCCTGCCAACACGGTCAAGCTGGGGATCATGGATGAGGAGCGCCGCACGAGTGCCAACCTCAAGGAATGTATCCGGGCGGCGAAATCGCGGGTGGCCTTCATCAACACGGGCTTCCTCGATCGCACGGGCGATGAGATCCATACCTCGATGGCCGCCGGGCCGATGGTGCCCAAGGGTGAGATGAAGTCGCAGCCCTGGATCGCGGCCTATGAGGATCGCAACGTCGATATCGGTCTGGCCTGCGGCCTGAAGGGGCGCGCGCAGATCGGCAAGGGGATGTGGGCCATGCCCGACCGCATGGGCGAGATGCTGGAGGCCAAGATCGGCCATCCGCAATCGGGGGCAACCTGCGCCTGGGTGCCGTCGCCCACGGCGGCAACGCTGCACGCGATGCATTACCACGCGGTCGATGTGCTGGCGCGGCAGGACGAGATCGCCGCGGGCGGCGCGCGCGGCACGCTGGAGGATCTGCTGAGCATCCCGGTGCTGACGGGGCGCAACCTGAGCGACGCGGAAATCACCCGCGAGATCGAGAACAACGCGCAGGGCATCCTTGGCTACGTGGTGCGCTGGGTCGATCAGGGGGTTGGCTGTTCGAAAGTGCCTGACATCAACGATGTGGGTCTGATGGAGGACCGCGCCACCTGTCGCATCTCGGCGCAGGCGCTGGCGAACTGGCTGCACCACGGGGTGATTTCCGAGGATCAGGTGATGGACGGTCTGCGCAAGATGGCCGCCGTGGTGGACCGTCAGAACGCGGGAGATCCGGGCTACACGCCGATGGCGCCCGGGTTTGACGGGATAGCCTTCCGGGCGGCGTGTGATCTGGTGTTGGAGGGGGCGGCGCAGCCTTCGGGCTATACCGAACCTGTGTTGCACGCGCGGCGCCTTGAGCTGAAGGCAGCGCAGTGATTTTGGGGCGGGAGCGAGGGGCCGGCCCCTCGCGCTCCCCGGCGTATTTTTGGCACAATGAAGCAAGGGCCGCGCGTGGGGCGGCGAGGAGAGAGACATGACAGTATCGTTGAGAAAAGCGCGGACGGTGATCCGCAAGACGTTTGAGAAGGGTGCCGAAATGGGGCTGAAGCCCTTGTCGGTGGTGGTGCTGGATGCGGGCGGCCACGTGATTGCGTTCGAGCGTCAGGATGGCGCGGCGCCGGGGCGTTTTGCGATTGCCCATGGCAAGGCCTACGGCGCGGTGATGCTGGGCATGGCCGGGACCGCGCAGATGGCGCGCGCCGAGCAGCAGGCCTATTTCATGGCCGCCGTGAACGGTGTCTACGGCGGGCAGGTCGTGCCGGTGCCGGGTGGCGTGCTGCTGAAATCCGCCAAGGGCGCGGTGATTGGTGCCGTGGGGGTGACCGGCGATACGTCGGACAATGACGCCGAGGCCGCGATGACGGGGATCGAGGCGGCGAACCTGATTGGCGAGGTCTGAGACCCACTGAATTTGCCGCATTTTTCAGCGCACGGGCCTTTAGAAGGGCCCGTGCGTTTTTGCGTGGTTGAGCGTTTGTCCGGTTGTGCTTAGTTTATAGGCAAAGCGAGTGAAAAGGATTCCACCATGGGACGCCCTGTCATTGGGATTATCGGCAACAGCTACCTTCTGAACGACAGCTATCCGGTGCACGCGGGCGGCACGATGAACAGCCACGCGATTGCGGATGTGGCCGGAGCGATGCCGCTGCTGGTGCCGAGCGATCCGGCGCTGGTGTCGGTGCCCGAGCTCATAGCCTGCTGCGACGGGTTCCTGCTGACCGGGGGGCGGCCCAACGTGCACCCCGAGGAATACGGCGAGGAGGCGACGGCGGCGCATGGGGAGTTTGACCGGGCGCGCGATGCGCTGGCGTTGGAGCTGACGCGGGCCTGTGTGGCCAGCGGGCAGCCTATTCTGGGGATTTGCCGGGGATTCCAGGAGGTGAACGTGGCCATGGGCGGCACGCTCTACCCCGAGATCCGGGATCTGCCGGGGCGGATGAACCACCGCATGCCGCCCGACGGCACGATCGAGGAGAAATTCGAGCTGCGCCATGACGTCACCTTCACCCCCGGTGGGGTGTTTCATTCGGTCATGGGCGCGCAGGTGGTGCGCACCAACACGCTGCACGGGCAGGGCATCAAGGCACCCGGCCCGCGCGTGGTGATTGACGGCACCGCCGAGGATGGCACGCCCGAGGCGATCTATATCGATGGCGCGCCCGGTTTCACGCTCGCGGTGCAGTGGCACCCGGAGTATGAGGCGGCCAAGGATCCCGTGTCGCGCCCGCTGTTTGAAGCGTTCGGCGAGGCCGCGCGCAAATGGGCGGCGGGCGAACGGCAGGTGCCGCTGGTGCGCGCGGTATAGGCCGCGGGATCGGGGCGCGACAGTGATTGAGGCCGGAGGCGGACGGCGGCGGTCGCCGCCCGCGTGCGGCGCTACATCTGGCCGCCGGCGATTTCGATGCACTGACCGTTGATGCTTCCCGAGCCCGGGCCGACGAGCCACGCCGCGGCGGCGGCGACTTCCTCCACCGTAATCAGCCGCTTGTGGCGGTTGGCCTTGACCATCATGTCGCGCGCGGCATCCTCGGAAATGCCCGCGCGGGCCGAGATCGAGGCGGTATTGCGCGTGACGATCTCGGTATCGACGTATCCAGGGCAGAGCGCGTTGAACGTATAGGGTTTGCCCATGTATTCCTCGGAGAGCGCGCGGGTCAGGCCGATCATCCCGTGTTTTGACGCGGTATAGCAGGCCGCCCCGGCAGCCCGCGCAGGCCCGCCATGGAGGAGACGGTGATGACCCGTCCCCAATCGGTGTCGCGCATGGATTTCAGGCTTTCGCGTATGGTCAGAAAGGCGCCGTCGAGGTTGGTTGACATCATGTCACGCCAGAACGTCATGTCGGTCTTATGCGCGGCCTTTCCCGTTGCGAGACCGGCGTTGGGGACGCAGATCTGCACGGGGCCGTTGCGTTCGACCGCCTGCTCGATCTTGGCCACGACGTCGGCCTCGTCCCGCACGTCCATGGCGAGCGGCGTCATGCCCTCGCCGGCGACGTCGTCGAGCACGTCTTGCCGCCGCCCGGTGATGGTGACATGGGCGCCCTGCGCCGCCAGCATCCGTGCTATGGCCAGACCGATGCCCGTGCCACCGCCGGTGATGAGCGCGTGTTTCCCGTTGAGTTGCATATCGTCTCCTCCCTTGTTGTGGGCAGCCTAGGCGGGACGGGGGGCGCGCGCTGCTTTGACGTTGCGGCACGGGGGGCGAGAGCGCTGGCAGATTCGGGTGAGCAGGTTTATTGCGTCTGGGCGGGCCGCTTTGGAATTATATTTCACGATGGCATGCAATGGTATACTGCGTAAAAATGCGGCGCATGCTGGAAAAACCGGCGCATAGCTGCATTATGATGCAGTACGGACGCTTGTACGTGGCGCATGCGCGGGATAGGCAACGGGACATCTGCGACACGCCAGTTTCGCACCAAACAGGATTTTGGGAGATTTTGAGTGAAGATCGGGACACCTAAGGAGCTCTTTGACGGGGAGGCGCGCGTCGCCATGACCCCCGACAGCGCGCAGCAGCTGCAAAAGCTGGGCCACGATTGCCTTATCGAGGCCGGTGCGGGCGTTAAATCGGGATTTGACGATGCGCTGTACGAAGCGGCGGGGGTCACGGTCGTCAAGACCGCAGCCGCGCTGTGGAAAGAGGCCGATGTCGTCGCCAAGGTGCGCGCGCCCTCTGACGCCGAGATGAAAAAGCTGCGCGAGGGGCAGACGCTGATCTCGTTCTTCTCGCCCGTGGCGGATGAGAAAAAGATGCAGGCGGCGGCCAAGAAGGGCGCCACCGTCATCGCGATGGAGATGATCCCGCGCATCAGCCGCGCGCAGAAGATGGACGCGCTGAGCTCGATGGCGAATATCGCGGGGTATCGCGCGGTGATCGAGGCGGGCAACAACTTTGGCCGGTTCTTTACCGGGCAGATCACGGCGGCGGGCCGGGTGCCGCCCGCGAAGGTGCTGGTGGTCGGTGCCGGTGTTGCGGGTCTGGCCGCGATTGGCACGTCGACCTCGCTGGGTGCGATTACGCTCGCGTTTGACGTGCGCCCCGAAGTGGCCGAGCAGGTGGAATCGATGGGCGCCGAGTTCGTCTATCTCGATTTTGAGGAAGAGCAGCAGGATGGATCATCCTCGGGCGGCTACGCGTCCGTGTCCTCGCCGGAATTCCGCGAAGCGCAGCTGGCCAAGTTCCGGGAGCTGGCGCCCGAGGTGGATATCGTCATCACCACGGCGCTGATCCCCAACCGCGAGGCGCCTGAGCTGTGGACCGAGGATATGGTCAAGGCGATGAAGCCCGGCTCTGTCGTGGTGGATCTGGCGGCCGAGAAGGGCGGGAACTGCAAGCTGACGGTGATGGATCAGAAGATCGTCACCGACAATGGCGTGACCATCATCGGCTATACCGATTTCCCCAGCCGGATGGGCGCGCAGGCCTCGACACTCTACGCGACCAACATTCGCCATCTGCTGACCGATCTGACCCCGGAAAAAGACGGTGTGATCAATCACAACATGGAGGACGACGTCATTCGCGGCGCAACCATCGCGCACGCGAGCGAGGTTACCTTCCCGCCGCCACCGCCCAAGGTCGCCGCGATTGCCGCACAGCCCAAGAAGGAAGCGGTCAAGGAGCTGACGCCCGAAGAGAAGCGCGCGGCAGAGGTCGCCGCCTTCAAGGCGCAGACGAAATCCCAGGTCACGATGCTGGGCGCCGGTGCGGCGCTGGTGCTGGGCGTGGGTCTGATCCCGGGGATGCCTGCGAGCTTCATGCAGCATTTCATCGTGTTCGTGCTGAGCGTGTTCATCGGCTTCCAGGTGATCTGGAACGTGGCGCATTCGCTGCACACGCCGCTGATGGCGGTGACCAACGCGATTTCGTCGATCATCATCCTCGGCGCGCTGATCCAGGTCGGATCGACCAGTTGGCTGATCACGCTATTGGCCGGTTTGGGGATCTTCATGGCGGCCGTAAACATCTTCGGCGGCTTCCTCGTCACCCGGCGCATGCTCGCCATGTTCCAGAAATCCTGAGGGGCCTCGTCTGATGGAAAACGCATTTACTATTGCGGCCTACGTTGTTGCCGCCATTCTTTTCATCCTCTCGCTGGGCGGCCTTTCGGGGCAGGAAAGCGCGAAGCGGGCCGTGTGGTACGGCATCGTGGGCATGGCTGTGGCCGTGCTGGCCACGCTGGTGGGGCCGGGGTCGGGCCTGTGGCTGGCGTCATTGGTGTTGATCGCCGGCGGTGCCGCCGTGGGCTATCAGCTGGCCACCAAGGTCGAGATGACCCAGATGCCCGAACTGGTCGCGATCATGCACAGCCTCGTGGGGCTTGCGGCGGTGTTCGTGGGCTTTAACGCGGATATCATGATCAACTACATCGGTGATCTTTATAGCGCGCAGGGCCTGGTGCTGGGCGCTGTGGGCGACGACGGTGTGACGGCCATCGGTCTGCCCAGGGAAGCCTACGAGGGTCTGTCGGCCTTCGGTCAGCTGATCGCCAAGAAATCCGGTGTCGAGATCGGCATTCTGCGGGTGGAGCTGGTGCTGGGCATCTGGATCGGTGCGGTGACCTTCACCGGCTCCGTCATCGCCTACGCAAAGCTTGCGGGGGCTCGTCGATGCTGCCCATCGACATCGACACGGGCGCCAAGCAGCTGCCCGGCGGGCACATGCTGAACGCGGCGGCGGCGGGGGCCTCCCTGCTGCTGGCGATCATGTATATGTCGGGTGCGGGGTCATGGACGCTGGTGCTGCTGACGCTGCTGGCGCTGTTCATCGGCTATCACCTGATCATGGGCATCGGCGGTGCGGACATGCCGGTGGTCGTCTCGATGCTCAACAGCTACTCCGGCTGGGCGGCGGCGGCGATCGGCTTCTCGCTGGGCAATGATCTGCTGATCGTTGTGGGCGCGCTGGTCGGCTCCTCAGGCGCGATCCTGAGCTACATCATGTGCAAGGCGATGAATCGATCCTTCGTGAGCGTCATCCTCGGCGGATGGGGCGGTGCGGCCAAGGGCGAGCAGATGGCCGTCGAGGGCGAACAGATCGCCATCGAGGCCGACGGCGTGGCCACAGCGCTCAATGAAGCCGACAGCGTCATCATCATCCCCGGCTACGGCATGGCGGTGGCACAGGCGCAGACTGCGGTGAGCGAGCTGGTCAAAAAGCTGCGCGCCAAGGGCAAGAACGTGCGCTTTGCCATTCACCCCGTTGCGGGGCGTCTGCCGGGCCACATGAACGTGCTGCTGGCCGAGGCAAAGGTGCCCTATGACATCGTGATGGAGATGGACGAGATCAACGATGACTTCCCCGATACGGACGTGGCCATCGTGATCGGCTCCAACGACATCGTGAACCCGGCGGCACAGGACGATCCCAACAGCCCCATCGCCGGCATGCCGGTGCTGGAATGCTGGAAGGCGAAACAGGTGTTCGTGTCCAAGCGCGGGCAGGGGGCCGGCTATTCCGGGATCGAGAATCCGCTGTTCTTCAAGGACAACACGCGGATGTTCTACGGCGATGCTAAGGCCAGCCTCGACAAGCTGCTGCCGTTGATCGACTGACGCCCCCACGGGAGCCGATTTTTTCGAAAAAATCGGACCGGAATTTTTGAAAAATTCCGATACGCTAACGCAAACGTCCGGCCTCGGGGTCGGACGTTTTTTCGTGCCCGCCTAGCCGCGCGTGGCGGCAAAAGCGATGGGCGCTGCGTCAATCCGGTTGAGCCCGGTCGCCCGCGTGGCCACCAGCGCCCCCCACATCCCCATCAGATTTGCGGCAACAGCGGCGGCGACGATCCCCGCATAGCCCAGCGTCAGCGCGCCCAGCCACGCCAGCGGCAGATACACCGCAAAGATCCGCGCAAGGCTCAGCCCCATGGACCACAGCGGCTTGCCCCGTGCGTTCATCGCGGAATTGGCGCTGACAAGCAGGCCGTAGCCAAAAAAACTCAGCCCCACGAAACGCAGATATTGCGCCGCAAAGGCCTGTGATTCGTCACCGGAGGCGAAAAGCCCCGCAATTGGTTCGGCCAGAAGACCCAGCACCAAGGCCACAAGCACGCCGTAACCCAGACAGAACCAGACGGCGGTATGCACGGCGTCCTGTGCGCGCCGCTGTGCATCCGCGCCCCAGTTCTGACCCACGACCGGGCCAATCCCGGCCGACAGCGCCATCAGCGGCACCAGCGCCATGGACTGCACGCGTGTGGCCGCCCCGAACCCCGCAACCGCCGCGTCGCCGACGGTCGCGACAGCCGCCGTCACCAGCGCCATACCCGCCGGGTTGATCGCGTTCGAGAAGGCCGCCGGCGCTCCCACCGATACGATCCGGCGCACCGACGCGACAAATCCGTCAAGGAACGCGCCACACCAGCCCAGCATCCCGCGCCGCCACGCAATTGCCATCGCAAGGCTCGCAGCGATCGCGCGCCCGACCAAAGTGGCGACCGCCGCCCCCATCATCCCCATTTCCGGGAAACCCCACATGCCAAAGATCAGCAGCGGATTGAGCCCGATGTTGATGACCGCCTGCACAATCATGGTGAACGCCGATGTGACACTGTCGCCATGCGCACGAAAGACGGCGTTGGTGATCATCATCAGCACTAGAAAAGGAAAGCTCATCGCCCAGAAAGGCGCGTATTGGCCAATCGCCTCGGCGACCTTGTCGGCGCCGCCCATCGCACCAAAGATCAGCGGATAGGCAAGGTAGAAAAGCGCCGCCACCGCCAGACCGCTCAGCAGTCCCACGGAGATCGCGTGCAGGCCCAGGCGCTGCGTGGCCTCGCCGTCTTCCTTTGCGCCAATCGCCTGGCTGATGGCCGCATTGGCCCCGGCACTCAGCCCGATGCTCAGCGATGTGATCGCGGTCGTTACCGGGTAGATATAGCCGACTGCGGCCAGTTCGGTCTCTCCCAGCTTGCTGAGGAAATAGGCATCCGCCAACCCCACGCTGAGCACGGCAAAGATGCCCATGCTCATCGGGGCCGACATCACGAAAAGCGCGCGCGCGATCGGTCCCTCGGTCAGGTCGCGCTGCCCCCCCTTGCCGGAGGCGCTGGAGGACGTGTCGTCGGCAGAATCGGGCATGTGGGTTCCTTTCGTGTCAGGGCGCAGGTAGTGCCACAGCCACACCCGCCAAGGGGACGGGAAATTTCCGATAGGTGGAAAAGTATGCGGCGGTACGCGCGACTTGCCTTCACGCCGCGCCCTTTTACGTTGTAGAGCACGCGGGGCTGCGCCAGATGTGGCTCTGACCATGGATGGAAAAAGCCGATGCCCCCGATCGACGATCACCCGCTCCGCTATGCCCTCACCGGAGAGCTGCACGCCCGCCCGTTCCCCTCGATCCACCCGCCGCAGGTGGTTGCGTTCCTTGCGATCAAACAGGCCGGCGACGGGGCCGCGCGCAGCCGCGACCGGGGCGAGGATATGGCCCATCTGGTCAAACTGCTCAAACACTACGGCGCGCCGCTGCCCGACGCGGATGCAACCCACTACTACGGCGAGATGGGCAAATACCGGCTCAAATGGGAACAGCATACGGAATTCGTCACCTACACCGCCTTTTCGGAGGACCTCAGCGAGCGTCCCTTCGATCCCGCCGAATTCGATGTCTTTCCCGCGCAATGGCTCGAAAGCGCGCCGGGCCAGCGGCTGACCTCGGCGCTGCTGCGCCTGATGCCCGCCCCGTCCGAGCCGCGCGAGACGCTGGCGCATCTGCGCGAATGGTTCGTGCCGGAAAGTATCGCCGTGGCCCATGTGCTCGAACAGGCGGCCGTTGTGGCGACCGATTTCCGCATCGACCCGGCAGGCCACATGCGTTTTGCGGTTTTTGCGGCGCCGGGAACCGGCGACCGCCGCCTGGGGCGCATCGTGCAACGCCTGCTTGAGATCGAGACCTATAAGACGATGTCGATGCTGGGCTTCGCGCTCACCCGCGAAATCAGCGCGGATGTCGGCAAGATGGACCGCCGGATCTCTGATCTGATGGCAAAGATGTCGGGCAAGAAGATGCTGGCCGAAGACACGCTGGATGCGCTGCTCGACGTGTCGGTCGAGCTCGAAAACAAGGTTGCGCAAACCTCCTTCCGTTTTGCGGGCACCGGCGCCTACCGCGCCATCGTCGATCAGCGCATCAGCGCCCTGCGCGAGACGCGGTTCGAGGGGCTGCAGGGGTTTGGCGAATTCATGATGCGCCGCTACGAGCCCGCAATGCGCACGGTCGTCTCGATGCAGGAACGGCTCGAGCGGATGTCGGCGCGCGCGCTGCGCGCCTCGGATCTGTTGCGCACCCGGGTCGACGTGGAACGCTCCGCGCAGAACCAGGATATCCTCGCCAGCATGGACCGCCGCGCCGATCTGCAACTGCGCCTGCAACGCACGGTCGAAGGGCTGTCGGTGGTGGCCATCAGTTACTACGCGGTGTCACTGGCCGGCTACATCCTCTACCCGCTGACCGAGGTTACCGGGCTGAGCAAGGGGTACCTCACCGCCATCGTTGCCCTGCCGGTGGTGCTGCTCGTCTGGACCGCCGTGCGCCGGCTGCGTCATACCCTGGAAAAAGACGACTGACGGGCACACGGCCGACGGCCGCACACCGCGCCACTGCACCCTTTCACAAATACCTGTAGCGCAACGCAAGCCGCACACGCCCCGCCTGCGCCAGACAACCACCTGCCGAGCCCGCGCATTGCAGGCACACGGCAAGCGCGCGCTACGCAAAAACGCGGGGCCCCCCTGCACCCTTTCAAAAATACCTAACTCCCCCGCAGGCCACACACGCGCCGCCCGTGTCAGATCACCGGCCTCGGATCCGCGGATCCAGCGCGTCGCGCAGCCCGTCGCCGAGGTAGTTCACCGACAGCACGGTCAGCGAGATCAGGATGCCGGGCAGCAGCACGCGCTCGGGGTATTCCTGCATCCGGTCAACGGCGTCGGCCAGCAGCTTGCCCCAGGTCGGGAAATCCGACGGGAAGCCCACGCCGAGGAACGACAGGGCGCTCTCGGTGATGATCGCCGTGGCAAGCCCCAGCGTTGCCGAGACCATGATGGGCGAGATCACGTTGGGCAGCAGGTGGCGGCGGATGATCTTGCCCGGCGTCGATCCGATCGAGCGCGCGGCGAGGATGAATTCACGCTCCTTGAGCGCCAGAATGTCACCGCGCACGATGCGCGCCGTCTGCATCCAGGAAGTAAAGGCGATCACGCCCACGATCAGAACAAACATGCCTGCCTCAGGCCCGCCGAACGCCTTGGTCAGCGGCTGGCGGAACAGCGTCACGGCCAGCAGCACCAGTGGCAGGATCGGCAGAGACAAGAACAGATCGGTCAGGCGCATGAGCCAGAAATCGAGCCGTTTGAAGAACCCTGCCGCCACGCCGATCACCGTCCCGATCAGCAGCGCGAGACCCATCGCGGCCCAGCCCACCGCCATCGACACCCGTCCGCCGTAGATCATCTGCGCCAGAATATCGCGGCCCAGCTGGTCGGTGCCGAAAGGATGCGCCCAGGCGGCATTCGCGCCGCTGTCCCACAGCAGGTTGAACACGGGCCGCATGTTCTTGTTGCGGATGTCGAGCTTGGTCGGCTCGATCTGCCAGACCCAGGGGCCGAAGATGACCGCAAGCGTGATGAAGATCAGGAAACCGCCGCCGAAAACGGCGCCCTTGTGCTTGCGGAACTGGTCCCAGACGTCTTTCCACTGGCTGCGCGGGGGCTTGGAGGGTTCCTTGTCCACCAGCGCGCCGAATGTCTCGATATCCGCTTCCAGCGGGCTTGCGGGGGTGGCTTGCTCAGTCATAGCGGATCCTTGGGTCAAGCACGCCGTAGAGGATATCGGCAATCAGGTTGAAGAGCACGATGAGGATGGCAAAGATGAACGTGAGCGTCATCACCATCGGCAGATCGTTGGCAAAAAGCGCGGTCAGCAAAAGCTGCCCGATGCCGTTCACCTTGAACACGTTTTCGGTGATGATCGCGCCGCCAAAGATCGCGGGCATCCCCAGCGCGATGATCGTCACCACCGGGATCATCGAATTGCGCAGCACGTGCATCATCACCACGGTGAATTCGCCCAGCCCCTTGGCCCGCGCGGTGCGCACGTAATCTTGATTGAGATTGTCGAGCATGGCCGAGCGCATGTAGCGGCTGATCTGTGCTGTGGTCTGCAGCGCCAGCACCATCACCGGCATGATCATCTGCAGGAACTGGATCTTGAACGTCTCCCACGAATTGACCACCAGCGTGGTGTCGTAGATCGACGGCAGCCAGCCCAGCGTGACCGAAAAGATCACGATCAGCAGCGGCCCGGTAAAGAACGGCGGGATCGAAAAGCCGATCATGGTGATGAACGTGCCCGCCTGGTCGAAGGCCGAATAATGCCGGTAGGCCGAATAGATCCCGATGGGGATCGCAATGACGATGCCCACGATGTAGCTCAGCCCCACGACCCACAGCGTCTGCGGCATGCGCTGGATCACGATGTCCATCACCGGGGAGCGGGTCTGCCAGGAGATCACGCGCTGGCGCTGGGTCATCTCGCCCGTCACCTCGTCCATGACCATGCTCAGCTGCGTGTCGGGCAGCCAGCCGAACAGAAACGAACTGCGGGTGAGGTAGTCGATGAAAACCATCGGCTCGACCACAAAGAACTGGTGCAGCCATTTGAGGTATTGCACGTGGATCGGCGCGCCGAGGCCAAGCGCCTCGCGCATCTTCTGCTTGACCTCCGGCGGGACCGTCAGCGGCACCTGCGCCATCGGATCGCCCGGTGCGAGCTGCAACAGCATGAAGATCACCAGAGAGATGAACAAAAGCGTCGGAATGGAGAGGACAAGTCGTCGGATGGTGAAGGTCAGCATCAAGCGGCGCCTTTGTTCAGCGTTCTGTGTTTGTGAAACGGGCGGGGACATGCCCCGCCCGTGGTAGCAAAGGGTAGGGCGGGGTCAGCCCCCGCCGCAAGCCTTATTCCTTGATGCGGTACCAGTCGGCCACATTCCACAGCTCGCTGTCCCAAACATTGAGCACCACGCCACCGAGGGTGGTGGACGCTGCCGAGACGCGACCACGGTCCACGAGGGGCACGATGGTCATGCTGTCCTTGGTCAGCATGTCGTTGAGTTTGGCCGCGATCTCGCCGCGCTTTTCCAGCTCGCCTGTTTTGGCCAGCTCGTCGAGCAGGGCGTCGTACTCTTCCGAGCAGAAGCGGTTGATGTTTTCACCCTGCCACTGGCTGGATGGCTTTGGCTCGTTGCCGCAGCGATAGGCCGCAAGGTAGTTCTGCGGATCGGTGCCGTCGAAGTTGTTGGCGTACATTTCCACGTCCGCATAGAACTTCTGGAACGTGTCGGGCGAGCCGGGATCGCCGCCAAAGAACACCGAAGCGTCGAGGTTGCGCAACTCGGTCTCAACACCGATCTGGCTCCACCAATCCTTGATCAGCGCCTGGAAGTCCTGACGGACGGCGTTGGTGGATGTCTGGTAGAGGATGCTCAGCTCGACACCGTCCTTGTCGCGGATGCCGTTGCCGTCGCTGTCTGTCCAGCCTGCTTCATCCAGGAGCGCCTTGGCGCCTTCGATGTCCTGCGTCAGACACTCGGTGTTGTCGGAGGCATAGAGCGCGGGCGCGGGGACGAGGTTACAGGTCGGGCGGCCGGCCTGACCGTAGCCGACTTCGACCAGCAGTTCCCGGTCGATCGCCATGGAAAGCGCGCGGCGCACGTTTTCATCCGACAGGAACGGGTGCGGCTCTGCCACGGTCGAGCGTGTCTCTGGCGGCAGGTCGGGCGAGGGGTTCGTCAGGTTCATTTCCAGACGCTCGACCAGTGTGCCGAATGCGGAGATCGGCGTGCCTTTGCCGCCTTCGGCCATCTGTGCCAGCACGTCGGGGGCCAGCTGCATGTTCCAGGCGTAATCGAATTCGCCCGTTTCCATGACCGCGCGGCCCGCCGCTGTCGCGTCGCCGCCGCCTTTGAAGTTCACGGTGGCGAAGGCGGGTTTGCCTTCCTCACGGTAGTTTTCGTTGGCGGCCATCTGGATCACGTCGTTGGGACGGAAATCCGTGACGACAAAGGGGCCGGTGCCGATGGGGTTGAAGTTCGCCTCGGTGCATTCTGGGGCACGCGCGCCCAGGCAATCCGCGAATTGCGCGGCCTGAATGATCGGGGATTGACCGCCCATGAACGGGCCGTAGGGGTTTGGCTTGGCTTCGGAGAACGTGACCTTGATGGTCAGATCGTCCACGGCTTCGACGCTTTCGACACCGTCGAATTTGGCGCCCTGTGCGCAGCCGCCTTCGGGGTGCATGCAGTATTCGGCGGTGAATTTCACGTCAGCCGAGGTCAGCGGGGAGCCGTCGGACCAGACGAGGCCCTCTTTCAGCTTCCAGGTGATGGATTTGAGGTCTTCGGCCACGCCGCCGTTTTCAACGGTGGGGATTTCTTCGGCGAGGAAGGGCACCAGTGCGCCGGTCTCGTCGTAGCGGCCCAGCGGCTCCAGGATCATGGAGGCGGATTCGAGATCTTTCGTGCCGCCCGACAGATACGGGTTCAGGATCGATGGCGCCTGCCAATAGATGATGTTGAGCTGGCCGTCGCGACCGCGTTCGCCGGAGTGGCCGTCGGCAAATGCCATCGGCGCCAGCGCGGTCAGGGCAACGGCGCCCATGAGGGTGGATTTCAAGGTCATATAATACTCCATGTTGGACACGTTACGTGCCTTCCTGCCCGGTACACCGGGCATGGGTTTTTGCGTCATTCTCCGGGGGGTAAACCTCGCAGGTGTCGAAAGCCCGTGCAGTGTCTGCACCACTTCCCTCGCCTGCTACGCCATCCCCAGAGCGCGTGGGCACATGGAAACACAACCGCGCGAAATTGCAACCCTTCTGCGATTGGCTTCGTGCCGAAAAAACCCGCAGTTTACGTTGCGGTATGCGGGCGGGATGGCGGCGGATGCCGGACAGGTTTGACGCCGCGCCGGCTCTCGCCTAGCGTGGCGCGTGAAATCCCCGAAAGGACCATCATGCTCGATACTCCCGTGCAAGAACCCATCGCCCGAATCGACCGCTTGCGGGTGGAGTTCCAGACCAAGGACGGCCCCGTGGTGGGAGTCGAGGACGTGTCGTTCGACATCAACCCCGGTGAGACGGTCTGCGTGGTGGGCGAATCCGGCTCGGGCAAATCGGTGTCATCGCTGTCGCTGATGCGGCTGGTGGAATTCGGCGGCGGCGACATCGCGGGCGGCAAGATGATCTTCAACCGCGCCAACGGCGAGGCGGTGGATCTGGGCGCCACCCCGCAGGATCTGATGCGCACGATCCGTGGCAATGAGATCGGGATGATCTTTCAGGAGCCGATGACCGCGCTCAACCCCGTGTTCACCGTGGGCAAGCAGCTGACCGAGGGGCTGCGGCTGCACAAGAAGATGAGCAAGGCGCAGGCCGAGGCGCGCGCGCTGGAGCTGATGACCCAAGTGCGCATCCCCGAGCCCGAAAAGCGGCTGGAGCAATACCCGCACGAGCTGTCGGGCGGGATGCGCCAGCGGGTCGTGATCGCCATGGCGCTGGCGTGTGAGCCGCGTCTGCTGATCGCGGATGAGCCGACAACCGCGCTGGACGTGACCATTCAGGCAGAAATCCTGGCTCTGATGGACCGGCTCAAGCGCGAGACGGGCACGGCGGTGATGTTCATCACCCACGACATGGCCGTGGTCGCGCAGATGGCCGACCGCGTCGTCGTCATGTACCGCGGCAACAAGGTCGAGGAAGGCCCGGTCGAGCAGATTTTCGAGAACCCGCAGCACGGCTATACTAAGGCGCTGCTGGCGGCGGTGCCCAAGCTGGGCGAGATGACCGGCAAGGATTACCCCGAGCCGATGAAGCTGTTGGGCCGCGAAGGGCGCGAGATCAAACCGATCCCCGGCACGCAGCAGACGTTGCTGACGGTCAAGGGGCTGACGACGCGCTTCCCGGTGACAGGCGGGCTGCTGCGCCGCACGGTGGCGAATGTGCACGCGGTTGAGGATCTGAGTTTCGAGATCAACAAGGGCCAGACGCTGAGCCTAGTGGGCGAGAGCGGCTGCGGCAAATCCACCGCCGGGCGATCGATCCTGCGGCTTGTGGAGCCGATGCGCGGTGAGGTGAACCTGGACGGCAAGGACATCATGGCGCTGAACGCGCGCGATCTGCGCACGGCACGGCTCGATATGCAGATGATTTTTCAGGATCCCTTCGCCTCGCTCAACCCGCAGATGGGGCTGGCCGATCAGGTGGCCGAGCCGATCCACAATTTCGGCACGCTCAAGGGGGCTGCGGTGCGTGAACGGGTCGAGATGCTGTTTGACCGGGTCGAGTTGCCGCGCAGCTTCATGCGCCGCTTCCCGCACGAGCTGTCCGGCGGGCAGCGCCAGCGGGTCGCCATCGCGCGCGCGTTGGCACTGAACCCCAAGCTGATCATCGCGGATGAGGCCGTGTCCGCGCTGGATGTGTCGGTGCAGGCGCAGGTGCTCAACCTCATGCTGGAATTGCAGGAGGAGATGGAGCTGAGCTTCCTGTTCATCTCACACGACATGGCCGTGGTGGAGCGGGTGAGCCATCAGGTCGGTGTGATGTATCTGGGCCGGATCGTGGAACTGGGACCGCGCCGCGACGTGTTTGAAAATCCGCAGCACCCCTATACGCAGGCGCTGATGAAGGCGGTACCGATTGCCGATCCGCGCAAGCGCAAGGCCGAGAAGGATCTCAATTTCAAGCCGATCCCGTCGCCCATCCACCCCACCAGCTACCGCGCCGAGCCCAGCGAATACCGCGAGGTCGCGCCGGGCCATAAGGTACTGATCACGGACAGCGGGTACTGAGGGTGCCCACAAGCCCCGGGTTTTTCGAAAAATCGGACAACGGCGGCAACTGACCGCGACAGGATTTCCAACCATGACAGACCGTCTCAGCCCGCTTGCCCTGATGGAAAAGCTGATCAGCTTCCCCACGGTTTCGCGCGATACCAACATTCCGCTGGTCGATTGGGTGGCTGATTACCTCGACAGTCACGGCATCGCTTCGCACCGCTACATCGACCCGGATCAGCCCAAACACGCGATTTTTGCCCATGTGGGCCCCGAGGTGGAGGGCGCGGTGGTCTTGTCCGGCCATACGGATGTGGTCCCCGTCGACGGGCAGCCGTGGGACAGCGATCCGTTTACCGTGGTCGAGCGTGACGGGCGGTACTACGGGCGCGGCACCTGCGACATGAAAGGCTTTGACGCGCTGGCGCTCTGGGCGCTGGTGGAGGCGCATCACGCGGGCGTCAAACGTCCGTTGCAGATCGCCTTCAGCTTTGACGAGGAGATCGGATGCACCGGCGCGCCGCCGATGATCGCGGCGATGCAGGGTGTGGTGCCCAAGGGATCGGCGGTGATCGTCGGCGAGCCGTCGATGTTGCAGGCCGTGACGGGGCACAAGGGCGGCGTGGGGTTCGACACCCGTGTCGTGGGATTTGAAGTGCACAGCTCGATCATGCACACCGGCGTGAACGCGATCATGGCGGGCGCCAAGCTGATCGAATGGGCCAATGCGCGCAATACCGAGAATTTCACCGCAAAGCCGACGGATCTGGCGGCGATGTTCGACCCGCCCTTCACCACCTGCCACGTGGGTCAGATCACCGGCGGCACGGCGCATAACATCACCGCCAAGGAGTGCCGCTTTGCCATGGATTTCCGCGTCGTGCCCGGCGAGGACAAGGAGGCCTGGGGGGCCTCTTATCTCGAGGCCGTGCGGGAAGTGGAGGCGCAGATGCAGGAAGTGGTGGCCGACACGCGGATCGAGGTCTCCACCCGGTTCGACGTGCCCGCGCTGCAACCCGAAGAGGAGGGTGAGGCGGAAACCCTCGTGCGGCAGATCACCGGTGACAACGCCAGCCACAAGGTCAGCTACGGCACCGAGGCGGGCCAATTCCAGGAGGCGGGGTATTCCGCGGTCGTCTGCGGCCCCGGCGATATTGCCCAGGCGCATCAGCCCAATGAGTTCATCGAGGTGGCGCAATTCAATGCGGGCCACGCGTTCATGCAGCGGCTGGTGGAGCGGCTTTGTCTGTAAGGCGCCCGACCGGGGACGGCATGCGTGTGGCGCGCGGGGGATGTGCGTATTTCTGGCACAATGAGGCATGGGCGCGCCTCGCTTGCGGAGTGGGGTAAGCGGTGAGCGGCGCGTTTCCCTTTGATCTGAGCGATGCGACCTATGCCGGGGCAGCATTGCCGCCCGAGGCCGATCTGGTCGTGATCGGGGGCGGGGTGATCGGCATTTGTACCGCGCTTTTTGCCGCGCGGGGCGGCGCGCGGGTGGTGGTACTGGAAAAGGGACGCGTTGCCGCAGAGCAATCGAGTCGCAACTGGGGATGGATCCGCCAACAGGGGCGCGATCCGGCGGAGATCCCGATTGTGCAGGAGGCGCAGAAGCTTTGGCAGGCGCTGGCGCGTGAGACGAACGCCGACATTGGGTTGCGCCGGGCGGGCGTGACCTATCTGGGATATGACGCCGCCGCGATGGCACGCTATGAGGCGTGGCTGCCGCACGCGGCGGAACACGGGCTCGACAGCCGTCTGTTGAGCGGGGCGGAAGTGGAGAAGCTCTATCCCGGAATGGCGGAGCGGCCTTTGGGCGCGCTTTACACGCCGTCCGATTTGCGCGCGGAGCCTTGGGTGGCCGTGCCGGCCTTGGCCGAGATTGCCGCGCGCGAGGGCGTCGCGATCGTTGAGCGCTGTGCGGTGCGCTGTCTGGATCTCGTGGGTGGGGCCGTCCACGGTGTCGTCACCGAGCGCGGGCGGGTGAAAGCGCCGCGCGTTGTGCTTGCCGGCGGCGCGTGGTCGGCGCTGTTTTTGCGCAATCACGGAGTGCCCCTGCCGCAGCTGTCGGTGCGCAGCCAGGTGGCTGCGACGGCGCCGATGGGGGATGTTGGCGCGCCTGCGGGCTCTGCCCCCGGTGTGGCATTTCGCCGCCGGGCCGACGGGGGATATACGCTCGCGCCGGGGTTCGGGCCGGATCTGTACGTGGGGCCCGACGCGGTCCGGTCCTTGCGCCACTATATCCCGCAGCTGCGGGCCGATCCGTTCTTTGTCAAGCTGCGGCCTGCCGCCCCGCGCGGCTACCCGGATGCATGGGGGACTGCGCGGCGCTGGCAGGCGGATGCGGTAACGCCCTTTGAACGCATGCGAATCCTTGATCCACGCCCCAGCCCGCGCCGGATGGCGGAGCTCAAGCGGCGGTTCGAGGCGCTGTTTCCCGGGCTTGGACCCGTGACGTTCAGCAAGACCTGGGCGGGTATGATCGATGCCATGCCGGATGTCGTGCCGGTTGTCGATCACGCGCCGATCCCGGGACTGATCATCGGCACGGGGATGAGCGGGCATGGCTTTGGCATCGGCCCGGCGATGGGCCGGATCCTTGCGGATCTTGCCGCGGGGCGCGATCCGGGTCACGATCTGACAAGGTTTCGATTTGACCGGTTTACCGATGGATCCCCGATGATCCTGGGGCCGGATGTCTAACAAGGGTACCTATGCCGATCAAGAATAGCTTTGCCGATCGCCACGCCGATATCACCGCCTGGCGGCGCCACCTGCATACCATCCCCGAGCTCGATTTCGACCTGCCCAAGACGAGCGCCTTTGTCGAGGGCAAGCTGCGGGAGTTCGGCATCACCGATATCACCACCGGCATGGCCCGGACCGGCATCGTCGCCGTGATCGAGGGCCGCAGGTCGGGGCGCACCATCGGGCTGCGCGCCGATATGGATGCGCTGCCGATCACGGAGGCGACCGGGCTTGACTATGCCTCGACCCATCCCGGCAAGATGCACGCCTGCGGGCACGACGGGCATACCGCGATGCTGCTGGGAGCGGCGCAGTATCTGGCCGAGACGCGCAATTTTGTTGGCCGGGTCGTGCTGATCTTTCAGCCCGCCGAGGAGGGCGGCGGCGGCGGCCGCGTGATGTGCGACGAAGGGCTGATGGAGCGGTTCGGAATCGAGGAGGTTTACGGGCTGCACAACGCGCCTGAATATCCGGTGGGGCAGTTTGCGATCCGCGAAGGGGCCCTGCTGGCCGCCGCCGATCAGTTCGACGTCATCGTCACCGGCAAGGGCGGCCATGCGGCAGCCCCGCATGACGCCGTCGATCCCAATCTGGCCGCCGCGCATTGCCTTGTGGCCTTGCAATCCATCGCCAGCCGCAGCGTCGATCCGTTGCAACAGGTGGTGGTGTCGACCTGCGTAATCCGCTCGGACAATGACGCGCATAACGTGATCCCTCAGACAGTGCTGCTGCGCGGCACGGTGCGCACGCTGGACGCAGGGGTGCGCGATCTGGCGCAGGAGCGGCTGGAGGCTCTCGTCACCCATACCGCCGCTGCCTATGGCTGCACCGTCGCGATTGAGTACGAACGGGGCTATCCGGTGACCGTGAACCACAAGGGCTATACCGATCATGCCGCCGATGCGGCAGAGATCGTGGCGCCCGGTGTGGACCGCGATACGCCCCCGATCATGGCCGGGGAGGACTTCTCCTACATGCTGCAAGAGCGGCCCGGCGCCTATATCATGCTGGGCAACGGGGAAGGGCCGATGGTGCACCACCCGCAGTACAACTTCAACGACGACGCGATTCCGGCGGGCTGTTCGTGGTTCGCCGAACTGGTGGAGCGGCGGCTGCCCCTGGACGGTTGACACGTTTTCGGCAACCGCTGGCACGCGGCTACAGGCTGGGGTAGAGTGCGCGCAGACCAATCACAGGAGCCCTCCCGCATGCCCGTCAAGAACCGATTTGCCGAATTGCACACCGACATCACCGCCTGGCGTCGCGATCTGCACGAACACCCCGAAATCCTGTTCGAGGTGCACCGCACCGCCGCCACCGTCGCCGAAAAGCTGCGGGCCTTTGGATGTGACGAGGTGGTCGAGGGCATCGGGCGCACCGGCGTCGTGGGCGTCATCAAGGGACGCGAGACGGGGTCCGGCAAGGTTGTGGGGCTGCGCGCGGACATGGACGCGCTGCCGATGACGGAGGCGACGGGGCTTGAGTATGCCTCCAAGACCGAGGGCGCGATGCACGCCTGTGGGCACGACGGGCATACCGCGATGCTGTTGGGGGCGGCGCAATACCTTGCCGAAACGCGGAATTTCGACGGCACCGTCGTGGTGATCTTTCAGCCCGCCGAAGAGGGCGGCGGCGGCGGCAAGGTCATGTGCGACGATGGCATGATGGACCGTTGGGGTATTCAGGAAGTCTACGGCATGCATAACTGGCCGGGCATGCCCACGGGCAGTTTTGCGATCCGTCCGGGGCCGTTCTTTGCCGCGACGGATCTTTTGGATATCGAGATCGAGGGCCGGGGCGGTCACGCGGCCAAACCCAATGAGACGATTGACCCTACGGTGATCGCCAGCCAGATCGTGCTGGCGCTGCAGACCATCGTGTCGCGCAATGCCGATCCGATTGGCGATATCGTGGTCTCGATCACCTCGTTCGAGACGTCGTCGAACGCCTATAACGTGATCCCGCAGCGGGTAAATCTGAAGGGCACCGTGCGCACCATGACGACCGAACTGCGCGATCTGGCCGACAAGCGGGTGAATGAGATCTGCACCGGTATCGCCAGCGCCATGGGCGCCACGGCCAAGGTTGCGTACGAGCGCAACTATCCGCCCATGGTCAACCACCCCGAGCAGACGGAATTCGCCGCCGATGTGGCGCGCAGCGTGGCGGGGGACTGCGCCGAGGCGCCGCTGGTCATGGGCGGAGAGGATTTCGCCTTTATGCTCGAAGCGCGGCCGGGCGCTTATATTCTGGTGGGCAACGGCGACACGGCGAATGTGCACCACCCGCTCTATAACTTCAACGATGAGGCGATCCCGGCGGGGTGCAGCTGGTGGGCGGGCATCGCCGAGCAGCGCATGCCTATCGGCTGAGAAGCTCCCGGTAGAGGGTGATCAGCGCGCGCGCCTCGCGTTCAATCGAGAAATCGGTGAGCGCCCGGTCGCGGGCTGCGGTGCGCCAAGCGGTGAGACGGGGTTTGTCGCTGAGCGCGTCGCCGATAGCGTTGGTCAGCGCAGGGATGTCGCCCGGCGGGACCAGCAGGCCGGTGTCTTCGGTCACGATCTGATCGAACGCGCCGACGCGCGTGGCGACCACGGGGCAGCCGGTGGCCATGGCCTCGATCGGGGTGAGGCCAAAGCCCTCCCAGCGCTGCGGCGCGACATAAAGATCAAGGGCGGCGTACCAATCGGCCATCGCTTCGGTGGGCACTTCGGGCTTGAACAGGATGCGGTCACTCAGCCCCGCTTGGGCCACGCGCGCCTTGAGATCCCCAAGGAACGCGCGGTCCTTGTCGACGGCGCGGCCCATCACCAGTGCGGTGGCGCCCGGATGACCGGGCAGGGCGGCGATCATCGCGTCGACATAGGCATCTGTGCCTTTCTGCGCGCGGATGCGCCCGTAGCAGCCAATCAGCGGGCCCTCCACAGGCACGCCCATACGGGCGCGTAGGGCGGCGCGGTCGGGCGCGGGGGTAAATCCGTCTGTGTCGATGCCGTGCAGGATGACCGTGGCAGGCACGTCAAGATAGGCGGCGGTCTTGTCCGAGGTGGCGACGACCGCCTGCATCCGCCGGATGAGCCAGCGGGTCAGGCCCGTCTGCTTGCGTTGCGACGCGGAGGTGAAAATCAGCCGCAGATCCTTGCGCAGCAGGTGTTTCAGCGCCAGACCGCCGATCATCTCGACGTTGCGCCGGGCGTGCCAGACGCGAGGGGTCCGGCGCGGCAGGGTCAAGAGCGCGCGCAGCGGGATTTGCGGCACATGCGGCGGGATCACCGGGCCGGTGGCGACGATCCCGATCTCACGCGCTTGCACCGGCACCAGCCGCACCACGGTGGCCGTTACCCCCGACAGGCGGCGTTTGAAGTTGGGGGCGATCACCTCGATCCGGGCGGGGTCAGTCACGGTCCAGCTCCAATACCTTGATGAGCCGCGCGGCGATGGTGTCGAGCTTGCCGGTCTCGGCTTCGGCAAATCCCTTGGCCGCCGCGACGGCCCGCGCACGGGCCGCATCATCGGCCCAGAGGGCGGCGATACGCGTGGCCAGATCTTCGGCCCCGCTGACAAGCCGCGCGGCGCCCGCCGCCTCCATCGCGGCGTAGGTTTCGGCGAATGCGCTCACGTGGTTGCCAGACAGCACCGTGGCGCCGGATTGCGCGACTTCGAAAGGGTTGTGCCCGCCGATGGGTTTGAGCGAGCCGCCCAGAAACACCGTCTCCGTCAGCGCAAACCAATCGCCCAGCTCCCCCAGCGTATCGGCCAGATAGACCGCGCCGCCGGGTGCCTCGCCGCGGGTGCGGCGGGTGAAGGGCAGGCAGGTGTCGGCGATGCGTTGCACCACCTCCTGCCCGCGCTCGGGGTGGCGGGGCACGAGGATCAGATGGGCGTCGGGGTAGGTTGCGCGCAGGCGCTGGTGGGCGGCCAGCACGATCTCCTCCTCACCGGGATGGGTGGAGGCGGCGACCCAGATGGGCCGCGCGCCAAGGGCCGCGCGTGCCTCGAACTGCGTGTCCGCGTCGGTGGGCAGGGGGCCTGCGAACCCCTTGAGGTTTTGGCCCCGCGCGACACGCGGCACCGGCGCGTGCATCCGCACCATCGCCTGCGCCATGGCGTCGTTCTGCGTCAGGATCAGATCGAACACGTCAAGGATATAGGCGGCGAGCCGGGGGCGTTTGGCCCAGGCGGCAACCGACCGCTCCGACAGGCGCGCGTTGACCAGCGCCATGCGCGCCCCGCGCGCGCGGGTGCGGCGCAGCATCTGCGGCCACATCTCGGATTCGACGAATAGCGCCGCGTCGGGGCGCCAGTGTTTGAGGAAGCGTTTGAGCGGTCCGGGCGCGTCGATCGGCGCGAATTGGTGCACACAGCGCGACGGCATGCGCTGCGCGATCAGTTTGGCCGAGGTGGGCGTGCCGGAGGTGATGAGGAAATGCGCGGCGGGCAAGGCCACGCCCATGCGGGTGATGAGCGCGAGCACGGACAGGCTTTCCCCGACCGACGCCGCATGAAACCAGATGAGTGGCCCATCCTCGCGCGGCACGGTCGCGTGGCCCAGCGGTTCGTGCGCGCGGTGGGTGGGCAGGCCCGCGCGGCGCAGCTTGCGCGTGACGACCCACGCGGCAAAGGGCACGGCAAGGGCGGTCAGCCCGACGTAGGCGCGATAGGCGAGCGGTGTGCGCATGGCCTCAGCCGCCGGTGTGGCTCATGTGGCGGGGCATCTGGCCGCCGGGGGTCTGGCGGGAATAGTCGAAATCATGGCCGCGCGGCTTGAGGTTGATGGCCGCGCGAATGGCGTCCTCCAGCGGGCCGTCGTCATCGGGATGCGCGCGCAGCGGGGCGCGCAGATCGGCGCTGTCCTCCTGACCGAGGCACAGGTAGATCTCTCCGGTGCAGGTGAGGCGCACGCGGTTGCAGCTTTCGCAGAAATTATGGCTCAGCGGGGTGATGAAGCCGATCCTTTGCCCCGTCTCTTCAAGCCGCACGTAGCGCGCGGGGCCACCGGTACGCTCCGCCAGATCGGTCACGGTGTAGTGCTGCGCGTATTGCGCGCGCACGTCCTTGAGCGACCAGTATTGATCGAGCCGATCCTCGTTGCCGATGTCGCCCATCGGCATGACCTCGATCCACGTCAGATCGACGTCACGCGCGGCGCACCATTCGGTGATGGCGGGCAGTTCGGGTTCGTTAAAACCCTTGAGCGCCACCGCGTTGAGTTTCACCCGCAACCCCGCCGCCTGCGCCGCGTCAATCCCGCGCAGGACCTGCGGTAGGCGGCCCCAGCGGGTGACTTGCGCAAATTTCGCCTCGTCCAGCGTGTCGAGTGACACGTTCACCCGCCGCACGCCTGCGGCATAGAGCTGGCTTGCGTATTTCTCCAGCTGGCTGCCGTTCGTGGTCAGCGTCAGCTCCTTGAGCGTGCCTGCGTCCAGATGGCGGCTCATCCCCTCGAAAAACTGCATGATCCCGCGACGGACCAGCGGCTCCCCGCCGGTGATGCGCAGCTTTTCCACGCCCAGCCCGATGAAGGTTGAGCACATACGGTCCAGCTCTTCCAGCGTCAGCAATTCGCGCTTGGGCAGGAAGGTCATGTTCTCGGACATGCAATAGACGCAGCGGAAATCGCAGCGGTCCGTGACGGAGACGCGCAGGTACGTGATCGCGCGGGCGAAGGGATCGATCAGGGGGGTTTTCATGTCTCAGTGGTAGACCCCGGCGAAAACCGGAGCAAGCACGATTTAAGGGTCATTGATGCGACTTGAGGGGCAGAGTAGGCTACACCGCATGACTCGTTTTATGATTTCCCCGACCGTTCCGGTGATGGGCATGGCGCTGTTGCTGTCGGCCTGTGGCAATATCGGCCTGTTCCAGCCCGAAGATACCGTGACCGCACCGCCGCCCGAGGCGGAGGTAAGTGCCCAAGAGGTGGCCGAGGTCGCCCCGGACCCGGAGCTGACCGCGGCCCCGCCGCCGCCACCGGCCGCCAAGACGCAAGAGGCGCTTGATACCACGAGTGCGGCGCAGCGCGCGGCGGCGGCAGCGCCTGCGGCGCCCGAGGAGACGTCAAAACTGCTGGGCACCACGGTCGCAAGCCTTGGCAGCCCGACGGAGCCGGGTTTCTGGCTGAAAACCCCACTGGTCAAGACCGAGACAAAGGGCCGTGTGACCAACAAGGCCAACGGCAAATCCTCTGCCGTGACGCTGATCCCGATTGATGGGCCTGCGACGGGCGGCAGCCGGATGTCGCTGCCCGCGATGCGGCTGATCGAGGCGTCGCTGACCGATCTGACTGAGGTCGAGGTCACGCTGGAGGGCTAGCGCACGACGTCGCGTTGGAGGTTCTTCCCGTCCGGGCGCACGGGCTAGTCGCGCAGATGGCGCATCGCCTCTTTCGCGGCAAAGGGTTTCATCGCACCGCCATGGGTGTCGACGAAGGCGCGCACGCGGTCGGCGTCGTGTTTGGACAGCTCGCGCAGCCACCATGCGATGGCCTTCTGGATGAACCACTGGTGATCGGGGACATAGCCTGCGGCCCAGCCGAGGATACGGTCGCGCGCGGCGATCTCCGCCGGTTTGGGGTGGTTCTGTTTGGTCCAGGGCAGGGTGATGACCAGCGCCGCACGCCGGGTCCACAGGTGATCCGACTGCGTCCAAGCCTCGACCTCATCCAGACGCGCGGGATCGGCCACCAGACGTTTTTGCCCGGCCATGCAGGCGTGATCGGCGATGGCCCAGCTGTCAAAATCCGGGGTCCAGGAGGCGATCAACCGCCACGCGCCGGCATCATCGGGGCGCAGACGCGCCTGCGTCAGCAGCTTGGCCGCCGCCAGCCGCGCCTCGTAGATGTCGGTTTGCCAGAGGGCATCCGCCAGCGCCACACGCTGCGGCAGGTCCAGCTGCGCGCGCCATTCCCGGGTCAGCTCGTCGATCTGCGGATTGCGCAGGCCCAGATAGGGGCGGTCGGCCTTGTGATAGGCGCGCATACCCTCGGCGCGCGCCGGATCGGCCAGCGCTTCGAGTGCTGCGAGGAACGGCTCATGCATCGCGGGTCGGCGTGCCGGTGGGCATCCCGTCGATGGAGGTCTGGTTGCGCTCGGTCCAATAGGTGGCGATGCCGTCCGGGCCTTTCGCCTCGGCCCAGTCGCGCAGGATCGGGCGTTCCTTGACGTGCTCAAACATCGGTACGGCGTAGCCGCAGCTGGTTTGCAGCATGTCCACGGCCACATCGTAGATCTGCCGCGCGCCGGGGGAGGGCGGGAACATCGCGTCGAGCGCGGCAAATTCCGCGTGATCCGCGTGCAGGGTGCGCGCGCTGCCGTAGGCGCGCATGATCATCGGCTGCGCCTCGAACCCGCACCACATCAGGGTGATCCGGTTGACCTTTGCCAGATGCGCCGCCGTCTCGTTGCCCGATCCGGTGAGGTTGCGCCAGACGATGCGGTTGGGGCCCATCACGCGCAGGCTGTCCATCCCCTTGGGCGACAGATTCACGCGCCCGTCCTGCGCCGCGGTGGCGCAGAAGAACAGGTGCTGCGCCTCGATGAACTTTTGGTGCGCGGGGGCGATGGCGTCAAATTGCGTGGCCATTATTCCACCGTCACCGATTTGGCGAGGTTGCGGGGCTGGTCCACATCCGTGCCCTTGGCCACCGCCGTGTGATAGGCCAATAGCTGCGCCGGGATCGCGTAGAGGATCGGCGCCACCGCATCCGACACATCGGGCATGGTGATCGTGTCCCATGTGCCGTTGGCGGCCTCGGCCAGCCCCTCGCGGTCAGAGATCAGGATGACCTTGCCCTTGCGGGCCATGACTTCCTGCATGTTGCTCACCGTCTTGTCGAAGAGCGTATCGCGCGGGGCCATGACGACCACGGGCACGTCCTCATCGACCAGCGCGATGGGGCCGTGTTTCAACTCGCCCGAGGCGTAGGCTTCGGCGTGGATATAGCTGATTTCCTTGAGTTTCAGCGCGCCCTCATGGGCCAGCGGATAAAGTGGGCCGCGCCCCAGAAACAGCACGTCGCGGGCATTTGCCAGCTTGCGCGCGGTCTCGCGGATGGCGACGTTCTGGTCCAGTGCCTCGGCGATCAACGCGGGCAGGCGGCGCAGTTGCGACAGGTGATCGGCGCGCGCCTCGTCGGTCAGGGTGCCCCGGTCGCTCGCCGCCTTGATTGCCAGCAGGAACAGCACGGTGAGCTGACAGGTGAACGCCTTGGTCGAGGCGACGCCGATTTCGACGCCTGCATGGATCGGCAGCACAAGATCGCTTTCCCGCGCGATTGACGATTCCGGCACGTTGACGACCGACGCGATCCTGTCGGCTTTCCCGGCCATGTAGCGCAGCGCGGCCAGCGTATCGGCGGTTTCGCCCGATTGGGAGACAAACAGCGCGAGCGATTTGGCCGGCACCGGCGGCTCGCGGTAGCGGAATTCGGAGGCGACATCGACCTCGACCGGCAGGCGCGCGATCTGTTCGAACCAGTATTTTGCCGTCAGGCACGCCAGAAAGGCGGTGCCGCAGGCGACCATGGTGATCCGCTCAACCTGCGCAAAATCCACCTGCGGATCGGGCAGGCGGATCTCTCCCCCGGCACTCAGGTAATGCGACAGTGCGTCGGCAATTACCGTGGGCTGCTCGGCGATTTCCTTGGCCATGAAGTGTTTGTGCCCCCCCTTGTCGATGCGGGTGGCGGAAATCTCGATCTTGCGGATCTCGCGGGCGACTTTGTTGCCCTCGGCGTCAAAGACCTGCGCACCCGCACGGGTGATGACGGCGTAATCGCCCTCGTCGAGATAGCTGATGCGGTCGGTCAGCGGCGACAGTGCGATGGCGTCCGAGCCCACGAACATCTCGCCCTCGCCATAGCCTATCGCCAGAGGAGAGCCGCGGCGGGCGGCGATCATCAGGTCCTCTTCGCCGTCAAAGAGGAAGGCGAGGGCAAAGGCGCCGTGCAGCTTGCCAAGGGTCTGGATCGCGGCATCGGTGGGCGTGGCGCCCGCGCGCATGAACATCTCGGTCAGCATGGCAACGGTTTCGGTGTCCGTGTCGGTCTGCGGGGTCAGCCCATGCTCGGCCAGCTCCGCGCGCAATTCGCGAAAATTCTCGATGATGCCGTTGTGCACGACCGCCACGGGGCCGGAGCGGTGCGGGTGCGCGTTGGCCTCGTTGGGCTCCCCGTGGGTGGCCCAGCGGGTGTGGCCGATGCCGGATTTGCCCGCCAGCGGCTGGTGCACCAGTAGATCGCCAAGGTTGACCAGCTTGCCCACCGCGCGGCGGCGGTCGAGCGTGCCACCGTTGACGGTGGCGATGCCCGCGCTGTCGTACCCGCGGTATTCGAGCCGCTTGAGCGCCTCGACCAGAATGGGGGCTGCCTCGTGATTGCCAAGGACTCCGACGATGCCACACATATCAGCTGCTCCTCTGGCTGCGGGCTTTCTTGGCGCGCAGCATATCCATCAGTTTGCGGGCCATGCCCGGTTTTTCCACCTGTGGCGCCCGGGCCAGCGCCAGCGCGTCATCCTCGACGTCCGAAGTGATGACCGAGCCCGAACCGGTCATCGCGCCGGCACCCACGTGCACCGGGGCCACGAGCATCGTGTTCGACCCGATAAAGGCATCCGCGCCTATGTGGGTGTGGTGTTTCATCACCCCGTCGTAGTTGCAGGTGATCGTGCCCGCCCCGATATTGGCGCGCGCACCCACAAAGGCATCGCCGATATAGCTCAGGTGATTGACCTTGGCGCCCTCGGCGACGGTGGCATTCTTGATCTCGACAAAGTTGCCGACGCGGGTGTTCTCGGCCAGTTCCGCGCCGGGGCGCAGGCGGGCGTAGGGGCCGACGGTGGCGCCGCGGCTGACGTGGCAGCCCTCAAGATGGCTGAACGCGCGGATCGTGGCACCGGATTCAACCGTCACGCCGGGGCCAAAGACCACATGCGGCTCGACATGGGCATCGCGCCCGATGACCGTGTCGCGGGCCAGAAACACCGTATCGGGCGCTTGCAGGGTCACGCCGTCCTCCAGCAGGGCGGCGCGGGCGCGGGCCTGAAAGGCGGCCTCGGCCTCGGCCAGTTGCGCGCGGGAGTTCACGCCGAGCGTCTCGGCCTCGTCGCAGGTGACGGCGGTGGCGGTGAGCCCGCGCGCGCGGGCCAGCCCGATGATATCCGTGAGGTAGTATTCACCGGAGGCATTGTCGTTGCCTACCGCGTCGATCAGATCGAACAGCAGCGCCGCGTCGCAGGCGATCACGCCGCTGTTGCACAGGGTAATGGCGCGCTCGGCCTCGGTGGCGTCCTTGTATTCGACGATCCGCTCCAGTGTATCGCCCGCCATCACCAGACGGCCGTAGCGGCCGGGATCGGCAGCCTCGAACCCCAGAACGGCCACGTCGTGATCGCGCGCGGCCTGCGTGAGCCGTGCGAGCGTCTCGGCGCTGACAAAGGGTGTGTCGCCGTAAAGCACGATCGCCGTACCGCCCACACCCTCAAGCGCCGCGCGCGCCTGTGCGACCGCGTGCGCTGTGCCCAGCTGTTCCTCCTGCACGACGACTTTTGCGGTCGCGTCATGGGCGTGCACGGCGGCAGTGACGGCCTCGGCGCCGTGGCCCGCGACGACGACCGTGCGGGCGGGGTCCAGCGTCTCCCCGGCGGTGATGGCGTGGATCAGCATCGGCTCACCCGCGATCGGGTGCAGCACCTTGGGCAGCTCGGAATTCATCCGCGTGCCCTTGCCCGCCGCCAGAATGATAAGGCTTGTCGTCATGTGTCCACCGCTCGTCTTGTTTTTCGGCATGTTTAAAGCAAGGCGGGCGTGACACAAGGGCGCCCCGGCCCGCGCGGGATCAATTCGGGTTGCGGGTTGCAACATGTTTGCGCAAAGCTGCGCGGGAAATGGCACAAGGGGCGGGCATGAAAACGGTAGTCTTTGATCTCGACGGCACGCTGGCCGACACCAGCGGCGATCTGATCGCCGCCGCAAATGCGTGCTTTATCGAGGCGGGCCACGGCGCCCTTCTAGATCCGGGGGGCGACGCGGGCACGGCCCTGCGCGGCGGGCGGGCGATGCTGCGGCTGGGCATGGCGCGGCTGGAGCGCGCCGAGGACGATGCCGAAATCGACGCGATGTACCCCAAGCTGTTGGCGCACTACGCCCGCGACATCGACCGTCACACGGTGCTCTACGACGGCGCCATGGCGGCGGTGCAGGCGCTCAAGGGGGCGGGCTATGCCGTGGCGATCTGCACCAACAAACCCGAAGGGCTGGCGCGCGAGCTACTGACGCGGCTGGGCGTGCTCGACGCGTTTGACGCGATGCTGGGCGCCGACAGCCTTGACGTGCGCAAGCCCGACCCCGAGCACCTGCGCGAGACAGTGCGCCGCGCGGGCGGCGACCCGGAAGCCTGCCTGCTGGTCGGCGACAGCGACACCGACCGCAACACGTCCCGCCGCGCAGGCGTGCCGTCGGTACTGGTCACCTTCGGCCCCTCGGGCGAGGATATGGCGGCGCTGGAGCCTGAGGCGTTGCTGGCCGACTACGCGGATCTGCCCGCGCTTGTGCGCGATCTGATCGGGGCGCCGGACTGATGGCGGAGGTCTTCAAGGGCAGCTTCACCCAGCAGGAACCGATCCCCGAGGCGGGCATCGCGGCAGCGGTCGAGGTCATGCGCCACGGGCGGCTGCACCGCTATAACACCGCGCCGGGGGAGACGGCGCAGACCGTCCTGCTGGAGCAGGAATTCGCGGCGTCGGTGGGGGCGAAATACTGCCTCGCCGTCGCTTCCGGTGGTTACGCCATGGCCACCGCGCTGCGGGCCGTGGGGGTGAAGCCGGGCGACCGGGTGCTGACCAACGCCTTCACGCTGGCGCCGGTGCCGGGTGCCGTGGCCGCCGTGGGGGCCGTGCCCGTGTTCGTGGGGGTGACCGATCAGCTGGTCATTGACCTCGACGATCTGGCTGCCAAGGCGCATCAGGCGCGGGTGCTGCTGCTGAGCCATATGCGCGGGCATATCTGCGATATGGAGCGGTTGATGGCGATCTGTGACGCCGCAGGCATCACCGTGATCGAAGATTGCGCGCATACGATGGGGGCCGCGTGGAACGGCAAGCCTTCGGGCACCTGGGGGACCGTGGGATGCTATTCGTGCCAGACCTACAAGCATATCAATTCAGGCGAAGGTGGGCTGTTCATCACCGACGACGCCGACGTGGCGGCGCGGGCGATCATGTATTCGGGCAGCTATATGCTATATGAGCGCCACCGCGCGGGCCCGCCGAAAGAAGCGTTCGAGACGATCCGCTACGAGACGCCCAACATTTCGGGTCGGATGGACAATCTGCGGGCGGCGATCCTGCGTCCGCAGCTGGCGGATCTGGCCCGTCAGGTGGCGCGCTGGAACGAGCGGTATTTTGCGCTGGAGGCTGGCCTGCGCGACATCCCCGGCCTGCGGGTGATCGACCGTCCCGAGGCGGAGAGCATTGTAGGCTCATCCATCCAATTCATGCTGGACGGGTGGGACGGCGCGGCGGTGCAAGAAGCACTCGCCCGTTGCCTCGCGCGCGGGGTGGAGCTGAAATGGTTCGGCGGGGCGGAGCCGGTGGGCTTTACCAGCCGCTATGACAGCTGGCGCTACGTCGACGCGCCGGCGATGCCCGACAGCGACCGGGTGCTGTCGGGCATCGTGGACATGCGGGTGCCGCTGACGTTCACTCTGGACGATTGCGCTCTGATCGCGCGCATCATCCGCGAAGAGATCGGCGCTCTCTATCAATCGGGTGCGGTAGCGGCAGACGGCGCGTGATCCAGAGGTGCGCAGACGCGCACGACAGGTTTTCGCGCGCGCCTGCCGCACCGGTGTGGTCCGCAGTCGGCCTCTAGAACGTGATCGTGCCGTGGCGTCCCATGTCGGGCTTTTCGTCCGTCAGGTGTGATTTCGCCACCTCATAGAGGAATTGCGCGGTGCCGCCCGTCGTCCAGACTTCGGCCTCGCGCGGGTCAAAGCGCATCAACTGAACGTCCGGATCCTGCTTGCCACCCTCGAACCACGCGGCCGCGATGGCGTTCCACAGACGGTCGAGCTGCGCGGGATCTTCGACGCAGACGAGTGATCCGTCGACGCGGGCGTAGAGCCCTTCGCCCGCGCTGGCGAGCTGGTACTGCGCGGGCACGCTGGTCTGCGCTGATTTGGCGAGGTCGGTTCCCTTGGCGGTGATGAACCAGATCGGGCCGCCGTCGTCATCGGCGTAGTGGCTCATCGGCACGGCGGGCGCCCCGTTGGCCGACAGCATCCCGGCGCGGGCCTCTTCGAGGCGGTCATAGAATTCTTCCTTGAGGGTATCGGACATTCGGCGTCTCCTGTGTTGAGATGTCGCAGGTCAACCATTGGCTGTGCCATCGGTTCCCGCACCGCTTGACGGATCGGGGAAAAACTGCAAGTAATGAACAAGTGTTCAATAAACGTCGCCGGGGAGGGTAGGGCATGTTCAACGCCACCATGAAGTTTGATCTGGGTGAGGATGTGAATGCCCTGCGCGAGGGTATCCACCGCTGGGCGCAGGAGCGCGTGCGCCCGATGGCGCAGGACATCGACAAGGAGAACCTCTTTCCCGCCGATCTGTGGACCGAGATGGGGGAGATGGGCCTGCTGGGCATGACCGTCGATGAGCAATGGGGCGGCACCGGCATGGGCTATCTGGCGCATACGGTTGCGGTGGAAGAGGTCGCGCGGGCGTCGGCCTCCGTCTCGCTATCCTACGGCGCGCATTCCAACCTGTGCGTCAACCAGATCAGCCTGAACGGCACAGACGCGCAACGCGCGAAATACCTGCCCAAGCTGTGTTCGGGCGAACACGTCGGCGCGCTGGCGATGAGCGAGACCTCCGCCGGGTCGGACGTGGTATCGATGAAGCTGAGCGCGGAGAAGCGCAACGATCACTACCGTCTGAACGGCAATAAATACTGGATCACCAACGGCTGTGATGCCGAAACGCTGGTGGTTTATGCCAAGACCGACAAGGACGCGGGCAGCAAGGGGATCACCGCCTTTCTGATCGAAAAATCGATGGTTGGGTTCTCCACGAGCGCGCATTTTGACAAGCTGGGGATGCGCGGATCGAATACGGCAGAGCTGATTTTCGACGATTGCGAAGTGCCGTTCGAGAACGTGCTGGGCGAAGAGGGGCGCGGCGTGGCCGTGCTGATGTCGGGGCTGGACTACGAGCGGGTCGTTCTGGCGGGCATCGGACTGGGGATCATGGCCGCCTGTCTGGACGAGATCATGCCCTATATGGCCGAGCGCAAGCAGTTCGGGCAGCCCGTGGGATCGTTCCAACTGATGCAGGGCAAAATGGCGGATATGTATACGGCGATGAACTCGGCCCGCGCTTACGTGTATGAGGTCGCAAAGGCGTGCGACCGCGGCGAGGTCACGCGCGCGGATGCGGCGGCCTGCTGCCTTTATGCGTCCGAGCAGGCGATGGTGCAGGCGCATCAGGCGGTGCAGGCCATGGGTGGGGCGGGATTTTTGTCCGACAGCCCCGTCAGCCGGATCTTCCGCGATGCCAAGCTGATGGAAATCGGGGCGGGCACGTCCGAGATCCGCCGCATGCTGGTCGGACGGGAGATGATGGGAGCCATGGCGTGATGAGGCTGGTGCTGGCGCTTGTGTGCGTGGCGGGCACAGCCGCCGCGCAGGAGCCGCCCTATGCCGATACCGCGACCGAAGTCTGCCTGAACCGGGCCAACGGATACGCCGCACAGCTCGCCTGTGTGGGCAGATCGGCGGATATGTGCATCGCCACGCCTGCGGGTGGATCGACAGTCGGGACAGGCTATTGCCTTGATCGGGAACGTGATTTCTGGGACAGGCTTTTGAATGATCACTATCAGGCGACGCTGAGCCAGGCGGTTGAATACGACGCGGAACTGGACGCCATGTCAGCCCGCACGGCCAATATCCCGCGACAGGCAGGCGCGCTGCGCGAGATGCAGCGCCGCTGGATCGGCTTTCGCGACGCGGCCTGCGCCTATGCGGCATCGCAATGGGGCGGCGGGACGGGTGCGGGCCCCGCGGCGCTGGACTGTCTGATGCGGCAGACCGCCCGGCAGGCGCTGGCGTTGCGCCTGTGGGCGCGTTGAGATGGGACCGCTGCCGGGTCTGACGCAGGACGGCGCGTGGGACATTCCCGACCGGCTCAACATGGCGCGCCAGTGTCTGGCGGGCGATGGGACTGCGCTTGCGGTCATTGACGGGGCGGAGCGGGTGAGCCGCGACGCCCTGCGCCGCGACGTCGATGGCATCGCACGCGCGTTGTTGGCGCGGACCTCTGCCGGAGATCGGATCGGTGTGCTGCTGAGCCAATCGTCGTGGTGCTTGGCCGCGCATCTGGCAATCTGGAAAATTGGTGCGATTTCAGTGCCTTTGTTCAAACTCTTCAAGCATGACGCGCTGGCGAGCCGGATCGGCGATGCGGGCGTGCGGCTGGTATTAACGGATGCCGAGGGCGCGGATCTTGTGGGGGATCTCGCGGAGCCGAAGGCGGCCGCGCACTGTGGTGTCGAGGGCAACGCGGTGCCGTTTGCCGACACCGGGCCGGAGGATCCGGCGGTACTTATCTATACCTCCGGGACCACAGGCAGCCCCAAGGGCGCGCTGCATGGCCACCGGATGCTGACCGGCCATTTGCCCGGCGTCGCGATGAGCCACGGCGGGCTGGGGCACGAGGGCGATTGCCTGTGGACTCCGGCGGATTGGGCGTGGATCGGCGGGCTGTTTGACGTGGCGATGCCCGCGCTGGCGCTAGGCGTGCCGGTGGTCGCCGCAAGGATGCCAAAATTTGACCCGCAAAAATGCAAGGCGCTGATCGCACGCCATAAAATTCGCAACGTGTTCTTTCCGCCCACCGCGCTGCGCATGCTCAAGGCGGCGGAGGCGCAGATTCCCGATCTGCGCTCGGTCGCGAGCGGGGGGAGCCCTTGGGCGCGGAGATGCTGGCGTGGGGGCGCCATGCTTTTGGTCTGGAAATCAATGAGTTCTATGGTCAGACAGAGTGTAATATGATCGCATCCAGCTGTGCGGCGGCGTACCCGGCGCGCGCGGGTTGCATCGGCAAACCCGTGCCGGGGTTCGAGATCAAGGTGCTGGACCCCAGCGCCGACGGCGAGGGCGACATCGCCGTGCGGCGCGGTGCCGGATCGATGATGCTGGGCTATTGGAACCGACCCGAAGAGACCGCCGAAAAGTTCCGCGGCGACTGGATGCTGACCGGGGATCGCGGCCGCTGGGACGAAGGCTTTCTGCGGTTTGTCGGGCGCGAGGACGATGTGATTACGTCGGCCGGCTACCGCATCGGCCCGGCGGAGATCGAGGATTGCCTGCTGACCCATCCCGCCGTGGCCACCTGTGGCGTGGTGGGCAAGCCGGATGCCCTGAGGACAGAGGTGGTCAAGGCCTATGTGGTGCGCAAACCGGGCGCCGATGTGGACGGTGATGCCCTTAAGAAATGGGTTCAGGATCGGCTGGCAAGCTATTCCTATCCAAGGGAAATAGAGTTTCTGGAGGCGCTGCCGATGACCGTCACGGGCAAGGTGATCCGCCGAGAATTGAAGGCCCGCGCGGCGGGTGAAAGCGAGGCTAACACATGAAACTGCAGTCACAGGCGCTCCCCTCATCCGAGCAGTTCAAGGCCAACCGTGCCGCCCATCTGGAGGCACTGGCGCAGATTGCGCAGGCGGCGGAGGCCGCGAGCCTTGGCGGCGGGGAGAAATCGCGTGAGCGGCACGTGAGCCGGGGCAAGATGCTGCCGCGTGAGCGGGTGGCGAACCTACTTGACCCCGGATCGCCGTTTCTGGAGGTCGGCGCGCTGGCGGCACACGGTCTCTACGATGGCGCGGCGCCTGCGGCCGGCGTGATTGCGGGCATCGGGCAGGTGCAGGGCCAGGACGTCATGGTTGTGTGCAACGATGCGACGGTCAAGGGAGGAACGTATTACCCCATGACCGTTAAGAAACACCTAAGAGCGCAGGAGATCGCCGAGGAAAATCACCTTCCCTGCATCTATCTGGTGGATTCGGGCGGTGCGAACCTGCCCAATCAGGACGAGGTTTTCCCCGACCGCGACCATTTTGGCCGGATTTTCTATAATCAGGCGCGGATGAGCGCCAAGGGCATCCCGCAGATCGCGGTGGTGATGGGGTCGTGCACGGCGGGCGGCGCCTATGTGCCCGCGATGAGCGATGTGACGATCATCGTGAAGGAGCAGGGCACGATCTTTCTCGCCGGGCCGCCCCTGGTCAAGGCGGCGACCGGTGAGGTCGTGAGCGCCGAGGATCTGGGCGGCGGCGATGTGCACACGCGGCTGTCGGGCGTGGCCGATTATCTGGCCGAAGATGACGCACATGCGCTCGCGCTGGCGCGGCGCGCGGTGGGGCATCTGAACCGCGCAAAACCCACGACGGTTCAATGGGATAGCCCCGAAGAACCCGCTTATGATCCGGAGGAAATTCTGGGCGTCGTGCCCGGCGATTTGCGCACGCCCTACGACATTCGCGAGGTGATCGCGCGGGTGGTGGATGGCTCGCGCTTTGACGAGTTCAAGCCGCGCTTTGGCGAGACGCTGGTGACCGGGTTCGCCCATCTCAAGGGCTGTCCCATCGGGATCGTGGCCAACAATGGCGTGCTGTTTTCGGAGGCCGCGCAGAAGGGCGCGCATTTTGTCGAGCTCTGCTCGCAGCGCGGCATCCCTCTGTTATTCCTGCAAAACATCACCGGCTTCATGGTCGGGCGCAAATACGAGAACGAGGGCATTGCGCGCCACGGGGCCAAGATGGTCACGGCGGTGGCCTGCACCAATGTCCCCAAGATCACGATGCTGGTCGGCGGATCATTTGGCGCGGGAAATTATGGTATGGCTGGAAGGGCTTACAGCCCGCGCTTCATGTGGACATGGCCGAATTCGCGGATCAGCGTCATGGGCGGGCCGCAGGCGGCGGGGGTGCTTGCCACCGTGAAACGCGACGCGATCGAGCGCGGCGGCGGGGCGTGGTCGGACGCGGAAGAGGCTGCCTTCAAACAGCCCACGATTGATATGTTCGAGGAGCAGTCGCATCCGCTTTATGCCACGGCGCGGCTGTGGGACGACGGGATCATCGACCCGCGCAAAACCCGCGATACGCTGTTTCTGAGCCTGAGCGCGAGCCTGAATGCGCCCATCGAGGAGACACGCTTTGGCGTGTTCCGCATGTGATGCACCGGGCGTGCACACACCGTACACCGGGCGTGCAGACGCCATGACGCTGGAGCAGGCCATGGCCAGATACCCCGGCGCGCGCACGTTTTCCTTTGGCGACAGCCCCGCGCTGATTGCGGAGCTGACCGGATTGGTGCGCAAGGGCGTCAAGCGGGCGACCTGCACCGCCGTGGCCGACATCGAGGCCGGCCGGGAGGCGGCGCCCGAGATCGGGCGGCGGGATATCGCATTGGGGCCCTACGGCGCGCCCGCGCTGGTGATCGAGACGCAAGAGCTGATCGAGACCACATGGGCGGGGATGACCGAAGAAATGGCGCTGGCCGAGGGCGAGGATGACAGCCTGGAGAGTTGGCGCGCGGGGCACCGCAGATACTACACCCGACAGGGAATTTTTGCCGAGGACATGCAGCTGATCTGGGAGCGGTTCACGGTGATCGAGGATTTTGAGGAGAGCGGCGATGTTTGACAGCATTCTGATTGCCAACCGGGGCGAGATTGCCTGCCGGGTGATGCAAACGGCGCAGGCCATGGGCGTGCGCTGTGTGGCGGTGTATTCGGACGCGGATGCGGGGGCGCGCCACGTGGCGCTGGCGGATGCGGCGGTGCACATCGGCGGCTCGGCGCCCGCTGACAGCTATCTGCGCGGGGACGCGATCATCGCGGCGGCCAAGGCCACGGGCGCGCAGGCGATCCACCCCGGCTACGGCTTTCTGAGCGAGAACCCCGGATTTGTCGAAGCGGTCGAGGCGGCGGGGCTGACATTTATCGGCCCCTCGGCGGAGGCGATCCGCGCCATGGGTCTGAAGGATGCCGCTAAGGCGCTGATGGTCGAGGCGGGCGTGCCTGTTGTGCCGGGCTATCACGGGGCCGATCAGGACGACGCGCTGCTGGCGCGCGAGGCCGAGGGCATCGGCTATCCGGTTCTGATCAAGGCCGTGGCCGGTGGCGGGGGCAAGGGCATGCGGCTGGTCGAGGCGCCCGGTGATTTTGCCACAGCACTGGAGAGCGCGCGGTCGGAGGCGCGGACGGCTTTTGGCAACCCGGATGTGCTGGTCGAGAAATTCGTCACCCAGCCGCGCCATATCGAGGTGCAGGTGTTCGGCGATGGCACCCGTGCGGTGCATCTGTTCGAGCGGGATTGTTCGCTGCAGCGCCGCCACCAGAAGGTGATCGAGGAAGCACCCGCACCCGGCATGACGCCCGAGATGCGCGCGGCCATGGGCGACGCGGCGGTACGCGCGGCGGAGGCCATCGGATACAAGGGCGCGGGCACGGTTGAATTCATCGTCGACGGCGCGGGCGGGCTGAGCGCGGACGGGTTCTTTTTCATGGAGATGAACACGCGTTTGCAGGTGGAGCATCCCGTGACCGAAGCCATCACCGGGGTTGATCTGGTGGAATGGCAGCTGCGGGTGGCCGCCGGGGAGGGGCTGCCCGCGCGCCAGCAGGATCTGGGCATCGTCGGGCACGCCTTTGAGGCGCGGCTGTATGCCGAGGATGTGCAGGCGGGGTTTTTGCCCGCGACCGGGACACTGTCGCACCTGCGCTTTCCGCAGGGCGCGCGGGCCGATACCGGGGTGCGCGCGGGCGATACCATCAGCCCGTTCTACGACCCGATGATCGCCAAGATCACGGTGCACGGACCCACCCGCGCGGTCGCTTTGGCGCGGCTGCGCCGGGCGCTGGCGCAGACGGAAGTGGCGGGCACGGTCACCAACCTTGCCTTTCTGGGCGCGCTGGCGGGGCACGCGGGGTTTGGCCGCGGCGAGGTCGACACCGGGCTGATCGCGCGCGATCTTGACGCGCTGACGGTGCAGGCCACGGTGACACCGGCCCATGCGGCACTGGCGGGGATGGCGGCCCTCGGGCTGCTGGATCCGGGGCCGGAGGCGGGATTTACCCTTTGGGCGCCGCTGGTGCGGCAGGTGGCGTTGCAGTGGGGCGGCGAGGATCATTTGCTGAAGGTCGAGGTGAGCGGGCCGGATGCCCAGACGTGGCATGTGGGCGATACGGTGGTCGAGGCGCGCCGGATCGGCGGCGCGTGGCAGATAGGCGGCGCGCCTGCGGCGGCGGTGGCGGTCGATGGGCTGACGGTCACGGTCTTTGACGGCTACGGGATGGTGTTCGAGGTGATTGACCCGCTATTGCAGGCGGAGGCTGGATCGGGGGACGGCACGCTGATCGAGGCACCGATGCCCGGTCTGGTGCGCGCGATTGACGCGACCGTGGGGCAGGCGGTGGCCAAGGGCGACAGGCTGGCGGTACTGGAAGCGATGAAGATGGAGCATTCCCTTCTGGCGGCGCGCGACGGGGTCGTGGCGGAGGTGCTGGCAGCACAGGGCGATCAGGTCGAGGCCGGTGCGGCGCTGGTGCGGCTGGAGGCGGACGACGCATGATCGTCCTGCATCACTGCCCGCAGACCCGATCCATGCGGCCGCTGTGGCTGCTGCACGAGCTGGGGGTGGATTTCGAAGTGCGGACCTATCCGTTCGACAAGACCCTGCGCAGCCCGGCGTTTCTGGCAAAATCCCCCGCGGGCCGCGTGCCCGCGCTGGAGATCGGTTGCGAGACGTTGTTCGAGACGGGGGCGATCACGGAAGTGCTGTGCGAGCGGTTCTCGCCCGATGTCATGGGACGGCCCGCGGGGCACGCGGAGCGGGGGGCGTGGCTGTCGTGGGTGCATTTTTCGGAGACGATCAGCCAGCACGCGGCAGCGCTGACCCAGCAGCACGTGGCGCTGCGCGAGGATCACATGCGCAGCGCCTGGGTCATGAAGCTGGAGGCGGCGCGGATCGGGAAATGCTTTGCCGCGCTGGATGGGCGGCTGGACGGGCGTGACTACCTGCTGGACGGCGGGTTTTCGGCGGCGGATGTGTCTTGCGGCCAGGCGGTGTATCTGGCGCGTTATTTTGCGACATTCGACGGGTTTGAGCGGCTGTCCGACTGGTACGGGCGGATCAGCGCGCGGGCGGGATTTCGGGCGTCACTGCCCGCCGCGGAGGAGCGGCTGTTTTTGCAGACGTTTTTTGCGCCTTGGGACCTGCCCGCCGGATGAGACGGCGCGCAGGCGTATTTTTGGCACTCAAAAGCGGGCGCGGCGTGTAGGGTTCTTGAGGATAGGATTTGGGGAGGAGCGGATGGTTTTGGGAGCGTGTTGGTTTTTGGGGGGTGAAGACCGTCTTGGAAACCGTCCGGGGGACGGTTTCAGGTCTGAACGGGCGGAGCCCCGGAGGAGATGAGTATGGGACCGTGTGAGATATTTGAGGTCGGCCCACGCGATGGGTTGCAGAACGAAGCGGGCGACATCTCGGTTGAAGATAAAGTCGCCTTGGTCGATGCGCTGAGCGAGGCGGGATTTCGGCGTATTGAATGCGCGAGTTTCGTGTCGCCCAAATGGGTGCCGCAGATGGCGGGATCGGGTGCGGTGCTGGCGGGGATCAGCCGCGCGCCGGGGGTGCGCTATGCCGCGCTGACGCCGAACTTGCGCGGCTACGAGGATGCGGTGGCGGCGGGAGCGGATGAGATTGCGGTCTTTGCCAGTGCGTCCGAGGGGTTCAGCCGCAAAAACATCAACGCCACTATTGCCGAGAGTATCGAGCGGTTTGCGCCGATCCTTGAGCGGGCGCGGACGGTGGATCTGCCGGTGCGGGGCTATGTGTCTTGCGTGGTGGAATGCCCCTATGACGGGGCGGTGGCGCCTGCGGCGGTGGCGCAGGTGGCCGATACGCTGTTTGCGATGGGCTGCTACGAGATCTCGCTGGGGGACACGATCGGGGCGGGAACGCCCGACAGCATTGCGCGCATGCTGCTGGCCGTGCGCGACGTCGTGCCGGTGGGGCGTTTGGCCGGGCATTTTCACGATACGGGCGGGCGGGCGATGGATAACATCGATGCCTCGCTATCGCTTGGGGTGCGGGTGTTTGATGCGGCGGTGGGCGGATTGGGCGGCTGCCCCTACGCGCCCGGTGCCTCGGGCAATGTGGCGACCGAAGCGGTGGCAGCGCATCTGGCTGGTCTGGGGTATGAGACCGGTTTGGATCTGGACGCGATTGCGCAGGCGGCGGCACTGGCGCGCGGGATGCGGGGGTAGCCAGAGTTTCGGGGAAACTCTGGGCCCAAAATTTGGGACAAATTTTGTGGAGCGGGTGGCGGATGTTTGAGACGATCTCGATTGTGGTGGATGGGCGCGGGGTGGCGACGCTCACGCTGGAGCGTGCGGAGAAGCACAACGCGATGAGCGCGCAGATGCTCGAAGAGCTGACGGCGGCGGCTGTGCAACTGGGGGCCGATGACGCTGTGCGGGTCGTGGTATTGGCCGCCGCGGGCAAGACGTTCTGCGCGGGCGGCGATCTGGGCTGGATGCGGGCGCAGATGGGCATGGACGCGCCCACGCGTGCCGCCGAGGCGGGCAAGCTTGCGACCATGCTGGGCGCGCTCAACCGTCTGCCCAAGCCGTTGATCGGGCGACTGCATGGCAATGCTTTTGGGGGTGGTGTCGGCATGGCGTCGGTCTGTGATGTGGCGGTGGGCGTCGACACGCTCAAGATGGCGCTAACGGAGACCAGGCTGGGGATCATCCCCGCCACCATCGGCCCCTATGTGATTGCCCGGATGGGCGAGGGGCGCGCGCGAAGGGTGTTCATGTCGGGCCGCGTCTTTGATGCGGTGGAGGCGGTGGAGCTGGGATTGCTCGCGCGCGCCGTGCCGCAGGCGGAGTTGGATGCGGCGGTGGAGCGCGAGGTCGCCCCCTATCTGGCCTGCGCGCCGGGGGCCGTGGCCGCCGCCAAAAAGCTGGCGCAGGATCTGGGCGGGGCGGCCACCGAGGAGGCCGTGAAGATGTCGATCGCCGCCCTGGCCGAGCGGTGGGAGACCGAAGAAGCCGCCGAGGGCATTGCCGCGTTTTTCGAAAAGCGCCCGGCGGGTTGGGTGGTTAAGACGCGGTAGATCACGATTGGACGACCTCCTATTGCAAGGCGCTTGTCTGCGGGCGCGATACGGACGGGCGGCTTCCCGGAGACAGAGGTTGAATGTCTGGCAAGGTGGCGTATGGGCCGTACGGGGGGACGTAGCCGTCGGGAATAAAGGAGACGTTGCCATCGTCGCCTTGCACGAAACTCCCCGAAAGGGTGTTGGATGCACTGCCGGACGGGTTACTGTTGTTCCGTCTGACGGACCCGCGACCGGGGTCCGCGGTCTGGGTGAAGGTCGTTGTGGCACCGGTCGACGCGGCGTCCCCCGGATAAATCGTGGTATCTCCGAGGGTGACAAGAAATCCCGTGGCCATGCTGTGCTTCGTCTGGAGGCTGACGCGGGTTTATCCAAAAAATGATTTTCGGGTTGGGTGCCACGCGAGACCGACGCGGGCGGAACGCGGGGCGGCGACGGGCAGCGGGCGGGCTGCGACACCTTTCCGCGCCACTTGGCGTTGACCCCGTGGGGTGGCAGGGCTAAACCCCATGCAAGCGTTAGACCGGGGTGCGCCCCGGCGATCCAAGAAAGGAGCCACCCTTGGAAGACATGCTTAGGGAATACCTGCCGATCCTGATTTTTCTGGGCGTTGCCATTGGTTTGGGCCTTGCCCTGTTGCTGGCGGCTGCCGTACTGGCGGTGCGCAACCCGGACCCGGAAAAAGTGTCGGCCTATGAGTGCGGGTTCAACGCGTTTGACGATGCGCGCATGAAGTTTGACGTGCGATTCTACCTCGTGTCGATCCTGTTCATCATCTTTGATCTGGAAATCGCGTTCCTGTTCCCCTGGGCCGTGGCCTTTGCCGATATCTCGATGGTCGGCTTCTGGTCGATGATGGTGTTCCTGGGCGTTCTCACCGCAGGCTTTGCCTATGAATGGAAGAAAGGGGCGCTGGAATGGCAGTAACCTCCACCAACCTCAGCACGGCGACCGCGGGCATGGACCGCGACGTGGCCACGCAAAACCTCAACACTGCGTTGCAGGACAAGGGTTTCCTGCTGACCTCGACCGAGGATCTGATCAACTGGGCGCGCACGGGCTCGCTGCACTGGATGACCTTTGGTCTGGCGTGTTGCGCGGTCGAGATGATGCACACCTCGATGCCGCGCTACGATCTTGAGCGGTTCGGCACGGCGCCGCGCGCCTCCCCGCGCCAGTCGGATCTGATGATCGTGGCGGGCACGCTGACGAACAAGATGGCGCCGGCGCTGCGCAAGGTCTACGACCAGATGCCCGAGCCGCGCTACGTGATCTCGATGGGCAGCTGCGCCAACGGCGGCGGCTACTATCACTACAGCTATTCGGTGGTGCGCGGATGCGACCGGATCGTGCCGGTGGATATCTATGTGCCCGGCTGCCCGCCGACGGCGGAGGCGCTGCTGTACGGTATCATGCAGTTGCAACGCAAAATGCGCCGCACCGGTACAATCGTCCGTTAAGGAGCCTGAGCCATGAGTGACCAACTGCAAGAACTCGGTGCCTATATCGAGGCCAAGCGTCCCGATTGCGTCCTGGCCTGGGACATCGCCCACGGTGAGCTGAACGTCGATGTGACGCTCGCGAATATCGCGGGGCTGGTGGAGTTTCTGAAGGGCGATGCAACCTGCCGGTTCTCGTCTTTGGTGGACATCACGGCCGTCGATTACCCCGGCCGGGCCAAGCGGTTTGACGTCGTCTACCACTTCCTGAGCATGTACCAGAACCACCGCATCCGCCTGCGCGTGGCCGTGCGGGAGCAGGATCTGGTGCCGTCGCTTGTGGATATTCACCCCTCGGCCAACTGGTTCGAGCGGGAGGTGTTCGACATGTTCGGCATCCTGTTCAGCGGCCACCCAGACCTGCGGCGCCTGCTGACGGATTACGGTTTTCGCGGCTACCCGCTGCGCAAGGATTTCCCGACCACCGGCTATACCGAGGTCCGCTATGACGAGGCGGAAAAGCGGGTTGTGTATGAGCCCGTGAGCCTTGTGCAGGAATACCGGCAATTTGACTTCATGTCGCCGTGGGAGGGTGCGGAATACGTGCTGCCCGGCGACGAGAAAGAGGCAGCGAAATGATGGACGGTTCGAAATTCGATGACGGCAGCGTGGATGCGCTGAGCGGCGAGCAGAAAATCCGCAATTTCAACATCAACTTCGGCCCGCAACACCCTGCCGCGCACGGGGTTTTGCGTCTGGTGCTAGAGCTGGACGGCGAGGTCGTGGAGCGCTGCGACCCGCACATCGGCCTGCTGCACCGGGGCACGGAAAAGCTGATGGAGAGCCGGACATATCTGCAAAACCTGCCGTATTTCGACCGGCTGGATTATGTCTCCCCGATGAACCAGGAGCACGCGTGGTGTCTGGCGATCGAGCGGCTGACCGGCGTGGAAGTGCCGCGCCGCGCCTCATTGATCCGGGTGCTGTACTCCGAGATCGGGCGCATTCTGAGCCACCTTCTGAACGTCACGACGCAGGCGATGGACGTGGGCGCGCTGACCCCGCCGTTGTGGGGGTTTGAAGAGCGTGAAGATCTGATGATTTTCTACGAGCGGGCCTGCGGTGCGCGTCTGCACGCGGCCTATTTCCGCCCCGGCGGGGTGCACCAGGATCTGCCGCCAGAGCTGCTCGATGATATCGAGACGTGGACGCATAAGTTTCTCAAGGGCTTCATGGTAGACATCGATGGGCTGCTGACCGAAAACCGGATCTTCAAGCAGCGCAACGTGGATATCGGTGTCGTCACCGAAGAGGACATTCAGGACTGGGGCTTTTCCGGCGTGATGGTGCGCGGGTCGGGTCTGGCGTGGGATTTGCGCCGTGCGCAGCCCTATGAATGCTACGATGAATTCGATTTCCAGATCCCCGTGGGCAAGAACGGCGATTGTTACGACCGCTACCTCGTCCGCATGGAAGAGATGCGCCAATCGGCCCAGATCATGCTGCAAGCCATCGAAAAGCTGCGCGCGCCCGAGGGGCAGGGTGATATCCTTGCCCGGGGCAAGATCACGCCGCCCAAGCGCACGGACATGAAGCAGAACATGGAAAGCCTGATCCACCACTTCAAGCTTTACACCGAAGGGTTCCACGTGCCCGAGGGGGAGGTTTATGCCGCCGTCGAGGCGCCAAAGGGGGAATTTGGCGTCTATCTGGTGGCTGACGGCACCAACAAGCCCTACCGCGCCAAACTGCGTGCACCGGGCTATCTGCACCTGCAGGCGATGGACTATATGGCGAAGGGCCACCAGCTGGCGGATGTGGCGGCGATCATCGGGACGATGGATATCGTGTTTGGTGAGGTCGACCGGTGAGGGGGCTGTCGATCGTTTGCGTGCTGGTCGCCACGGCGGCCGGTGCCGATGCGGACAAAAAGGCCGCGCTGATCGACGCGATGAACGCCGAGGGCTGCAAGATGACGACCTCGCGGGCCAATGAGGTCATGCCGGAGCTTGGCATCGACCGGGCGACGGCGATCCGGCTCTCGCGCGAGATGATGGCGGAGGGCATTGCGACCTTCGCCGAGGACGAGGAAACGCTGCTGCTGTTGCCCCCCGCCTGCACCAGCTGACGCGACAAGGAATGACCATGCTGCGCAGATTTCACGCCACGCGATGCGACCGCCGCGCCCGCCCCTTGTGGGCGGTCGGATCGGGGGCACGCCGATGACGCTGCCACCGTGGCCCTTGCTGGTGCTGTTGGGCGTTGGTGCCGTGCTGACTGCCCTTCTTGCGCTGGCGTTTTACCGCGATCCCGTCAAGGGGATGGAAGAAGCCACGCATCGTCCCGAAAAGCTGCCACTGGTGATGATTGACCGCTATTTGGCGGTAACGATTATCCAGGTGGGTCTGATCTTTTTCGGGACGCTGGAAATGATTGCGGTGTTCTGTGTGGCCGGTGCGGTGATGGGCTTGGGCGACGGGCTGATCTATGCGCGGGCCAAACTGCCGCATATCAAACATACGCTGTCCGGCGTTCTGGCCCTGATCGGGCTTGCCGTGACGATTTACTACATGACGGGCAGCGCCTGAGCGCGCCCTGTCGAGACCGAGGACTGATCGATGCTGCGTAGACTACACGCCGACCAACCCGAAAGCTTTGCCTTCACGCCCGCCAATCAGGCGTGGGCGGAAGCGCAGATCACCAAATACCCTGAGGGCCGTCAGGCCAGTGCGATCATTCCGCTGCTGTGGCGCGCGCAGGAGCAGGAGGGGTGGCTCTCCCGCCCGGCGATCGAGCATGTGTCGGAAATGCTGGGGATGGCCTATATTCGCGGGCTTGAGGTGGCGACGTTCTACTTCATGTTCCAGCTGCAACCGGTAGGCCAGATTGCGCATTTCCAGATTTGCGGCACCACGTCCTGCATGATCTGCGGGGCCGAGGATCTGGTGGCCGTGTGCCGTGAGCGCATCGCCGACAAGCCGCATCAGATCAGCGCCGACGGGAAATTCTCGTGGGAAGAGGTTGAATGTCTGGGGGCGTGTTCGAACGCGCCGATGGCGCAGATCGGCAAGGATTACTACGAGGATCTGACGGTCGAGAGCTTCAATGCGCTGATCGACGATCTGGCGGCGGGCAAGGTGCCGACGCCGGGGCCGCAGAACGGGCGCTATGCCTCTGAGCCTTTGAGCGGGCTGACCAGCCTGACCGAATGGGACAGCGGCAAGACGCAGTATAACGCAAGCGCGCAGCTGGCGACGGATATCGGCGATACGGTCAAACGCATCGACGGGACCGAGGTGCCCTTGCTGGCGCCGTGGCAGGGCAAGGCGGCGAACACCGGCAAGGCGCCGAAGCCCGCGCGCAGTGACCTGATGCCGCCCGATGGGCCCGACGGAAAGCAGGGCGGGCGGTTGCCTGGGGAAGACGCAGCCCCCGCGACCGGGGCGATGCCTCTGACAAGCATTCGAACGTCGAAGGGGAGGCGCCCGAGGCCCGCCCCGTCGCCAAGCCCAAGCGCGGCAGCGTCGCCCCCGACCAAAAAGCGGATGTAAAGGCACAAAGCGGCAGCCCCGCAGGCCCCGGCAAGAAGCCCCGCACGATGAAGGCGCCGCGCAAGGAAGGGGCCGATGATCTCAAGCTGATCAAGGGCGTTGGGCCGAAGCTCGAGTCACTGTTAAATTCGATGGGTTTTTTCCATTTTGACCAAATCGCAAAATGGGGCCAAGATGAGCTGGCCTGGGTTGATCAGAACCTCGAAGGGTTCAAGGGCCGTGCGTCGCGCGATGCATGGGTGGATCAGGCCGGGCGTCTTGCGCGGGGGGAAGCCACTGAATTCTCTGCCAAGGCCAGCAAAGACGGGCGGTATTCGTAACCGCCCGAGCATATCCATTGGGGGATAGTTTACGATTATGGCACAACAGAATAACACGGAATGTCAGCTGATATGCTGGGGGATTGCGGCGGTTGTCGGGTTCCTGGCGATGATCATGCTGTACTGGATGGCGGCATTCGGCGCGCTTCAGGCGATTTTTACCGGCGGGCTGATCGGCTTTGTGCTGGGGCTGGTGCTGGGCCTGTTCGTGTGTCGGGGCCAGACGGCCAAGGCGGATCTGAGCGACGAGGCGTCCAAACCCGCAAATCGCTATGCCGCCGAGGCGGAAAAGAAAAAGACCCCCGCGGCCGAGGTGACACGCGCCGGCAGTGCTGCAACCGTGGCAGGCTCGGGCGATGCGGATGGGACGTCGGACGTTGATATGACGCAGCCGCTGGGCACGATGGCCGCCGTTTCGGGCACGGCCGCGACGGCTGCGGCCCCGGCGGCATCGGCAAGCACGATCGTGAAGCCGTCCAAGGAGTTGCCGGGCCAGCAGGAGCTTGCGGCGCGCAAGGGCGAGTGGAAGTACGAGAACGACAGCGTGGCTGCCCCGGCAGAGCCGATCCCCGGCGGCGCGCCTGTTACGGCCGATGCCGCAGCGCCGGCCGCCCCGACACCGCAGGCGGCCCCGTCGCCCGCCGAAGGGCCGGGCAGCGCGCCCGAGCTGATGGACGCGCCACGCTCAGAGGGAGCGGACGATCTCAAACTCATCAGCGGTGTGGGGCCCAAGCTGGAAGGCACGCTCAACGAGATGGGGATCTGGCATTTCGATCAGGTCGCCAAATGGGGCAAAAAGGAAATCGCCTGGGTCGACAGCCGCCTGCGTTTCAAGGGCCGCATCGAACGGGACGACTGGATGAGCCAGGCCAAGGTTCTGGCCAAGGGCGGCGAGACGGAATTCTCGCGCAAGAAGAAGAAAAGCTGAAAATGGCTGCCGCCCGTGCATGAAAGGGACGACAAACTGTCTCGGGACGGGCGGCGGCTGGCTTTGGTAAGTATTGCGGCGGCGTTTGCCTTTATGGGCATTCAATTCGCCGGGGTCAGCTTTGGCTGGTCAAACCAGATCATGGGCCTGTTGGAGCTGGGCATTGCCGCCGTGTTCCTGTGGGTGATCATACAAGCAGTCAGGATGTGGCGCGCGCGCCAGTCCGAAAAGGATGGATAGCAGATGTTGCAGGACAAAGACCGGATTTTCACCAATATCTACGGCATGCACGACCGCACGCTGAAGGGTGCGCAGGCGCGTGGCCATTGGGACGGAACCGCAAACATCATCAAGAAGGGCCGCGACTGGATCATCGACGAGATGAAAGCCTCCGGTCTGCGGGGCCGGGGCGGTGCGGGCTTTCCGACCGGTCTGAAATGGTCGTTCATGCCCAAGGAATCCGACGGGCGGCCCAGCTATCTTGTCGTCAACGCCGACGAATCCGAGCCCGGCACCTGCAAGGACCGCGAGATCATGCGCCACGATCCGCACACGCTGATCGAGGGATGCCTGATCGCGTCCTTCGCGATGAACGCCAATGCCTGCTACATCTACATCCGCGGCGAATACATCCGCGAGAAAGAGGCGCTTCAGGCGGCCATCGACGAGGCCTATGAGGCCGGGCTGGTGGGCAAGAATGCCGCAAAATCCGGCTGGGACTTCGACATCTACCTGCACCACGGCGCGGGCGCCTACATCTGCGGCGAGGAAACCGCGCTGCTGGAATCGCTTGAGGGCAAGAAGGGCATGCCGCGCATGAAGCCGCCGTTCCCGGCGGGTGCGGGCCTTTATGGCTGCCCCACGACGGTGAACAACGTCGAATCCATCGCGGTCGTGCCGACGATCCTGCGGCGCGGTGGCGAATGGTTCGCGGGCTTTGGTCGGCCTAACAACGCGGGCACCAAGCTGTTTGCGATCTCGGGCCACGTCAACAACCCCTGCGTCGTCGAAGAGGCGATGAGCATTTCGTTCGAGGAGCTGATAGACAAGCATTGCGGCGGGATCCGTGGCGGTTGGGACAACCTCAAGGCAGTGATCCCCGGTGGATCGTCGGTGCCGATGGTGCCGGGCAAGCCGATGCGCGCGGCGACCATGGATTTCGACTATCTGCGCAACGAGTTGCAGTCGGGCCTTGGCACGGCGGCGGTGATCGTGATGGATCAGAACACCGATATCATCAAGGCGATCTGGCGGCTGGCGAAGTTCTACAAGCACGAAAGCTGCGGCCAGTGCACGCCGTGCCGTGAAGGCACCGGCTGGATGATGCGGGTGATGGACCGTCTGGTGAAGGGCGACGCGGAGCCGCATGAGATCGACATGCTGCTGGACGTGACCAAGCAGGTCGAGGGGCACACCATCTGTGCGCTTGGCGATGCGGCGGCCTGGCCCATTCAGGGGCTGATCCGCCACTTCCGCGACGAGATCGAGGACCGCATCGCGCATAAGCGCAAGGGCCGTCCGGCGGTCGCTGCGGAGTAATGTTGGTTGAGGCGCTGAATTTCATCGCGGTGCCCGGTGCCATCGCGGCGGTTCAGATCGTGCTTTATCTGATGGTCTTGCCGAAATTCGGGATCCGCGCGTTTTGGGCGTGGTCCCCGCTGGTGCCGATCCTCGCGATGGTAGGGATCTTCTTTGGCGGCGGGTGGATCAGCTTCTACAGCTTGCTGGGGCCGATCCCGGGCGCTGTTCCGATGTATCAATTCGTCATGGCGATGATCAGCTTTGTGCCGCTGATGCTGATGGCGTTCGCCCGGCGCGCGTGATGTGGGGCTGGCTGCCACGTCGGCGCACGGACGACGAAAAGCGTGCCGATGTGGGCGACGCTCTTTGGGAGCTGCTGATCGCCGTAGGGGTGCTGACCCTCGGCCTTGCCATGATGGCGTTTTCGCTGATGACCGGCGTGGGAGTGGATTGGCTGTTTTTTCTGGGGGCGCTCATCGCTTTTGCCGGCGGGATATTTTCCGGGCAGGCCCTGCTGGGTTTGGTGTTGGAAATCAGCATCGGCATGGCCGGAATGACGGTGGTCCTGGTGGTGCTGATCCTTGGCTTCGCGTTTGTGCAGGGCTACACCCTGTTGACCGGGTAGGGGGCGCGCATGGGATTTTTCCGCAATATCTTTGACGGGCTTCTGAGTTTTGCCGCCTGTCTCGCGACGCTTGCGGCCTTTGGGCTGCCCACCTGGGCCACGCATCAGGCGATCACCTACGGGCTGGTGCCTGCGTGGGTCTATGTGGCGCTGGTGGCGATGATCTATGTGGGCGGCAATTTGGCGATTGCGTTCCTGCGCAAGGCGCTGGACGGCGTGGCCCCCCTGCGGGAGCGCAAAAGGCGGTGAGGGGGCCGTCTAAACGCTGGCACTCGGCGCGCGATTGCGCAATAAGAGGCCGCGAAAACACCGTTAGCGGGCCGGGTCCGGTCCGCAGGAGATGTCGATGAAATCTGCCATCCTGCTTGCCTGCGCCTCCGCCCTGTTGATCGGCTGCACCTCTGCGGAGGATCGCATCTTTTTCGACGGGCAGTTCTACAACGCCAAGCTGCGCAAGGTTGACCGCCAGCTAGACCAGTTTGTCGTGACCGTGCGCCCGGTGTCGAAATCGCTGACGGGGGCGGTGCAGGCCGGTGAATACGAGGCGATCACCTATTGTGTGAACACCTACGGCAGCTCTGACATCGAATGGGCGGTGGGGCCCGACACCCCCGAGGGGCAGCTGCCCATCGACCGCGACACACTGACGCTTTCCGGCACGTGCCCGGGCGCGCGATAAGGAAAAGACGGCGTGCGGCCTCGCCAGCGGCGCGTTGATATTGCATAGCAAAGGGACAGATTCCCATCTGTAGGGCGGGCATAGACCCGATTACACTTGAGGAGAACGAGTATGCGACATCTGATGATTGCCACCACCGTGATTGCCCTGACGGCCCCCGCCGTGGCTGCCAAACCCGCGCTGCGCGACGTGGCGTCGATTGACAACGCGGTGTTCGACGTGGCCGTGGCCAACGAGATCCGCAAGAATTGCCCCGATATCTCGGCGCGGATGGTGCGTGCGCTGCGCATGTACAACGACGTCAAGAAAGAGGCCCGCAAGCTGGGCTATACCGACGCCGAGATCGATGCCTATGCCGACAGCGATACCGAAAAGGCGCGCATGAAGGCGCGGGGTGCGGCCTATTTCAAAGCCAATGGCGTGTCAGAGTCGGACCCGCAGAGTTATTGTGCCCTCGGGCGCAGTGAGATCCAAAAGTCGAGCCGCATCGGCTCGTTGCTGAGAGAAAAGTGAACCCATGAGCGATACGCGCAAGATCATCATCGACGGGAACGAAGTGGAAGCCGATGGGGCGATGACCCTCATTCAGGCGTGTGAGCAGGCGGGCATCGAGGTGCCGCGTTTCTGCTATCACGAGCGGCTGTCGATCGCGGGCAACTGCCGGATGTGTCTTGTGGAAGTCGTGGGCGGCCCCCCAAGCCTGCGGCCTCCTGTGCGATGCAGGTGCGCGATCTGCGCCCCGGCCCCGAGGGCCAGCCACCGGTCGTGAAAACCAACTCGCCCATGGTCAAGAAGGCCCGCGAGGGGGTGATGGAATTCCTGTTGATCAATCACCCGCTGGATTGCCCGATCTGCGATCAGGGCGGCGAGTGTGACCTGCAGGATCAGGCGATGGCCTACGGTGTGGATTTCTCGCGCTACCGCGAGCCCAAGCGCGCGACCGAGGATCTGGATCTGGGCCCCTTGGTCGAAACCCACATGACGCGCTGCATTTCCTGCACCCGCTGCGTGCGCTTCACCACCGAGGTGGCGGGCATCACGCAGATGGGCCAGACGGGCCGTGGCGAGGATGCCGAGATTACCGCCTATCTGGGCGAGACGCTCGACAGCAACATGCAGGGCAACATCATTGATCTGTGCCCCGTCGGCGCGCTGGTGTCGAAGCCCTACGCCTTTACCGCGCGCCCGTGGGAGCTGACCAAGACCGAGAGCGTCGATGTGATGGACGCGCTGGGGTCCAACATTCGCGTGGATACCAAGGGGCGCGAAGTGATGCGGTTCCTGCCGCGTAACCACGACGGCGTGAACGAGGAATGGATTTCGGACAAGACGCGTTTCGTCTGGGACGGTCTGCGCAAGCAGCGTCTGGACACGCCCTATATCCGCGAGAACGGCAAGCTGCGCCGCGCCGAATGGCCCGAGGCGCTGGCGGCGGCGGCGGCGGCGATGAAGGGCAAGAAGATCGGCGCGCTGGTCGGCGATCTGGCCCCGGTCGAGGCGGCGTTTGCGCTCAAGGAATTGGTCGTGGGGCTGGGCGGCGCGATCGAGTGCCGCACCGATGGGGCCAAGCTGCCCGCGGGCAACCGGTCGGGCTATGTCGGCACGGCGGCGGTCGAAGATATTGATGCCGCCGACAAGATCCTGCTGATCGGCACCAATCCCGCCATCGAGGCGCCTGTGCTGAACGCGCGCATCCGCAAAGCCTGGGCGCGCGGCGCCGATGTGAGTGTGGTCGGCCCCAAGGTCGATCTGACCTATGAATACGAACACATGGGCGCGGACCGCGCGGCGCTGGCGCATGTGGCGTCGCTGGATCACGCGTCGCTCAAGGAGCTGAACGCGCTGGTGATCGTGGGGCAGGGTGCCCTGGCCGCCGAGGACGGCGATGCCGTGCTGGGGCACGCGATGCAGATCGCGGAGCGCAGCGGCGCGGGTCTCATGGTGCTGCACACGGCGGCGGGCCGCGTGGGGGCGATGGACGTGGGGGCTGTTGCCGAGGGTGGCGTGCCGGAAATCCTGAAATGCGACGTGATCTATAACCTTGGCGCCGATGAGGGCGACATTCCTGCGGGGCCGTTCGTGATTTATCAAGGCTCCCACGGGGATCGCGGTGCGCACCGCGCCGACATCATCCTGCCCGCCGCCGCCTATACCGAAGAGCCGGGGCTGTTCGTGAATACCGAAGGGCGCCCGCAGATCGCGCAACGCGCAAGCTTTGCGCCCGGTCAGGCCAAGGAAAACTGGGCCATCCTGCGCGCGCTGAGCGCGGAGCTGGACGCGACGCTGCCCTACGACAGCCTTGCCGCGCTGCGGCAGGCCATGGTCAAGGCGGTGCCGCATCTGGGCCGTATCGACGAGGTGGCCGAGAATGACTGGCAGGCTGTCGACGCGGGCACGCTGGGTGAGGGGGCTTTTGCGCCCGCGATCACGGATTTCTACCTTTCCAACCCGATCGCGCGCGCCTCGAGCCTGATGGCGGAGTTGTCGGCCAACGCAAAGGCGCGCCGCACCGAGGCGATGGCGGCCGAGTGAGGCGCGCCGCCGCCGCCCTCGCGCTGCTGGCGCTGGCCGGCTGCGACCCCGCCCCCCCGTGGCCGAGGATTTCATCCCCGAATACAGGGGCGTGGACACCGTGCTGCTGGATGGGGATCTGGTGCAATTCAACGTCGCGATGACCAAGGCGATGGCGCCCGAAAACGTCGCGGCTTACGCGGAATGTGCAGCCGCGCAATATACCCTTATTCGCGGCTACGGATTCGCAAGACATGTGCGCACAAATGTCGAAATCGAGGGTGGCATTTGGCGGGCCGATGCTGTTTACACAATCTCGCCGAGCCTGCCCAAGGGCTTGCGGACGATCGATGCCGAAGTGGTGACTGCCAATTGCCGCGAAAAAGGTATCCCGACGGTGTGAGGACCGACTAATGGCTGATTTCTTCTTCAACACGACCCTCGGGGCGATTCTCCTGATTGTGGGTCAGATCTTTCTTGTGGTGATCCCGCTGCTGGTCGCGCTGGCGTTCCTGATGTACGCGGATCGCAAGATCTGGGCTGCGGTACAGCTTCGTCGGGGGCCGAACGTCGTGGGCGTTTACGGGCTGCTGCAATCCTTTGCGGATTTCGGCAAGTATATCGTCAAGGAAATCGTGGTGCCTGCGGGCGCGGATCGACCGGTGTTCTTCCTCGCGCCGATGATCTCACTGGTGATGGCGCTGGTCGCCTGGGCGGTGATCCCGTTCAATGACGGCTGGGTGCTGTCGGATATCAACGTGGCGATCCTGTTCGTCTTTGCCGTCTCCTCGCTGGAGGTTTACGGCGTGATCATGGGCGGCTGGGCGTCGAATTCGAAATACCCCTTCCTTGGCTCGTTGCGCTCTGCCGCGCAGATGATCTCCTATGAGGTCTCGATCGGTCTGATCATCATCGGGGTGATTATCTCCACCGGATCGATGAATTTTTCCGGCATCGTGGCCGCACAGCAAAGCGATTATGGCTTGCTCAGCTGGTACTGGCTGCCGCATTTCCCGATGCTGATCCTCTTCTTCATCTCGGCGCTGGCCGAGACGAACCGCCCGCCGTTTGACCTGCCGGAAGCTGAATCCGAACTGGTGGCGGGCTATCAGGTTGAATATTCCTCCACGCCCTTCCTGCTCTTTATGATCGGGGAGCTGGTGGCCGTGGTTCTGATGTGCGCGCTCATTTCGCTGATGTTCTTTGGCGGTTGGTTGTCGCCCATTCCGGGCCTGCCCGACGGGATCTTCTGGATGATCCTCAAGATGGGTCTGGTGTTCTTCATGTTCTCGATGATCAAGGCGATCACGCCGCGCTACCGCTATGACCAGCTGATGCGTCTGGGCTGGAAAGTGTTCCTGCCGTTCTCGCTGATCTGGGTGGTGTTCGTGGCGTTTGCCGCAAAATTCGAATGGTTCTGGGGCATCTACGCCCGCTACGCGACAGGAGGCTGAGATGACCGACTACGCAAGACACGCTAAATACTTTCTGCTTCAGGATTTTTATCAGGGGCTGAAGCTGGGGATGAAGTATTTCTTCAAGCCCAAGGCGACGCTGAACTACCCGCACGAAAAGGGCCCGCTGTCACCGCGGTTCCGCGGCGAGCATGCGCTGCGCCGGTATCCCAACGGTGAAGAGCGCTGCATCGCGTGCAAGCTGTGCGAAGCGGTCTGCCCCGCGCAGGCGATCACGATTGATGCGGAGCCGCGCGACGACGGCTCGCGCCGCACGACGCGCTATGACATCGACATGACCAAATGCATCTACTGCGGTTTCTGTCAGGAAGCCTGCCCGGTGGATGCCATCGTCGAAGGCCCGAATTTCGAATTCAGCACCGAGACCCGCGAAGAGCTTTACTACGACAAGGAAAAACTGCTCGACAACGGCGCCCGCTGGGAAGCCGAGATCGCGCGCAATCTCGAGATGGATGCACCCTACAGATGAGCGGCGCAAAGAACCCCTGGGAAGAGATGATGCGGCAGGCGCAGGAAATGGCAAAGTCCTTTCCCGCGATGGACGCCTTTTCGCCAAAGGGGTTCGAGGCGATGATGGGCGTGCTGCCCAAGGACGTGATGGAGACGTTCTTTGGCAATACCTACAACCCTGACGGGCTGGACGCCAAGACGCGGCTGCTGCTGACGCTGGCGGGGCTGACCATGCAGGGCGCGCAGAACGATACCGCCGTGCGCCAGACCGTACGTCATGCGGTCGAGGCGGGCGCGCACAAGCAACAGATCATCGAGACCATCGGCCAGATGTCGGCGTTTGCGGGCATCCCCGCGTCGGGCCGGGCGATGGAGCTGGCACGCGAAGTGCTGGAAGACGACAATTCGACCAAACCGGAAGGTGACGCATGAGCGTGTTTGCATTCTATCTCTTTGCGGTCTGCGTGATCGCGGGCGGGCTGTTCACGGTGGTCAGCCGCAATCCCGTACACTCGGTCCTGTGGCTGATCCTGTCGTTCCTGTCGTCGGCGGGGCTGTTCGTGCTGCTGGGGGCGGAATTCGTCGCGATGCTGCTGATCATCGTCTATGTGGGCGCGGTCGCGGTGTTGTTCCTGTTCGTGGTTATGATGCTGGACGTCGATTTTGCCGAGTTGAAGGCGGAGATGGCGAAATACCTGCCGCTGGCGCTGCTGATCGCGATCGTGATCCTGATGCAGTTCGTCATCGCCTTTGGCGCGTGGGAGACAAATGCCGCCGCCGAAGGGCTGCGCACGCAGGTGACGGATACCGGGGTCGAGAACACGGCGGCGCTTGGCCTGATCCTCTACGACGAGTATTTCCTGTTGTTCCAGCTGTCGGGCCTGATCCTGCTGGTGGCGATGATTGGCGCGATCGTGCTGACCCTGCGCCACCGGGGGGACGTGAAACGTCAGGACGTGGTCGCGCAGATGATGCGCGATCCGGCCAAGGCGATGGAGCTCAAGGACGTGAAGCCCGGGCAGGGGCTGTAGACACTCCGGCCGCTGCGGTGGCCGGAATTTTCAAAAATTCCGGGCCGATTTTTTCGAAAAAATCGGGCAGGGATACAGACGGATCGCCGGGACGCACCGGCTCGCAAGACCACCCCGCCGCCGTGCGGGGAAGAAACTGAGGGACGACATGATCGGACTTGAACATTACCTGACGGTGGCGGCGACGCTTTTCGTCATTGGCATCTTCGGGCTATTTCTGAACCGCAAGAACGTGATCATCCTGCTGATGAGCATCGAATTGATGCTGCTCGCGGTGAACATCAACCTCGTGGCGTTCTCCAGCTATCTGGGTGACATGGTGGGGCAGGTGTTCACCCTGTTCGTGCTGACGGTCGCCGCCGCCGAAGCGGCCATTGGCCTTGCGATCCTCGTGTGCTTCTTCCGCAACCGCGGCACGATCGCGGTCGAAGACGTCAACGTGATGAAGGGCTGAGATCATGGAAACCACGCTCCTATTCGCCCCTCTGGTCGGCGCGCTGATCTGCGGATTTTCGTGGAAGATCATCGGAGAGACCGCCGCCTGCTGGATCGCCACAGGGCTGTTGTTCCTGTCGGCGCTGCTCAGCTGGATTGTCTTCCTCACCTTTGACGGCACGACCGAGACAATCCAGATCCTGCGCTTTATCGAGAGCGGCTCACTCAGCACGGATTGGGCGATCCGGTTGGACCGGCTGACGGCGATCATGTTGATCGTGATCACCTCCGTGTCGAGCCTCGTGCACCTCTATTCCTTCGGCTACATGGCCCATGACGATCACTTTGCCGAAGGCGTCAGCTATAAACCGCGCTTCTTCGCCTATCTGTCATTCTTCACCTTCGCGATGTTGATGCTGGTGACGTCCGACAACCTTGTGCAGATGTTCTTTGGCTGGGAAGGGGTGGGGGTCGCCTCCTACCTGTTGATCGGCTTCTATTACAAGAAACCCTCCGCGAATGCCGCCGCGATCAAGGCATTCGTGGTCAACCGTGTGGGGGATTTTGGCTTTGCGCTGGGGATCTTCGGGCTGTTCCTGCTGACGGACAGCATCCGCTTCGACGATATCTTTGCCGCTGCACCCGAGCTGGCGGAGATGACGATTTCCTTCCTCTGGACCGAATGGAATGCCGCCAATCTGATCGCCTTCCTGCTGTTTATCGGGGCGATGGGGAAATCGGCGCAGCTGTTGCTGCACACCTGGCTGCCCGACGCGATGGAGGGGCCGACGCCGGTGTCGGCGCTGATCCACGCGGCGACGATGGTGACGGCGGGCGTGTTCCTTGTCTGCCGCATGTCGCCGGTGATGGAATTCGCACCGCAAGCGATGGCGTTCGTGACCGTTCTGGGGGCGACGACAGCCTTTGTCGCCGCGACCATCGGTCTGGTGCAGACAGACATCAAGCGCGTGATCGCCTATTCGACCATGTCGCAACTGGGCTATATGTTCGTGGCCGCAGGCGTTGGCGCCTATTCCGTCGCGATGTTCCACCTGTTCACCCACGCGTTCTTCAAGGCGATGCTGTTCCTCGGGGCAGGGTCGGTCATTCATGCGATGCACCACGAGCAGAACATGACGAACTACGGCGGGCTGCGCAAAAAGATCCCCTATACCTTCTGGGCGATGATGATCGGCACGCTGGCGATCACCGGCGTCGGCATCCCGCTGACCGGCTGGATCGGCTTTGCGGGCTTTGCCTCCAAGGACGCCGTGATCGAGAGCGCCTATGCGGCGGGCAGCGGATACGGGTTCTGGCTGCTGGTCATCGCGGCGCTGTTCACGTCATTCTATTCGTGGCGTCTGATGTACCTGACGTTCTACGGCACGCCGCGCGGCGACAAGCACACGCATGAGCACGCGCACGAAAGCCCGGCTGTCATGCTGCTCCCGCTGGGGGTTCTGGCGCTTGGGTCGGTCTTCGCCGGTGCGATCTGGTACGCGTCTTTCTTTGGCAAACCGAACGAGGTGATATCCTTCTTTGGCGGGCAGTACGAAGCCCCCGAAAAAGAGCTTAAGGAAGCCGTGGCAGAACGCAGCCCGAAAGCGTCGGAGCTGAAATACGTGATGGCCGGTGCGCCGGGGGAGGCGGGCATCTACATCGCCCCCGAAAATACTGTGCTGCACGAGGCGCATTACGTGCCCACATGGGTCAAGCTGTCGCCCTTCATCGCGATGCTGCTGGGCTTTGTCATGGCCACGTGGTTCTACATCTGGAACCCGTCGCTGCCCGGTCGTCTGGCCGAGAACCAGCGCCCGCTGTACCTGTTCCTGCTCAACAAGTGGTACTTTGACGAGCTCTATGATTTTGTCTTTGTACGTCCGGCCAAGGCCATCGGCCGCTTCCTGTGGAAACGCGGGGACGGGTCGGTGATCGACGGCGGGCTCAACGGGCTGGCGATGGGGATCATCCCGTTCTTCACCCGTCTCGCAGGCCGTGCGCAGTCCGGTTATATCTTTACCTATGCCTTCGCCATGGTGATCGGGATCGCGGTCCTCGTCACGTGGATGTCGCTCAGCGGAGGAGCGAACTGATGGAAGCCAACCTTCTTTCCATTGTCACCTTTCTGCCGGCATTTGCGGCGCTGATCCTTGCGGTGTTCCTGCGCGGGGAGGACGAGGCGGCGCAGCGCAATGCCAAGTGGCTCGCGATGTTTGCCACGACGGCGACCTTCATCGTGTCGATCTTTGTCTTTCTGGAGTTTGATCCCGAAAACACCGGGTTCCAGATGATCGACGAGGCCGAATGGCTGCTGGGGCTGAGCTACCGCATGGGGGTTGACGGGATCTCGATCCTCTTCGTGATGCTCACGACGTTCATGATGCCGTTGGTGATTGCCGCAAGCTGGGATGTGAAAACGCGGGTCAAGGAATACATGATCGCCTTCCTGATGCTTGAGACGCTGATGCTGGGCGTGTTCATGTCGCTCGATCTGGTGCTCTTCTACGTCTTCTTCGAGGCGTGTCTGATCCCGATGTTCCTGATCATCGGCATCTGGGGCGGGGCGAACCGGATCTATGCGTCTTTCAAATTCTTCCTCTACACCTTCTTTGGCTCGGTGCTGATGCTGGTGGCGATGGTCGCGATGTTCTCGGACGCGGGCACGACCTGCATCGGGGGCTGTGACGTGAGCCTGCTCACCCATAATTTCGGCTCAGAGACGATGAGCGTGATGGGCTTCCAGATCATCGGGGGCATGCAGACGCTGATGTTCCTTGCGTTCTTTGCCAGCTTTGCGGTCAAGATGCCGATGTGGCCGGTGCACACCTGGCTGCCCGACGCGCACGTGCAGGCGCCGACCGCCGGGTCGGTCGTGCTGGCAGCGATCCTGCTCAAGATGGGGGGCTACGGCTTCCTGCGGTTCTCACTGCCGATGTTCCCTGTCGGCTCCGAAGTCGTCGGCCCGCTGATCCTGTGGATGAGCGCGATTGCGATTGTCTATACCTCGCTCGTCGCACTCGTGCAGGACGATATGAAAAAGCTGATCGCCTATTCCTCGGTCGCGCATATGGGTTTTGTGACGATGGGGATTTTTGCGGTGAACCAGCAGGGGCTGGATGGCGCGATTTTCCAGATGATCAGCCACGGCTTTATCTCGGGCGCGTTGTTCCTGTGTGTGGGGGTGGTTTACGACCGCATGCACACGCGTGAGATCGACGCCTACGGGGGGCTGGTAAACCGGATGCCGGTATACGCGCTGCTGTTCATGCTGTTCACGATGGCGAATGTGGGCCTGCCGGGCACGTCCGGGTTTGTGGGTGAATTCCTGACGCTGATGGCGGTATTCCAGGTCAATACCTGGGTGGCGTTTGTCGCGACCTCTGGCGTGATCCTGTCGGCGGCCTATGCGCTGTGGCTGTATCGCCGGGTGGTGATGGGCCAGCTGATCAAGGAAAGCCTCAAGACGATCACCGACATGACCGCGCGCGAGCGGTGGATCTTTGCCCCGCTGGTGGTAATGACGCTGCTGCTGGGGGTCTACCCGGCGCTGGTGCTGGATATCACCGGGCCATCGGTGGCCGCATTGGTGAATGACTATGACACGGCGATCGCCGCGGCCGAGGCCGCGATGCAGACCGCCGACGCCCAGAATTAAGGGACGGAAAAGATGACGAACGACCTGATCCAGATCCTGCCGGAGATCATCCTTGCGGGCTTTGCCCTCGCCGGGCTGATGTTCGGCGCCTATTTCGGCAAGGACGCGATTGCGCGCCCGCTGCTGTGGCTGACCGCGGCGCTGTTCGTGATCGTCGCCGCGATGATCGCGACGACGGGCGGTGCGGACGTCGCGGCCTTTGGCGGGCTGATCGTGAACGACGGTTTTGCGCGCTTTGCCAAGGTGGCGATCCTCGTCTCCGCCGCCGCCGTGCTGCTGATGAGCGAGAGCTATATGGAGCGCCGCGGCCTGCTGCGGTTTGAATACCCGGTGCTGGTGGCGCTGAGTGCGGTGGGCATGATGGTCATGGTCTCTGCGGGCGATCTGATGACGCTTTACATGGGGCTCGAGCTGCAATCGCTGGCGCTCTATGTCGTGGCCTCTTTGCGCCGTGATAGCGTGAAATCGACAGAAGCGGGGCTGAAGTATTTTGTGCTGGGCGCGTTGTCGTCGGGTCTGCTGCTTTATGGCGCGTCGCTGGTGTACGGCTATGCCGGCACGACGCAGTTTTCGGGCATCATCACCACCGCGCAGTCGGGCGAGACATCGCTGGGCCTGCTGTTCGGGATCGTGTTCCTGATCTCGGGCATGGCGTTCAAGGTCTCGGCGGTGCCGTTCCACATGTGGACGCCGGACGTCTATGAGGGCTCGCCCACGCCGGTCACCGCGTTCTTTGCCACAGCCCCCAAGGTTGCGGCCATGGCGCTGTTTGCGCGGGTGTTGCACGATGCCTTCGGGCAGGCGGTGGGTGACTGGCAGCAGATCGTGGCGCTGCTGTCGGTCTTGTCGATGTTCCTGGGCGCCGTGGCGGCGATTGGCCAGACCAACATCAAACGTCTGATGGCGTTTTCCTCGATCGCGCATATGGGCTATGCCCTGATGGGGCTGGCCGCCGGGACCGCCTTTGGCGTGCAGGCGATGCTGGTCTACATGGCGATCTACGTGACGATGAACGTCGGTGTGTTTGCCTTCATCCTGTTGATGGAGAAGGACGGCGCGCCGGTGCTGGAAATCTCGTCGCTGAACCTTTACGCGCGCCACCAACCGGGCCGCGCGGCGGCGCTGCTGGTGCTGATGTTCAGCCTCGCCGGTGTGCCACCGTTCCTGGGGTTCTTCGGCAAGCTCTACGTGCTGCGCGCGGCCTACGAGGGGGGCCTTGCGTGGCTGGCCATCGCCGGTGTGATCGCGTCGGTGATCGGGGCGTACTACTACCTGCGGATCGTGTTCTTCATGTATTTCGGCGAGGACCGGGGCGAGGCGCTGGACCGCAATCGCGGCGGTGTGCTGGGCGTTTTCGTGATTGGTGCGGCGGCGATCATGGTCGTCGGCATCGTCAACATGTTCGGCGTGGAAGCGGCGGCCGGTTTGGCGGCGGGCGCGCTTGTTGAGTAAGCGTGCCGCTCGGTGCGGGCCGGGCAATAGGTATTTGGAAAAGGGTGCAGGGCATGGGTGAGTGGCCAAAAGGCTACGCGCGCCATGTGTTTGACCGGGTCGACAGCACCCTTGCGGAGGCCGCGCGCATGGCGCCGACGCTGGCGGGGCCTGCGTGGATCATGTCAACCGAACAGACGGCGGCGCGGGGGCGACGCGGGCGCCCCTGGTCCACGCCACGGGGGAATTTTGCCGGAACCCTGATCATGCCGATGCCGGGCGATCCCGCGCAGGCGGCCCTGCGCAGCTTTGTGGCGAGCCTTGCGCTGCGTGACGCCTTGGTGACCTGCACCGGGCAGGCGGCGCGGTTTGCGCTTAAATGGCCCAATGATGTGCTGTGTGACGGGGGCAAGCTCGCCGGGATCCTCTTGGAAAGCGTGGGGCCGCATCTGGTGATCGGGATCGGTGTGAACCTGCTGAGTGCACCCGCGCCGGAGGCGGTGGAGCCGGGGGCGGTGCTGCCCGTCTCGCTGGAGGGGGCGGTGGCGCCGGAGCCGTTTTTCGACGCGTTGGCCGTGGCCTATGACCGGCATGAGACGCAGATGCGGACCTATGGCTTTGCGCCGATCCGCACCGAATGGCTGCGCCATGCCGCGCGCTTGGGCGAGGTGGTGACGGCGCGGACGATGCGCGACGAGACGGTGGGCACGTTCGAGGATGTGGACGCTGCCGGAAATCTGATCCTTGCCACCGCAAAAGGCCGCGTAGCCATTGCCGCGGCGGATGTGTATTTTTGAGCGAAACCGAAAGGACCGCCCATGCTGTTGGCCATTGATTGCGGCAATACGAATACCGTTTTTTCGATCTGGGACGGGTCGGAGTTTATCGCGACCTGGCGCACGGCGACCGAGTGGCAGCGCACGGCGGATCAATACTATGTCTGGCTGTCGACGCTGATGAAGCTGCAAAAGATCGAGGCGGAGATCACGGATGTGATCGTCTCGTCCACGGTGCCACGGGTGGTGTTCAATCTGCGGGTTCTGGCGGATCGCTATTTCAACACGCGCCCCTATGTCGTGGGCAAGCCCGATTGCCAGCTGCCCGTCGACGTGCGCGTGGATGAGGGCACCGCCGTGGGGCCGGACCGTCTAGTAAATACGGTTGCGGGCTATGACATCTACGGCGGCGATTTGATCATCGTGGATTTCGGGACGGCCACGACATTTGACGTGGCCGATGCCGATGGCGCCTATGTGGGCGGTGTCATTGCCCCGGGCGTAAACCTGTCGCTGGAGGCGCTGCACAATGCCGCCGCCGCCCTGCCGCACGTGGATATCAGTAAACCACAGTCTGTTGTGGGCACGAATACGGTTGCTTGTATGCAATCGGGGGTATTCTGGGGTTACATCGGGCTGGTGCGTGAGATATGTGCGCGGATAAAGGCGGAACGCGACCGTGAGATGCGCGTTATCGCGACCGGAGGGCTGGCGCCGCTGTTTCAGCAGGCCGAAGCGCTTTTCGACGCATACCAAGATGACCTGACAATGCACGGCCTGACCGTGATTCATAAGTATAACAAGGATTTAGCTGAATAATATGAGCAGCGAACGTTTGATCTACCTTCCCCTTGGCGGGGCGGGTGAAATTGGCATGAATGCCTATGTGTATGGCTACGGCAAACCGGATCAGGAGCGGCTGATCGTCGTAGATCTGGGCGTGGCCTTTCCCGATATGGACACCACACCCGGTGTCGATCTGATCATTGCCGACATTGACTGGCTGGTGCAGCGCAAAGACCGCATCGAGGCGGTGTTTGTCACCCACGCGCATGAGGATCACGTGGGCGGGGTCGCCCATACCTATGACCGCTTGCAGGCGCCGATCTACGCGCGGCGCTTTACCGCGAACATCGCCAAGCGCAAGATGGATGAATACGCCCATCCCGACGACGCCATTCAGGTGGTGGGGCCCTGGCCGCATCAGGTGAATGCGGGGCCGTTCAAGGTGGGCTTTCAGCCGATTTCGCACTCCATCCCCGAAAGCTCGGCGCTTGTGATCGACACCCCTGCGGGACGGATCGTGCATTCGGGTGATTTCAAGGTGGATCTGACGCCCGGCGTTGGCGAGCCGTTTGACGCGAGCGCGTTCGAGGAGATTGCCAAGGACGGGATCAAGGCGCTGGTGTGCGACAGCACCAATGTGTTCTCGCCCGATGCGGGCCGGTCCGAGGCGACGCTGGGCCCCGCGCTCGAAGAGTTGGTGAGCGGGGCGTCGGGCATGATCGTGGCCACGACCTTCGCCTCCAACGTGGCGCGGGTGAAAACGCTGGCCGTGGCGGGCGAAAAGGCAGGGCGGTCGATTGTGCTGCTTGGCCGCGCGATGAAGCGGATGGTGGAGGCGAGTGTCGAGGCGGGCGTGCTGGATAGCTTCCCCTCGGTCGTCAGCCCCGAGCAGGCGCGCGATATCCCGCGCGAGAACCTCATGCTGCTGGTCACAGGCTCGCAAGGGGAGCGGCGCGCGGCATCCGCGCAGCTGGCGCGTGGCAAATACATGGGGCTGGAGTTGCAGGAGGGCGATACGTTCCTCTTCTCGTCCAAGACCATTCCGGGCAACGAAAAGGGTGTGATCGGCATCATCAACCAGCTGTCGGAAAAGGGCGTGGATGTGGTCGACGACAGCTCGGGCAAATACCACGTCTCGGGTCACGCGAACCGGCCGGATCTGGAAACGCTGCACGATATCGTCAAACCGCAGGTGCTGATCCCCATGCACGGGGAGCACCGCCACCTGCGTGAGCACGTCAAGATTGCCGAAGGCAAGGGCATCACCGGGGTGCTGGCCGTCAACGGCATGATGATCGACCTGAGCGGCAACGCGCCGAAGGTCGCCGAATATGTCGAGACCGGGCGCACGTACCTCGACGGCTCTGTTCAGGTCGGCGCGCTGGATGGCGTGATCCGCGATCGGATCCGCATGGCGCTGAACGGGCATATGACCGTGACCGTGCTGCTGGATGAGGACGACGAGCCGCTGGGCGATCCGTGGGTCGATGCCATGGGCCTGGCCGAGACCGGCAGCAGCAAAGCCGCGCTGACGGAAGTGGTTGAGCATGATCTGAGCCAGTGGCTGGGCCGTCAGAAGGCCAAGACGCTGCGCGACGATGATGCGCTCAACGATGGGCTGAAGAAGGCCGCGCGCCAGTCGGCGCAGAACGAGATCGGCAAAAAGCCCGAAGTGACGGTGGTGGTCAGCCGGTTGAGCTGACCCCACCCGCGAGGGGCCTCAAACGAAAAACGCCGCCTCGGTTGAGGCGGCGTTTTTGTTTTTGGGGCGAGGGGGTTAGCCCTTTGGCCGCTCTTCAAAGCTGAGTTCGATAAAGCTGGGCGTGTGATCGCCGAGGCCCACGACCTTGTTGGTGTCGCGGTCGTTGCCGCCGCGCCCACGGTTGCTGCCACCCCGGCCACCGCGCGCGCGGCGGTTGTTGTCAGAACTGTCGGCCTGCTTTGGCTCGGGCGTTTGCTCTGGCGTCGGTGCGGGCTTGGCTTCCGGTGTGGGTGCTGTGTCGGCCTTGGGGGCCTCCGCCTGCGGGGCGTCCGCCTCTGGCTTGGGCGTGTCGGATTTGCGGCTGCGCGAGCGGGTGCGCTTGGGCTTGTCGTCCGATGTCGCGGCGGCCTTTTCCGCAGGTGCTTCGCTGGCCTTCGGCCGCTCCTCGCCTTTGCCTAGCGGGTTGTCGAGGCGCGGGATTTCCTTTTGCACGAGGCGTTCGACGTCCTCGAAGTTTTTCTCATCGCGCGGCACGCAGATCATGATCGCCTTGCCATCGCGGCCGGCACGGCCCGTGCGCCCGATGCGGTGCACGTAGTCCTCGGCGTGGCTGGGCACGTCGAAGTTGAACACATGGCTCACCGCAGGCACGTCGAGGCCACGCGCGGCCACGTCCGAGGCCACGAGAAACCGCAGCTCGCCCGCGCGGAACGCGTCGAGCGTGCGCGTGCGCTGGCTTTGATCCAGATCGCCGTGGATGGGCGCGGCGTCGTATTTGTATTTCTTGAGCGATTTGGCGACGGTATCCACGTCCATCTTGCGGTTGCAGAAGATGATCGCGTTGGTGCATTTCTCGCCCTCGGCGTCGATCAGTGCGCGCAATACCTTCCGCTTCTCGGTCGCTTCGCGGTCCTTGCGGGACGCTTTGAACATCAGCACGCCCTGCGTGATATTCTCGGATGTGGTGGCCTGGCGGGCGACCTCGATCCGGGCGGGATTGCTGAGGAAGGTGTTGGTGATCCGCTCGATCTCGGGCGCCATGGTGGCGGAAAAGAACAGCGTCTGACGGGTAAAGGGCACGAGGCCAAAGATGCGTTCGATATCGGGAATGAACCCCATGTCGAGCATGCGGTCGGCTTCATCCACGACCATGACTTTAACGTCCGTGAGGATCAGCTTGCCCCGCTCGAAATGATCGAGCAGGCGGCCCGGCGTGGCGATCAGCACATCGACGCCTTTGTCGATCAGCGTGTCCTGTTCCTTGAACGACACGCCGCCGATCAGCAGCGCCTTGGTCAGTTTGAGGTGCTGGGTGTAGGTGTCGAAATTCTCGGCCACCTGGGCGGCGAGTTCGCGGGTGGGGCACAGCACGAGGCTGCGCGGCATCCGGGCGCGGGCGCGTCCGCGCGCCAGCTGTGTGATCATCGGCAGGGTGAAACTGGCGGTTTTGCCGGTGCCGGTTTGCGCGATGCCAAGCACGTCGCGCCCTTCGAGCGCGGGCGGGATGGCACCGGCCTGAATCGGTGTGGGGCTTTCATAGCCGGCTTCGGCAATGGCCTTGAGGACCTTTGGATTAAGGTTCAGATCGGTAAATTTCGTCATATATGTCCGTATGTTGCGGACACTGACTTGGCCCGCGCGGCTAAGGTCGTGTCGGCCCTTGTGACCCTTTGGGGGCGGCGCCTGCCGCAACACGTGGCATGCGTGTACCAACAGGGGCGCGGGCGTCAAATACTTGCGAAATCGGGGAAATGTTTGGCGAGCGCTGCGTCAAAATCGTACCGCGTCTCAAACAGGCAGCCGTGGGTCGACAGGCGGCTGCGCAAGAGCGGCGTGTCGGCGCAGACCTCATCGAAAAAGCGGCGCAGCCCGGCCTCGCCATCCTCGTCGAGGATCATGGTATAGAGCTCATTGGCGGTGATGCCGCCCCGGTCGCGGGGGCGGGCGGGGCCCAGCCCCTCGCGGTAGGATCCGCGCGCCAGCCGGTAGTCAAAATGCGCGCGCCAGCTGTCCCAGTCGGTGGCGTGGAAATGCGCCAGATGCAGATCGGGCAGGGGCGCCTCATTAGGGTTCATCTCTTCGCCGCGAAAGGCGTTGTGGATGCGGAACTTGATCCCCTGCATGCCCGTCCGGGCAAAGAGTTTGCCTGCGATATGGCTCAGAAACCCGCCCTTCAGGTATTGCCCGAAATTGGGGTAGAGGGCCGCGACGATGCGCTCGCGCGATCGGCCCGCGGGCAGAAACATCTTGAACGCCGCATCCGTCGCCGGATCACCGCCTGCCAACAGCTCCATCGGGCGGGCGCGCGCGGTGAGCGTGCCCTCGGGCAGTGCGGCCAGCTGATCGGCCACGGGCGCGCCGGGGGTCAGGAATTCGTCCACATCGAGGTGCATCAGCCAATCAACGTCGCCCGCGCGGTTGTAGCCGTGGGTGGCGTTGAAGGTCTGGCGCGATTGATGTGCTGCGGGGCGGCCGTTGTTCTGGCGCTGCCAATAGCCATCGTCGCAGCGTTTGACGCGGCATTTGGGGTGCGCGCGCAGGGCCTCCTGGGCGTCGGGATTTGGATCGTCGAGATAGACGGTGATGCGGTGCGCGCCCAGCTCCAGATGCCAGGCGGCCCACCGCAGGATCGCGGGCGCCGGTGCCTTGATCGTGGCGACGACACCCCATGTCTGCATCAGACCATCATCTCCTTGGTGGCGGTCAGCGTCACGTCCGGGTAGTCGCGATCGACACGGTCGATGTCCCATTGCAGGCGCGTGAGGTACACGATGTCGCCATCGTGGTCATGGGCGATGTGCTGTTTGTTGGCTTCGGCAAATTTATCAACGGCTTGGCGCGCGCCGTTCACCCAGCGCGCGGAGGTGAACTGCGACGCTTCGAACCGCACGGGCAGGCCGTATTCCAGCTCGATCCGGCTCGCCAGCACCTCGAATTGCAGCTGGCCCACGACGCCCACGACAAAGCCCGACCCGATGGCGGGTTTGAACACCTTGGCCGCACCTTCTTCCGCGAATTGCATCAGCGCCTTTTCGAGGTGTTTGGCCTTGAGCGGATCGCCCGCGCGCACGCCCTGCAGCAGCTCGGGCGCAAAGGAGGGGATGCCGGTCACGCGGATCGCCTCGCCCTCGGTCAGCGTGTCGCCGATGCGCAGCTGGCCGTGGTTGGGGATGCCGATGATATCGCCGGCCCAGGCTTCCTCGGCCAGTTCGCGGTCGGAGGCGAGGAACATCACAGGGCTGCTGATCGCCATGGGTTTCTTGGTGCGCACATGGGTCAGTTTCATGCCACGTTCAAAATGCCCCGAGGCGAGGCGCACAAAGGCGACGCGGTCGCGGTGTTTGGGGTCCATATTCGCCTGAACCTTGAACACAAAGCCGGAGACCTTTGTTTCTTCGGGTAAAATCTGGCGCGGCTCGGCCTGCTGGATCTGCGGTTCCGGCCCGAATTCGGCGATGCCGGCCATCAGTTCCTTGACGCCGAAACTGTTGATCGCCGATCCGAACCAGATGGGCGTGAGCGATCCTTCGGCCATGAGCGCGTGGTCAAGCGGCGGCATAAGCTCGCGCACCATCTCAAGATCCTCGCGCAGCTTGTCGAGCAGCTCTGCGGGGACGTGCTGGGCCAGTTTGGGATCATCGAGCCCGTTGATTTCGATGCTCTCGGCGACCTTGTTGCGGTCGGCGCGGTCCATCAGCTCCAACCGGTCGCGCAGGATGTCGTAGCAGCCGACAAAATCGCGGCCCACGCCGATGGGCCAACTGGCCGGGGTGACATCGATGGCGAGATTTTCCTGGATCTCGTCGATGATCTCGAACACATCGCGGCTTTCGCGGTCCATCTTGTTGCAGAAGGTGAGGATGGGCAGATCGCGCATCCGGCACACCTCGAACAGCTTTTGCGTCTGGCTTTCCACGCCCTTGGCGCCGTCGATGACCATCACGGCGGCGTCCACGGCCGTCAGCGTGCGGTAGGTGTCTTCCGAGAAATCCGAGTGACCCGGCGTGTCGACCAGATTGAAGCGGTAGTTCGTGTCGCCACGTTCAAAATCGAACGACATGGCAGAGGCGGAGACGGAGATGCCGCGGTCCTTCTCCATCGCCATGAAGTCGGAGCGCGTGCGCCGTGCTTCGCCCTTGGCGCGAACCTGTCCGGCCATCTGGATGGCGCCGCCGAACAGCAGGAATTTCTCGGTCAGGGTGGTTTTGCCCGCGTCGGGGTGGCTGATGATCGCAAACGTGCGGCGACGCGCGATTTCGGGGGGAGCGGGGGGCGATTGGTATCTAGCATGGCTTGGGTATAGGCGCGCGGGCGCGGCGGCGCAATCTGGTGCTTGCGGCGAATCGACCGCAGGGGCATGGTCGGAACATTGGCGGAACACGGAGGCGGCAATGGACCTGAAGGAGATCGCGGCGGAATTGGTCGCGGGATGCCGCGAGGGGCGCGAACGCGCGAACCTCGATACGCTTTATGCGGCGGACGCCGTGTCGGCGGAGCCCAATGACAGGGACGGCCAATCGCGCATCACGCAGGGGCGCGACGCCATCAAGGCCAAGCATGATTGGTTCGACAGCGCCATGACGGATGTACAGGTCGAGACATCAGATCCGATGTTGCACGGGGACGACCGTTTCGCCGTGCGTTTTTATGGCACAATGAAAGACGCGCAGAGCGGCGAGATCTATCCGATGGACGAGGTTGCGATCTATCACGTGGCGGACGGCAAGATCGTGCGCGAAGAGTTTTTCTACAACGAATAGCGTAAGCGATTGAAAAAACGGCGCGTGCTGTGGTAGTGCACTGCCGTCGGCTCTCGCAGTCAAACGCTGCCTTTCGGGGGTGGCACGTTTCGGACGTAGAGTGGGCGGGAGGGTCGACACCCAGCCTAACGCATTGAGGCGCGGCGCAGCAGCTCTGCCACATCGGGCCGGTCCAGCAGCGCCTCGGCCACGTCGAGCCCTGCGTGCGGCAGATCGGAATGGCCGGGGATGACCTCGCCCAATTCACCTGCGATGGCGTCGGGCAGCACGGGGCGGGTGCGGCTGTCGATCAGCATGGATTCGGCGGCGATCCCTTCGGCATAGATGATCTGGTGGCTGTCAAAGAGCAGCTGGAAGTAATCGACAAACCCGCCTTCTTCGACGCGCACGGTGGTGCCGTTGACCAGATGACGCGCGCGCACCAGCAATTCGGCCCGGCCGGCCCCCAATGCGTCGCTGCGTTGGTAGATGAACAGCCGGTGGTCGGGGCTGACGGTCAGATCGCCGTCGTTGTTGAGCGTGCCCGCCGCGATGCGGATGGGGGCGAATTCCCCCACGGCGCGGGTGGTGGTGTGCCCGATCCAGCGCAGGGTCTGCACGCCGTCGTCGCGGGTCAGGATGCGGTCGCCCACGGCCAGATCCTCGACCGCGCGCTGCGCGCCGGTGGACAGCGTGATGCGGGTGCCGCGGGTGAAGCTCACGCAGGCGACCTGCGCGAATTTGCGCGGCCCGTCCTCGCGGTCGATTCCGACGAGGCGGTATTCGACCTTTGCCTGCAGCGCGTTGAGCGGCATCAGGTAGATCTCGGCCACATGGCCCTCGTCGTCGACCTCGACCAGCAACAGCGCTTCGTGCATCTGGCCTTGCGGCGACATGAAGCTGAGCGCGCTGTCGAGGTGCAGCCGCGCGCCGGCTGTGCCGATGGCGGTGTCGTGACCCACGGCAAAACGGTCTTTGCCACGTGCCACAAGCGACAGGCGGGCGGGCTCGGCGCCGAAGGCCACTTCGTACACGTCGTCGAGGATGAGCTCGGTCGCGAAGGACAGAAGATCGCCGGTGTTGGCCCCGTCGGTCGCCCTGATCTGCGCGGCGACATAGACGGGCACGCTTTGCGAGGATTGGGAGGGGCGGGACATGGGACGACCTTTCGCGGCTGCACGTATCCGCTACGCTAGGATTGTGGCGCGGCGGGGTCAACGCGGGGGTCTTTTGCTGGCGTCGCCCGTGCGGCTGGTGTTAGCTGGCGCAAACACCATCAAGGAGAGCGATCATGGATCTGGGGATCAAAGGCAAACGCGCGCTGGTCTGCGCATCGTCCAAAGGGCTGGGGCTGGGCTGCGCCGAGGCATTGGCCGAGGCGGGCGTACATCTGGTGATGAATGCGCGCGGCACCGAGGCGCTGGAGGCGGAGGCCGCGCGGCTGCGCGACACCCACGGTGTCGAGGTCACAACCGTGGCCGCCGATGTGGCAACGCAGGAAGGCCAGCGGGACGTGATCGCGGCGGCAGGCGACGTGGATATTCTGGTCAACAACGCGGGCGGCCCCCCGCCAGGCATGTGGCACGATTGGGACCGCGAGGATTTCATCAAGGCGCTCGATGCCAACATGCTGGCGCCCATCGCGCTGATCAAGGCGCTGGTGCCGGGCATGATGGAGCGCGGCTGGGGCCGAGTGGTCAACATCACCTCGCAATCCGTGCGTGCGCCCATCGGCGTGCTTGGGCTGAGCAATTCGGCCCGCACGGGGCTGACAGGCTATGTTGCGGGCACCTCGCGCCAGGTGGCGGGCAAGGGCGTGACGATCAACAACCTGCTGCCCGGCATCCACGCGACCGACCGCGCCGATGCGCTGGACGGGGCGGTGGTGGCGCAGCGCAACATCACGCTTGAGGACGCGCGCAAGGAGCGCGCTGCGACCATCCCCGCAGGCCGCTACGGCACGCGCGCGGAGTTTGGGGCGGCCTGTGCTTTCCTGTGCTCGACGCATGCGGGGTTCATCGTGGGGCAGTCGATCCTGCTCGACGGTGGGGCGACGAATATCACCATGTGATGGCGGATCCGCTGAAGGATCAGCTGTTTAACGCGCGCACGGTCGGCACGCTGGCGGCGGAATTTGCCGCAGGCGTGCCGGGGTTTGACGCGGACCGGTTTGCGCGCGCCGCCCTCGGCGGCTTTGCCGCGCGCGAGCTGATGGCGCGGATCGATTGGATGGCGGACTGCGCGGCGGCGCAATTGTCGGAGGATTTTCCGACCATGGCCGATCAGATCACCGCAAGCCTGCCCGCGCGCCTTGATCCGGCGCTGCGAGACGATGACTTTGGCCAGTTCATCCATGCCACCCACGGCGTATTGGCCGTGCGCCACGGGCTGGAGCAGCATCGCGACCGCGCGCTGGATCTGATATACGCCGTCACGCAACGGTTCACGATGGAATTCGCGATCCGCCCGTTTCTCAATCGCTGGCCGGAGGAGACGCTGGCACGGATGCGCCTCTGGGCGGAGGATGGCAATTATCACGTGCGCCGTCTGGTAAGCGAGGGCACGCGGCCCCGGCTGCCCTGGGGCGCGGGGGTGGCGCTGGTGCCGGACGACACATTGCCGCTGCTGGATGTGCTGCACGCGGACCCTGCGCGATTTGTGACCCGTTCGGTCGCCAATCACCTCAATGATCTGACGCGCGTGGCCCCCGATGCCGTGCTGGACCGGCTGGCGCAGTGGCAGGCGCAGGGCGCGCAGGACGCAAAGGAGCTGGCGTGGATGACCCGTCACGCGCTGCGCACGCTGATCAAGCAGGGGCATCCGGGGGCGATGGCGGCCCTTGGGTATCGCGCGGATCTGGACGTGACAGCCACCCTTACGCTCAAGCAGGAACGGGTCACGCCGGGGGAGGCCCTGACGTTTGATCTGACGCTGGAGGGGCCACAGGCGCCGGTGATCGTCGATTACCGCATCCGATTTGCCCGGCCCACGGGGCGCGCGGCGGAGCGGGTGTTCAAGCTCAAGACCACGCAATTGGATGGGACGCTCAGCCTGCACAAAAGCCACCCGATCCGCCAGGCCAGCACGTTTCAATGGCACTCCGGTGCGCATCTGCTGACGGTGCAGGTCAACGGGCGCGACGTGGCGCAGGCAGGGTTCGATGTGGCCGTCTAGGCGCGTTCACGTTTTTGCCAGCGGGTGATTTTTGCCGTGGCCCTTGCCGCTTGGCTGGCCTATCCCTGCGACAAATTTGCCCTTTGTTGAGAGTGTCCCCATGCAGCCCGTCATCCTGATTCTCGTGTTCGGCGCGATCATCGCCGCGTCAGTTCTGGCGGCGCCACGCCGCGCTACCGTCGAGGGATTCTTTGGCGGGCAGGGTGTGGACGGGCGCGATCCGGCGCTCTGGACGCTGGTGCTGAGCCAGGTCACCACGTGGATCTTTGCGCGCAGCCTGATGAACGCCGCGATCCTGGGCTATTACTACGGGATTGCGGGCACGCTCGCCTACGCGGCCTATTACGGCTCGTTCCTGACCGGGGGTTTTATCGTGATGCGCCTACGGGCCGATGGCGCGATGTCGGTGCAGGACTGGCTGGGCGCGCGGTTCGGCACGGTTGGCAACGGATGCTATAACTTCGTGATCGCGCTGCGGCTTTTGTCGGAGGTGTTTGCCAATCTGATCGTGGTCGGTCTGATCTTCAACGCCGTGCTGGCGGGCAGCGGCACCACTGCGATCCTTATCGTGGCGGTGCTGGGTCTGGCCTATTCCGCCTGGGGCGGGCTGAGTGCGGCGCTGCGCACGGATGTCGTGCAGATGGTGGTGTTTCTGGTGGTATTCGGCGTGGCCTTTGTGGCGCTTGTCGTCTCGCCCGGATTCGACGTGGGCGCAGTGCTGACGGCGCCGGGCACGGCGGGGCCCTACAACGGGTGGATCCTGCTGGCGGTCGCGGCGCTTCAGGTGTTCAGCTATCCCGCGCATGATCCGGTGATGATGGACCGCGGGTTCATCGCGGATGAGGCGACGACGCGCGCCTCCTTCCTGCACGCCTTCTGGATCTCGACGCTGTGCATCATCGGGTTCGGGTTCTTCGGTATCCAGGCCGGGCTGATCGGTGCCGCCTACGAGGGCGAGCTGATCGGCACATGGGCCACGATGTTCCCGACGTGGGTCTTCAGCGCGCTGATGATCTCGCTGCTGGTCTCGGCGCTCAGCACGCTCGATTCGGCGCTGAGCTCCGCCGCGCGGCTGGGCGTCGAAGAGGCCGGTCTGCCTCGTACGCTGAGCGCCGGGCGGCTTGTCATGCTGGGCTTTATGGTCGCGGGCACGGCGTTGACGCTCTGGGGGAATGCCACGCTGTTCGATGCGGTGGCCGTGTCGGGGACGGCCTCGATGTTTCTGGCGCCGGTGCTGATCGTGGGTCTGGTGATGGGCCGTGCGATCGCGCTCTGGGCCTATCTGGTGGCCTTTGCGGCGGCGATTGGCGGAGCGTTCGTGTATTTCGCGCGCGGCTGGGACAGCGTTTCGGGCTGGCTCTACGAAGGGCACAAATACGAGCAGCTGCTGGTGATCTGCATCGTGGTGCTGGTGGTGGGTTTTGGTGCGGTGCTTGCGGGGGCGCGGCGGGGCTGATAGGCGATGCCCGAGTAAAAACATCGGATAAACGCCTTGCCCGAGACGCCCCGTCTGGAAATCCGCAACCTCAAACGCGCCTTTGACGGGCGCGCGGTTGTCGATGATGTGAGCCTCAAGATCATGCCGGGGCAGGTGACCTGCCTTTTGGGGCCCTCGGGCTGCGGCAAATCCACGACGCTGCGCCTCATCGCCGGGGTCGAGATGCAGGACAGTGGCACGATCCACGTCGACGGCAATCTCATCTGCGACACGGTCACGCGCGTGCCGCCGGAACGGCGCGAGATCGGGCTGATGTTTCAGGACTTTGCCCTGTTTCCGCATCTGTCCGTGGGCGACAACGTGGCCTACGGGTTGCGCAAACTGCCGCGCGCGGAGCGGCACGCGCGCGCAGCTGAGCTTTTGGAGCGTGTGTCGCTGTCGCAATACATCAACGCCTATCCGCACCAGCTGTCGGGGGGAGAGCAGCAACGCGTCGCACTCGCCCGCGCGCTGGCCCCGCGCCCCAAGGTGATGCTGATGGACGAGCCGTTCTCGGGCCTCGACAACCGGCTGCGCGACGGGATCCGCGACGACACGCTGCGCATCCTCAAGGATGAGGATACCGCCGTGCTGCTGGTCACTCATGAGCCCGAAGAGGCGATGCGCATGGCCGACGAGATCGCGCTGATGCGCGACGGGCGGATCGTTCAGCAGGGCGCGCCTTACAACCTCTATACCCGGCCCGTCGATCTGGCATCGGTGTCGTTCTTCTCGGACGCGAATGTGATCCCGGCGACGGTCAACGGCGCACTGGCGCTGACCCCCTTTGGCCGCTTCCTGGCACCCGGACTGGCCGAAGGCACGCCGGTGGATATCGTCTTTCGCCCGCAGCATCTGCGCATCGATTTCGACCGGGGCGGGCGCGGCCCGTTGCCCACGGCCAAGGACGGCACGCCGGCGCGGGCCAAGGTTGTGCGGGCGCGCTTCATGGGCAACGAAAGCCTTGTGGAATTTGTGCTGGACGAGGGTGGCACGACGCTGAGTGCGACGATTCCCAACGTGTTCCTGCCCCAGCCCGGCACGGTGATGTGGTTGACCGTGCCGCGCGACCGGTGTTTCGTCTTTGCACGCAGCGGTGCGGCGCCGAGTTAAGGAAGAGATGATGCAAACGCTACTTGTGGAATTCGGCATGGGCACCTCGCTGCGGCGCGGCGACTATACGCAGGCGGCCAAGCGGGCGGTGCAGGACGCGCTGTGGCACAATTCGATCAACCTTGCGGAGCTTTTCGGCTTTGACAAAGAGGACATGCGCATCACCCTGGATGTGGGTGTGCAACACCCCGAAAAGGTCGATCGGGACGCGTTGAAGGCCGTATTTCCCTACGGCCATGTCACCGTGAACGTGGCGCAGGGCGGCCTCGACGTGCCGCGCCCGGAGGGAGAGGGAAACCCGACGATCATGGCCAATGTGGCGCTTTGCGTCGGTTTCGACATGGAGCGGGCCGATGACTGAACAGCGATTGATCATCGAAATGGGCATGGGCAATGACCTTCACGGCATGGACTACACCAAGGCCGCCCGCCGGGCCATCGAAGATGCCTTCCGACATTCTTCGCTGCCGATTTTTGGCGTCACCGGCCAAAGCTATGATGCGATGCGCGTGCAGGTCACCGTTGGCGTTCAGGAGCCGAACAAATTGGATCTGGACGCCTTGCGCGCCACGCTCCCAAGGGGCCGGGCCGAGGTCACCGGGGTTAAAGGAGGCCTCAACGTCTCTGCCAACGGGGAGACCATCGTCATCGCCCAGGCGGCAGTAGAAGCTTTCCTGCCGCCGGAAACCGCCTGGCGTCTCAAAGACAGCTGATCGAGCTCCGACACCCGCCCATGAGCGCGCCAGGCCCTCCTGCACCCTTTCACAAATACCTATTCACCACAGACCACCGAGGCGGGGCGTCGGCTGTTCACGGCGTCAGAAAATTGAAGTGCCTGCGAGGGGTGAGAGGGTGCATTAGGTATTTTTGAAAGGGTGCAGGGGCCATTGGACGGCAAACGCTACGATCGGGCGCTTGTAGCCGGCGGGTCGAAAAGTTCCGCGAGAGGTGTTGCGGATTGCATCAGATCAAGGCGGAACGTCTGTTGCGCTTGTGTCGTTTCGCACCAGGCGTGCAGAGACCAGATCCGGCCCCAATAGCTTACCTCAAGCGGATGAACGGTGCGTGTGGTGACCGCGCCAGTCGTATCGGTGTAGGTGATGCGTAGCTTTTGGCGCGCGGCAAGCGCTGCACGCAGCGGCGCAAGGAAGGCAAATCCACGGGCGGTGTCGGAGAAGGGGGTCGCCATGAGCGTGCGTGCCTGCGCGGCATCTGCAAGCGCCTGGGGCAGGGCCTTGTCCAGTTTTCCATTCAGGCTGGCGATGGCGGATTTCAGGGTCGGGTCCGCCAATTCTGCCGCGATGGCGAGGCCAAGATTGAGGGCTTCGAGTTCCTTTTCGGTCAGCGAAACCGGCGGCAGATGCGTCAGTTTGCCCGCGCGGTAGCCGGTGCCACGGATCGCTTCGACCTCGAAACCGGCATCAACGAGCCTCTCCATATCGCGGTAGAGCGTGCGCATTGAGACGCCCAGCCTGTCTGCCAATTCCTCGGCGGTATGGACCCGCGCGTCGCGCAGGATCTGCATGATTTGGTAGAGGCGGTCGGCGCGGGGCATGCTGTCTTCCAAAGAAAGATACTGACATAAACTTGTCAGGAGTGCCGCGCAAGGGGCTTGCGGATCGGCAAAACCGAAGGCGGCGGTGTGCTAATCTGGCGGGGCGGGCTTTTGCAATGCAGCATTGGCGCATAGACAGGCGAGGAGGGGGCGCTTGGGCGCCTGACGCTACGCATGGGAGAAATGCAATGTTGAACAATATCGGTCTGCCGGGTCTTCTGCTGATCGCGGTCGTGGTGCTGGTGCTTTTCGGGCGCGGCAAGATTTCGTCGCTGATGGGCGAAGTGGGCAAGGGCATCACAAGCTTCAAGAAAGGCATCAGCGAGGGCGAACAGGAGCTGAAAGACGAGGAAACGGCCGAGATCGCCTCGACGCCGCAGCCCGACGTCGAGACCAAGGACAAGGTGTAAGCCGCCATGTTCGATCTGGGCTGGACCGAGATGCTGGTCGTGGGGATCGTGGCGTTGATCGTCGTGGGCCCCAAGGATCTGCCGGTACTCTTTCGCCGTGTCGGGCAGTTTGTCGGCAAGGCAAAGGGCATGGCGCGGGAATTTTCCAGCGCGATGAACGACGCCGCCGATCAATCCGGCGTGCGCCAGATGAGCACGGATCTGAACAAATCGCTGAAGGCGGCCACCAATCCGGTGGGCGCTGCCATGGACGGGGTGAAAGAGGCCGGCAAATCGCTGGCCGATCTCGACCCCGAAAGCGAGACCGGCAAGCTGTCGGCGCAGCGCAAGGCGGATGCGGCCAAGATCCAGGCCGCCACAGCCCGCGCCGCGGCAGAGCGCAAGGCCCGCGAGGCGCAGGAAGCGCTGGAGCGGGCGGATGCCATGGAGGCATCGCTCAAAGAGACCCCCGAGGCGGACAAGACATGAGTGCAACGGACGATATCGACGACAGCACCGCCCCGCTGATCGAGCATCTGGCGGAGCTGCGCACGCGCCTCATTCGTGCGGTTCTGGCGTTTATCGTGGGCATGGTGATCTGTTTCAGCTTTGGCAGTGCGATCCTCGATTTCCTGCTGGTGCCGATTGAAAAGACGATGCGCAATCTGGGCAATCCCAATCCGGTGATGCAGTACACCGCGCCGCAGGAGTATTTCTTTACCCTCATACGCATCTCGATGGTGGGCGGTCTTGCAATCAGCTTTCCGGTCATTGCCACGCAGCTGTGGCGCTTTGTGGCGCCGGGGCTGTACCGGCAGGAAAAGAACGCGTTCCTGCCGTTCCTGATCGCCTCGCCGGTGCTGTTCCTGATGGGGGCGGCGTTTGCGCATTACGTGGTTGTGCCGCTGGCGATGCAGTTCTTCCTTGGCTTCTCGGACGCGGCGTCGATCCTGACGGCGCTTGTCGTCGAGGGGCAGGCGCCGCGAAAATCAGGCATCGACATCGTCTTCCAGGGGAAGGTGAACGAAAGCCTTGATATCACGCTGAAAATGATCGTGGCCTTCGGGCTGTGCTTTCAGCTTCCCGTATTGCTGACGCTGATGGGCAAGGCCGGTCTGGTCAATGCCGAAGGGCTTGGCAACGTGCGCAAATACGCCGTTGTGGGCATCCTTTTGCTGGCCGCGCTAGTGACGCCACCCGATGTGGTCACGCAGCTGATCCTGTTTGTGGTGGTCTACGGGCTGTATGAGATTTCGATCTGGCTGGTGGCGCGGGTTGACCGCAAGCGCGAGGCGCAGCTGCGCGCGGATGGGTATTACGACGACGAGGACGAGTACCTGGACGACGTCGACCCCGAGGAGCCGATTGTCGAGGACCGCAAGGAATGACGACCGATCCGATGGAGCGGATCGCGGCGGCGCTGGAGCGGATGGCACCGGCGCCGCTGGCCGCTCCGGACTTCGACGCCGGCGCGGGGTTCGTCTGGCACACCGCACCGGATCGGTTGGAGCCGGTGGCACAGGTCTCTCGCGTGGATCTGGGCCTGCTGGTCGGTATCGACCGGGCGCGCGACACGCTGCTGGCCAACACGCGGGCGTTTGCACAGGGGTTTGCGGCGAATAACGCGCTTCTCTGGGGCGCGCGCGGGATGGGAAAATCGAGCGTGGTCAAGGCGGTGCACGCCGAGGTTCATGCCGAACTTCCGCAGCTTAAGATCATCGAACTGCAGCGCGAGGATTTGCCGTCGGTCGGGCGCTTGCTGAACCATCTGCGCGGGGCGGACGCGCGGTTTATCCTGTTTTGCGATGATCTGAGCTTTGGCCACGACGACGCGCAGTATAAATCGCTCAAGGCCGTTCTGGACGGCGGGATCGAGGGGCGGCCGGAGAATGTCGTGCTCTATGCCACGTCCAACCGGCGCCATCTGATGCCCCGCGACATGATCGAGAACGAGCGCGGCTCGGGCATTAATCCGGGCGAGGCGGTGGAGGAGAAGGTGTCGCTGTCGGACCGCTTTGGCCTGTGGCTCGGCTTTCACGCCTGCGATCAGGATCAGTATCTGGCGATGATCCGGGGCTATTGCGACGCCCACGGGGTCGAGATCAGCGACGACGACCTGCGCGCCGAGGCGATCGAATGGCAGGCCACGCGCGGAAGCCGGTCGGGCCGGGTTGCGTGGCAGTATTTTGTGGATCTGGCCGGACGGCGGGGCATCGCGCTGCGCTAGCCCCGCGCGACGCTAATTCAGGAAGGTGTTGGGATCGACGCTGTCGAAACCTTCACGCACCTCGAAATGCACAAAGCTGTCGTCGCCGCTGCGGAGTTTTGCGATGCTTTGCCCACGGCTGACGCTATCGCCTTTCTTGACGCTCACGTCCGTCACATTGGCGTAGACGGTCAGCAGATTGCCCGCGTGGCGCACCACAACGATCGGGATGCCATCGCCGCTTTTGGTGATGGCCGCAACAGTGCCTGCGTCAGCTGCCTTGACGGCGGTGCCGGGGGCGGCCTTGATGTTGATGCCTTCATTCTTGCCCTTGGCATAGTCGCGGATGATCGTGCCGCTGACGGGACGCAGAAGCTTGCCTGCCTTGGCGGTTTGCGTGGTTTTGCCTACGTCGGCCACGGGCTTGGGCGGCTCGGCTGGTTTGGCGGCCTGTTGCGTCGGCGCCGGTGCGGCCTCGGCGGCGGGGGCGACTTTTTCGGCGGGCAACGGCTTGGTCGCCGACGGCGGTGTCGGCGTGGCGGAGCCCTGTCCGGGGGCCGGCGTTGCCTCTACCGTAGGGGCGGGCGCGCGCCGGGGCGGCTGCTGCTGGGCCACGGGGATCAGCAGGAACTGCCCCGCGCGGATCGCAAAATCGGCGCCGAGCCCGTTCCATTCGGCAAGCGAGGCGGCGGGCACACCGTAGAGGCGCGCGATGGTAAAGGCGGTCTCGCCCCGCTCGACCTTGTGGCGGATGGGCTCGTTGCCGGTCTGGCGCCGGGGCGCTGCGGGTGTGGGCGCAGGCTCAAGTGCTGCGGTCTGCACGCCGGGCGTGGCAGGCACGCGGTCAATGGCACCGCCTGCGACTGCGTTGATGTCGACCGGCTGGATCGGGCCAGTGGCGCGCGCGCCGGTGGCGGGGGAGGGTTCTGCCACGCGGGCGGGCAGCGCGATGATTTCATCGCGGCGCAGGGCGACATCGGCGTCTATGCCGTTGAAGCTGGCCAGTTGCGCGGCATCAAGGCCCACGCGCGTGGCCACATCGCGCAGCGTGTCACCGCGCCGCGCCACGGCCACCTGATAGTTGGGGTAGGAGATCACGCCGCGGTCGTCGGGCTGCGGACGGTCGGCGAGCGGCGCCTGAACCGCGTTTGCTGTGGTAAATCCGCCGCCAAGGCCGCGCAGATCGAAATCAAGCGGCTCGGCACAGCCGGCAAGGCTCACGCAGGCGGCACCTGCAAGAAGGGTCAGCCGCGTGGGGCGGCGCGAAATCGCTGTCATGGATGGGTCCTCATCACTGCCTGTCGCCCTGTTGTCGGACGTTGCGGGTACACTACCAGATTATGTGTCTTTACCCAAGCCTTCGAGAAGGGGCACGAAGCGTACGGGCCGTAATTCGTCATATTCCAGCCCATCGGCGGTTTTTCGCACACGAATGAGGTGCTGAACCGCGTCCGATTGGCCCACGGGGACCACCATGATGCCGCCTTCCTTGAGCTGGGCGAGCAGGGGGCCGGGCGGGTCTTCGGCGGCGGCGGTCACGATGATGCGGTCAAAGGGCGCCTGTTCGGGCAGGCCAAAGCTGCCGTCGCCCGAAATCGCGGTGATATTGACCAGCCCCAGACTGTCAAAGACCTCGCGCGCCTCGCGCACGAGACGGCGGTGGCGATCGACGGTGTAGACCCGGCGCGCCAGCCGCGCGAGGATCGCCGCCTGATAGCCCGAGCCGGTGCCGACCTCGAGCACCTTGTCGCGCGGGCTGACCTGAAGCGCCTGCGTCATCAGTCCCACGACCGACGGCTGGCTGATCGTCTGGCCGCAGGCGATGGGCAGGGGCATGTCCTCATACGCGCGCTCGGCAAAGATGCCGCGGATGAAGGGGCCGCGGTCGACCCACTCCATCGCCTCCAGCACGCGCTTGTCGGTGACGCCCTTCGACCGCAGGGCATAGAGGAACTGCATCTTGCGTTCCGCGTCCGAGCCGGGGGCGCCGTCGGTCATGTGTTTAGGCTGTCGAGGCTGGGCAGCACATCCGCCGCCGTGAGATCCGCGCGCATGGGCGTGACCGAGATATAGCCGTCTAGGTTGACCGCCGCATCGGTGCCGGGCGCGGGGGGCACGCGCTGATCGCCGCCGCCGATCCACAGGAACCGCCGCCCGTTGGGGGCGTCTTGGGCGACAGTGTGGAAATTCACGCCGGGGCGGCGGCCCTGATGGGCGGCGCGGATGCCGCGAACGTCCTTGGCGGCGACGGGCGGAAAGTTGACGTTCCAGAACAATGAGTAGCCGTGTGCCTCGGCCCCCGGCTGCGCGAGGATGCGGCGGCAGACGTCGGCGCCATGCGCCACCGCCGCCTCGAACGGGTCATCCAGATCGCGGTTGTCGGGGCCATAGAATTGCGACAGCGCAATGGTGGGATAGCCCTGCAACGCCGCCTCGATACAGGCGCCGATGGTGCCGGAATAAAGCGTGTTTTCAGCCGCGTTATTGCCCCGGTTCACGCCCGACAGGATCAGGTCCGGCTTCGCCTCGGCCATCGGATCGTAGAGCGCGCAGAGCACGCAGTCGGCGGGCGATCCTTCGACCATGTAGCGGCGCGGCTCAAGCTCGGTGATGAGGGTGGGTTTGGTGTAGTTGATGCAGTGGCCGACGCCCGATTGTTCAAACGCGGGCGCGACTGTCCAGACTTCGCCGTCCGGGCCCGCGAGCGTGTCGGCGATGCCTTTGAGAACGGCAAGGCCGGGGGCGTTGATGCCGTCGTCATTGGTGATGAGAATGCGCATGGGGCCCCCGTGATGCTGCTTGCCCCCGTGATAGACGCGGGGACGGGGGCGGGCAAGCGCTCAGAGGCCAAGCTCCGCGATGATCCGGGCGGCCTCTGTGTGGCAGTCGGTGAGGCGCGCGCGGTCCTCACCGGGGTAGAAACGCGCGCGGGTGGCCGTGGGCATCGGCACCGGAGTGGCGATGTCGATGCGCGGGCCGGTGCGCGCGCTCTCGGCCTGCCAGCTGCGTGCCAGGGCCATCTGCGCGGATTTGGACGCGCCATAGCTGGCAAAGAACTTCTGCCCGGCTTGTGGGTCGTCAAAGAATACCGCGCGCCCCTCGGTGCCCAGCAAAGGCGCCACATAGGTGATGAGCCGGGCGGTCGCGGTGACATTGCTGTCAAGCGATTTGGCAAAATCGCGTTCGTCCACATGCGGCGTGGGCGTCATCGGGGCGGCGTGCACCGCGCAATGGATCCAAAGATCCAAGGACCCCCAGCGATCAAAGATTCCCCGGCAGAGCGTCTGCATCGCGCCCGCGTCGGTCACGTTCATCGGGGCGAGCGTCGCCTCGCCGCCCTTTGCCTTGATCCGGTCGTCAAGCTCTTCGAGCGCGCCGACGGTGCGGCCCACGGCGATGATGTGGTGGGCGGGGGCCAGTGCCTCGGCCAATGCGGCGCCAAGGCCGCGCGAAGCGCCGGTGATCAATGTGGTCTGTGTCATGGGCGGGATATGCGGCCGCAACGCCGCAGGGTCAAGGGGCCTAGCCTGCGGGCAGGCGCAGGATCTGCTGGCGGCCCATGCGCGACAGCACGACACGGTCGTCGCCGATGGCCTCGACCCGCCCGCCCGCGACGGTATCGCCGACGCTGACGGTCTGGGTATCGCCTCGCGGCAGCAGGATTAGCGCCGAGGGGGCGGCTGAGCTGCCGAACACGCCCAGAAGGGCGGTGCGGGGCAGGCGCGCGCTTTCGGTTGCGTTTTCGCTCACTTCGGGCGGGGTCGGGGTGCCATCGTGTTCGGTGGCCATTGGGGTCTCTCCTGATCTGCGTTGGCGCGCTGATAGGAGGGTTCGCGGGCGCCCGAAAGGGGGCGCGCGCGGGGTCGGCAAAGGGCTGCTTATCGGCTCTGCAAGAACCCGCCGAGCGTTATTCGGCGGCGGGTTTCATCACAAATCCATCCTCGACCTTGTCGGCTGGCGTGACGGGATATTCGCCCGAGAAACACGCGTCGCAGTACTGCGGGCAGTCCTTCTTGCGCCCCTCGGCCTCGCCCACGGCGCGGTAGAGCCCGTCGAGCGAGATGAACTTGAGGCTGTCGACGCCCAGATGATCGCGCATCTCGTCCTCGGTCATGGTCGCGGCGAGCAGTTTCTCCCGCTCGGGCGTATCCACACCGTAGAAACACGGCCAGGCGGTGGGGGGGAGGCGATGCGGAAATGCACCTCGGCGGCACCGGCGTCGAGGATCATCTCCTTGATCTTGCGGCTGGTGGTGCCGCGCACGACCGAATCATCCACGAGGATCACGCGTTTGCCCCGGATCAGCGCGCGATTAACGTTGAGCTTCAGGCGCACGCCCATGTTGCGGATCTGCTCCGTCGGTTCGATGAAGGTGCGGCCCATGTATTGATTGCGGATGATCCCCATCGCGTAGGGGATGCCCGAGGCGAGGCTGTAGCCAATTGCCGCAGGCGTGCCGGAATCGGGGACCGGGCAGACGAGATCGGCGTCGACGGGGCTTTCCTTGGCCAATTCGCGGCCAATCGCCTCGCGCGTCTCATAGACCGAGCGGCCGCCGAGGATGCTGTCGGGGCGGGAGAAATAGACATGCTCGAAGATGCAGAATTTCGAGGGCTGTGGGCGGAAGGGGAAATGGCTCTCCACGCCCTTGTCGGTGATGACGACCATCTCGCCGGGTTCGATCTCGCGCACGAATTCCGCGCCAATGATGTCGAGCGCGCAAGTCTCCGAGCTGAGCGCCCAGCCGTCGCCGATGCGGCCCAGCACCAGCGGGCGCACGCCCAGCGGATCGCGCACGCCGATCAGCTTGGTGCGGGTCATGGCGACGACGGAAAACGCCCCCTCGACCCGGCGCAGCGCGTCCTCCATCCGCTCGGGGATGGTGCGTTGCAGCGAGCGGGCCATCAGGTGAATGATGCACTCGCTGTCGGAGGATGATTGAAAGATCGAGCCACGCTCGATCAGCTCGCGGCGCAGGGCGTTGGCGTTGGTGATGTTACCGTTGTGGGCAATCGCGGCCCCCCCCATGGCAAATTCGCCAAAGAAGGGCTGCACGTCGCGGATCGCGGTTTGCCCCTTGGAGCCTGCGGTGGAATAGCGCACGTGGCCGATGCCCAGCGGGCCGGGCAGGGTTTCCATCACCTTTTGGGAGGTGAAATTATCGCGCACGTAGCCAAAGCGGCGTGCCGACTGGAAGCCTGCGGCGGGATCGTGGGTGACGATGCCACCCGCTTCCTGTCCCCGGTGTTGCAGCGCGTGCAGGCCGAGGGCGACAAAGTTCGACGCATCCGCAACGCCGACAACGCCAAAAATACCGCATTCTTCCTTGAGCTTATCCCCGTCACCGGCATCGGTGAGATAGGTATGATCGAACGGATGCGCGGGGGGCATGGATTTGGGAGGGGTCTGGGACACGGGGGATGCAAGCTCCTGATACCGGCGGGACACGCCCTGTCTCTTAAGCGGCCTTGCACCGAGAGTCACGCCGCGATTGCGCATTTGGGGCGCCGCGTCGCAGGCGCGCGTCAGGAAGCGCGGGCGTGCGGGCTGGCGGCGGCGCGTTTCAGGGGCTGCGCGCCCTCGCGCGCGCTGAGCACCTGTGCGGGCAAGGTCAGCCGTATCAACCCGCCGCCATTCTCGGGCAGGTTTTGCGCGCTGATCGTGCCGCCGCGTGCCTTGATCAGGCGTTGGATGCCCAACAGACCATACCCACTGTCGACCCGGAATTCCCCGGTTTGCAGGAACAGCTTGCCGGGGTTGTCAAAGCCGCTGCCATCATCCTCGACGCGCATTTCGACAAAATCGCCGCTGGCCGGGATGACGGTGCAGCGGATATGCATCCGGTCGCGCTGGCCGTGTTTGATCGCATTCTCGAAAAGATTGCGCAGAACGATCTGGAATATCGGCTTTTCCCCCGTGAGCGCCAGCGAGGTGCAGCTGAAATGATGCAAGCGCTGCGGATCGAGAATGTCGCGAATGTCTTCGACGATGTCCGCCACGTCGAACAGGGCAAGCTGCCCTTGCGGCTTGAGCGCCATGGCGTGCTCAAGCACGTCCGAGATCAGCGCCATGGATTTATCCGCTGTCTCGCCCAGCATGTCGATCAGGTGCAGCTTGCCGTCCCCCTGGTCGACAAAGTCCTCGCGCAGCATTTCGGTCAGCATCATCACGTTGCGCATCGGGGCGCGCAGATCATGGGCGGCCATGTTCACGAATTGCTCGACCTCGCTGCCGAATTCCTGCAATTGCTGCTGCGCCTTTTGCGCGATCCATTCGACCGAGACATCCTCGGCGCTGCCGATCAGGCGAAAGACGCGGCCCGCCGCGTCGCGCTGCGGAAACAGCGTGGTGCGCACGATGCGCAGCTCATCCCCGATGGGCAGCTCGAATTCGTAGCGGCGCAGCTTGCCCTCGGCGATGGTGCGGCGTTGCTCGTCAACCGCCGACTGGCCGTAGTCGCTGCCGAACACCTCCGCCGAGGTCCGTCCGACGAAATCCGATAGCGGCCGGTTGAGCCGCAGGCGCGCGGCCTTGTTGTAATGGGCATAGACGGGATCGGCACCCGCGCGCACGTCCAGCACAAAGATCGGCGTGGGCACGCAATCAACAAGCGCAAAGAGGTCGTCAATCGCCATGGTGTCAGCTCCGGTTCAGTATATCTTCCGGGCTAACACCTTTGGTCTAAAGCTTTGGTAAAGCGGGTCGGATCAGCTGGCCGAGCAGCTCGAGACCAGCTCTTCGTATTTGCCGGTGATCCAGCCGAGGGCCTGATCGGGGTCGGAATTCTGGATGTCCTCGGCGTAGCTACCGAACACTGCGGACGAGCGGCTGTCGTCCACGATGGTGAACTGCTGGCCGGTGATGACGGTGGAGTAGACAAAGAACGCGATCGCCACCAGCAGGATGCCGCGCGCCACGCCAAAGATGAATCCCAGCGCCTGATCGAACCCGCCAAAGATCGAGCGCTGCACAAGCGACGAAAACAGCGGCGTGAAGAGCGAGACGATCACCAGCGTGATCGCCAGCACCAGCGTAAACGCCCCGATGATCGACAGCTCGCAGCTGTCGGCAAGGAACTCACCCACCACCGGCAGCTCGCGCACCAATGGCTCCACCTGCGGGGCAAAGAGATAGGCCAGCACCGTGGCCGCGATCCAGCCGACGATGGCCATCAGCTCCCGCACGAAACCACGCCCGTAGGCCAGCAGCGCCGAGATGACGATGACCAACGCCACCACGCCATCAATGATGGTAAAACCTTCCATGCCTGTCTGCCCTTCTTGCGCGGCGCTACCCTGCGCCGAAAATTTCACCCACGAAACCGGTCAGATCGGCCATGGGCCGCATCGTGATCCCATCGACGCCCACGGACTTCCCCCCCCTGGGTGCGATGGCGCTTGTAAAACCAAGTTTCTGCGCCTCTTTCAACCTGTTTTCGGTCTGGGTGGCGGGGCGCAGCGCACCCGACAGGCTAAGCTCCCCGAATACAACGGTTTCGGCGGGCAGGGCGGCGTCCTCGCGCGCGCTCAGAAGGGCCGAGGCGACGGCCAGATCGGCGGCGGGTTCGGTGATCTTCATGCCGCCCGCGACATTGAGGTACACATCAAGCCCCGCGAAGGGGATGCCGCAGCGCGCCTCGAGCACCGCGAGGATCATCGCGAGCCGCCCGCCATCCCAGCCCACGACCGTGCGCCGCGGCTGGCTGTGGGGCGAGGGGGCGACGAGCGCCTGTATCTCGACCAGCACGGGGCGGGTGCCTTCGATCCCCGCAAAGACCACCGATCCGGCGGCGGGCTCGCCGCGTTCGGACAAGAACAGCGCGGACGGGTTGGAAACTTCGGCCAACCCGCGCCCGGTCATCTCGAACACGCCGATCTCATCGGCGGGGCCAAAGCGGTTCTTGACCGAGCGCAGGATGCGGAAGGGGTGGCCGCGCTCCCCCTCGAAATAGAGCACGGTGTCGACCATATGTTCGACGACGCGCGGGCCCGCGATCTGGCCCTCCTTGGTGACATGGCCCACCAGCACGACGGAAGTGCCGGTGCGTTTGGCAAAACTGGTCAGCTCATGGCTGGCCGCGCGGACCTGACTGACCGAGCCGGGGGCCGACTCCACATTGTCGGCCCACATTGTCTGGATCGAATCGATGATCGCAAGGTCGGGGCGTTCGGCGTCCAGCGTGGTGAGGATGTCGCGCAGATTGGTTTCGGCCCCAAGCTTGACCGAAGCCTCCGCCAGCCCCAGACGGCGCGCGCGCATGCGGACCTGCGCGGAGGCTTCCTCACCCGAGATATACACGACCTTGAGCCCCTTGTTGGCAAACGCCGCCGCCGCCTGCAAAAGCAGCGTGGATTTACCGATGCCCGGATCGCCGCCTACCAGCGTGGCCGAGGCCGCGACCAGACCACCGCCCAGCACGCGGTCCAGCTCTGACAGGCCCGACATGGCGCGGGGCGGGGGGCTTCCTCGCTCGCCAGATCCATGAGCGCCATGGCCGATCCGCGCCGTGCGCCCAGTGATTTGGACGGCGGCCCGGCGCTGAGCGCCTTGTCCTCCTGTATCGTGTTCCATTCGCCGCAATTGTCGCAGCGGCCGGACCATTTCGGGAATTTTGCCGCGCAATTCGCGCAGGTGAAAGTGGTGGTTGATTTTGCCATGCCCCTAGTTGCCGCAGCGCGCGGGCGGGGTCAAAGGGGTTTGTCGGGTGGGAGCAACTTTCGCGGCCGGGGGCCTCGGGCGCTACTCTGCCGCCTTGGGCATCTCGTAGACGGTATTGTCCAGCGCGATCGGGTTCAGCGGGGTATCCGCCGGGCGATTGTCGACGACCCGCTCGCGGCCCAGCTGCGGCATGATCTCGTCCATCTCCTCGCGCAGGCGCGCCAGCTGTGCGGCGGCCACGGATTCTTCCAGCTCGACCTCGTGCAGCCAATGCTTCATCTCGGTCGAAATCCCCTTGGCCTGCTCAAGCCGCTCGTTGAAGAGGGCCAGCTCTTCCTGGCGCTGCTTGAGGAAGCTGCGGGCGCGCGCGATCTTGTCGTCGGAATAGACTTCGGCCAGTTCGCGGCTGACATGGCTCATCTGCGCGGCGGTCTCCAGCAGGGCAGGCTCCAGATTGCTGAGGTCGGGGTGGTCGCGCAGATAGGCCAGCCGTTCGCGCACACTGTCGAACTCAGAGCTGAGGCGGAACACCTCGCCACGGTCAGCGGCGTGTACCGCCCCGTAGGCGCGCGCGACATCGTCCATGGACATCGCAAAGCTGCGATGCGAATTCTCAAGCTTCATGATCCGCGCATTGGCGGGCAGGAAAAAGCACACGGCAGCCGCGAGCACGGTCAGGAACAATTGCAGATACATGCCCGCGTTGTCGACCGGAGCGCCGCCGACGGTGAGCGACAGTTCAGCCCAGGGCCAGAAACCGAGTGCTGCCATGATCGAGGCGGTCGTCAGCGCCGCCGCGCAGGCGGCGAAAAAGACCAATGCGGCGCGTTGCAAAAGATATTGCAGAAAAAAACCAATGGATTTCAAAACAGACATAATGTTCCCCACCGCAGTGTATCGGCAAAACCTTGCCGATACTACGCTTAAAGTAGAGTAAGGTTCCCGTCCCGACCTGCAAAGAGAAAATTAACCAATATCTCGCAGCTGTGACACGGATTGTCGGTACAAGGCGCTGAAATCTAGCGATTCTCGTGTGATTGTTGCGTTTTATGGCTCACCCACAGGGACGCGAGTACGCAAAAGGTAAAGAGGTACAACCCCCAGGCGGTCTCGATCCGCCCGACTCCGATTCCCTTTGCCAATGTGACATAAAGCGCAATCAGGAAGACGTCTGCCATCGCCAGCTTTCCGAGGATCCTCAATGCGGGCAGCCCGCGCGGACCGATCGCGCCGAAATGGATGAGTGTGAGGCAAACGGTTTTCAGCATCGGCGCCACCAGCGCAAAAAGCGCCACGATCAGCGCCAGAAACACATCAGAGGCCCAAAGCGACTGCAGGCCGGTGAGCACTGAAATCTCCTTGAGACCAAAGAGCGGCAGCAGCCCCGCGCGCATTAACGGCGCACCCCAGGCGATGGGATAAAGCACCAGCAGCGCGAGGTTGAGCGCGCGGACCGGCGCGGCAGGCCTAATCGCGCCAGACACGCTCATAGCGCCCGCCAAGCCCGGTGAGGATCTCGTAACCGATGGTCCCGGCAAAACCCGCCACCGTGTCGACAGACTGGTGCAGGCCGATCAGTTGCAGGCTGTCGGGCGCCTCCGGCAGATCGGTGACATCCACGGTGATCAGATCCATCGACACGCGGCCAACGACGGGCACGGCCCGGTCGCCGCTGTGCAGCTTCGCGCGCGCGCCCATGGCCCGGATCAGCCCGTCGGCATAGCCCGCCGAGATCGTGGCGATGCGCGAGGGGCGTGCGGCGGTCCACGCATTGGCATAGCCGACCGTCTCGCCCACGGCAACGTCGCGGATCTGGATCACCGGAATATCGAGCGTCACCACCGGGCGCGCATCCACGAAGGGCAGACCACCGTAAAGTCCGATCCCCGGACGCACCAGATCGTAGTGAAACGCCGACCCCAGCAACGTGCCCCCCGTCGCGGCAAGCGAGCGCGGCGCGTCGATGCCGGCCGTCATCTCGTCGAAGCTGCGGCGCTGCTGGTCGTTCATCGGATGCCCCGGCTCATCCGCGCAAGCCAGGTGCGACATCACCAGCGTGGGGTTCTGCGCAAGGGCGATATCGCGCAGGGTGGACCATTCGCCCGGCTCCATTCCCAACCGGTTCATGCCGGTATCGAGTTGCAGGCCAAAGGGGTGGCCGGGCAGGGTTTCCACATGGCGCAAAAGCTGGTCGATGGAATTGATCATGGGCACCAGATCGGCGCCGCGGATCGCCTCCCCGTCGCCCGCCATATGGCCCGAAAAGATCGAGATGCGCGGCCCCGATCCAAGCGCGCGGCGCAGCGCAACGCCTTCGGACGCGGCGGCCACAAAGAATTCCCGTGCGCCCGCTGCCGCCAAAGCGGTGCCGACGGCCCCCGCACCGAGGCCGTAGCCGTCAGCCTTGACCACGGCGGCGGTTTCGACCTGCGCGGTGCGCGCGAGACTGCGCCAGTTGTCTACAAGGGCGGAACGGTCGATTGTCAGGGTCGCGGTGCTCATGCGCCTTCTAAAGACGGCAGCGGCGCGCGCGTCAAGCCGGGTGGCCTAGGGAATGTCGAAATAGCTGCGGTTCTGGCGCCACATCTTTTCGCCCACAAGGCAATCGTAGCCCTGCGCGCGATAGGCTTTCTCAGGCGAAGATCGCGGCACAAGGCCCGCTATTTCCAGCACCATCTTACGGGTGACAGCGGCGGGGAAGGCATCCCATTGCAGGACCGGCACGACAAACGCCCCGGGCCCGCCGATCACGCAATTGGTGTAATAGATGTCGAGGTCGGGAATGCCCCAGATCTCGCTGAGCGCATCGGTGGTCATCAGCGGCAGCCCGTTGATCGTGATCCCGCGCGCCAGCACCTCGTCCCGCGCGGCGCGCACGGGCAACCCCATGTTGTTGGGCCCGTCGCCCGAGATGTCGATGACCCGGCGCAGCCCGTCGAACCCGTTGCTCTCGATGCTGTCGGCCGCCGCGCGCAACGCCGAAGAGATCGAGGTGCGCCGCAGCCCGCCCTCGTAATGGGCGGTGATCCGTGCTGCGACCGCCGCGGCCCCCGCAGGATCGGAGACTTCGGTCCAGGGCACGATCACCCGCTGCTGCCCGTCGCCGGCCCATTCGATATAGGTCAGCGCGATACGCCCCAGCAGCCCGCCCGTAATCGCCTTGATCACCGCGTCCGATCCCAGCGCCTCGGCGTAGCCGCGCCGTTGCAGCTCCAGCTCGGCGGGCGACATGGAGCGGCTGACATCCACGGCCAGTACCAGCTCGACATCCACTTCGCGCGCGGCAAGGGGCAGCGCGGTAATCAGGCACATGAGCACGGAAAGGACAAAACGCATGACGCCAGCATGTCCGATGTGCGCGCATCTGTCCAATGTTTCGCAGAATGAACGGGCGCGACGTCACCGCACGGGCGGGTTGTCGGACGCGGGGGAGCGGGTACACTCATTTCCATCAAAGGGAGAGAGAACATGACATTCGCAAAAATCAGCAGCCTGCCGCTTGCGGTCCTCGCCACGGGGACCATGGCACTGGCCAATCCCATCGACACCCAGCTGCCCAACGCGCCCGAGCTTGCCGCCTACGGCGATCTGCCCGTGGGCGTGCGCACGGTCGAGATGGTGAACCCCGATCAGATCAATATCCTTGCCATCGATCCGGCGGCAGACAAGCCCGCCGAGATGCCGCGCTACGACCGTCCGCTGACGGTCGAGGTCTGGTATCCGGCGGTCGCCGATGCGGTGGGGGAGACAGACTACCGCGCGTTCCTGCGCGACGGCACGACAGAGGTCACGCTGACCGGCCGCGCGATGCGCGATGCGGCCCCGGCAGAAGCGGGTGAGAGCGCCTATCCGCTCGTGCTCATCAGCCACGGCTATCCCGGCAACCGTTTCCTGCTGGCGCATCTGGCGGAAAACCTGGCCTCAAAGGGCTATGTGGTGGCGTCGATTGACCATACCGACAGCACCTACCGCACGCAGGCGGCGTTCGGATCAACGCTGGTGAACCGCTCGCTCGATCAGCTGTTCGTGCTGGAAGAGATGGCGAAACTGTCGCAGGAGGGCGATCTGGCCGGGCTGTTTGACGCGGAAAACACCGGGCTGATCGGCTATTCCATGGGCGGCTACGGTGCGGTGATCACGGCGGGCGGCGGCGTGACCGAAGCCTCCGTCGGCTACCCCTGGGGCGCACCGCACGGCACGTTGGGCATCCATCAGGCGGGCTCCGAGACCCACGAGGCGCTGCCGGATGACCGGATCAAGACCATCGTGGCCTTTGGTCCCTGGGGCATGAACACCGGATTCTGGGATGCCGAAGGGCTTTCCGGGGTGCAGGTGCCCGCGTTCTACATTGCGGGATCGCAGGACGACGTGTCGCTGTACGAGAACGGGGTGCGCGCGATGTGGGAGAATACCTCATCGGTCGAGAGCGCACTGCTGACCTACGTCAACGGCGGCCACAACGCCGGCGCGCCGATGCCCGCCCCTGCGGAGAGCTATTATTTCAACGAAGACAAGGGCTTTGACATCTCCGAACATTACACCGATCCGGTCTGGAACACCGCGCGCATGAACAATATCGCGCAGCATTTCGTGACCGCCTGGCTCGATGAGCAGCTCAAGGGCGAGGCCGAGAAGGGCGCGTATTTCGATCTGGTGGAAAATTCCAACGACGGGGTGTGGTCGGTGAACGACGACGGGTCGGAAAAGGAAGACCACAGCCACTGGAAAGGCTTTGCGCAGGGCACCGCCAAGGGGCTGATGTTTGAGGTCAAGACGCCTGAGTAACCGACGATCCGGCGTAGCGTTCCTTCGGTGCGCTACGCCGCGCCGCTAACCGATTTTTTCGAAAAAATCGGATCGGAATTTTCGAAAATTCCGGGCCCCGAAGCGGGCCTTAGAATTCGGTCTCGCCGCCGCTGTTTTGCTGCCAGGGCTGCACCAGGTTGCCGAAGCGCGTGAAACGACCCTCAAAGCTCAGCTCGACCGTGCCGATCGGACCGTGGCGCTGTTTGCCGATGACGACCTCGGCGCGACCGTGCAGACGCTCCATCTCGTCCTGCCAGACCGCCATCTTGTCGAGCTCGTGATCGCCGGGTTTTTCCCGCTCTTTGTAATACTCTTCGCGGAACACGAACATCACCACGTCGGCGTCCTGTTCGATCGATCCAGATTCGCGCAGATCGCTCAGCTGCGGACGTTTGTCCTCGCGGTTTTCCACCTGACGGCTCAGCTGCGAGAGCGCGATCACGGGGATATCGAGTTCCTTGGCGATGGCCTTGAGGCCCATGGTGATCTCGGAAATCTCGTTCACGCGGTTTTCGGATTTGCCGGTGCCGCGCACCAGTTGCAGATAGTCGATGATCAGCACGTCCAGCCCATGTGTGCGCTTGAGGCGCCGCGCACGGGCGGCAAGCTGGCTGATGGGCAGGGCGGGCGTGTCGTCGATGTAGAGCGGGCAGGCCTCCAGGGCCTTGGCGGCGTCCACAAAGCGGCGGAATTCGCCCTCGGTCATGTCGCCGGAACGAATCTGCTGCGACGGGATTTCGGCGGCCTCCGACAGGATCCGCGCGGCAAGCTGTTCGGCGCTCATCTCGAGGCTGTAGAAGCCCACAACACCGCCGTCCACGGCCCCTTCGGTCCCGTCAGGCAGTTGCCCGCGTTTGTAGGCCTTGGCCACGTTGAAGGCGATGTTGGTCGCCAGCGACGTCTTGCCCATCGACGGGCGCCCGGCGAGGATCAGCAGATCGGAGCGGTGCAGACCGCCCAGTTTCTTGTCCATGTCGATGAGCCCGGTGGAGACACCCGACAGGCCGCCATCGCGCTGGTAGGCCGCGTTGGCTACATTAACCGCGTCCGTTACCGCCTTGAGAAAGCTTTGAAACCCGCTTTCGACCTGGCCTTGCTCGGCCAGTTTGTAAAGCTCTTGCTCGGCCTCGACGATCTGCTCGCGCGGCTCACTGGCGACATCGACGGTGGCTGCCTTGGCCGCGATGTCACGACCCAGCGCGATCAGGTCGCGGCGCACCGACAGATCATAGATCATCTGCGCGTAGTCGCGTACCGCAAAGGCCGAAATCGCGGCGGAGGCGAGGCGGGCGAGATAGGCAGGGCCGCCAAGTTCCTTGAGGCCCTCGTCGTCCTCCATGAACGCCTTGAGCGTCACGGGAGAGGCGAGGTTGTTCTTGGCGATCCGGGCGGCTGCGATCTCGAAGATGCGGGCGTGCACGGGGTCGTAGAAATGCTTGGGACCGATGATCGACGCAATGCGGTCGTAGATGTCGTTATTGGTCAGGATCGCGCCCAGCAACTGCTGTTCGGCCTCGATCGAATGGGGCATCGTTTCCGCCGCCTGCACGGCGATACCTGCGGTATTTACGGATGAGATCTCGTTCATTCTTGCCCCCTGATTTTGTTCCGCCGTCTTACCGAACGGGGTCTGGCGGCGCAAATTGTATGTTTTTGTGGATAAGCCGGGCAAACGGTCGCCGCCCCTACATAATGGGGCAGCAGGCGGCATTTCGTCAAGTTGTGGGGTCAGCCCTTGCGGGATTCTTGCCATTCACGGGGAGAGGTGAGGAATTTTTCCACCTCCGCCAGCGTCTGGGGTGTAAACGATTGCTGCGCTTTGGCCTCGGCCAGCACATCCCACCATGTGCACAGATGATGCAGGGCCACGCCGTGATCGCCGAGGGTTTTCTGCGTCTCGGGGAAGATGTCGTAATAGAAGATCACGGCCGTGTGGGCGCAGCTCGCCCCGGTCTCGCGGATCGCGTCCACAAAGCTGAGTTTCGAGCCGCCGTCAGTCGTCAGATCCTCAACGAGCAGGACCCGCTGGCCTTCGTGCATATCGCCCTCGATCCGCGCGCCCTTGCCGTAGCCTTTGGGTTTTTTGCGCACGTAGGTCATGGGCAGGCCCATCCGCTCGGCCACCAGCGCGGCAAAGGGAATGCCCGCCGTCTCGCCGCCCGCGATGTTGTCGAACGCCTCGAAGCCCGCGTTGCGCATGACGGTGACGGTCAGGAAATCCATGAGCGTGGCGCGGATGCGTGGATGGCTGATGAGTTTGCGGCAATCGATATAGCTGGGCGACGGCAGGCCGGAGGCAAGGGTGAAGGGGGTGTCGGTGTTGAAATTGACGGCGCCGATCTCCAGCAGCATGCGCGCCGTGAGGCGGGCGATTTCGTCGGGTGTGGGGTAGCTGGTGGGGATCATCGCGGGCGTCTTTCCTGTGGGGCGGCTGTCGGGATTCAGGTATTTTTGAAAGGGTGCAGGGGCGGGGCGTTCAGGCTGTCCAATGCAGGGGGATCTGCGGATCGAAGACGGTGACGGGGCCGTCGGGCGTGTCGATGTGATCGGGGTGCTCGGGTGTTTCGCGCACGAGCGTCAATGTCGCCTCATTGGCGGGCAGGCCGTAGAAGGCGGGGCCGTGCAGGGAGGTGAACCCTTCGAGCCGGTCGAGTGCGTCGTGATTCTCGAACACCTGAGCTAGGATCGACATCGTGTTGGGCGCCGTGAAGCAGCCCGCGCAGCCGCAGGGCAGCAGTTTGTTCGCATCGGTGTGCGGGGCGCTGTCGGTGCCCAGAAAGAAGCGTGCTTCACCGGAAGTTGCGGCGGCGCAGAGTGCGCGGCGGTGTTCTTCGCGTTTGGCGACGGGCAGGCAGTAGTAATGCGGTTTGATACCGCCCGCGAGGATGTGATTGCGGTTGATGACCAGATGGTGCGTGGTGATCGTTGCCGCAAGATTGCCGTTGCTGGCACGCACGTAGTCGACGGCGTTGGCGGTCGTGATATGCTCCATCACCACCTTGAGGTCGGGGTGATCGCGGCGGATCGGGTCGAGCACGCGGTCGATAAAGACGGCTTCGCGGTCGAAAATGTCGACATCCCCATCGGTGACTTCCCCGTGGGTGCACAGCGGCAGGCCGATGCGGGCCATCGTCTCGAGCACGGGGGCGACTTTGGCAAAATCGCTCACACCGGAGGCGGAGTTGGTGGTCGCGCCTGCGGGGTAGAGTTTGACCGCGTGCACGAGGCCCTCGGCGTGGGCGGCTTCGACATCCGCCGGATCTGTGTTTTCCGTCAGATACAACGTCATCAGCGGCGTGAAATCAGCGCCCAGAGGCAGTGCGGCCATGATCCGGTCGCGGTAGGCGCGGGCGTCGGCAGCGGTGACCACGGGGGGCACCAGATTGGGCATGATGATTGCGCGGGCGAAATGCGCGGTGGTATGCGGCAGCACGGCGCGCAGCATGTCGCCGTCGCGCAGGTGCAGGTGCCAATCGTCGGGGCGGCGGAGCGTCAAGGTCTGTGTCATGACTGGCGTGCTAGCACGGCTTGCGCGCCGCGCGCCAGTGGGACCTCAGGCTTTGGCGTCTGTGCCGCGCTCCTTTTTGAGCTGTTCGAGCCTGCGGGCAAATTTTGGGGCATGCATGCGGGTGGTGACATTGCGGGCAAGGGCTTCGACCAGATGCGGGCGGTCGCGGGCGTCCAGCGCGGCCATCAGGTTTCGCAGGTAGGGCGGGTGCATGCGCCGCGCGCGCATCATCCGCGCAAAGCCCAGCGTGTCGAGACCGTCGTCGGCCATGGCCTTGAGCATAGGGCCGAGCTGTTCGATCTCCAGAAGATCGGTCTGAATCGCACCGCCCATGTGCGGGATGCGCAGTTTTTCCACATTGGGACGGGTGAAGAGCGCTGCGTGCATGGCGTCGGTCGTCTGGTGCGGATCGTAGACCACAAAGGCACGCTCGGCCGCGTCGAGCATGTCAGGCGCGTAGCCAAAGCGCTGGGTGAAATCGGTGCGGCGCATATGGGTGAATCGGTCGTCCCATTCCGTCACGCGCGGGTCCAGCGTTGCCTGCGGTTGCACCGCCAGCACCCGTGCGCCCGGGCAGGCGACCGAAAACGCCGCCGCCGCGTAGCCGCAGGGGCCGGCCCCGTAGAAGAGCACGGTTTCGTATTCGTCGAAAAAGCCTTCGTCGATCATGCGGTCGATGTAGGCATAGACCTTTCCATCGCGGAACCACGTATCGCCGTCCGAGGCGAGGCACAGGGAGGACCAGCCGTAGGTCTGCATCATCTCCCATCCCATGGGATGCGCCAGCGAAGAAAGTGCGGCGATGCCCTGAAGGGTCTCAAACGTGACCAGCAACGTGTCCGAGCGTTCGACGAAGGCCGCGAAGTGGCGCTTGCCGATGCTCTCGAAATAGCCGTCCTCGTCGCACAGCTGTGCGACGGCGGCGCGCCAATCGGCCTTTTTCATCCCCGCAAGCGAGGTCTCGAATGTCAGGTCATCATCACTCATTGTGCTGTCCTCAACGGGCTTCCCGGCGTTTGACGCGGGAATTTGGAGGAGTGCTATCTGATCAATTTGTCGAAATTGCGGTGATTTGGGTGCGAAGCCGGGGCGGTCAGCCGCGTTTGCCCCGGTTGGCGTGGTGCACGAGGAACTGCGCGGCCTGACGGCTCAGGGGCTGGGAGGGGGGTGTCATGAGCAGTCGGCCAAAGAGCGCGCGGTAGGGCTCCAGTTGCAAGAGCCGGTCGAATTCGGCCTTGCGCCAGCGGGCTGCGGCGGTGTGCAGCCGGGCGAGATCGGCATCGGCCATGATGGCGGCGTGCGCCTCGGCGCGGGGGGCGGCGAGGCTTTGAATGCTGGTATCGGTGTCGGTGTTGAAATTCCGCTCGACCCAGTAGTCGAGGCCCAGCATGTCGTCGCTGTGCACCGCACGCCCCCGCGCAGCCTTAAGCACGTAGCTCTCCAGCGCGCCCAGAGGGTAGTGGTTGAGCTGCACCAGACCGTAGTTGTCGCGCCCGTAGTTGGAAAAGATGCGCCGCGTCTTGAACTGATCGGGCAGGGCATCGCCGTTGCCATCGACCCATTGGGCGTGGCGCAGTTTCTTCTCGTTCAGATCGCGGGGCCGGTGCACGCCGGGTTTTCGGTAGGTGCCGTCGTTGCGGTAAAGCGTCTTGAACATCGCCGCGCGCCACGGCCAGTACATCACCGCGGGCGCGCAGGTGGTGAAAGTGTCGAGCACGGGCGCGTCCGTATAGTGCACCTGCGCGTTGGCGCCAAAAAGCCGCCAAGTGAGCGTGATTGCGGTGGCGTCCGGCACGGCGGCGTGCAGCGCGCCCAGCGTGTGACCGCCGCAGTGGATGTTGACGAATTCGTCGATATCGAGCGGCAGGATCCAGTCCGCTTTCTTCACCAGCGGGTGTTTTGCCGCCGCTTTCAGCGCGGTGAACTGGATGCCGCCCTTGTCATAGGGGCCATCGTTGCGCAGGTGGGTCAACACGCCCATCGCCTGCAACCTGTCCAGCATCGTGTCGGTGCCGTCCTGGCAATCGTTGGAGAACACCAGAAAATCGGTGAAGCCTACGGCGCGGTGATGGGCCAGCCATTCGAGCAGGAATGCGCCCTCGTTGCGCACGCATAGAATGGCGGTATGGCGCATCTACCAGGCGCGCCGGAAGCTGACGACCTTGTTGGTTGAGCCGCGCGCGTAATAGGCCAGCCCGCCGTCCATCATGGCGCGGAACACCTTGTTGATGCCCTCGGGGCCGACGATCTGGGGGTGCAGCTCGATCACGGCGGCGCGCAGTTTGCTCAGATCAAGCGCGGGCAGCAGATCGGCCTCGGCGCCTTCGATGTCGCAAACCAGCACATTGGCGCCTGTGTCGCGGAAGGTCTGTTTGGCGTTGAGCACGTCGACGCTGACCTTTTGCACCTTCTCCGGCGTGTCGCCCTCAAGCGGGCTGAGCGAGGAGGACAGCACATTGGCGCGCGCGTAGAAATCAGCGCGCCCCTTGCGCGCGCCAAGGATGGCGTGGGTGATGTGGCAATTGTCCAACTCATTGGCCGCGTGCACTGATTGGATATAGGGAATCAGCGCGGGATTGGCCTCGAACGAATGAACCGCCGTGACCTTGCGTTTACTGGCGATAAGCGAGGACATATAGCCGATGCCAGCGCCCAGTTCGATCACCGTGTCGCCCTCACGCACGACGCGCAGCACGGCCTCGGTCTCCTTGGCCTCATACGCGTTCTTGCGCAGCGCCCCGCGAATGCGCCCGGTGATGAAATGCCCGTCCTTGGGAAAGCGGATGCCGTTGCACACCACATAGGGGTTTTTCTGGTTGGGTGGGGGGGATCCGTCCATGTCAGCTCTCCATATCGAGGGCAAGCGCGTAGGCCACGCGCTCTGTCTCTGTCAGTTTCACCTTGAGCGCCTCTTGGTAAAGCTCGGCAAACTCGGGGGTCTCGTGCAGCTCGGCGGCCTTGTCGCGATGCCAGGCCAGCCCGTGTTCGTGCCAGCGGCGCAGGTCCGCGTCGGCCATCAGGCGGTCGTATTCCGCGCGCAGGCGGGGGATGTTGCGTTTGATGGTGATGTCGCGGAAATCGGACCAATCCATGCGGATCCAGTAGTTGATCCCGATGGAGCGATCGACGTGCAGCGCGCGCCCGCGCTGACGCTTGATCAAAAAGGATTCCGCCGAGCGCAGCGCGTAGTGATTGAGCTGCAACAGATCGTAGCCGATGGATTTCTTGGACGACCGCCAGCCGTTCTTGGCCACTTCGCGGGTCATGTCCTTGCCCGACCCGTTGACCCATTTCACTTTATTCTCAAACGCTTCGTCGAGTTTGTTCGGGCGGTGGCACGAGATTTTCTCGTAGGCGCCGATGTTCTTGAACATCGTCTTGAACCCCCAGACCGTGTGCGGCTTGGGGCAGAATTTCGGGGCGCAGGTGTCGAATTGGTCGATCACCAGATCATCGGAGAGTTTCGTCACGCCGTTATGACCGAATAGTCGCCACGTCATCGCGACATTGGTGGCGTCCGGCACCGCGTCGAGGAAATCCTGCACTGTGCCGTTGCCGCAGCGCACGTTCATGAATTCATCCACGTCGATGTGGATGATCCATTCGGCGTTCTGGATCACCGGCTCTTTCAGGGCCTGGTTCAGCGCGTATTGCTGGGGCGAATTGCCTTTCCAGTCGTCGTTGTTGCGGTGCTGAAGGATGCCCATGGCCTGCAACCGGTCCAGCAGTTCCGACGTGCCGTCGGAGCAGCCGTTGGTGTAGATCAGGAAATTATCGACCCCCATGGCGCGGTGGTAGGCGACCCATTCGACGATATAGGGGGCCTCGTTCTTCATGCAGCCGACGATCACGTTGCCGGAATTGCCCTGCGGCAGCACGCGCGGGGTGATTGGCGTATAGGCGGCGGCGAGCTGTTCTTCGTCGACCGATCCCATCTTGTTGTGCGGGGCAAAGGACGATGTGCGCAGGGTCTCGAAATTCTCGACCGCTTTGGGCGGCATCAGCGCGCGTGCGCTGGCGCTGAGCGCATCGGGGGTGTCGGTCTCGCTGCGCGGGGCCGCTTCCGTCGGTGCAGGGGCGGCGACATCGGCCATCTTGGCCTTGCGCTCTTGCTTGGTGGCGCGGTCGATGCGCCACATGAAGCCCAGCAGATACTGCGACGCGCGATAGCCAAACAGCGGATCGGCCTCTTCCCACGTGCCCTTGGCGCGCGGTGCCTTGAAGGTGGGGGCGAGGGCGGGGTGCGCCTTGGCCAGATCCTTGAGCCCGGAGGCGAAGTGTCTGGCGATGGCGTGCAGGCTCGCCTCGGGGGTCTCTGGGCCGTCGATGGCGACCTCCTGCACCAATTGCCGCCACAGCTGGCGCGGCAGGACGCGTTTGCGCCCCGCGAGCACCCGCAACAGCAGCGCGTTAAGCTGGCGACCGCGTGCAAGAGCGGCGGCAGAGGGGGCGGCGGCGGGGCTGACTTGGCGCGCGGGCGCAAGTGGGGCCTCAAGACCAAAGGTGCTGTGGATCTCTTCGCTGACGTCCGCGCCGTTGAAGAGTGCGGGGTCGAAGGGGCGCAGGATGACGGGGCCGAATGTGGCTTCCCAGAACGCGGCCCAGGCGGGCAGATCAAGCCAGGCGTTGGGCGCCTGCGTTTCGGCGAACACGCCCGCGACCGGGTCAATCGGCGGGATCGCCTTGCGCGCGCTGTCCCACCAATCGGTGCCGACCAGCGCAAGCTCTGCATCGAGGGAGATACCGCGCCCCTCGAGGATCTGTTCGTCGTAGCGGCGCAAGAGCATCCGCACGGGGTGATCGACGTGGGCGATGATCTGGACATCCTCCGACAGTGGTGCCAGCAGCGCGTGCAGACGCGCCAGTTCGCTCTCGCGCAGCAGGCTGTTGCCCAGCTGCGCACAGCTGAGGATGAGCGTATGCGGTTGATGCTTGGCGACTTCGGCAGCCAGATCGCGCGTGACTTCATCGCGCAGGGCCGCCTGTTTTTCGGCCGTGATATACCCGCGGTTATAGCGCAGCGGATCGACGTGTTCGGGATCGGTCACGGCCATGTAGAGCCGCGTATGGTTCTTGTTACCCGGGCTGCGGGCATAGCGCACGCCCTGGGCGTCCAGCGCATCGCGCTGCGCGCTCAGCACCGATTGGATGCGGTGTGCGCTGGTTTCTTCCGGGCCGATATGGAGCAGGATACGCATCAACCGGCCCTGTTGTTGGTGTTGGCGGCACCCCACCACGTCAGATCAGTGCCGATATGGGTGGCCACCGCGTCGCGCGCCCCCGCGTCGGCCACATCGTATTCCAGATAGGCCGGATCGCCCGCAAAGATCGCGCGCAGATGGGCGTAATGCCCGTCGATCCATTGAATCCGCTCGCGCGTCGTCTCGCCGTAGCCTTGCGGCAGGCCGGGAATGTCAGAGGCGGGCAGGCGGTCGATCCCCAGATCGGACCACGCCAGCATCGACTGCGACACATCCCAGCTGTCCCGGCGCGAGGCAAGGAAACGCACGCCGGGGTGGTGTTTGCGGATCGCGTCGATGATCGCAAAATCCATCTGCGGCCAGAGCGATTTGCCGCCCCGCAGGCAGCTCAGCTCGGTCAGGGCGGTGAAATCATCAAACAGCGCGCCGGGATCGCCCGTCTGGAAATAGCCACGGTAGAGCAGATCGGCGACATAGGCATCCGACAGATCGGCATTCGTGGTCTGGCGCGGGCGGATGCGGTGATCAGCCACGCGCAGCCCCGCGATTTTCAGCGCCCGCGCCAGCGTGGTGGTGCCCGTCTTGGGCAGGCCAAGGTTGACGATTCTGAGCGTGCTCATGCGTCCTCCAACAGGCCAAGATCGCGCAGCATGGCTTCCTCCTGCGGGGGCAGGGTCGAAGCACGGCGCAATTGGCGGCGCATGCGGATATAGCTTTGATGCGTGAGCAGCGCGTCGCGCTTGGCGCGGTGGGCGGTGACGGAGGCCTCATGCAGCGCACCGATGCCGCCGCGCGCCTTGAGCGCGTCCATCTCGGCGGCGAGCGCGGGCAGGTGACGCTGGATCGATGTATCCTCCCACGCGGGATCGTTGCGTTCGCGCCAGTAGGTATCGTCAAACGCGCGATTTGCGCGGTTCACGTCGCCGCGGTCGTTCTTGACCAGATAGCTGTCGAGGCTGCGCAGGGCGTAGTGGTTGAGCGTGGCATGCGCCCGCGCGCCCGCCGCCGGAAAGCGCCGGATGCGGCGCGGATTCGCGGCCACGAGGAATTTATGCGGCACCGGGCGGCCAGAACCGTCGGTCCATGTGACGCCTTTGGCCTTCTTGGCCTTTTGGAACGGGCGGTGCGCGCCGTAGTATTGCAGCGGGAAATCCGCGCGGACCAGTGATTTGACCTCGATCGCGGCCTCGCCGCACCACAGATCGGGGTTGTGCGAGCGGCTGAACTGGCCGATCACCGGCGCGTCGACATAGTCCTCGACCCCGTCATTGGCGAAGAACTGGAAATTCAGGCTGATCGCCTGCGGATCGCCGCACGCCTCGATGAGCGCGGCAAAGCTGTGATCGCCCACGTGGATATTCGGGAACTCGTCCACATCCGCGATCCAGACCCAATCGGCGTCCTGCACGACGGCCTGACGCTTCGCGTCCTTGAGCGCCTCCATCTGGTAATTGCGCCCCTCGGCGGGGTTGGGCAGGTGCACGCACAGGCCCTCATCCGCCAGCGCATCCAGCAGCGTATCGGTGCCATCGTCGCAATCGTTTGAATAAAAGAGGAAATCCGTCACCCCCAGCAGGCGATGATAGGCAATCCATTCGATCAGGAACGGTCCCTCGTTCTTGACGCAGGTGACGGCCGTGATCTTACGCTCATCCGCCATGGCGGGCGCCCTCGAAGTCGGGGGAAATACTCATCTGCTGCCTCGTACCGCTGCCGGGTCTGCGTGCGTGATGCCACAAACCTCTTATTGCTTGGTCAATAGCATCGCACGGCCCCCGAATCACGTCAATCGCGGCGTTATTTGCCCGCGCGCCCGCGTGACATATCTACCAAGGTGCCCTTGACGCTTGGCCCAGGCGGTGACCTTCTGGCGCGACATCAATTTGCGGGAGCACACCATGGCCGATACATCCTCCATTGACGGCGTACAGGCGATGCTGGCCGAGCAGGGCTATGTCTGCGGGCGGGCGCTGGCGACGGTGGTGTTTCTGAGCCTCACGCTGGGCCGGCCCTTGTTTCTGGAGGGCGAGGCCGGCGTCGGCAAGACCGAGATCGCCAAGGCGCTGGCCGCCGCACTGGGGCGTCGGCTGATCCGGCTGCAATGCTACGAGGGGCTGGATGCGACCTCGGCCGTTTATGAGTGGAACTTTGCCGCGCAGATGGTCGCGATCCGCACGGCGGAGGCCGCGGGCGGGGCAGAGCGCGGGACGCTCACGTCGGAGTTGTTCTCCGACGACTACCTGATCGAGCGGCCCTTGCTGCAGGCCATGCGCCCGGACGAGAACGGCGCGCCGATTCTGCTGATCGACGAGCTGGACCGCACCGACGCGCCCTTCGAGGCGTTCCTGCTCGAAGCGCTGTCGGATTTTCAGGTCACGATCCCCGAGATGGGCACCGTGAAGGCACCCGAGCCGCCCATTGTCATCCTGACCTCGAACCGCACGCGCGAGGTGCACGATGCGCTCAAGCGGCGCTGCCTCTATCACTGGGTCGACTATCCGGGGTTCGAGCGGGAGATGGAGATTCTCGCGGCCCGCGCCCCCGAGGCGGCGGAGAACCTGAGCCGCGAGGTCGTGGCCTTTGTGCAAAAGCTGCGGACGGAAGATCTGTTCAAGAAACCCGGCGTGGCCGAAACCATTGACTGGGCGAAATGCCTGCTGGCGCTGGATGTTATCACGCTCAGCCCCGAGACGATTGCCGACACCCTCGGCGCGATCCTGAAATATCAGGACGATATCGCCAAGCTGCAGGGATCGGAGGCGAAACGCATCCTCGACGAGGCGCGGGCAAGCCTGCCCGCCTGACAGATGGTCGAACACATCCCCCTTGAGCTGCCCGACGATCCGCGCCTTGCGGGCAACATCACGCATTTCGCCCGCGCCCTGCGCCGCGCGGGGCTGCCTATCGGGCCGGGGCGCGTGATCGACGCCATTCGCGCGGTAGAGGCGGCGGGGTTTACCGACAAGCGGGATTTCTACTGGACGCTGCACGCCTGTTTTGTGAACCGGCCAGAGCACGCGCGGGTCTATGCGCAGCTTTTCCGGCTGTACTGGCGCGACCCGCGTTATCTGGAGCATATGATGGCCGCGATGCTGCCCGCCATTCGTGGCGTGCAGGAAGACCGGCCGGCACAGGCGGCGGAAAAACGCGCGGCGGAGGCACTGCTGGACGGCGCCGAAGCGCCGCCGCAGGAGGAGGAAGAGGCGCCACCCGAGGAGGATGCGCTGATCGAGGTGGATGCCTCGCTGACAATGTCGACCTCTGAGCGGCTGAAAACACTGGATTTTGAGCAGATGGGTGTGGCCGAGATCGCTGAGGCGAAACGCATGCTCGCCCGGCTCAGTCTGCCCATCCGCCCGCTGCCTTCGCGCCGGGCGGTGGCGAGCGTGGGGCAGGGGCGCGTGGACGCCGCCCGCTCGATGCGCGCGGCGATGCGGCGCGGCGGCGAGATGGGGGCGCTGACGCTCAAACGGCCCAAGCCGAAGTGGCCCAATCTGGTGGTGCTCTGCGATATTTCGGGCTCGATGAGCCAGTATAGCCGGATCATCCTGCATTTTCTGCATGCGGTTGCGAATGAGCGCGGGGCGGGCTGGGCGCAGGTACATGCCTTCACGTTTGGCACGCAGCTCACGAATATCACCCGGCATCTGGCGACCCGCGACGTGGATGCGGCGCTGGCCGCCGCCGGGGCCGAGGCGCAGGATTGGGAGGGCGGCACGCGCATCGGGCAGAGTATCGAGGCGTTCAACCGCGATTGGTCACGCCGGGTGCTGGGGCAGGGCGCTGTGGTGCTGTTGATCACCGACGGATTGGACCGCGACGACCCCGAGGCGCTTGCCCGCCAGATGCAGCGGCTGCATTTGAGCGCACGGCGGGTGATCTGGCTGAACCCGTTGCTGCGCTGGGACGGGTTCGCGCCCAAGGCGGCGGGCATCCGGGCGATGCTGCCGCATGTGGACAGTTTTCGTGCGGGCCATTCGATTGCCTCGCTGGAGGCGCTGGCGGCAGCGATTTCGCGCCCCGATGACGTGGGCGAAAAGGCGCGGCTGATGGGGATGGTGGAGGGCGGGTAGGCGCTGCGGGTCTCTCCTATCCGGAAAATCGGAGCCGCCCTTACGCGGTCTGTCGTCTGCCCCCGGTCCCTTCGCCGGTCAAGAGAAATAGCCGTTTCCACGCGCCGGGGCGCGCGGACCCTCGGCGATTTATCTGGACCGCCTGCGGGTCCGGGGGCCGCCTGTGACCACGCAAGGGCGGCTCCGATCCGGAAAGCGGATCAGGTGACCGTGGCGGCGAAGGCGCTCTCAAAGAGGGCGGTGAGATCGGTGAGCGGGGCGGTATGGGCGCCGAAGGCGAGGCTGTCGCCACCGAACCGGCCGATCTGTGTGAGGGTGAGGCCCGCCGAGGTTGCCGAGGCGTGCAGCGCTGCTGCGTTTTCCGGTGTCGCGGCGATGAGGTAACGCGCTTGATCCTCGCCAAAAAGGGTTGGGGTGTCGCTGGCGTCGAGGGAAAGGCCAAGGCTCGCGTGGCGGGCCATCTCGAACGCGGCGAGGGCGAGACCGCCGTCGGAGAGATCGGTGCAGGCGTCGATGCTGGTATGATTGGCGCGGATGAAATCGCCGTGGGCGGCCTCAGCCGCGAGATCCACGGGCGGCGCGTCCCCTTCGCTGCGTTGGAAGGCTTCGGCGAGCAGGGCGGATTGGCCGAGGTGGCCGTGGGTTTCGCCGAGCAGCAGCAGCACATGGGTGTCGGTGACGTCAAAGCCGATGATGCGGTCGGTCGTCTCGATCAGGCCAACGGCGCCGATGGTCGGCGTGGGCAGGATCGCGGTGCCGTCGGTCTCGTTGTAAAGCGAGACGTTACCCGAGACGATGGGCATATCGAGGGCTGCGACCGCCTCCCCGATGCCTTTGATGGCGCCGACGAACTGGCCCATGATCGCGGGCTTTTCGGGATTGCCGAAGTTGAGGTTATCGGTGGTCGCCAGCGGGGTGGCACCCGTGGCGGTTAGGTTGCGGTAGGCTTCGGCCACGGCCTGTTTGCCGCCCTCGACCGGGTTCGCCTTGACGTAGCGCGGCGTCACGTCGGAGGTGAAGGCGAGCGTTTTGTCGGTGCCGTGCACGCGGATCAACCCGGCGCCAAAGCCCGGCGTGCGGGCACTGTCCGCCATGACCATGGTATCGTATTGCTCAAACACCCACGCTTTGCCCGCGTAGTTGGGGCTGGAGATCAGCGCGCGCAGCCCTTCGATGGGGTCGATGGCGGGCACGTCGGTGAGCGCTGCGGCGGGCGGCGTTGCCTCCCACGGGCGGTCGTATTCGGGGCGGTGCCCGAGAGCGCCTTGAGCGGCAGATCGGCTTTGACCTCGCCGTTCAGGCGGATGATGAAGCGGTCCTCGGCGATGGTTTCGCCCACGATGGCGAAATCGAGATCCCATTTGTCAAAGACGGCCTTGGCCTCGGCCTCCAACTCGGGGCGCAGCACCATGAGCATGCGTTCCTGGGATTCCGAGAGCATCATCTCGTAGGCGGTCATCGCCGCCTCGCGCGTGGGTACCTTTTCCAGATCAAGGATCACGCCAAGGTTGCCCTTGTCGCCCATTTCCACGGCGGAGCAGGTGAGGCCCGCGGCGCCCATATCCTGGATCGAGATCACGGCACCTGTCGCCATCAGCTCAAGCGTGGCTTCCATCAGGCGCTTTTCGGTAAACGGATCGCCGACCTGCACGGTGGGGCGCTTTTCCTCGATGGTATCGTCGAATTCGGCCGAGGCCATCGTGGCGCCGCCGACGCCGTCGCGTCCTGTCTTGGCGCCGAGGTAGACGACGGGCATGCCCACACCGGAGGCGGCGGAGTAAAAGATCTTGTCCGCGTCCGCGAGGCCCGCCGCAAAGGCGTTGACCAGGCAGTTCCCGTTATAGGCCGGATCAAACCGCACCTCGCCGCCCGCGCAGGGCACGCCAAAGCAGTTGCCGTAGCCGCCCACGCCCGCCACCACACCGTGCACGAGCTGTTTGGTTTTCCAGTGACCGGGCTCCCCGAACGACAGGGAGTTCATCGAGGCGATGGGGCGCGCGCCCATGGTGAAGACATCGCGCAGGATGCCGCCCACGCCGGTGGCGGCACCCTGATAGGGCTCGATGTAGGAGGGGTGATTGTGGCTTTCCATCTTGAACACGACCGCCTGACCGTCGCCGATGTCGACCACGCCCGCGTTTTCACCGGGGCCGCAGATGACTTGCGGGCCGGTCGTGGGCAGGGTGCGCAGCCATTTCTTGGAGGATTTGTAGGAGCAATGTTCATTCCACATCGCGGAGAAGATGCCGAGTTCGGTGAAGGTCGGCGTGCGCCCGATCAGATCAAGGATGGTCTGATACTCGCTGTCGCTCAGACCGTGGGAGGAAATGATTTCTGATGTGATCTCGGGCTCGGACATGGGGGGCGCTCCACGGGGCAGGGAATGTTGCGCCTGCCATACTGGAGTTGTGCTGTTGCTTCAATGCGCCTGTTGCGCAAACAAAAAGACGCCCCCACACCTAGAGGTGCGGAGGCGTCTTTGGTCGTAGCAATATGTACGCTTACGAAGAGATCGTGACGGATGTTGACGTCTCGTCGTCGCGCTTGGATCCCTGCTGTGCCTTCAGGTACAGCTCATCTGTAGTGGTATCGAGGAAGATTTTCCCATCCACGATGTTGATGGTTTCGGGCAGCAGCGTAATCACCAACTCTTCAGCGTCGATCTTGGCCTCGGGGACAAGATCCACGACCAGTTCGGGATTGCCCATGCCGTCAAAGGTCACTTCGGTGATTGTGCCGAGCTGCTCATTGTCAGTGGTCAGCAGTGGATCACCCACAGTGTTGCGCAGAGCGTCGTACTGGTCTTGCTGCACACCCATGATGGTGGGGTCATACTCGGCAATTCCGATGCCGGGACGCTTGGTTTCGATCTCGACGTTGGTCACGTCATCGCTGACGGTTTGTGCAGTTGCCATCGGAGCGGCGAAAAGGGCTGCGACGGCGGCGGTTGTGATCATAAGATTGCGTGTCATTTGAAGTCTCCTTCGTAGTCTGTTTACCGATCCATGCCGGTGTTGCAGATACAACGGGCGATGCGTGCCTGCGTTCCAGAAAAGCAGCGCTGAGATCTGATTTTTTCGCCCAAGCCGTTGAAATCATTTTTGTTTTGGTCCGATTTTTTTTGGCGGCCCGCTGTGGAGAGCACAACCGGAACGGTCGTGGCCCGCGATTTCGGGCAAAAAAAGACCGGGCACAATGGCCCGGCCAAGTCCAACAGGGAGGTACAGGGCGAGACAAAACAGCCTCAATCCCTGTGCGTGACCAATTAGTGTGCGACGTGCCACCGATCAAGGCAGATTCTGCACAACCTTGGGCATAGCAGCTATGCGCCTTGCGCATAGCGTTGGATCAACTGTCACGCGCCAGCTTGCGGTAGGCGATGATTTCGTCCTGCACGAAATCCTTGAAGGCCGCGACCCGCTGCGATTGGCGCAGCTCTTCGGGGTAGGCCAGGAAAACCGGGACATCCGCCGAGGTGATCTGCGGCAGCACCCGCACCATGTCCGGGAAATCCTGTATAAGGTAGTCGGGCAGCACACCGATGCCGAGATCGTTCAGCACGCCTTGCAACACGCCAAAGTAGTTGTTGACGGTCAGCAGCGACTTGATGTCGTAAAGCATGAGTTGCTGGATCAGATTCAGACCCGCGCCCACCTGATCGCTGTTGGTGTTCTGGCAGATCAGCCGATGTGCGCTCAAATCTTCCAACCGCTCGGGCGTGCCTGCGGCCTTGAGGTATCCGGGTGTCGAATAAAGACCCATCTGTACGGTCATCAGCCGCTTGCGCACTAGATCCGCCTGACTGGGCTCCTTGAAGCGGATGGCGACATCCGCCTCGCGCATGGGCAGATCGAGCACACGTTCCTCCAGCATCAGATCGACTTTGAGCTCGGGGTATTTCTCGTAAAGCTTTGACAGCCGTGGCGCGAGCCAAAGCGTGCCGAAACCGGTGGTGGTGGTCACACGCAGCTCGCCAAAGACTTCTTCCTCGCTGTCGCGAATGCGCGCGCCCGCTGCCTCGACCCGTTTGCTCATGGCGCTGGTGGCATCAAACAGCAGCTCACCCTGTTCCGTCAGGATCAGCCCGCGCGCGTGGCGGTGAAAGAGATTGGTGTTGAGCTGTTCTTCGAGACCGCGAATCTGTCGGCTGACGGCGGATTGCGACAGGTTGAGCCGCTCCCCCGCGTGGGTGAGCGAGCCCGCATCGGCCACCGCGTGAAAGATTCGCAATTTGTCCCAGTCCATGTCGCGCCCTCGCTTTCTGGGCGCAGGCATACCGCATGCAACGCGCCAGACCCAGTACGAAGCGCGGGGAATTTGCCGATTGATTGACACAGGGCTATACAGGTCACAATCTATGACCTATTGTGCACGTTAAAGATGCATGTACGATACAGTATTCGCCGGGTTTCTTGGGAGGGACACCATGACGACGCAGAAGATTTCACTCAACGACCGCTTTGATCTGGAGAAAAGCCCCGTTCTGTTGAACGGCACGCAGGCGCTTGTGCGCGCGGTGATGATGCAGGCCGAACGCGACCGCGTGGCCGGTTTGAACACCGCCGGGCTTGTGACCGGCTACCGTGGCTCGCCGCTCGGCGCGGTCGACATGCAGATGATGCGCGCGCAAAAACAGCTCGCCGCGCATCGCGTCACGTTCCAATCGGGGTTGAACGAAGATCTGGCCGCCACCGCCCTGTGGGGCGCGCAGCAGGCAGAGCTGCGCGGTGAGGGGAAATACGACGGCGTCTTTGGTCTGTGGTACGGGAAGGGGCCGGGGGTGGACCGGTCGGGCGATGTGATGCGCCACGCCAATATGGCCGGATCATCCAAACACGGCGGTGTCGTCATGGCGATGGGGGACGATCACACCGGTGAATCCTCTACCGTGCTGCACCAATCCGAATTTGCGATGGTCGACACCTACATGCCCGTGCTGTCGCCTGCGGGCGTGCAGGAGATGCTGGATTATTCCGTCTATGGCTGGGCGCTGTCGCGTTATGCCGGCGTCTGGGTGGGGCTCAAGACGATGAAGGACACGGTCGAGGTGACCTCCGTCGTGGACGGCGATCCGCACCGGATGTCATTTGTCACACCCGAATTCGATCTGCCCGACGGGGGGCTGAACATCCGCCTTGTCGATGACCGCATCGAACAGGAGGCGCGGCTGATCGACTACAAGCGCTACGCCGCCGAAGCCTTCGCCCACGCCAACAACATGGACAAGCGCATGTGGGGCAAACCCGGCGCCAAGATCGGGTTTGTCGCGGCGGGCAAGAACTACCTCGATCTGGTGCACGCGCTGAGCCTGCTGAATATCGACGCCGCCGAGGCAGAGCGTCTGGGAATCACCACCTATAAGGTGGGCCAGACCTGGCCGCTGAACATGAAGGGCTTTCACGACTGGGCAGAGGAGTTGGACCTGATCGTCGTGGTCGAGGAAAAGCGCAAGCTGATCGAGGTGCAGATCAAGGAGGCGCTGTTTGACGATGACATGCGCCACCGGGTCTACGGCGGGCGCAAGAACGGGGCCGAATTCTTCTCCGCGCGCTGGGCGCTGGATCCGACGGATATCGCGACCAAGCTGGGCGAAGTTCTGTGCGAGGAGGGGCGCGGCACCGACGGGATCAAGGCCGGGATGGCCAAGCTCGACGAGGCGCGCCGCGCCGACAACGCGCCGCAGCTGGCGGCGCGACTGCCGTATTTCTGCTCGGGCTGCCCGCACAACTCCTCGACCAAGGTGCCGGAGGGCAGCCGCGCCTATGCGGGCATCGGGTGCCACTTCATGGTGCAATGGATGGACCGCGAGACGTTGGGTTTCACCCATATGGGCGGCGAAGGCGCGAACTGGATCGGCGAGGCGCCGTTTTCCAACACGCCGCATGTGTTCCAGAACCTTGGTGACGGGACGTATAACCACTCGGGTGTGCAGGCGATCCGCGCGGCCATCGCGGCGGGCACAAACATCACCTACAAGATCCTGTATAACGATGCGGTCGCCATGACCGGCGGGCAGGGCAACGAGGGCGATCTGGACGCGCCGCGTATCGTGGATGAGCTGCGCGCCATGGGGATCAAGAACCTCGCCGTGGTCTACGACGAAAAGGAAGACGTGGATTTTGCCCGCTTCAAGGGGGTGGAGACGCACGAGCGGGCCGAGTTGCAGAATGTGCAGGAACGTATGGCCAAGACGACAGGCGTCAGCGCCATCGTCTATATCCAGACCTGTGCTGCCGAAAAGCGCCGCCGTCGCAAGCGGGGCACCTTCCCGGATATCGACAAGCGGGTGTTCATCAATACCGACGTCTGCGAGGGCTGCGGCGATTGCGGGGTGCAGTCCAACTGCGTCTCGATCGTGCCCAAGGAGACTGAGCTGGGGCGCAAGCGCGCGATCGACCAGTCGTCGTGCAACAAGGATTTCTCCTGCGTCAAGGGGTTCTGCCCCTCTTTCGTGACGCTGGAAGGCGCCAAGGTGCGCAAGGAGGCGACGACGGAGGTGAAGATCCCCGATCTGCCCGATCCCGCGCTGCCCGCGATCAAGGGCACGTATAACGTCGTCATCACAGGCGTCGGCGGAACGGGTGTCGTGACCATCGGCGCGGTGTTGGCGCAGGCCGCACAGATCGACGGCAAGGGGGCGGGCATGATGGAAATGGCCGGTCTGGCGCAGAAGGGCGGCGCCGTGAGCATCCATTGCCGGCTGGGGGAGCGGCCCGAGGATATTTCGGCCATTCGCGTGGCCACTGGGGAGTGCGACGCGCTCATCGGCGGCGATCTGGTGGTGTCGGGCGGCAACAAGACGCTGGGCCTGACAAGCGCCGGGCGCACGGGGGCGGTGGTGAACTCCCACCAGATCATCACCGGCGATTTCACCCGCGATACCGAATTCCAGATGCCATACGATCAGCTTGAGCTGTCGTTGCAGGCGCGTCTGAAAGACCGTGTCGTGCTGTTCGACGCCTCCGATCTGGCCAAGGCAACACTGGGCGATTCGATCTATTCCAACATGATGATCTTTGGCGGGGCGTGGCAGCGCGGCCTGATCCCGCTTTCGTTGCAGGCGATCCGGGAGGCCATCAGCCTCAACGGAGCGGCGGTCGAGCGGAACCTGCGTGCGTTCGAGCTGGGGCGCTGGGCGGTTGAGCATCCGGCCGATGCGCAGGCGGTGCTGACACCCAAGGTCGTGGCGCTCCCCAAATCGCTCGATGAGCGGATCACCTACCGGGCCGAACATCTGACGGCCTATCAGGGCAAGCGGCTGGCCAAGCGCTATCGCAAGCTGGTCGAGGGAATCGACGACAAGGCGGTGCGCGAAGCGGCCGCACGGGGTTATCACAAGCTGCTGTCCTACAAGGACGAATACGAGGTGGCGCGCCTGCTGCTCACCTCGCGCGAGAAGGCAGAGGCGGAGTTCGAGGGCGATTTCCGCATGAGCTTCCACCTCGCCCCGCCCATGCTGTCGAAAACCGGACCCGACGGGCGGCCGATGAAACGCGAATTCGGCCCCTGGCTGGAGCGGCCCCTGCGCCTGATGACCAAGCTCAAGGCGCTGCGTGGCACGCCGCTCGACGTGTTCGGCTACACCGCCGAGCGCCGGATGGAGCGGGCGTTGATCAAGCAGTACGAGGCCGACATGGCCGACGTGCTGCCCAAGCTGACGGATGCGACCCGCGAGGCCGTTGTGGCGCTGGCCGAATTGCCGATGCAGATCCGCGGCTTTGGCCCCGTCAAGCAGGCCAATGAGGCAAAGGCCGCCAAACGCCGCGAGGAGCTGCTGGCCGTCATCCGCGCGGGCGGAGAGCGCATGGACCGCGCGGCGCAGTAGCGTCACGCGGCTGTAACATGGGCCGTGTAAAGGGAGCCAAGGAGAGCGATATGCACCCATGCCTGACCACCCCCCGTGATCTGAGCTATGCGAGCGCCGCGCGTACGCGCGGGGGCCGTGCCGTCATCCGTCTGATGGAGAATACGACTGGACGTGTCGGCCTGATTAAACGCGCGGTCGGCTATCAGGAAGAAGTGGCGCGGGGGCGCAATTTCTTTGACGTGATGATAGAGCGCTACGGGCTGAGCCTTGATCTGAACCGGGGACGCCTGTCGGACGTGCCGCGCGATGGCCCGTTGATTGTGATCGCCAACCATCCCTACGGCATCCTCGACGGGTTGGTGATGGGGCATCTGCTGGCGCGCACACGCGGGGATTTCCGCATCATGGCCAATGCGGCCTTTGCCAAGGCGCCCGATTTGCACCGGCTGCTGCTGCCCATCGATTTTGCGCAGAGCAAGGAGGCTGTCGCCGCCAACCTCGCCACGCGGCGCACGGCGCTTGATTATCTGGGGGACGGGGGCGCTGTCGGTATCTTTCCCGGCGGCACTGTCAGCACTGCGGCGAAGCCTTTCTCGCGCCCCATGGATCCCGGTTGGCGCAGCTTTACCGCGCGGATGGTCGCGAAATCCGATGCGACCGTCCTGCCTGTCTATTTCGACGGGCACACCAGCCGGATGTTCCAGATCGCAAGCCACCTGCACCAGACGCTGCGCATGGGGCTGCTGATCAAGGAATTCCGCAAACGGATCGACACGCCCGTGCGGCTGAGCATCGGCGCGCCCATCGGGCGCGATGTTCTGGACCCTCTGGCAAAAGATGGCAAAGCAATGATGGATTTCCTGCGCAAAGCCACGTATGGACTGGCCCCAGAACCGCTGGATTGGTCCCACGCGGGATATGAATTCGAGGACCGGCATCGCAGCCGGTAGGGCGCACATGGCGGTAGGCATTTTCGACAGTGGCTTGGGCGGATTGACGATCTGGGACGCGGTGCAAAAGCGCCTGCCGGATCAGGAGTTTGTCTACCTTGCCGACAGTGCGCACGCGCCTTACGGTGTGCGCTCTGCCGATGACATTTATGATCTGACCGTCGCCGCCACGCAGCGCTTGTTCGATGCGGGCTGTGATCTGGTCGTGCTGGCGTGCAACACCGCCTCAGCTGCCGCCCTGCGGCGCATGCAGGAAGGCTGGGTGCCGCAGGACAAGCGCGTGCTGGGGGTCTTTGTGCCGCTGATCGAGGCGCTGACGGAACGGCAGTGGGGCGACAACTCCCCGCCGCGCGAGGTGGGCACAAAACACGTGGCGCTTTTCGCCACACCCGCAACCGTTGCCACCCGCGCCTTCCAGCGCGAATTGGCGTTCCGCGCCATTGGCGTGGACGTCGAGGCGCAGGCCTGCGGCGGTGTCGTCGACGCGATCGAGGACGGCGATATGATCCTCGCCGAAGCACTGGTGAAATCCCACGTCGACGCGCTCAAACGCAAGATGCCGCACCCCGATGCGGCGATCCTTGGCTGCACGCATTACCCGCTGATGAAGGACGCCTTTAGCGAGGCGCTGGGCGCGGATGTACGCGTGCTGAGCCAGGCCGATCTGGTGGCCGAAAGCCTCGCCGACTACCTGGAGCGGCACCCTGACAAACGCGGCGCGGGTGATGCGGCGTTTCTGACAACGGGCGATCCCAAACGCGTGAGTGACCGCGCCACGCAGTTCTTGCGACGACAGCTGACATTTACCGCTGCCTGACCTTACGCAAGACACCCTTATTCTGGACGAACACATGATATACAACATCGCAATTCTGGGCGCCTCGGGCTACACGGGCGCCGAATTGATCCGGCTGATCGCCAATCATTCCCACATGAAAATCAAGGCTTTGGGCGGGAATTCCAAAGCGGGCCAAAGCATGGCGTCGGTCTTTCCGCATCTGCGCCACCTGGATCTGCCCGATCTGGTCACGATGGAAGAGATCGATTTTTCCGGCATCGATCTGTGCTTTTGCGCGCTGCCGCACAAGACCTCGCAGGAGGTGATCGCAGCCCTACCCAAGAATCTGAAAATTGTGGATCTTTCGGCGGATTTCCGGCTGCGGAATCCCGCGGACTACGAAAAGTGGTACGGCAACGCGCACGCCGCGCTCGCGCAGCAGGAAGAGGCTGTATACGGGCTGACCGAGTTCTACCGGGAGGAAATCCGGGCGGCACGGTTGGTTGCGGGAACGGGATGCAATGCCGCCACGGGCCAGTACGCGCTGCGCCCGCTGATTGCGGCGGGGGTGATTGATCTGGACGAGATCATCCTGGATCTCAAATGCGCCGTCTCCGGCGCAGGGCGGGCGCTCAAGGAAAATCTTTTGCACGCGGAGCTTTCCGAGGGCTATCACGCCTATGCCGTGGGCGGCACGCACCGGCATCTGGGCGAGTTCGATCAGGAGTTCTCTGCGCTCGCGGGGCGGCCCGTGCAGGTGCAGTTCACCCCGCATCTGGTGCCCGCAAATCGCGGCATCCTTGCGACCTGCTACGTGAAGGGGGACGCGCAAGCCATTCATGATACGTTGAAAACGGCCTATGCCGCCGAGCCGTTCATCGAAGTGCTCCCGTTCGGAGAGGCGCCTTCGACGCGGCATATCCGCGGCTCTAATTTCTGCCATGTCGGCGTGTGTGCGGACCGGATCAGTGGCCGCGCGATCGTCATCGCGGCGCTCGATAACCTCACGAAGGGCTCATCGGGTCAGGCGTTGCAAAATGCCAATCTCCTCCTAGATATTGAAGAGACCGAGGGGCTGATGATGGCCCCGCTCTTTCCGTGAGGGGCCGATGAAAAGCCTGAAAAAGCAACGCCGTATTCAGGTGATCGCCGTCGCTGTCTGCGCGCTGATCGCGGCGACGGCGCTGATTGGCTACGGGCTGCGCGACGGGATCAATTTTTTCCGCGCGCCCAGTCAAGTGGTGGCCGAGCCGCCCGCGCCGACGGAAGTGTTCCGCATCGGCGGTCTGGTCGAGGAAGGCACGCTCAAACGCGGTGAGGGGGAGCAGACGCGCTTTTCCGTCACCGACGGCGGCGCGTCAGTGCCGGTGGTCTATACTGGTGTGTTGCCGGACCTTTTTGGCGAGAACGAGGGCATGGTGGGCACGGGTCGCTATATTAACGGCGTCTTTGAAGCTACTGAAATCCTTGCACGACACGATGAGACCTACATGCCGAAAGAGGTTGTGGACGCGCTGAAGGAGCAGGGCGTCTACCAAGAGCCCGACACCTGATACCGTACGCTGAGGTGAGCGCGCGTTAACTCTTTTTTCGGCAGTGTCCCCCCAGACGCAAAGGGGGCGACCATGCAGACAGTGACCGAGATTGCCGAAGATATCGTACGCCGTGAAGGCGGTTATGTGAACGACCCGGACGACCCCGGCGGGGCCACGAATTTTGGGGTCACGATCCATACGATGCGCAGGCTGGGCCTTGATCTGGACGGCGACGGGCAGATCAGCCCGGCGGATGTGCGCAAACTGACCCGCGAACAGGCGGTGCAGATCTTTCTCAAGCATTACTACGAAAAACCGTTGATTGCGGAGCTGCCCCGCGCCCTGCAGGCGAGCGTTTTTGATATGTACGTCAATGCCGGCGCGAATGCTGTGAAAATCCTGCAACGGCTGCTGGTCGACATGGGCTATGCCGTGACGGTCGACGGGGCGCTTGGGCCGCAAAGCCTGGCCGCCGTCCGCGCGGCCTGGCGCGCCTCGCCCGATCATCTGGTGGACGCCTACGGGATCGCGCGGCGCAACTATTATTTCCGTCTCGCCGACCGTCGCGCGGCCTCGCGCAAATACGCCCGCACGCGGGCAGGCGGGAAGGGCGGTTGGATCAAGCGGGCGGAGGAGTTCATCTCTCCGCGCTATCACCTGAGCCGCGAGGCATTTGCACAAAGGACAGCGTCATGGGCCTGATCGAACGTCTTTTCGGGGTCGTTTTTGGCGGCAATCGCAACGTCGTGCGCGAGACGGTCGAGGTCTTTCGCGAAAACGCCGAAGCCGGGGCCGTACGCGGGGCCGAGGTGCAGCAGCAGGCGATGCAGCAATACGGCAGCGAATTTGTCGCGGCGCCAAAGGGCTGGTTTGACCGCTTCATGGACGGGCTCAACCGGGTGCCGCGCCCGGCGCTGGCGCTTGGCACGCTGGGGCTGTTTGTCTCGGCGATGGTGGCGCCCCTGTGGTTTGCCCAGCGGATGCAGGGGATCGCGCTGGTGCCGGAGCCATTGTGGTGGTTGCTGGGGGTGATCGTCTCGTTCTACTTTGGCGCGCGGCACCAGGTGAAAAGTCAGGAATTCCAGCGCTCTATCGTCGACACGATTGCCCATGTCGGCCCGGTGGTGAACAACATCAAGGCCATCGAGGAACTGCGCCACGACAGCATTGGCGCAGCCGATCCCGGGCCGGACGTGCGCGCGGCGGCTCAGGCGCTGCGCAGTGAGGAGAATCCCGCGCTGGAGGACTGGCGCGCGGCACGCTGACTGCGGCACGATGACCAATCTAATGTGATTGGAACCGGGCGCAGGGGCGTCTATGTTCAGCCCATGATTACAGAGCTTGGACATTTCGCCCTGCTGCTCGCCCTTGGCGTGGCGCTCATTCAAACGGTTGTGCCGCTGGTCGGCGCAGCGCGGGGCTGGCACAGCTGGATGGCCGTGGCGGAGCCCGCGGCGACCGTGCAATTCGTGCTGATCGCGGCATCCTTCGGGGCGCTTACATGGGCTTTCGTGACGTCGGATTTCAGCCTTGCGGTCGTCACGGCGAACAGCCATTCGATGAAACCGATGATCTACAAGATCACCGGCACGTGGGGAAACCACGAGGGGTCGATGCTGCTGTGGGTGCTGATTGTGGCGCTCTTTGGTGCCATGGCCGCGTGGTTCGGCGGGCAGTTGCCCGCCAGCCTGCGCGCGCGGGTGCTGAGCGTTCAGGCGGCAATTGGCGTGGCGTTTCTGCTGTTCATCTTGCTGACCTCAAACCCCTTTGCCCGTCTTGCGGTGCCGCCTTTCGATGGGCAGGATCTCAACCCGCTGTTGCAGGATCCCGGCCTCGCGTTTCATCCGCCGTTCCTCTACCTCGGCTATGTCGGGCTGAGCATGGCGTTCAGCTTTGCCGTGGCCGCGTTGATCGAGGGGCGCGTGGATGCGGCCTGGGGCCGCTGGGTGCGGCCCTGGACACTGGCGGCGTGGGTTTTTCTGACCATCGGTATCGCGCTGGGATCGTGGTGGGCGTACTACGAGCTGGGCTGGGGCGGGTTCTGGTTCTGGGATCCGGTGGAGAACGCCTCGTTCATGCCATGGCTCCTGGCCGCCGCCCTGCTGCATTCGGCCATCGTGGTGGAGAAACGCGAAGCCCTGAAAAGCTGGACGATCCTGCTGGCCATTCTCGCTTTCGGCTTTTCGCTGATCGGGACCTTTATCGTGCGCTCGGGGCTGCTGACCTCGGTACACGCCTTTGCCAACGATCCCGACCGTGGCGTATTCATTCTTGCCATCATGGCGTTCTTCATGGGCGGGGCGCTGGTGCTGTTCGCGCTCCGCGCGGGCGCGATGGAGGCAAAGGGCGTCTTTGGCGTCGTCAGCCGCGAGAGCGCGCTGGTGGTCAACAATCTGCTGCTGGCCGTGTCGTGTTTTGTGGTGTTCGTCGGCACGATGTGGCCGCTCGTGGCCGAGATGTTCTTTGACCGCAAGCTGACCGTCGGGCCGCCGTTCTTTGACGCGGCCTTCACGCCGTTCATGGTGGCGCTGGGTCTGGTGCTGCCGATTGGATCGGCGCTGCCGTGGAAGCGCGGCGGGATCGGGCGCAGCACGACGCCGCTGAAGCTGGCGTTTGCGCTGGCGGTGGCGATTGGCGGGCTGGTCTGGGCGGTGCAGACCGGAAACAGCCTGATTGGACCCATCGGCATGTTCCTCGCTGCGTGGCTGTTGATGGGCACGGCGATTGATCTGGCGCAGCGCACCGGGCGCGGCGCTTTGCGTGAGCGGCTGGGCCGACTGGCGCGCCTTCCGCGTGCCGATTGGGGCAAGGCGGTTGCGCACGCGGGTCTTGGCATCACCATGCTGGGGATCGCGGGGCTGACCGCCTACACCGTCGAGGACATTCGCGTGGCGCAGGTGGATGAACCCTTTACCGTGGGGGACTATGACATGACCCTGCGCGAGGTGAACGATATCGAAGGGCCGAATTACGTCGCGACCCGCGCGATCATCGACGTCGCCCGCGACGGAGAATTCATCGCGACCCTCGCGCCGGAGCGGCGGTTCTACCCCGTCGCGCAGATGCCCACGACCGAAGCCGCGATCCACCAGAACCTTGCGCGCGATCTATACCTTGTCATCGGCGATCCGCAGGTCGGCGGCGGCTGGGCCGTGCGCACCTATATCAAGGCGATGACGAACTGGATCTGGATCGGCTGCGCGCTCATGGCACTGGGTGGCACGCTCAGCCTGACGGACCGCCGCTTCCGCGTGGCCGCAGGGGCGCGCAAGGCCAAGGCAGTACCGGCAGAATGAAACGGCTGATCCTTGCGTTGATGCTGCTGGCGACGCCACTGATGGCGGTGGAGCCCGACGAGGTTCTCGATAATCCCGTTCTTGAAGAGCGCGCCCGCGACATCTCGAAAGGGCTGCGCTGCCTCGTGTGCCGAAACGAGAGCATCGACGAAAGCTCGGCCCCCTTTGCAAAGGACATGCGCCTGCTGGTGCGCGAGCGGCTGACAGAAGGCGACAGTGATGCGCAGGTCGTCGATTTCATCGTGGACCGTTACGGCGAATACGTGTTGCTGAACCCGCGCGCGACGGGCTCGACGATCCTTCTGTGGCTGGCCGGACCGCTGATGCTGGTGCTGGCGCTTGGTGTCGGCATTGCCTATCTGCGCCGCCGCAGCGCGGCCCCTGCGCCGCAGGACGATGCGCTCAGCGAAAGCGAAGCCCGCGCCCTGCGCGATATTCTCGATAAATAGCCCGGCTTTGGCGCTGGTGAGCCGCGTATCTGCGGGCTAGGATGCGCGCGATTGATACCGGAAAGGGATCCCGCATGGACTATCAAACCATCACCTATGAGCTGACCGGCGGCGTCGCCATCGTGACCTTCAACCGGGCGGAAAAGTTCAACGCGCTGACCACGCAGATGCGGGCCGAAATCGCGCATGCCGTGCGCGCGGGCGGTGAGGAGGCGCGCTGTGTCGTGATTACCGGCGCGGGCAAGGCGTTCTGCTCGGGTCAGGATCTGGGGGATCGGGCCAACGCCTCCTCGATTGATCTTGAGCGGACGCTGCGCGACGAATATCAACCGCTGTTGCAGGCGATTGTGGAATGCCCCGTGCCCACCATCGCCGCCGTCAACGGGCCCGCTGCGGGGGCAGGGGCCAACATCGCGTTGGCCACCGACGTCTGTTTTGCGACCGAAAGCGCGTATTTCCTGCAGGCCTTTGCGCGCATCGGCCTGATCCCCGACGCGGGCGGCACCTATGTCATGCCGCGCCAGATGGGCATGGCCAAGGCAATGGGCGCCGCACTTTTCGCGGACAAGATCACGGCCCGGCAGGCGGATGACTGGGGCATGATCTGGCAGGCGGTGCCGGACAGCGAATTCGACGCGCACTGGCGCGAACGCGCGGCCCATCTGGCCGCCGGCCCCACCGCCGCCTATGGCGCGATCAAACGGACGTTGCGCGCCAGCTGGGACAATGACTACGCCGATCAATTGACGCTGGAAGCACGTGAGCAGGGCGAATGCGGTCGCTCGCGGGATTTCAAGGAAGGGGTGCTTGCCTTCACGGAAAAACGCCCCGCGACATTCGAGGGGCGTTAATCAGAGACTAGTGATGCGCGCTGCGCGCCACCAACAGGACATCCGACGGGCTGGGCACGCGGCCCGATGTGTTGGCGACTACGGCCACCGCAATCCCGTCTGCCAGAACCGTATGTACGGTGCCTGAGACCTGTCTGATCGTTATCTCGGGCGGGGTGTCGCCCTCGTCATAGACCACGGCGATGTGGTCATGTTCTTCCTGGCGATCTGGCACCAGGGCACCTTGCGGCCCTTTTTCACACTCCGCAGCGCGGGGCATCAGGCTTTTGGCGTCTTCCCACCCGTATCGCGGGCTTGGCGTTGGACTGGCCATACTGATCCTCCTGAAAGCTGAGATTTGGTCGGGTGTGCGGGGGCGGCATATCACCCCCGCGCACGCTCAGCTTCAGGCGGCCGCGGCGCCGTTGGGATCGAACAGGCTTTCGACCGTATTCTCGGCAATCAGCGTCACGTCGTCTGCCGTCACCGTCGAGGCACCGCCGGTGATCCGTGCCAGCACCTGATCGCCCATGCGGATCAGCGCATCCTCGCCATCGGTATCGACCGAGATGTCATTGTCGGCGTCGATATCGTCGACGATTACCGTGATCGCGTCCTCACCGTCGGTGAAGTCGTTGATCAGCGCGCCAAAGTTCTCTTCGGTCTGCTCGGACAGGATGTGGAAGGTATCGTCACCGTTACCGCCCATGACCGTATCGCCGGAGCCAATGACGATGTCATCGTCACCGCCACCACCGAACATCCGACCGCCAAAGCGGTCATCGCGGATCTCGATCCCGCCGTTGAGATCCTCAAGGCTGCCGCCGTCGCGCAGCTCTTCGAGCTCATCAAGGCTGAGGGGCAGGCCGTTGATGATGCCGCTGAACAGCAGATCATCGCCCTGGTTGCCCGCAACATCATCGGTCCCGCGACCGCCCACGATGGTATCGTTGCCTTCGTTGCCAAAGAGCGTATCGGCGCCGTAATCACCAGAGACAAAATCGTCGCCCTCCTGGCCCTCGATAAAGTCAAAGCCACGGTTGCCGGAGATGATGTCGTCGCCGTCACCCGAGCACAGCATGTCGTCGCCGTCCTCGCCCTGGAGCACGTCGTCACCGTCGCGGCCAAAGATCGTGTCGTTGCCCGCGCGACCGTTCAGAACGTCGTCACCGGCCTCGCCGTCCAGAAAATCCGATCCGACCTCGCCCGAGATGCGATCGTCGTCATCGGTGCCGTTGATCTCAACGGAGGTTTCGTCGTCGTCGCTTCCGCCGTCGACGGCAAACGCCAACAGCCCAAGCGGCAGCAGTCCAAGTAGCATCAACATAGCAGTATCCCCTAAGCATGCGTGATTGCGTTCAGATAGTCGGGGATTTTCGCACCGGTCAAGCACGCGTTAACTATTGTGGCAACGGGCGAAACAATGCTCGTTTCTGGCCGGTTTTGCGTAATCCTCAGCCAAATTTTGCCACATTTGCGATAAACAATAGCAGGGGGAATCACGCATTTATGTGCCCCCGGCGGCGGGGCGCGGCACGATTCGCGCCGCCGGTCACAAAAAAGCCCCGGTGTGACCGGGGCTTTCTCGCTTAGCGTTTTTCGATGTCGGTGTAGGACCGGATGTCGGAGCCCTGATAGAGCTGCCGGGGCCGCCCGATCTTGAGCTGCGGATCGGCAAGCTGTTCTTTCCACTGCGAGATCCAGCCGACGGTGCGCGCCAGCGCAAAGATCGGCGTGAACATCGAGGTGGGGAAGCCCATCGCCTCGAGGATGATGCCCGAATAGAAATCGACGTTGGGGAACAGCTTTTTCTCGGAGAAATACGGATCCTCCAGCGCAGCCTTCTCCAGTTCCTTGGCGACCTGCAGGATCGGGTTGTTCTCGACGCCAAGCAGCTCCAGCACCTCATCGGCGGATTGCTTCATCACCGTCGCGCGGGGGTCGAAGTTCTTGTAGACGCGGTGGCCAAAGCCCATCAGGCGGAACGGATCATCCTTGTCCTTGGCGCGCGCGATGAATTCGGGAATGCGGTCGGGCGTGCCGATTTCCTTGAGCATCTCCAGACACGCTTGGTTGGCACCGCCGTGCGCGGGCCCCCACAGGCAGGCGATCCCGGCGGCGATACAGGCAAACGGGTTCGCGCCCGAGGAGGACGCCAGACGCACGGTCGAGGTCGATGCGTTCTGCTCGTGATCGGCGTGCAGGGTGAAAATCCGGTCCATCGCGCGGCTCAGGATCGGATCGACGTTGTAATCCTCGGCGGGTACGGCAAAGCACATGCGCAGGAAGTTCGACGCGTAGTCCAGATCGTTGCGCGGATAGATGAACGGCTGACCGATGGTGTATTTATAGGCCATCGCGGCAATCGTGGGCATCTTGGCGATCAGGCGGATCGAGGCGACCTCGCGCTGGTGCGGATCGTTGATGTCGGTACTGTCGTGATAGAACGCGGACATCGCGCCGACCACACCCACCATAACGGCCATCGGGTGCGCGTCGCGGCGGAAGCCCCGGAAGAAATTCATCATCTGCTCGTGCAGCATTGTGTGATTTGTCACGAGGCTTTCGAATTCTTCCAGCTGCGCGGGGGAGGGCAGCTCCCCGTAAAGCAGCAGATAGCAGACTTCGAGGTAATGCGATTTTTCCGCCAGCTCGCCAATCTGGTAGCCACGGTGTGTCAGGATCCCTTCGGTGCCGTCGATGAAGGTGATCGTGCTGTCGCAGGCCGCGGTCGAGGTGAAGCCGGGGTCATAGGTGAACACGCCGGCCTGCGCGTAAAGCTTGCGAATGTCGATCACATCGGGACCGGAGGTCGGGGTATAGACCGGCATCTCGACCGTCTTTTCCCCAATCGTGAGCGTTGCTGTCTTGGTGCTGTCGGCCATGTCCGTCCCCTTCTAGGTTGGCTGTCGAAGGGCGTGGCCCCCCGTCTGTATGCCCGGCGTCTCGGGCGCCCGGTCTTGTGTATCTACCGCAATCTTAATGACAGATTGACGACTGTCTCAACCGCTTGCGGCGTCATTCAGGCGGGCACGGGTCTCATCGGGCCCGAGCACCAGCATCATATCGAAAACCGAAGGTGTCACGGCACGTCCCGCGAGGGCTGCGCGCAGCGGCCCGGCAAGTTTGCCGAATTTGGTGTCCCGGTCGGCGGCAAAACCGTTCAAGACGTCTTCGAGCGTTTCTCGTGTCCAGCTAACATCTTGCAGCTGCGGCGTCAATTCTCCCAGTATACCACGGGATACCGTATCAAGGTGCTTTGCCGCTTTCTCATCCGGTGCGATGGGGCGCGAGGCCAAAACAAATTCCGCTTTTTCAAGGAGTTCCGGAAATGTCTTTGCGCGTTCTTTGAGGCAGTACATCGCCCGCTCCAACCCGTCCGACTGTGCGGGCGTCAGCGCGGGTTTGTTGGCGGCAGCCAGATAAGCCTCGATTTCGTGCCGCAATGCAGCGTCATCCGCAACAGCGATGTGCTGGCCGCAGATATTCTCAAGCTTCTTGAGGTCAAACTGGGCGGGCGCGCGGCGGATGCCGTCGATATCGAACCACTCCTTGGCTTGTTCGTCGGTGAAAAATTCATCGTCCCCATGGCTCCACCCCAGTCGGGTAAGGTAGTTGCGCATGCCAGCCGCCGGATAGCCCATCTTCTGATATTCATCCGCGCCCAGGGCGCCGTGGCGCTTGCTGAGTTTCTTGCCGTCGTCGCCGTGGATCAGCGGGATGTGCGCCCAAACGGGCACATCCCAGCCAATGCCGTGATAGATCATCATCTGCCGCGCCGCATTGTTGAGGTGGTCGTCGCCCCGGATCACATGGGTCACGCCCATGTCATGGTCGTCGACAACCACGGCGAGCATATAGACGGGCGAGCCATCCGAGCGCAGCAGGATCATGTCGTCAAGCTGCGCGTTGTCGATGGTCACATCGCCCTGAACCGCGTCGCGGATCACGGTCTCGCCGCCTTCGGGCGCCTTGATGCGAATGACAAAGGGGGTGTTTTCGGGATGATCGGCGGGATCCGCATCGCGCCAGGGCGAGCGGTAAAGCGTGCTGCGCCCCTCGGCGCGTGCGGCTTCGCGCGCGGCCTCTATCTCCTCCTGGGTGGCAAAGCATTTGAAGGCGGCCCCGTTTTCGAGCAGCTGATACGCCACCTCGGCGTGGCGGGCGGCCTGTTCGTGCTGGCTGACCACTTCGCCGTCGTGATCCAGTCCCAGCCAGTCGAGCCCCTGCAAGATCGCCGCCGTCGCCTCGGGCGTATAGCGCACACGGTCCGTATCCTCGATCCGCAGAAGGAATTTGCCCCCGTTGCCGCGCGCGTACAGCCAGTTGAACAGCGCCGTGCGCGCGCCGCCGATGTGCAGATAGCCCGTGGGCGAGGGGGCAAAGCGGGTGACGATCTGGGCGCTCATGCGGGGCTCCTTTGGGATGTCGGTGGTTAACCCTTCGGCAATATTTACCATTTGGTAACCAGTCGGGGCGTAGGTTTGGGCCTGTCTATCCAGTGCGGGGAACGGGGGCAAGCGATGGGGCTGATTGCCCGTTTCGAAAGCGTGATGGCCGGGCAGCGTGGCGCGCTGTTCGGCTGGGTGCCGGTCTGTCTCGCGATTGGCGTTGGCCTTTATTTTGCGCTGCCGGTGGAGCCTTCGATTCTGGCGCTGTGTACCGCCGCCGCCGCCCTGATCGGCGCCGGTGTGGTGGCGCCCCGGATCGGGGAGGGCGCGCGCCCGCTGTTCATCGCGGGTGTGCTGATCCTGGCGGGCGGCGTGATTGCGGCGGGCCGGGCGCATCACGTTGCAGGGCCGGTTCTGGAATTTCGCTACTACGGCGCCATCGAGGGGCGTGTCGTGGCCGTCGACCGCAGCCAATCCGACGCGCTGCGCCTGACGCTCGACCGCGTACGCCTCGACCGGGTCACCCCCGACCGCACGCCCGCGCGCGTGCGCATCTCCCTGCACGGCGACCGCAGCCAGGATGCCCGTGCCGAACCCGGCTCGGCGATCATGATTACCGGACACCTCAGCCCGCCGTCTGGCCCGGTTGAGCCCGGCGGCTTTGATTTTCAACGCCACGCCTGGTTTGCTCGGCTTGGCGCGGTCGGCTACGCGCGTAGCCCGCTGATGGCCGCGGGCGGTAGCGTTGACGGGATGCGCGTGGGGCGCGTGCGGGCGGCGGCTTCCCAGCGGATCACGACCGCGCTGCCCGGTGATATCGGCGGATTTGCCAGCGCCATCACAACCGGGGATCGTTCGGCCATCAGCCAGGACGCTCTGGAGGATCTGCGCGCCAGCAACCTTGCGCATCTGCTGGCGATTTCCGGTCTGCACATGGGGCTGATGTCGGGCGTGGTGTTCGCCGCGCTGCGGCTGTTGCTTGCGGCCATACCGCGCGTGGCGCTGCGCTGGCCCACCCGTGCCATTGCCGCGGGCGGCGCGTTGATCGTCGCCGCCGGATACCTTGCGCTGTCGGGGGGCAATGTCGCCACCCAGCGCGCCTTTATCATGGTGGCCGTCGCCCTGTGCGCGCTGATGATCGGCCGTCGCGCCATCAGCCTGCGCGCCGTCGCCATCGCCGCCGTCATCGTGTTGATCCTGCGGCCCGAGACACTGTTCAGCCCCGGTTTCCAGATGTCCTTTGCCGCCACGACCGCGCTGGTGGCGGTGTTTGGCCTGATCCGCGACCGGGGCTGGCGCCTGGGTCCCGCCTGGATCCAGCCCGCCGTTGCCGTCTTTATCTCCTCGGCGGTGGCCGGGCTCGCCACCGCGCCGGTCGCCGCCGCCCATTTCAATGCCATTGCGCAATACGGGCTGATTGCAAATCTCGCCTCGGTGCCATTGATGGGGGTGCTGGTGATGCCGGCCGCCTTGTTGGCCGCCGTGCTGTCACCGCTGGGGCTGGAATGGATCGGGCTGGAGATCATGGGCCTTGGCCTGCGCTGGATCCTCTTTGTCGCCGGGCTTGTCGCCGATCTGCCCGATGGGCGCCGCTTTGTCCCGAGCCCGGATCCGCTGGTGCTGCCGCTGTTCGCACTGGGGTCATTGCTTTTGATGCTTTGGGTCGGTCGGATGCGGTGGGCAGGCGGGGTGGTCGTCGCAGCATCTTTCGTGCTGTGGGCGCAGACCGATCGGCCCGATCTGCTGATCGACGCGGAGGGCAAGCTGGTCGGGCTCATGACGCCGGAGGGGCGCGCGCTCAGCCGGGACCGCGCGGGCGGCTTTGTTGCCCGCAATTGGCTGGAAAACGATGGGGAACGTATCGCGCAGGACGTTGCCGCGGCGCGTTGGCAGGCGCCCCCGGGTGTGGCGCATCTGACCGGCAAACGGGCCGCTGCGGCCTTTGTCGGCTGCCGTGCGGGGGAGCTGGTTATCAGCAATACCGTGCTTGAGGCACAGGATCTGCCCTGCCACGCCCACGACCCGAAACGACTGCGCACGACGGGTGCGGTGGCCTACCGCCTGGGGCCTGACAAGAAATGGATCCTGCACGCGACCGCCCGCGGCGCCGCGGGAGAGCGGCTTTGGACCCGGTGGGAAGGACAGCGCAAAACCCAGCGTTTGACCTTCACGGCGCTGCGCGAGAGGTTTCTGGGGGCCGGCGCACCGACCGGCCAGATCGCCCTACGAAACAATACCGGTGAGCCATAGCGAGGACGCCCGGTTCAAAAGCATGGGCAAAGGCAGCCCGCAGCCAAGCGCTCATACACATTGAGACACTCTAGCTGGTGCGTCCGGCGCCCAATCCGCGCAATGGCGTGATGGGGCGCCGCTGGGCCAGATCAAACGGCGCACGGCCGCTTGAGCGGTGCATTGCTCAGTAGCTGCGGATCAATCCGACCAGACGGCCCTGAACCTTTACCTGATCGGCGGGCAGCACGCGGGTCTCGAACGCGGGGTTCGCGGCCTCCAGCGCAATGGCGTCACCGCGCCGTTTGAAGCGTTTGAGCGTTGCCTCCTGATCCTCGACCAGGGCCACGACGATATCGCCGTCATCCGCCACGGAGGTTTCGCGGATCACCACGACATCACCATCGTTGATCCCGACCTCGATCATCGATTCACCTTTGACCTCCAGCGCGTAATGCGCACCGGATCCGGCCAGCATCGACGCGGGCACCGTCACGCCGCGCACCCGCTGATTGATCGCCTCGATGGGGACACCGGCGGCAATCTTGCCCATAACGGGCAGCTCCTGAGCCTCGATCGTGACGACGGGCTGGGCAGCGGGGGGCGGCGGTGTGTCGGGCAGATCCCCGTCGATGACGCGCGGGGTAAACCCGCCGTCGGTCATGCTGTCGGGCAGCTTGACCACCTCAATCGCGCGCGCACGATGCGCCAGACGCCGGATGAAGCCGCGCTCTTCCAGCGCTGTGATCAACCGGTGGATGCCGGATTTTGACCGCAGGTCAAGCGCCACTTTCATCTCGTCAAAGCTCGGCGGTACGCCGTCGCGCTGCACCCGTTTGTGGATAAAGGCGAGAAGATCGAGTTGTTTCTTGGTCAGCACAATGCGCTCCCATCCCTGTTTTGTTCTATTTTGTTCTAGGGATGTTCCATTTTTCTGTCAACGGCTATATCAGATCGGGATGATCTCGACAGTCTCGCCCGCGCGCGCGGCGGGGCATGGGGCGGACGTACCAACAGGGCGTCGGCCTGTGACAGGACGCCCAGCAGCGCGCTGTCCTGACGCGGTAGGGGGGTGACGCAGCCTGCGGCAAGCGTGGCGCGCATGTAGTGTTCGCGCGGGCCCCCTTCGGGCATGTCGGTGGCAAGCGGCGCCGTCTGGCGCGGAGCCGGATGCGCGCCCAGGCCCAGCATCGCGCGGATCATCGGCGCCACAAAGATCGTGCCGCACACCATGGCAGAGACGGGATTGCCCGGCAGGCCGACCATCGGGGCATCGCCCAGACGGCCCGCCATCAGCGGTTTGCCGGGGCGCATCGCCACCTTGTAGAACGCCTGTTGCATTCCCAGTTCCGCCGCCACTGGCGCGACAAGATCGTGATCGCCCACGGACGCCCCGCCAATCGTGACGATCAGATCAGCGGGCTGTGCCAGCTCGAACCCGCGCCGCAGCGACGCGGGCGTGTCGCGCGCCACGGGCAGCAGCCTCACCTCGGCGCCCGCATCCGCCAGCAGCGCGGCAAGGCCGTAGCTGTTGGAGGCGATGATCTGATCGGGGCCGGGATCCTCCCCGGGCTGCACCAATTCATCCCCGGTGGCGAGGATCGCGACGCGCGGTCTGCGCACTACCGGCACGATGGCAATGTTCATCGCGGCCAGAAGGGCGATATCGGCAGGGCGCAGCACGCGCGGCCCGCTCAGCGTATCGCCCGCGTGGAAATCGCCGCCGGCGGGGCGAATATTGTCTTTGTCGCCAATGCTATGGCCAAGGGTGATCAGATCGCCGCGCCGGGTTACATCCTCTTGTATGACGACAAAATCCGCGCCCTGCGGCACCGGCGCGCCGGTAAAGATGCGCACCGCCTGACCGGCTTTGACCGTCCCCTCAAACCGGTGGCCCGCCGCCGCCTCGCCAATGACCTTAAAAAGCGCGTCCGGCTCCACCTCATCGCGCCGCAGCGCGTAGCCGTCCATCGACGAGGCGGCAAAGGGCGGCTGGGTGCGCCGGGCAGTCACATCGCATGCCAATGTGCGCCCGGCGGCGGCGCGCAGGGGCACTTTCTCGGTCTCAAGCGTGTGCGTGAGCGCAAACAGCGCGTCCAGGGCTTCGGCGACGGAGATCACGGGGCGGCCTCGTTCAACTGATCCGCTTCCCACTCGGCGTAGGTCTGGCCGGTGTCGCGATGGCGCCAAGCGGTGCGCCCGTTGGTGGATCGGCCATTGATGACGGCGCCCGCCGCCGAGGGGCTTGAAAAGGCATGATTGCTTTGAAAAACAGCGTGCGCCCCATCGAGCATCAACATTCCGTTCTCTACCAAACGGCTTTCGATGTATTTCGCGTGCACCTTTTGGAGCAAATCGCCCGTGGTGCCGATCAGGATCGCGGTTTCCCACCAGTCCTTTTGCGCGGCGTGGTTGCGCATCCGCTCGGACAGGGTTTCGGCCTCTCCGATATAGGCGAGCGGGCCGTCATCGCCGTCGCCCAACAGGACATAGACCCCGGTGCGTGCGGCCTCGGGGCGGGTCAGCGCCTCGCGCAGGCGGGTGCGCGGAAACCGCAGCACGTGGCCTGTCCAGTTGAATACCTCAGCGGTCAGCATCCCGTCGGGCAGCCCGTCGATAAAGAACAGCTCAAGCGAGCGCGCCCGCACGTCTATTCCGCCTCGAAGCGGCCGGATTTGCCGCCATCCTTGAGGGTCACGCGGGTGCCACCGATCTCCATGGTTTTGTCCACGGCCTTGCTCATGTCGTAGACGGTGAGGGCGGTGACCGACGCGGCGGTCAGCGCCTCCATCTCGACACCGGTCTGGCCGGTGGTCTTGACCGTGGCGGTGATGCGGATGCCGGGCAGATCCGCGTCGGGCGTCAGATCGACGGAGACCTTGGTGATCGGCAGCGGGTGACACAGCGGGATCAGCGTCGAGGTTTGTTTGGCCGCCATGATGCCCGCGAGACGGGCCACGCCCAGAACGTCGCCCTTTTTCGCGCGGCCTTCGGTAATGATATCAAAGGTTTCGCGCTGCATCTTGATCCAGCTTTCGGCGGTCGCGATCCGGGCGGTCACGGCCTTGTCCGAGACATCGACCATATGCGCGTGACCGTCACCGTCAAAATGCGTGAGCGCCATCAGACCCCTCCGCCGCCGGTCAGCGGGTTGGCGAGGATCTGCCGCGTGGCGGTTGTCACGTCGTCCTGCCGCATCAGGCTTTCGCCGATGAGGAATGTGCGCGCGCCGAAACGCGCCATATCCGCCAGATCATCCGCCGTGCTCAGCCCGCTTTCGCACACGATCATGCGGTCGCCGGGGATCATCTTGCTCAGCGCGCGGGTGGTGTCGAGCGTGGTCTCGAAGGTGTTGAGGTTGCGGTTGTTGATCCCGATCATGCGGCTATTGAGGTGCAGCGCGCGCTCCAGCTCTGCGGCGTCATGCGTCTCGATCAGCGCGTCCATGCCGTAGTCGGTGGCGGCGGCCTCAAGCTCTTCGGCCTGCGCGTCGGATACGCTGGCCATGATGATCAGGATGCAATCGGCGCCAAGCGCGCGCGCCTCGGCCACCTGATAGGGGTCGTACATGAAATCTTTGCGCAGGGCTGGCAGCTCGCAGGCGTCGCGGGCGGCGGTCAGAAATTCCTTTGCGCCCTGAAAGCTGGGCGTGTCGGTCAGCACCGACAGGCAGGTGGCCCCGCCCTTGGCGTAGGCGGCGGCGAGCGTTGCGGGGTCGAAATCGGCGCGAATGAGCCCTTTGGACGGGCTCGCCTTCTTGATCTCGGCGATCAGCCCGTAGCCCTCGCGCGACGCGCGATAAAGCGCATCGGCAAAGGGGCGCACCGGGTCCGCGGCGCGCGCGGCGGCGTCAACGTCCTCGAACGTGCGCTGCGCCTTGTCGGCGGCGATTTCTTCGAGTTTGTAGGCTTTGATCTTGTCTAGGATGGTCTGGGTCATGGGGCCTCCGGGTCGCCCCAGTTTATGGCGGCGTGGCCCTGCGACTGCAACCACGCATTGGTGCGGCTGAAGGGCCGTGCGCCCAGGAAGCCACGGTAGGCCGAGAGGGGCGAGGGGTGGGCGGTTTCGATCTTGAGGTTGGTGTCGGCGTCGACATCGCGCGCGGCCTTTTGCGCAGGCGCCCCCCAGAGCAGATAGGCGCGGGGCCGGTCCGCCAGCCGGTCAAGGATTTGCGCCGTAAGCGCCTGCCAACCCAGCGCCGCGTGCCCTTTGGCCACGCCCTGCGGCACCGTCAGGATCGTGTTGAGCAGCAGCACGCCTTGATCGGCCCAATCGTCCAGATCGGTGCGGCTGCGCGGGGTGCCCAGATCATCCGCGATCTCTTTGAAAATATTGCCAAGACTGTCGAGCCTGCCGCCAAACCCTTGCGGGATCGAAAACGCCAGCCCGTCGGCCTTGCCCGACGTGTGGTAGGGGTCTTGCCCCAGGATCACGACGCGCACGGCATCGGGCGTCACCCGTTCGAGCGCGTGAAACACCACCGGCGCGGGCGGCAGCGTCGGGCGCGGATCGGCGGTAAGCGCCACCTCGATCCCCGGCAGCGTGTCGGTGAAAAAGGGCAGGGCGGCCCAGTCGCCCAGCCCGCCGGTGTCAAGCATTCTGGGTGATGCGCGCCACGGCCTCGATCTTGTCACGCGCGGCGCCGCTGTCGATGCTTTGCGCGGCCATGGCGACACCTTCGGGCAGGGTGGCGGCCGCCCCCGCGATTTTCAGCGCCGCGGCGGCGTTGAGAAGGACGGCATCGCGATAGGCCGAGGCCTCGCCATCCAGCAGCGCGCCAAAGGCGATGGCGTTTTCCTCGGGCGTGCCGCCGACGATTGCTTCGAACGGGTGCACGGGCAGGCCCGCGTCTTCGGGATGGATCTCGAAATCGGTGACGGCTCCGTTCTCCAACGCCGACACCCAGCTGACGCCGGTGATGGTCAGCTCATCCGTGCCGTCCGATCCGTGCACCAGCCACGCAGCCTCCGATCCCAGCGCCATCAGCGTCTCCGCCATGGGGCGGATCAGATCGCGGCGGTAGGCGCCGGTCAATTGGCGTTTGACGCCTGCGGGATTGGTGAGCGGGCCGAGGATGTTGAAGATCGTGCGTGTGCCCAGCTCGCCCCGCGTTGGCATCACATGGGCCGTCGCCGGATGGTGCATCGGCGCCATCATGAAGCCGATCCCGGCCTCGCTCAGCGCGCGTTCCACCACCGGCGCGCCGACCATTGTTTTCACGCCCATCTGCGTCAGCGCATCCGCCGCGCCGGATTTCGAGCTGAGGTTGCGGTTGCCGTGCTTGGCCACGACCGTCCCGGCCCCCGCCACCACAAAGGCCGTCGCGGTCGAGATGTTGAGCGTGCCCTTGCCGTCGCCGCCGGTGCCCACGATGTCCATCGCCCCCTCTGGCGCGCGCACCTTGTTGCATTTGGCGCGCATCACGGCGGCGGCGGCGGCGTATTCATCGACCGTCTCGCCGCGCGTGCGCAGCGCCATCAGCAGCCCACCGATCTGGCTTGGCGTGGCCTCCCCCGCGAACAGGATGCCAAAGGCCTCTTCGGCCTGCGCGCGGGTCAGCGGCCCGTCGGCGGCGGCGTCGATCAGGGGTTTGAGGTGCTCGCTCATGCCGGCTCCTTCACGCAGTCGAGAAAGTTCTGCAGCATCCGGTGCCCGTGCTCGGAGCGGATGGACTCAGGGTGGAACTGCACGCCGTGGATCGGCAAGTCGCGATGCTGCAGCCCCATGATGGTGCCGTCCTCCAGCGCCGCGGTGATCTCTAGGCAGTCTGGCAGGCTCTTCCGCTCGACAATCAGCGAATGATAGCGCGTGGCGGCAAAGGGCGTCGGCAGCCCGGCAAAAACGCCGCGCCCGTCGTGGTGCATCTGACCCAGCTTGCCATGAACGATATCATCTGCGCGCACGACCCGCCCGCCAAAGGCTTCGCCAATCGTCTGGTGGCCCAGACAGACGCCCATCAGCGGGATGCGGTGCGTGGCGGCGGCGCGTGTCAGCTCAAGGCAGATACCCGCCTGCGCCGGATCGCAGGGGCCGGGCGACAGCAGGATGGCCGAGGGCCGCAGCGCCAGTGCCTCGGCCACGCTCAGCTGATCGTTGCGGTGGATCGCCATTTCGGCGCCAAGCTGCCCAAGGTAATGCACCAGATTATAGGTGAAACTGTCGTAATTATCGATCAAGAGCAGCATTGGCGGACAAACTTCGCAAAAGGGCTAGAGGTCATACCGCGTCGCACGGTATAGTATGCTTAAATGGTCAGGCTTCTCCTGCGGGGTCAAGGGGCTGGACCGGCCTCAAGCAGCGTAAACCGGCGCAGAAAGCCCGGAAATCCTGTGCAGGGACGGCGAATGAGACGACGGCAGTATTTTGATCAAGGTGGATGGCATGGCACATAGCGTGTTGAGCGGGATCGGATTGGGCGCGGTATTCAGCCTCGCGCTGGCGGGGGCTGTCTCGCTTTTGGTGCCGATCACCCCGCAGACGCCGCCCCAGACCGGCGGGGCAGAGGGCGTGGCGCCCGCTGCCGTGCCCCCCGGAGAGGCCGCCCCGCGCCCGGTGGCCGAGGCGCCGCGCCCGCTGCCCGCGCAGCCGCAGGTCAGCCTGCGCGCGCCGGTCGAGCCTGCCGCCGAGCCCCCCGAGGAGCCCGCCGCCGCAGCGCAGCCGCCCGTCGTGGGAACTGCGGTGCCCGCGCCGGTGACGGGCGCGCCCACCACGGATCAAACCAGCCCGACCGCGCCCACGCCAGAGGTGGCACCGGCGCGCACCGCTGCGGCCCCACGTCCCGATGTGCAGCAAAGCGTCGAGGCCGCGCCGGTCATTCCAGCGCGCCCTGCCGTGCCGCAGACCGGCCCCGCCGGTGATCTGACCCAGCCGCGCCCCTTGCCGGATGGCGTGATCGCCCGAAGCGAAGGGGATGCGCCCGTGCTGCCGAACCCGCAGGCGCTGGCGCCGATGCTGCCGGACGGCACGCCCGATCCCGACATCTCGACGGAGACGGCCGCGCTGCCGGAGGCGGACGCCGGTGAGGAAAGCTTTGTACTCGTCCCGCAGATCCCCGCGCCCGAAGAGGACGCGCCCGCAGCGACGGCGGAGGCGGAGACCGCACAGCCGCCGAACGATACGCCTGAAACGGCGCAGACCGCCGAGGCACCGCAGCAGCCCGATACCGAGCAGCCCGATACCGCGCAGACCGAGACCGACGAGCCCGAGACCGTCGAGACCGCGCAGACCGTGCTGCCCCGTGTCATTCCCGCGCCGGGCAGTGCCGGTGTCGCCCAGCGTGACGGCGACCGTCCGCGCATCGGTCGCCCCGCAACGACGTTGATCGCCCCCGATCCTGCGGACACCGGTGCGGCGCCCGCGGTTGCCGATGTCGTGCAGGATCCGGCCACCCTGCCGCCGATCCAGCGCTTCGCGGCAGAATTTGCGAACCCGGACGACAAACCCCTGATGAGCATCGTGCTGATCGACGACGGCGCCCCGCAGGATGCCGATGACATCGGATTGCCCGCGCTGGCCAGCTTTCCCTATCCGATCACCCTCGCCATCGACGCCGATCTGCCGGATGCGCCACAGCGCATGGCGCGCTACCGCGCCGAAGGGTTCGAGGTGCTTGCCATGGTCGATCTGCCGCCGGGGGCGCGGCCCACGGATGCCGAAGTCTCGCTTGGCGTGGCGCTGGCCGCCTTGCCCGAAGTGGTGGGCGTGCTCGACGGGACCGGTGCGGGCCTGCAAAGCAGCCGCGAAGTGGCCGATCAGGTGACCGCCATCCTCAAAAGCGAGGGCCTGGGGCTGGTGGCGCAAGGCAAGGGGCTCGACACGATGCCCAAGCTTGCGGTGAAGGAAGGCGTGCCTGCCGCGCCGGTTTTTCGTGATTTTGACAGCGAAGGGCAGGACGCCCGCGTCATCCGGCGATTCCTCGATCAGGCGGCGTTCAAGGCAGGGCAGGAAAACGGCGTCGTCACCCTTGGCCGTCTGCGCCCCGAGACGATCAAGGCGCTGCTGGTCTGGGGATTGGCGGACCGCGCGGGCCGCGTGGCGCTGGCCCCTGTCTCGGCGCTGCTGCGCGCGCGGGTCGAGTAACCACGCGATTGTGTGCGCCCGGCGCTTGCCGACACGCGCCCGGCGCCCCTAGGGTGGTACACATACACAGGAGAGACAGCATGCGGATGCGCAACAGATTTCTGGCATTGGTTCTGGGCGGGATGCTTGCCGCAGGAACGGCGCAGGCCTGCGCGTTCCACGGCTACACCCCGAACCCGACGCTGGTCGATGTGCTTTTGAGCACCGAACAGGTCGCCATCGTAAAGCGCAGCGCCGCCGATCCGCGCGGCTACGATCCCGTGGCGACGCTTGTTGGTCCGGAATTGACCGACGTGCCCCTTGGCGTCGGCCCCGAGGCCGCGATCCGGCTCAAGGCGCAGCCGGGGGCAAACGTGCTGATCGCGCGCGATGGCTCCTACGGGCCGTGGGTCGAGATTGCGGTGATGGACGACCGCTATCAATCCATGGTCGAGGATGTGATGGCGCGCCAGTCCGACTGGCAATTGGGCGAGGAACGCGCGCGGCTTGCGTTCTTTGCCCAGCGGTTGACCGATCCAAACGCCGATATCCGCTATCTGGCCCTGCGCGAGCTGGATCGTGCGCCCTACGGCATGCTCAAGCAGCTTGATCTGCCGCCGATGCCCGACCTGCGCGCCGACATCGAAGGGGGGATCCGTCGCTTGTTCCGATCCGCATTCTGCTGGCTGGCCTGTCGGGGGATCGTGGCCTTGCGCCGATGATCGCCTCGGGGCTGGCCGTGGCGGTGGGCAACGATATCCCCTTCATGGGGGCCTACGCCACCGCCCTCATAGAGCTTGAGGGTGCGGCGGGGGTTGGCCGGATCATCAACGGCCATCTGAAGTCGGGCCGTATTGATGCGCTCACCGGGGAGCGGTTGCTGGAAGCGCTTGCGTTGCAGCAGAAGACAGCCGCAGGCCCGCTGCGCAATACGATCACGCGTGAAGTGGCCACTTTGGTGCGCGAAGAGCCGCTGTTTGCGGGGGCCGCCGCGCGGCAATTCGGCTACGGCGGGCGGTGGCGCCCGGACCGGACTGCGGACCGTTAGGGCCGGGGCGGGTCTTAAGGTGCTGCACGACCGTCGGGCCGCCACCGGCGTCGCATCCATTTGAGGATCGCACCGAAAAATGCCGCAATGCTGCACAGTCCCCCGACAACACTGACCCAATACAGGATGTCGTCGCGATAGCGCGTGAACAGGCCGCGCGTGTCCGGCTCGGCTACGATGGCAAAGGTGATCCGGGGGTCGCCAACACCCAGCCGCGCGCTTTTGACAGGCCCCAGTTGCCTGAGGTGCACATAGCCGGTCATCAGCCCGTTGGGCAAATTCTCTACCGTGACATCCCACGTCGGGGCGAGCGTATCCGGAAGCGGCATCGGCCCCTTCGGCAGCAGTTGCGACGCGCCCGGCAGTTCCAGTTGAACCTGGTAGAGACCGGCGAACCAGCCGGGATCAAGCACGGTCTGCGGGTCAGGCGGGGCGAGCGAGATGGTCAGCGCAAACGGAACGCCCAGCATCGGCGGCGACGGTTCGGTCGTCACCTTTCGGGAAAGCTGCGTCATGCTGTCGTGCTGCCACGCCGGGATGGAAGGCTGGTGGGCGTTCCAGCCAAACGGTTCCCAACGTTGCACGGGTGCCAACGCCTTGACCGCAAGCGGCGCTCCGGTGGGGGCCACGGATTGGGCTGCGCCGACAAGCCCGATCAGCCCGATGCCAATCGCGCCCAGCGTCGCGGCGGACGCGGTCGCGTAGAAATCAGCGAGCCGGTGGAAAAATCTGCGCATGTCTGGAGATCTCCGATCCCGCGACCCTAGCCGGTGGCGGGCACGCCAGTCTAGCCGTTGCCGCTGCCGCCAAAGCGCGCGGCATCTTCGGCCGCGCGGCGGATCGCGCCGGATTTATGCACCGTCTCCATGAACTCGGCCTCGGGGTCGCTGTCGTAGACGACACCGCCGCCGGCCTGAATATACAGGGTTTCGTCCTTGATGACGGCGGTGCGCAGGGCGATGCACATGTCCATGTCGCCGCCCGCGCTGAAATAGCCGACGCCGCCGCCGTAGATGCCACGCTTTTCCGGTTCCAGCTCGTCGATGATCTGCATCGCGCGGACCTTGGGCGCGCCCGACACCGTGCCGGCGGGCATCCCGGCAAAGAACGCATCGAGCGCGTCCTTGCCCTCGTCCAACTCCCCCACCACGTTCGAGACGATGTGCATCACATGGCTGTAGCGCTCGACGATGAATTCCTCGGTGGGGTGCACCGTGCCGATCTTCGCCACGCGGCCCACATCGTTGCGGCCCAGATCGAACAGCATCAGATGCTCGGCCAGCTCTTTCTCGTCGGCCATCAGATCGGCCTCCAGCGCGCGGTCTTCCTCGGGCGTCGCGCCGCGCGGGCGTGTGCCCGCGATGGGGCGGATTGTGACCTCATTGCCAAAGACCCGCACAAGGATCTCGGGGCTGGCGCCGACGACATGGAAGCCGCCAAAGTTGAAATAGAACATGAAGGGCGACGGATTCGTGCGCCGCAGGCTGCGATAAAGTGCAAAGGGCGGCTGCGGGAACGCCTGCGCCCAACGCTGGCTTGGCACGACCTGAAAGATGTCTCCGGCCTTGATGTATTCCTGCGCGCGGCGCACCGCGTCCTTGTAGCCGTCTCGGGTAAAGTTGCTGACGGGCTCGGGCACCGGTGCGGCCTCCCCCAGATCGCGGGTGGCACTGGCGGGGGAGCGTTCGAGATCGCGCACCGCGTCCATCACCCGCTCCGCCGCCTGCGCGTAGGCGGCGCGCGCGGTTTGCCCGTCGGTGACCCAGGCGGGGGAGACGACCGTGACCTCGCCCTTGACCCCGTCGAGCACGGCAATCACCGAAGGGCGCAGCATCACCGCATCGGGCAGACCCAGCGGGTCGGGGTTCACATCCGGCAGCCGTTCCACTAGCCGGATCATGTCATAGCCGAGATAGCCGAACAGGCCCGCGGCGGCCTGCGGCAGATCCTCGGGCAGCTCGATACGGCTTTCCGCGATAAGGCTGCGCAGCGCGTCCAGCGGCCCCCCATGCATCGGCGTGAAAGCGTCGGGATCATAGCGCGCGGCACGGTTGACTTCGGAGGTCTCGCCCCGGCAGCGCCAGATCAGATCGGGTTTCATCCCGATGATCGAATAGCGCCCGCGCACCTCCCCGCCGGTGACGGATTCGAGCATGAAGGCGTTTTCCGCCGCCCCCCCGAGTTTCAGCATCAGCGAGACGGGCGTGTCGAGATCGGCGGCAAGCCGGGTATAGACGATCTGCGGGCGGCCCGCGTCATAGGCCGCGCGGAACGTCTCGAAATCCGGGGTCAGCGCCATTACTGGAAGTTCACGTTGACGGCGTTGACCGCGCGCTGGTCGATGTTCTGGCCCGCACGTGCCAGCGTATCGTCGGCAAAGATGTTGAACAGGGCGCGCGCCAGCGCCTCGTTCTGCTGGTTGCGCAGCTCACCCACCAGTGCCTGCGCCTCGGCGTTGTCGGCGGCGGGGGTGATCGCATCGAGGCGCACCAGAACGGCGCTCGCGTCGCCGGGCAGGATGCGGGTTTTGCCCGGCTCCATTTCGAACACGGCGGTCATGAAGCCCTGCGGCGTGCCGGTGATGAAGCCGCTGCGGTCCTCGCCGGTGACGACGCGGGTTTCAAGGCCCTGTTCGGCCAGCGGGGTGTCGGCATCGCGGGCGGCTTCGGCGCGGGCCACCAGCGCCTGTGCGATCTGATCGGCGCGCCAGGCTTCGGTCACGTCATCCGCGACCTCGTCAAAGGTTGCGTCGCGCTCGGGCAGGCTTTCGTCAAGGCGGATGGCAAAGATGCCGCCGTCCTCCAACTGGTCGATCTGCGCAAAATCGCCCTCGGTCACGTCGCGCGCGGCGCGGCGGAACGCTTCATAGGCGGCGATGCCCTCGCTGGTGTCGGCGGTCCAGTCGATCTGGCCCAGTGTCATGTCGGTTTCTTCGGCCAATTGCTCCAGCGTGGCGCCGCCGGCGAGTTGGTCGTCGAAGTCCTCGGCCAGTGCTTCGACCTGACGGATGGCGCGGTCGGTGGCGAGCGCATCGCGCAGCTGTGGCTCGGCCTCTTCAAAACTGACGGTCTGCGCGGGCAGCACGGCGTTCACGCGAAAGAGCGCGGGGCCAAGGCCGCTTGGCCCTTCGACCACATCACCGGCTTCGGCCGTAAAGACAGCGTCGGCAGCGGTGCCCAGATCGGTGCGGGCGACATCGCCCAGATCGACGTCCTGCAAGGCCAGACCGCGCTCTTCGACCAAGGCCTCGAACGTGGTGCCATTGACCTCAAGGGCCGCCAGCGCCTGATCGAGCGCGTCCTGATCGCTGAAGACCAGACGTTCCACCAGACGGCGTTCGGGCTGATTGTATTGCGCGTCGCGCGCGGCGTATTCGGCGCGCAGCTCGGTTTCGGGCAGCTCGATGCTGTCGACGATGTCGGTGGGGTTCAGCCAGGCGTAGGTGATCCGCTTGGTCGCGGGCAGGCGGAAATCATCGGCATTTTCCTCGAAATACGCCTTGAGCGTGGCGGTGTCGGGGGCGGCGATCTCTTCCTCCAGCATGGTCTCGTCGAACCGCACCCAGGTGAAATCGCGCGTCTCGCCGACGTAGTCAACCAGTGTCTGCGCGTAGGCGGCGGGCATTTCGACGCCGGACACGATGGCCCCTGAATGAGTTGGCGCGCGGCTTCCTCGCGCAGGCCGGTCTCAAACTCACCCTCGTTCAGGCCCGCGCTTTGCAGCGCCTGGGCATAGCCTTCGCGGTCGAATTCACCGTTGATGCCCTGGAACGCGGGGATCTCGACGATGCGTTCGCGCAGGGCCGCGTCCCCGATGGACAGGCCGATCTGCTGGGCCTCATGATCGAGCGCGCGGTCGCGCAACAGGCGTTGCAGTACGGCACGGTCCAGCCCCAGCTGTTGCGCCTGCGCGAATGACATGGGCCGCCCGGCCTGCTGGCTGATGACGCGCAATTCCTGCTGCAATTCGCGTGCATAGGTGTCCGCGCCCACGGGCATCTCGCCCACGGAGCCGATGGTGCGGATGTTCCCGCTGAGGTTCACAGCACCAAAGCCGCCAAGGCCAAGGAACAACAGACCCATCAGGATCCACATGGCGGTTTTCGACAGGCTCGATTTCTGGGCCATCAGGCGCCCCCTTGCTCGCGTGTTTGCGCCTGTCTACCGCCCGCTTTGACGGGGGCAAGGCGTCAGCCGGTGCGGCGCGGCAGATCAAGATGGGCGAGCCTGTCAAACAGCGTGGCGATGCCGCCCGCGTCGAGGTTGGCGAAGGCGATGCGCAGCTCTTGCCCGCCGCCGCCCTCGGGGTGGAACATCGTTCCGGGCAGGCACAGGATGCCCGCATCGCGTACCAGCTTCGGCGCCAGTTCCGCGCTCGACAGCGCGAAAGGATGGCGCAGGTAGGCGAAATAGCCACCCAGCCCCATCAGCTCCCAACCATCGGCGGCGAAGGGTGGGAAAAGCTCCGCGATGGTGGCGCGGCGCAGCAGGATCTCCGCGCGCTCGCCCGCGAGCCATTGGTCGAGGTTCTCCATACCCCAGAGCGCGGCGCGCTGGCCCACTTGCGCGGGGCAGATCGCGACGGTGTCGAGGAACTTCTCGACTTCAGCCAGACGTGTCTCGGAGGTAATAACAGCGCCGACACGGTGGCCCGTCAGCCGGTACGCCTTCGAGAACGAATAGAGGTGCACGAGGGTCTTGTCCCAATCCGCGCGCTTGAACAGGGTATGCGGCGCGCCCGTCTCGGCGTGAAAATCGCGGTAGGTCTCATCCACGATCAGCGCAATCCCGTGCTCGGCGCACAGATCAAAGAACGCCTCCATCAGCGCGGGTGGGTATTCCTGCCCGGTGGGGTTGTTGGGGGTCACAAGCGCGATGGCGCGGGTGCGGTCGGTAATCGCGGCACGCGCGGCGTCGATCTGCGGCTGCATCGCACCGTCGCAGGGCAGGGGAACGGCGGTCACCCCGCCCATGTCGAGCCACATCTTGTGATTGAAGTACCACGGCACCGGAAGCATCACCTCGTCGCCCTCGGCGCAGAGCGTGGCGATGGCGGCGGCAAACGCCTGATTGCAGCCCGAGGTGATCGCCACCTGCGCATCCGTCACGGCCCCGTCGTAGATCACGCTGGTGCGCCGCGCGAGGGTCAGCCGTAGATCCGGCAGGCCCAGGACGGGGCCATAAAGATGCGTGCTTTCGTCGTTGAGCACCGCATCGGCCATGGCCGCGCGCATGTCCGGGTGGGGCGGGTCGACCGGGGCGGCTTGGCTGACGTTGATCAGCGGGCGGTCGGGGCGGAAATTCGCGCCCTCCAGCCAGCGGCGCGCCTCCATCACGGGGGGCGGAAAGGTGGTGGCGGTGCGCGGTGCGTTCATCGGGATCAATCCTTGCCGCGGTAGGGTTCGACGTATTGCAGCGCCATGTCCCACGGGAAGAAGATCCACGTATCCTGGCTCACCCCGGTGATGAAGGTATCGACCTGCGGCTCGCCCTCGGGTTTGGCGTAGACGGTGGCGAAATGCGCCTTGGGATAGAGCTGGCGCACAAGCTCCAGTGTCTTGCCGCTGTCGACCAGATCATCGACGATCAGCACGCCCTCACCGTCGCCCATCACCTCGGCGTCGGGGGATTTGAGCACGCGCGCCTCGCGGCGCTGGTCGGCCTTGCCGCCACCCGAATGGTAGGACACGACCGAGATCGTATCGACGGTGCGCACATCCAGCTCGCGCGCGACGATCATCGCGGGCGCCATGCCGCCACGGGTGATCGCGACGACCGCGCGCCAGGCGCCCTCGTCGGGGCCTTTGCCGTCCAGCCGCCACGCAAGCGCGCGGCTGTCGCGGTGGATCTGATCCCAGCTGATGTGGAACCCTTTTTCGTGGGGGAGGCGATTGTCCATGGCGGCGTCCTTTTGTCTTATGGCTGCCGGAATACCCCCATTAGACGGCGGAGGGAAGGCCGCAGCAACTCAACGCGCGGGCGCAGGCCAAGCCGGACCTCGACCGTGCGCACAAGATCCGGGGAGCGCTGGAACTGGCGCACCCGGACCCATTTTTCGATCATCCCCGCGTAGAGAAAGGCGCGCAGCAGCCCCGGATCCAGGGCGGGCCCGAACACCTGCCGTGCGGCGGCGAGGTTTGCCCTGTCGGCCCCTGCGCCCGGCAACCGGCGATTGCTGAGCGCGCGGCGCCAGTTGCGCTGCTGCATCCACGCAAGCCAATGCGCGACGTCGCGTTCCAGCGGCAGCTTTGCCGCCGCCACATAGTCGATCCCGATCAGCGGCGCGCCGGGGGCCGTTCGGCACAGGTTTTCGGGTTTCATGTCGCCAAAGACGGTGTGATGCACCCGTTCGTGACCCGCATAGGGCGCCATCATCCGCGTGAGGGAGCGCAGCGCGCGGCGGGCCCGCGGGGCATAGCGCGGATCGAGACTGTCGCAGAGCTGTCTGGCGTGGCCCATCGTTGGTTCGGGATCAAAGCGGCTGTTGATCGTGGGGGTTTGCGCGACAAAACTCTGCAACCAGCGCATCGCCTCCAAGGTGCAGTCGCTTCCGTCGTCGTCGCCCAGATCGTCGGCGAGGGTCGTGCGCCCCGCATCCTGCATTGCGTAGAGATTGCGTGCGGTGTCCAGAAAAACCGGTGCCACCACCCGTTCGGTGTGCCGACGCAACTCGGTCAGCTGATCAAAGCGCAGTTGCGCCTGACCCGGTTCGGCGTAGACCTTCAGCACCATCGACTGCGCGCCGTCGGGCGCAGCCGCCCGGATCAGGCAGCGTCCGCCACGGATGTGGTCGGCCCGGTTCTCCATCACGGCGAGCGTCCAGTCGTCAAAGCCTGCGTCTGCAAGGGCTGCGGCAGCGCGCGCACTCTCCGGGGACGGTTTCACGGATGTCACCGGTTCAGCAACAGGCGCAGACCAAAGCCGCCCAGCAACAGCGCCGCCGCCCGGTCCAGCAGCGGCTTGAGGCGCAGGTACTGCGCGCGCGCGAGCGGGGCGCTCAGCACAAAGGCGCAGGCGGTGTAGAACACGATCTCAAGAACCAGGTGATTGGCCCAGACCAGCGCGATCTCCCGCCCGCTGAGATCGCCGGGAAAGACCACCACGATGACGGCCGCCGCAAAAAGCACGGATTTGGGATTGCCCAGATTGACAAGCATCCCTTCGGCAAAGGCGCGCCGCGCCGGTTTCACATCCGCGCTGAGCGAGCGATCGGCCCCGCGCCACGTCATGACCGCAAGATACATCAGGTACGCGGCGCCGCCGATCTTGAGCGCGGTGAAGGCCCAGGGGAAAAGCGTGAAGACAGCTTCCAGCCCCAGAAGTGCTGCAAGTGTCCAAAGGCTAGCCATCAGACCCAGGCCAAGGCCCGTCACCACGCCCGCCCGGCGCCCCGCGGCCACGGTCGTGCGAACAGCCATCAGGAATGCCGCCCCCGGACTGAGGATCGAGGCGATGAGAACGGCGTTGAACGCCAGCAGGCTCTCGACCGTCACGCGCCGCTATCCCTTGGCCATATCCGGCGCATCCACGGCCTTCATCCCGACGACGTGGTAGCCCGCATCCACGTGCAGGTTCTCCCCCGTGGTGCCGGAGCCCAGATCGCTGAGCAAAAACAGCGCCGATTTGCCGACCTCGTCGATGGTCACGTTGCGGCGCAGGGGCGAGTTATACTCGTTCCATTTCATGATGTAGCGGAAATCGCCGATTCCCGAGGCCGCCAGCGTCTTGATCGGACCTGCGGAGATGGCGTTCACGCGGATCCCATCTTTGCCCAAATCTTCGGCAAGGTATTGCACGGATGCCTCCAAAGCGGCCTTTGCCACGCCCATGACGTTGTAATGCGGCATCACCTTTTCGGCGCCGTAATAGGTGAGCGTCAGGCAGGAGCCGCCATTGGTCATCATCTTTTCGGCGCGCTGCACCACGGCGGTAAAGGAATAGACCGAGATGTCCATGCTCATCGCAAAATTCGCGCGGCTGGTATCGACGTAGCGGCCGCGCAGTTCGTTCTTGTCGGAGAAACCGATGGCGTGAACGATGAAATCAAGGCTGTCCCAGCGGGCGGCCAATCCGTCGAACAGCGCGTCGATCGAGGACTCATCGCCAACGTCACAAGGCAAAACCATGTCCGAGCCCAACTGCGCCGCCAGCGGATCCACCCGCTTTTTCAGCGCCTCGCCCTGATAGGAAAACGCAAGCTCAGCACCCGCTTCGGCCAATTGGCGGGCGATGCCCCAGGCAATGGATTTGTCATTGGCCAATCCCATGATCAGCCCCCGTTTGCCGGCCATCAGGTTATTGGACATCGTACACGCCTTTCAAATCGGATCTTCCCTTTCGGTCTATGTCAAAGCCCGGCGCGCTTCAAGATCATGGCGCAGGCGCGGCGAATGTGGTTGCATCTGCAGGATTATTAATGAGACTGTGTCTGGAATAACGGGAGCGTCGGCCCGGGATGGCGCATGTGCGGTGTTCTGGCCGGAGACAGCAGAAACGGGGCAGGGCATGTCGGATCGGGCGGGAATATTTGCGGGCGATGATCCTTTTGCGCTGATCCGCAGCTGGATGGACGCCGCCGCACCCCAGGAACTCAACGATCCCAACGCGATCGCGCTGGCCACCGTGGACGAGACCGGGATGCCTAACGCGCGCGTCGTGTTGCTCAAGGATGTCGAGGACGATGCGTTCGTCTTCTATACCAACTACGAGAGCGCCAAGGCGCGTGAGCTGGATCACGCTGGCAAGGCGGCATTTGTCATGCACTGGAAATCGCTGCGTCGTCAGGTGCGCGCGCGGGGTCTGATCACCCGTGAGGATGGCGCCAAGGCCGATGCCTACTACAAGTCCCGCTCTCTCAAGAGCCGTCTGGGGGCCTGGGCATCGGCGCAGTCGCGCCCGCTGGCCGATCGCGCCACCCTTGAGGCGGCCCTCGAAAAGGTCACGGTTGAGCAGGGCGACGACCCCGCGCGCCCGCCGTTCTGGGGGGGCTTTCGACTGACCCCGGTCGAGATCGAATTCTGGGCGGATGGGGACGCCCGCCTGCACAACAGGTTTCAATGGCGTCGCAGCGCCCCGGGCCAGCCATGGGATATTTCGCGCCTGAACCCCTGACGACTGTTACGAGTATCCCCGCATATTTTCGCGGGCGGCCTCCCGAAAAGGCCGGTGTTTTGAATTTAAGATATGCATCGAGGTGATAGAGATGCCTGTAGACGATAGCGGCCCGTATGAGGTGGTCGGATCGGTAAAGTGGTTTGACCCTGTAAAAGGGTTTGGGTTTGTGCTTGCCGATACCGGTGGCTCCGACATTTTGCTGCACGTCAACGTCCTGCGCAATTTTGGCCAGAGCTCTGTCGCGGACGGCGCGCGGGTCACGCTTTTGGCGCAGACCACCGCACGCGGTGTTCAGGCGGTCGAGGTCCGCGCCATTGCCCCGCCCGAGGGCAGCGATCCCGGCCTGCCCGAGATCGAAGGTCTTGCGCCGCAGGATCTCAGCGCCGTGCCGGTGCAGGCCGCGCGCGTCAAATGGTTCGACAAGGGCAAGGGCTTTGGATTTGCCAATGTCTTTGGACACGGCGATGATGTATTTGTGCATATAGATGTGTTGCGGCAATCGGGGTTGTCCGACCTGCAACCGGGCGAAGCGATTGCGATGCGGGTAATCAATGGCAAACGCGGTCTGATGGCCGCACAGGTACAGGCATGGGAAACGGTCATATCACTACCAGACGCGGCGCCCTAGCGCTTGGTCTCGCCGCGCTTTTGGCGGCACCTGTCGCCGCGCAGCGCGTTCCGATCCCCTGCGCGCCTGAGCGGGTAACGATCCGCGGTGATTTTGGCGCGGCGGTCTTTACGGTCGATGTGGTTGCGGATCCGGCATCGCGCGCGCAGGGGCTCATGCACGTCGAACAGATGTCGCTGAGCCGGGGCATGTTGTTCATCTACGAGCGGCCCGAGCGGCTCTCGTTCTGGATGCGCAACACGCTGATCCCCCTCGACATGCTGTTTCTGGACAGCGATGGCGTGATCCGCCACATCCACGAAAATGCCATCCCCCTCGACGAAACGCCGATTTCGGGCGGGCCTGATCCGCTACTGGGGGTGCTGGAGATCAACGGCGGGCTGGCCGCGCGGCTGGGCATTTCGGTTGGTGACCGGTTGGAGCACGGGGCCTTCGGGCCCGCGCGCGACACCTGGGAATGCACACCCGCCTGAGCGCCGGGGCAGGGGCCGGATTTCGCGCCGCGCGGCCCGATTTGCTCTTTTCAATCTCTGCGGGGTTTTGTAGACAGCGCTCAGTCGGGGCGTGGCGCAGCCTGGTAGCGCACCTGTTTTGGGTACAGGGGGTCGGATGTTCGAATCATCTCGCCCCGACCACTTCTTACAATTGGAAGTTGATTGAGGTTTCAGCGTTAAGCGCGGGAGCCTCAAGCCGCGTGCGGCACCGTTCAAAGAATCGCTGACCGCACGATTCTCGGCCACCCAGCGCCGACCACGCGCTAGATATGGTGTTTTCAGGTATACAAAAGTCTACATAGGCCGGAAATGTTTCATTTTTGCGACGCCTTTGCCGACCCTGCCACATCCAAGGCGCGAGTATGCGTCCCGCGCCGCATCCGTGAAGTTGTGCACAACTTTTAGGCGAGTTTTGGGGATATGTTCGCGACCGCCTGCCAAGCGCCGGGGGCGTGCTGCGTAAATCAACTGAAACACTGCGTTTTCTGTACCGCTCTTGGCCCGTCGGTTTTTTTCACAGATCGCGCGCGTTGTGGAGGAATCGCCGCACGATCGGGCATTCAGATCGGCCCCCCTCGGGTCAATCGTTTTATTCCAAAAAATCCTCAAAATACCGTTGACCCGGTAGGCGTGGATACGGCACTTTGTGGAGGCTGACGGCCATGCCACAACATGTAGTGCAAAACTACGGCGGCGGGCCGAGGGGCAAGACGAGCGGGCGATCTACAGACGTCGAACGAAAAACCGGGTGCACTCGCAAGATTGCACACGGTGATCTGCGGCCCAGTCTTGCCGGAACGGCACCGATGAGTGGGTCCGCAAAGCGTGGGCTGGAACGATAAGCTGATGAATGGGGCAGCGATATGAAAATTGAACGTAAATTCACGACCGAAGGACAGGACGCCTACGCGGCACTGGATTTTATCTCGACCGTATCCGAGATCCGGAATCCCGACGGCTCGATCGTGTTTCACCTCGACAACGTCGAAGTCCCCAAAAGCTGGTCGCAGGTCGCCTCCGATGTGATCGCCCAGAAATACTTTCGCAAGGCCGGTGTGCCCTCCAAGCTCAAGCGCGTGAAGGAAAAGGGCGTGCCCGAATTCCTGTGGCGCTCGGTCGCCGCCGATGATGCGGAAATCGGGGGAGAGACGTCCTCCAAGCAGGTGTTCGACCGTCTGGCAGGCGCCTGGGCCTACTGGGGCTGGAAGGGTGGCTATTTCACCACCGAGGAAGACGCGCGCACCTACTACGACGAGATGCGCTATATGCTGGCCACCCAGCGCGCGGCGCCGAATTCGCCGCAGTGGTTCAACACCGGTTTGCACTGGGCCTACGGCATCGACGGTCCCGCGCAGGGGCACTATTACGTCGATCACCGCACCGGTAAGCTGACGCGCTCCACATCGTCCTACGAGCATCCGCAGCCGCACGCGTGCTTCATCCAGTCGGTGGCCGATGATCTGGTCGGCGACGGCGGCATCATGGATCTGTGGGTGCGCGAGGCGCGCCTGTTCAAATACGGCTCCGGCACGGGCACGAATTTCTCGTCGCTGCGCGGTGAGGGCGAAAAACTGTCGGGCGGTGGCAAATCTTCCGGTCTGATGGGTTTCCTGAAAATCGGTGACCGCGCGGCGGGTGCGATCAAATCCGGCGGCACCACGCGGCGCGCGGCCAAGATGGTGATCGTCGACGCCGACCACCCCGATATCGAGGACTTCATCAACTGGAAGGTGCTCGAAGAGCAAAAGGTCGCCTCGATCGTTGCGGGCTCGAAGATGCACGAGCAAAAGCTCAACCTGATCTTCAAGGCGATTGCCGCCTGGGACGGTCTGGAAGCCGACGCTTATGATCCGGGCAAGAACGACGCGCTGAAAAACGCCATCCGCGAGGCCAAAAAGGTCGCGATCCCGGAGACCTACGTCAAACGCGTTCTGGATTACGCAAAGCAGGGCCACACCGGCATCGAATTCCCGACCTACGACACCGATTGGGATAGCGAGGCGTATAACTCCGTCTCCGGCCAGAACTCCAACAACTCGATCCGCGTGACAAATGCTTTCCTTACGGCCGTCGAGAAAGACGCCGATTGGGAGCTGATCGACCGCGTCGACAACCGGGTGAGCAAGACCATCCGCGCCCGTGACCTCTGGGATCAGGTCGGCCACGCCGCCTGGGCCTGCGCCGATCCCGGCATCCAGTACCACGACACGGTCAATGACTGGCACACCTGCCCCGAGGACGGCGCGATCCGCGGCTCGAACCCCTGCTCGGAGTACATGTTCCTCGACGACACCGCCTGCAACCTCGCGTCGATGAACCTGCTGACCTTCCTCAAGGAGGGCGAATTCCAGACCGAAGACTACATGCACGCCTCCCGCCTGTGGACCGTGACGCTGGAAATCTCGGTGATGATGGCACAATTCCCGTCCAAAGAGATCGCGCAGCGCAGCTATGATTTCCGCACGCTGGGTCTGGGGTACGCAAACATCGGCGGCCTGCTGATGAACATGGGCTATTCCTATGACAGCGACGAGGGCCGCGCACTCTGCGGTGCGCTGACCGCGATCATGACCGGTGTGAGCTACGCCACCTCGGCCGAGATGGCCGGTGAGCTGGGCGCGTTCCCGGGCTACCACCGCAACAGCGCGCACATGCTGCGCGTCATCCGCAACCACCGCAACGCGGCCTACGGCGAGGCGAGCGGCTACGAGAAGCTGGCGGTCAAACCCGTCCCGCTGGATCACGGCAACTGCCCCCAGGCAGAGCTGGTGCAAACCGCCAAATCCTGCTGGGATGAGGCGCTGGCCCTGGGGGAAACCCACGGCTACCGCAACGCCCAGGTCTCGGTCATCGCGCCTACCGGCACCATCGGTCTGGTCATGGATTGCGACACCACGGGGATCGAGCCTGACTTTGCGCTGGTGAAGTTCAAGAAGCTTGCGGGTGGTGGTTATTTCAAGATCATCAACCAATCGGTGCCCGCAGCGCTCGAAAAACTCGGCTACGGCTCGGCGCAGATCGAGGAGATCGTCAGCTACGCCGTGGGCCACGGCACCATCGGCAACGCGCCCGGCATCAATCACACGACGCTGATCGGCCACGGGTTTGGCGCCAATGAGCTGGCCAAGGTGGATGCGGCACTGGCAAGTGCCTTCGACATCCGCTTTGTGTTCAACCAGTGGACGCTGGGCGAGGAGTTCTGCACGCAGGTGTTGGGCATCCCTACCGAAAAGCTGAACGATCCGACGTTCGATCTGCTCAAATCGCTGGGCTTTTCCAAGAAGGACATCGATGCAGCCAACGATCACGTCTGCGGGACAATGACGCTGGAAGGCGCACCGCACCTGAAGAAAGAGCACTACAGCATCTTTGACTGCGCCAACCCCTGCGGCAAGAAGGGCACGCGTTTCCTGAGCGTGAACAGCCACATCACCATGATGGCCGCGGCGCAGTCGTTCATCTCCGGCGCGATCTCGAAAACGATCAACATGCCCAACGACGCGACCATCGAGGATTGCCAGAAGGCCTATGAGCTGTCGTGGTCACTCGGCGTGAAGGCCAATGCGCTCTACCGCGATGGCTCAAAACTGTCGCAGCCGCTGGCGGCGGCGCTGGTCGAGGATGACGACGACGCGGCGGAGGTTCTGGAAAGCGGCTCCATGCACGAAAAGGCGCAGGTGCTGGCCGAAAAGATCGTCGAGAAGGTCGTGGTCAAGGAGATCATCAAATCCCACCGCGAAAAGATGCCCCAGCGCCGCAAGGGCTATACCCAGAAGGCCAACGTCGGTGGGCACAAGGTCTACCTGCGCACCGGCGAATACGAGGACGGCTCGCTCGGTGAGATCTTCATCGACATGCACAAGGAAGGCGCGGGCTTCCGCGCGATGATGAACAACTTTGCCATCGCCGTATCCGTGGGCCTTCAGTACGGCGTGCCGCTGGAGGAGTTCGTGGATGCCTTCACCTTCACCAAATTCGAGCCTGCGGGCATGGTGCAGGGCAATGACAGCATCAAGAACGCGACCTCGATCCTCGACTACATCTTCCGGGAACTGGCGGTGAGCTACCTTGACCGCACGGATCTCGCACATGTGCAGCCCGAAGGGGCGACCTTCGACGATCTGGGTCGCGGTGAGGAAGAGGGCGTGGCCAACGTCAGTGAGCTGAGCGAGAGTGCGGCGGTCAAATCGCTTGAGGTGCTCAAGCAGATCACCTCACCCGGCTACCTGCGCAACCGCGTCCCGCAAAGCTTCACCGTGCTCCAGGGCGGTCAGACGGCGATTGCGGATGCGGTCAGCAAAGCGGCCGCCGAGGTGGCGGGAGACGTGGCGGTGATGACTTCCGCGCCAGCCGCCTCCGCGACCGCGATGGACGCCCGCACCAAGGCCAAGATGCAGGGCTACGAGGGCGAAGCCTGCGGCGAATGCGGCAACTTCACCCTCGTGCGCAACGGCACCTGCATGAAGTGCAACACCTGCGGCGGCACCTCGGGCTGCAGCTGATCGCGGGCAAACTTTCGAACGAAAGTTTGGGCCCAAAGTTTGCGGGCAAACTTTGCGGTCGCGCGGGATGAGAAATTTGGGGAAAGCGGTCATTGGCGCGCTTTTTCCGGCACGATCGGGAGGGTTCTCGCGCATCGCTTTGCGATACGCTGCCACCCTTCCGCGCCCCGGCTTCGCCGGGGCGCTTACACGGGGCGGGTGCGCTCGCCCCCTGACGACGCCAGAGCCGCAGGCAAAAACAAACTCGAGCGGTTAACATATTGAGCTCTGGTGGCGAGACTTATGGGGAGGGCTTCTGGCTCTTCCCCTTTTCGTATGCGCTAGAGCAACTCGTGCAGCGAACCGCGCTCGGGCATATCGAAGCGCGCACGCAGGCTTGCCCGGGCCCGCGCCAGCCGTGACATCACCGTCCCGCTCGGCAGATCCAGCATCTGTGCGATCTCCGCCGGGCTTTCGCGGCCGCTCAGGATCAGCCGAAGGATGCAGGATTGCTCTGGCGGCAGCGTGTCGAGTGCTGCGGTCAGCTCCGCCAGCGAAAGGCGGGCGATGGGCTGCGGGATCAAGCGGCCGTCGTTCTCGCCGATCTGCTCGGGGGGCGGCGCGGCGCGCCCGCGGGCGCGGGCAAGGTTTCGCAGGATCGTCTGGGCATAGTGTTCGGGTCGGCTGATCGGCGCGCGGCGCTGCGCCAACATCAAGCGCAGCAGCACTTCTTGTGCGGCGTCCTCCGCGTCCGGGGGCGGCATGCCCAGTCGTCGCGCGCGGCGCACCAGTTTCTGGCGGAAAGGAACGGGGTCGGGTGTATGCATCTTGGCCTCCTGCGCTTTGACCCCGAGCATGGCAGACGGCGCGCATTCAACCAGCCCGGGTATTTCCGCCTATGGCAGGCGCCCCCCCTTTTTCGGCGGCAGGGCGCGCACGGGAGGGCGCCGATCGGCGGGCGCTCGCAGGCTGGCGCGGGGCAGGGACGCGCAGGCCCCGCCGTGCATCTGTCTTGTCGAGGGCGCGTGAAAGCGTCCCGTCACACCAACCACACAGAGGAAGATCCCGATGACACATCTCAAGACATTCACGTTGTTCGCCGCCACAGCCCTGTGCCTGCCGGCCTACGCGATGGGGCAAAGCGCCGTGGCCATCGACGCCAACGAGGACGGCGTGCTGAGCCTCGAAGAGGTTCAGGCCGTCTATCCGGACGTGACAGAAGATCAATTCACCACCGCCGATCTGAACGGTGACGGTGCGTTGGAAGATGCCGAAGTGCAGGCAGCGCAGGAGGCCGGGCTGATGCCGTCAGGCTAAGCCCGCGACATTCCCCGGTCGGCGTGCGTGGCAGCGCGCGCGGGCAGAGGAAGAGGGAGGACCCGGCACCCCAGTGCCGGGTCCTCTTTGCCTACACGGTCAGGTGGATGTTGAACCGGTCCCGGATCACCCGGTCGATACGCGGATCAAGCGCCGCTGCGGGCCGCTGGCTCAGGATCGCCTCCTTGCGGGCGGTGGCGGTGGCCAGCAGATCGGGTTTCTCCATCTCGACCCATTCCTTTGGCGACATGCGGTTGCCGTAGGTGGGATAGCAGTGATCCGACTGCATCCGGCCCAGCGTCTGCTCGGTCCCCAGATAGTGGCCCGGCCCGCCCATGCAGACGGCGGCGATCTGATCCAGCGCGAGGGTCTCATCATTGACCTCGATCCCGCGCACGCAGCGCAGTGCCTGTCCGATCACGTCATCGCCCAAGATAAGGCTTTCGTGGCAGAACCCCAACAGTGAGGCATGCATGCCCGCTGCCTCATACACCATGTTGAGCCCCGACAGCCCCGCCATCACGTTCGAGCACATCGTCTCCCATCCGGCCTGCATGTCGGGCAGTTTGCTGTCGGCGATCCCCGCAGCTGCCCCGCCGGGCAGATCGTAGAACGCATGCATCTGCGCACAGCCCGCACTCAGCAACGCCTGCTCGCCCGAGCCGCCGGTCATCGCCCCGGTGCGCAGATCCAGACCAAAGGGCCAGGTGCCGAACACCGCCGGATGCCCCGGCGCGATGGCGTTGACGTAGACAAGACCGCCCAGACATTCGGCCACCGCCTGCGTAATTGCGCCCGCGATGGTCGACGGCGCGGTGGCCCCCGCCATACCCGCAGAGAGCAGCAGCACAGGCATGCCGTGGCGGATGCACTCCTCCATCACCAGACAGGATTCGGTCGCGAATTTCATCGGCGGCACGACAAAGCAGTTGGTGTTGCTCACGAAGGGGCGTTCACGCCACGCGGCCTCGCCGCCCGCGATTTCGTGCAGCATCTCGATTGTCGGCGCGACAAAGGCGGGATCGGTAAAGGATGTGCCGATGTGTTTCGTGGTGCCCGATACGCAGGCGTAGACCGAGTTGTAATCCATCTCGAGGTTGTCGGGGATGTCGCGGCAGACCATCGGGCGCTGGCAGAAATGTACGTTGTCCAACTGATCGACGATGCGCGCGGCATCGTGCAGATCCTGCACGGTGCTGTCGCGGTAGTGTTGGCCGTCCACCTCCACCAGATGCACCGCAGCCCCGGCCGTGCCGTAATGCACGCGGGTGCCGGACAGATCCAGATCGTGCCGCGCGTCGCGGCTGTGCAGCACGACCGCGCGGTTGGCCTTTGCCAGCGCGTCCTCGACCACCGCGCGCGGAAAGCGGATGCGTCCGTCCTCCCCCTGCACGGCACCGGCCCCGGTCAGGATCTCGACCCCGCTGGGCGGCGCGTCGGCAAGGCCGATGGTCTCCAGCGCGGTCAGGGCGGCGTCGTGGATGCGGGCGACATCAGCGTCGCTCAGCGGTTTGTACTGGCCGCCCTCAAGGCCGGGGCGCACGGGGCGCAGATTGTCGGGCAGGGCAGCGGCCCGTGCGGCGCGGCGCGCGGCGCGGCCACCGGAGCGGGCATTGGTCTGTACATTCATCGGGGATCTCTCGTGCAAAACTGTGGAAAGGGGCGGCGGATCATGCGCCCGTCGGCGCCCCTCGGGCGGCACGACCGCGCATCGCACCAATGGTGCGCGCGACCAGCAGACTGGTGCAGGTTTTGCTCTGCATTGGCTCTCTCCCTGACACCAGCGTGGCAGCGGTGCGGGCAGGGGTCTGTTCCGTTTGCGACCCGCGCCAACGGAGGAAAGTGTCGCGAATAAGCGAAGACTGGCCGATTTTGCCTGCCGCGACGGCCAATCGTTGCGCGAGCGCAACAGGTTGCGAAATGCCGTGGAACCACTCGGCAGGCACGCCGTTTGCTCATCACAGCGACGCCGCGGCGCCGCGCAACACAGACATGTTCCAGGAGAACCAGTATGACACGTATCACGAAATTCGCCCTCGCCACCGCTTTTGGCAGCACCGCACTCACCTCCGCCGCCTTTGCCGGCAACCTGGCAGAGCCGGTCGTCGAGGCGCCCGTCATCACACCCGAAGTCGTCACCTACGACGAGGATTGGACGGGCTTTTACGGCGGTCTGAACCTCGGCTACGCCGACATTGACGGAGACGGCGCCGTCGATGGCGACGACACGACCTACGGTCTGCACATGGGCTACGACTATGACTTTGGCGACTATGTCATCGGCGGCGAAGTCGAATATGACAAGCTGGACGTGGATCTGAACGGCGCGGCCGAAGGCGAGGACGTAATCCGCCTGAAAGTCAAAGGCGGCTATGATCTGGGCCGCACATTGGTCTACGCGACCGCTGGTTCCGCGATCCTCGACACGGATGTGGGCGGCGATACCGGCCAATTCGTGGGGGTCGGCGCGACTTATAAGGTAAACGAGCGGTTCACCGTGGGTGGTGAACTTCTGGAGCATCGTTTTGACGATCTGGGCGGTACCGGTATCGACGCCGATGCGACAACCTTCAACATCAAGGGGTCGGTGCGCTTCTAAGCTTGCCCCACCTGATCCGTGCGCCTGCAAGGCGCAAGGGTAGTGTACTGTAACGAGTACCGGGCGGTTCTCCTTTGGGAGGGCCGTCTTTTTCCTCTCAGGCGGCGTGTTGCGCGGCAAAGCTGCACAGCGTGCGCAGGGCATCGATGAACCGGTCGTCGTCGATGGTCATCGCAACCCGCAGATGGCCTGCCGCTGCCGCGCCAAAGCTTTCGCCGGGCATGACGGCGATGTGATGCGCGTCGAGCAGGGCGAGGGCGAAATCCTCACCGCTCAGCCCCGTGCTGCGTATATCGAGCATCAGATACATCGCGCCCGCGCTGGGGATGAGACCGACGGTGTTCTGCGTGGCCAGAAGGTTCTGGGCCAGTGCCCGACGGCGACGGAACGGCTCCGCCACCTCCGCCTCGAAGTCAGCACCGAGACCCAGCGCAAATTCGGCCGCGTCCTGGATGAACCCCGGCACGCCGTAGGTGGTGTGCGTGGCCAGATTGGTCAGATGGGCGATGATCGCTTCGGGGCCCACGACCCAGCCGATGCGCGATCCGGTCATGGCGTGGCTTTTCGACATGGAGCCGACAACCAGCGTGCGCTCGACCATGCCGGGCAGGGCGCGGGGCGAGATATGCGACCCTTCCCATATCTGGCTGTCATAGACCTCATCCGAGATTATCCAGAGGTCATGCTCACGTGCGACCTGTGCGATACCGTCCATCGTCGCGGCGCTGTAGACGACCCCGGTGGGGTTGTTGGGCGAGTTGACGAGCAGCGATTTCGCGCCGGGTGCGACGGCTGCGATGGCTTCGGCGCGGGGCTGAAACGCATCTTCGGCACGCGCCTTGATCGCGACCGGGCGGGCGGAGGCGCCGCGCAGAGTGCCGGGGTAGGTCGCGTAATAGGGATCGATGTACAGCGCGGTATCACCGGGGTCGATCACCGCCATATGCGCGGCAAAAAGTGCTGCCTGCCCGCCGGGCGTGATCATCACATTGGCGCGTGAAGTGGGAACGCCGGTGGCCGATTGCACGCGGGCCGCAACGGTGTCGCGCAGGCTGTCGGTACCCGGCACGGCGGCGTAGCCTGTGTGCCCGCCCATGGCCGCGCGGTGCATGTCCTGCAGGATCGGGGCGGCGGTGCGGATATCATGCTCCCCGATGGTCAGCTCCGTGACCGGGGTGCCGTCGGCAATCATGCGGCGCGCCTTGAGGAACACGCCCCATCCGTCGTCGCCGCCGCCCAGGAGTGTTTCGATCCGCTGTGATGCCTTCATTGGTGCCTCCGTCCCAGATCCGGCCAAGGGGTCAGAGAGTGCGGGAATTGTCAATCGGCGTTGACGGCGCGGCTGCTTGCCACTACGCATGTGCCATGATCACCCGTATTTGCACAGCTGTCTGCATTATTACCTGCTGAGACGACTCTCGCGGGGCTTGATCACGTTGTTTTCTTTGAATTGAAACTGTGCCATGTCCCGCACCACCCCCCTTGTGACGGGGCTGCCCGAGGACTGACCATGACGACGCTGAAATTCCACAACACCAAGACCCGCAAACGCGAGGTGTTCACGCCCATCGATCCCCAAAACGTGCGCATGTACGTCTGCGGACCGACGGTCTACGACCGCGCGCATCTGGGCAATGCGCGTCCCGTGATTGTGTTCGACACGGTGGCGCGGCTGTTGCGGCATGTCTACGGGGACGATCACGTCACCTACGTGCGCAATTTCACCGACGTGGAGGACAAGATCAACGCCCGCGCCGCCGAGAGCGGGCGCGCGATTGCCGATCTGACCGAAGAGACGATTGGCTGGTTTCTCGAAGATATGGCCGCCGTGGGCGCGGAAGAGCCCGACCATATGCCGCGTGCAACCGCCTATATCGGCGAAATGGTCGCGATGATCGAGGACCTGATCGCCAAGGGGCACGCCTATGCCGCCGAAGGACACGTGCTGTTTGCGGTCGACAGCTACCGCGACTACGGCAAGCTGTCGGGCCGCACGGTTGACGACATGATCGCCGGGGCGCGGGTCGAAGTGGCGCCGTTCAAGCGCAATCCGATGGATTTTGTGCTGTGGAAGCCTTCGGACGCGCAGACGCCGGGGTGGGACAGCCCGTGGGGCCGGGGGCGTCCGGGCTGGCATATCGAATGCTCGGCCATGGCCGACGCGCTCTTGGGGCGCGAATTCGACATCCACGGCGGCGGCAACGATCTGATGTTCCCGCACCACGAAAACGAGATCGCGCAAAGCGTCTGCGCCCATCCCGGCCACGGCTTTGCGAATGTCTGGATGCACAACGAGATGTTGCAGGTCGAGGGGCGCAAGATGTCCAAATCGCTGGGCAACTTCTTTACCGTGCGCGATCTGTTGGAAAAGGGCGTGCCGGGCGAGGTGATCCGGTTTGTCATGCTGTCCACGCACTACCGCAAGCCGATGGACTGGACCGAGGCAAAGGCCCGCGAGGCCGAGCGCACGCTGCGCAAATGGTACGCTGTCGCAGTGAGCGCGGATGCGGGCGCGCCCGATGACCTGCTTCTGGGGTTGCTGGGGGACGATCTGAACACGCCGGGCGCCATCGCGCATCTGCACAAGCTCGCGGGCGCGGGGGAGGCGGCATCGCTGCGTGCGGGGCTCAAGCTGATGGGGCTGATGGGCGATCTGATGCCCGAGTGGGCGGCGCAGGAGGCCTTCGATCTGACCGACTACGAAGCCTTTCTGTCCGACGCCCGCGTGACGGCGATGGAGAGCAAGGATTTTGCCGAGGTGGACAGGATCAAGGCGATGCTGACGCAAGCGGGCGTCGAGGTGCGGATGAGCCGGAACGGGGTCGCGCTGAGCGCGGGGCCGGGGTTTGACGCCGACCGATTGGATCCGCTGTGAGACGGCCCGTGCGCCGCTCTTGCGCGACTGCGCAAGTCGCCCCGCCCGCCGTCCCGTGCGGGGGCGTCTGATGGAACGGCTGTATCTCTACGACACCACCCTGCGCGACGGGCAACAAACGCAGGGCGTGCAGTTCTCGACCGATGAGAAGCGGCAGATCGCGCAGGCGCTCGATACGCTGGGCGTGGACTACATCGAGGGCGGATGGCCCGGCGCCAACCCCACCGACAGCGCGTTTTTCGACGCGGCGCCGGCGACGCGGGCCACCATGACCGCCTTTGGCATGACCGCGCGCAACGGCATCTCGGCCGCCAACGACGATGTGCTGGCCGCCGTCACCAACGCAGGCACGCCGGCCGTGTGTCTGGTGGGCAAGACCCATGATTTCCACGTGACCCGCGCCCTTGGCATCACGCTGGAGGAAAACACCGCCAATATCACCCGCAGCGTCGCGCATCTGGTAAGCCTCGGGCGGGAAGCGCTGTTCGATGCGGAACATTTCTTTGACGGCTACAGGGCCAATCCCGACTACGCGATGCAGGCGATCCGCGCGGCGCATGAGGCGGGCGCACGCTGGATCGTGCTGTGCGATACTAACGGGGGCACCTTGCCCGCCGAGGTGGGCCGGATCGTGGGCGAGGTGATCGCCGCAGGCATCCCCGGCGACCGTCTGGGCATCCACACACACGACGATACCGAAAACGCCGTCGCCTGCACGCTCGCCGCCATCGACGCGGGCGCGCGGCAGGTGCAGGGCACGCTGAACGGTCTGGGGGAGCGTTGCGGCAACGCCAATCTGACAGCACTCATCCCGATCCTGTCGCTGAAAGAACCCTACGCCAGCCGGTTCGAGACCGGCGTGACGCGCAAGGCGCTTGCGGGGCTGACCCGTACCGCGCGGATGCTGGATGAGATCCTCAACCGTGTGCCGCAAAAGCAGGCGGGGTTCGTCGGATCAGCCGCCTTTGCCCACAAGGCCGGGCTGCACGCCAGCGCGATCCTCAAGGATCCCAGCACCTATGAGCATATCGACCCCGCGACGGTGGGCAACGCGCGCATCATCCCGATGTCGAACCAGGCGGGCCAGTCCAACCTGCGCCGTCGTCTGGCCGAAGCGGGTCTCAAGGTGGCCAAGGGCGATCCGGCGCTGGCCGCGATCCTCGACGAGGTGAAGGCGCGCGAGGCCGAAGGCTATAGCTATGACACCGCCCAGGCGAGCTTTGAGCTGTTGGCGCGCAGTGTGCTGGGGCGGATGCCGGAGCTGTTCGAGGTGAAGCGCTACCGCGTCACCGTCGAGCGGCGCAAGAACAAGTACGACCAGATGATCAGCCTGTCCGAGGCCGTCGTTGTGGTAAAAGTGGACGGTGAAAAACGTCTGAGCGTGTCGGAAAGCATGGATGAGACCGGCGGCGACCGTGGCCCGGTGAACGCGCTGTCAAAGGCGCTGGCAAAGGATCTGGGCCAGTATTCGGCGCTTTTGGAAGACATGCGGCTGGTCGATTTCAAGGTCCGCATCACCCAGGGCGGCACCGAGGCCGTCACCCGTGTCATCATCGACAGCGAGGACGGGCAGGGCGTGCGCTGGTCCACGGTGGGGGTCTCCGCCAACATAGTCGATGCGTCCTTCGAGGCGCTGCTGGACGCGATCCGATGGAAACTGATCCGGGATCGGGGCGAGACGTGAAGATCATCCTCAGCATCGCGGCGTCTTTTGTCGTCACGCTGATGGTGGCGGTGGGCCTTGCGTTCTCGCAAGAGCCGCAGGTGCCCGAGGGCGGCGGCGGCCTTGATTTCAGCGAACAGCTGGGCGGGTCGGACACCGCGCCCGCGCCGCTGCAATCGGTGCCCGCCCGCGATGGGTACGCGATGCAGTATCGTCGCTACGAGGGCGCTGAAGGGGCGCCCTTATTGGTCCTTGTACATGGATCGGGCTGGCATGGGCTGCAATTCGACAGCCTTGCCAAGGCGTTGCAGGGCAAAGCTGATGTGATCGTGCCGGATCTGCGCGGCCATGGCACCGCGCCGGGGCGGCGTGGCGATATCGACTATATCGGCCAGTTCGAGGATGATTTGGCCGATCTGATCGACAGCCAGCGCAGGCCGGGACAGGCGGTGATCCTGGGCGGTCACAGCTCGGGCGGCGGGTTGGTGATCCGGTTTGCGGGCGGTGCCTATGGGGAGACGCTGGACGGTGCCGTGCTGCTGGCGCCGTACCTGCAACACGACGCGCCCACGACGCGCAGCGCTTCGGGCGGTTGGGCGCATGTGGCGCTGCGGCGCATCATCGGCCTGTCGATCCTCAACACCTTCCGCATATCCGTGTTCAACCACCTGCCGGTGATCGCGTTCAACATGCCGCAAGACGTGCTCGACGGTCCGCTGGGCGACACGGCGACGACGCGCTATTCCTACCGGCTCAACACTGGTTTTGCCCCGCGCCGCGACTATCTGGCCGATGTGGCAGCACTGCCACCCTTCCTGCTGCTGGCGGGCAGCCGGGATGAGGCGTTTGTGGCCGAGCTCTACGGCCCGACCATGGCTGACGCGACCGAGAAGGGGCGCTATCTGGTGCTCAACGGGGCCACGCACCTTGATATCGTGAACGACGGGCGAACACGGGCAGAGATAGAGGCGTTTCTGGATGGATACTGAGGCTGAACGCGCGGCGTTTTTCAAGCTGCACAGCGATTTGCCCCGCGAAGGGCCGGGGGTGGCGGAAGATGTCGGATGGGCCGCGGATCTGATTGATCTGCCGCGGCATGCCGAGATTGCCGATGCAGCCTGTGGCCCCGGTGGCGACATTGCAGCGCTTCTGGCGGCGGCACCTGAAGGGCACGTCACAGCACTCGATCTGCACGCGGGCTTTGTCGCGCAGGCCCGCGCGCGCTGGGGCGGTGATGACCGCGTAACGACGCTAAAGGCCGATATGACCAGGATCAAGAACAGGCACGATCTGATCTGGTGCGCGGGGGCGGTGTATTTCATCGGGATCGAGACCGCGCTGCGCGGCTGGCGTGAGGCGCTCAAACCCGGTGGGGCGGTGGCGTTTTCCGAAGTCTGCTGGTTCACCGATACACCGTGCGAGCGGCCCCGTGCGTTCTGGAAAAGCTACCCCGCCATGACCGACCGCGCGGGAATCGATGCGCGCATTCATGCTGCGGGCTATGAAATTATCGGCCAGCGCCAGCTGGCCGACGCGGCGTGGGAGGCGTATTTCGGCCCCCTTGACGCGCGCATCGCGGCCCTGCGTCCCGGCGCGGATGCGGCGCTTGCCGCCGTGCTGGACGAGGCCGAGGAGGAGGCCGCCTGCTGGCGCAATCACCGTGATGAGTGGGGGTATCTGTTGAGCGTGGTGCGCCCCGCATGAGCCTCAGCGCCGATCTGACCGCCTGCGCGGCCATCGTCGAACGCGGCGATCCGCTGCGCTTTCGCTGTGCGATGACGGCACCGGTGGCGCAGCGCGGCGCGCTCTTTGCGCTTTACGCCTTCAACGTCGAGGTCAGCCGTGCGCCCTGGGTGACGCAGGAGCCGATGATCGCCGAGATGCGCCTGCAATGGTGGCGCGACGCGCTCGAAGAAATCGCGGGCGAGGGGAGCGTACGCCGCCACGAGGTCGCCACCCCCTTGGGCGCTGTGCTGAGCGCCAAACAGGCGCAGCGGCTCGATACGCTGGTGGCCGCGCGGCGCTGGGACATCTACCGCGATCCGTTCGAGGATAGGGACGATTTCGACCGCTATATCGCGCAGACATCGGGCGCCCTGATGCAAACGGCGGCGGAGCTGTTGACGGAGGATCAGTGTGACACTGCCGATGCGGGATACGCCGCTGGCGTCGGTGCGTGGCTGCGGGCCGTGCCGGGATTGCAGGCGCAGGGCCGTGTGCCGATGCTTGATGGCACGCACGCGGGCGTGCGCGATCTCGCGCAGCGCGGTCTCGATGCGCTGGCCCACGCGCGCCGGGCGCGATTGCCCCGTGCGGCCACGCCCGCGCTGCTGCCCGCCACCGCCGCCGAGCCTGCCTTGCGCGCAGCGGTGAGCGATCCTGCCGCCGTGATCGACGACCGCCTGCCGCAGCCCGGCCTGCGCTTTACCCTGCGAGCCGCATTCAGCTGGTGGTAGCAAGCCCGCGCTCGCGCAGGCTCAGCCAGATGAGCGCGCCGCCCGCGAGGATCAGGAACGGCACCATGGCGTAGTTCACCGCCGCCCAGCCTTCCACCGCCGAGCCGCCCGAGCAATTCATCAATCCGCCCGACGCGAGCGAGGCCAACGTCACCCCGCCAAACACCAGCAGATCGTTGAGCCCCTGCATCCGTCCCCGCTCCTCCGGCTTGTGCGCGCCGGCCAGCATCGCCGTCGCACCGATAAAGCCGAAGTTCCAGCCGATCCCCAGCAGCACCAGCGCCACAAAGAAATTGCCCAGCGTGACGCCCATCAGCGCCACCACGCCGGCCGCACCCAGAATCGCGATGCCGGTGCCCACGATCCGCTCGACCCCGAAACGGTTGATCAGATGGCCGGTAAAGAACGAGGGCGCGAACATCGCAAGCACGTGGCCCGTCACGATATAGCCCGCGAGCGTCTTGAACTGATCGTAGGTCGATCCGTCGGGCACCACGCCCGACAGGCTGTCGGGCAGCACCGTCGCGCCGGACAGGCCACAGCCCACCACGGCCAGTGGCGTCGAGGTCATCACAAGGTTCATCAGCGCGTAGCTGACCATGGCGCAGATCACCGACACGGCGATGCGCGGCGTGGTGATCAGCTCCCACCGGGTGCGGCCCTTGGGGGCCCCTTCGACCGGAGCGGGCGGTTTGGGAATGTCGACAAGGAAGAACAGCAGCGAGCCCAGCAGGTTCAGCACCATTACCGCCACATAGGTGCCGACAAAGGGCACCACATAGCTGAGTGAGGTCGCCGTCGCCAGCTGCGGCCCGATGACCGCCGCCACAAGACCCCCGGCCATGACGTAGGAGATCGCCTTGGGCCGAAACGCCTCCGACGCGGTATCGGCGGCGGCAAATCGGTAGAATCCCTGTGCGCTCATGTAGATGCCCGTGCAGAACGATCCAAGCAGGAAGATCGGAAAGGATGTCACGATCAATCCATAGGCGGAAATCGCCCCGCCCACGGCCCCGCCCAATGCGCCGATGAAAAAGCCGACGCGCCGCCCGTAGCGTTGCATGATCGCCGACACCGGCGTGGCCGAAATCATCGAGCCCAGAACAATCATCGAAATCGGCAGCGTCGCCAGACAGACGTTCGAGGCAAGCGAGCTGCCCGCCAGCCCGCCCACAAGGAAAATCATCGGCATCTGCGCGCCCAGAATGGCCTGTGCGGCCACCAATACGGCCACGTTGCGCTTTGCCCTGCTGTCGTCGATCATCGCCCGCGTCCCTTTTGCTTGGCGTAATCGGTACGCCGCGGGGCAGGGCGGGGCAACCCCGCTTGCGCATCGGGGACGGGCGCGCGAATGTGCGGGCGATGGGACCATCCTCGCATATCCTCCTGCTGTCGGGCAGTTTTGAGGCCCGGCGCGTGGCCGAAGGGCTGGCTGCCGCGGGCGTGCGATTTACCGCGGTGCTGTCCGAGGCGCCCCGTGGTCCGTCATTGATGCCGCAACCGCCCGTGCTGCGCCGGTTCGAGGATGCGTCTGCGTTGGCGGCCTTTGTGCGCGAGGCGGGCGTTACGGCCGTGCTTGACGCCAGTCACGTGTTTGACCGCAGGCTGACCGCGCAAGCGGTCGCGGCCTGTGCGCAGCTCTCGCTGCCCTATCTGCGGCTTGAGCGGCCCGCGTGGCCCACCGACCCGCCGCATTGCACCTCTGCCCCGGACGCACATGCAGCTTTTGCGGCCGCCGGCGCCCGCGTCTTTGCCGCCACCGGTTGGGACAGTCTGCCCGCGATGCAGCGCTTCGGCGGAGAGGTGGTTTTCCTGCGCCAGACCCGTCGGCACGACCGCCCCGCGCCGGTGCCCTTTGTCACGCTCAGCTTTGGCGATCCGCCTTTCGACACGGCACAGGAACGCGCGCTCTTTGCCGAGCTGCGCATCGACACGCTGATCGCGCGCAATCTGGGCGGCACCGCCAGCCGCCCCAAGATCGACGCCGCGCGCGCCCTTGGCATACGCACGATCCTGATCGACCGGCCCGCGCTGCCGGCAGAGATCACTATCACCTCAGCGCCGGAAAGGGCCATTGCATGGGCCAGCACCTGATCCACACCGACGCAGATGTCGCCGAAGGGGCCGCCTGGCTCGCCGCGCGTGAGCCGCGCTTTGCCCATGCGCTCACGGAAATCGGCCCGTTGCCGCTGCGGCTGGAACCCGACGGATTTGCCGCCCTGCTGCAAAAGATCGTAGGCCAGCAGGTCTCCGTCGCCTCGGCGCGCGCGATCTGGGCGCGGGTCGAGGGCGCGGGCCTGACGACCCCTGCCGCCATCAACGGCGCGGATGAGGACGCCCTGCGCGCCTGCGGCCTGAGCCGTCCCAAGATGCGCTATGCCCGCGCGCTGGCTGAGGCCGGGGTGGATTTCGACGCTTTGCGCGACATGCCCGATCCGCAGGTGATCGCCACGCTCACCCGGATCACGGGCATCGGGGCCTGGACCGCGCAGGTCTACGCGATGTTCAACCTGGGGCGCCCGGATGTTTTCGCCCCCGCCGATCTGGCGCTGCAGGAGGCCACGCGCATGCTCTTTGATCTGCCGCAGCGCCCGACCGTCAAAGAGCTGGACACCCGCGCTCAGGACTGGTCGCCCTGGCGGTCGGTTGCGGCACGGCTGCTCTTCACCTACTACAGACACGCCAAGCAACGCGAAGGAATGCTATGACACGGGTACTCAATTCGGAACGCCGCGAACCGGTCAGCGGCACGACCCGCTCGGTCGTCGTCTTCCTGCACGGCTACGGGGCCAATGGCGCGGATCTTCTGGGGCTTGCCGATCCGCTGGGCGAGCATCTGCCCGATACGCTTTTTGTGGCCCCCGACGCGCCCGAAAACATCCCTGGCATGCCGAACGGCTACCAATGGTTCCCGATTCCCTGGATCGACGGCTCATCCGAGGAGGAATCGTCGCGCGGCATGGAAATGGCCGTCGCCGACCTGAATGCCTATCTGGATGCGCTCATGGTCGACGAAGACGTGCTGCCCGAACAGGTCGTCCTCTTTGGCTTTTCCCAGGGCACCATGATGTCGCTGCACGTGGCGCCACGCCGCGAGGACGAGGTTGCGGGCATCGTGGCCTTCTCGGGTCGCCTGCTGAACCCCGAAACGCTCAAGGATGAGGCGATCAGCCGCCCGCCGGTACTCTTGGTGCACGGAGATCAGGACGACGTCGTGCCGCCGCAATCGCTGCCGCAAGCCGCCGAAGCCCTGCAGGAGGCCGGTTGGACCGAAGTCTACGCCCACGTGATGAACGGCACCGCGCACGGTATCGCGCCCGACGGGTTGCAGGTGGCGCTCGCCTTCATGCGCGACAAGCTCAACCTCTGATCGCCGCGCGCCGTCCCCCCTGCACCCTTTTCAAAATACCTATTGCACGGCGGCTGCTCCACATGCGCCCTCTGCGGTGGGGCGCATCGTCAAATCCCTGTAACATTTACCTGCGACATCTTGTGGCAACGCAAGGCTTGCCAGCTTCAAACCGCGAGATATAGTCAGACCATGGTTGTGAGGGGATGACACCGCATGGACGGAGATTTCAGGACCGAATTCACCAGACAGCCCGCCGGGCTGAAGCACCGTCCGGCGCTGGTGCTGAATGCGGACTATCGCCCCCTCAGCTATTACCCACTGTCGCTATGGACCTGGCAGGAAGCGGTGAAGGCGAAATACCTCGACAGGGTCGATATCGTCGCCGAATACGAAGACTGTGTGCACAGTCCGACCACCACGCTGCGCATACCGTCGGTGGTGGTGCTCAAGGATTACGTCAAACCCCAAAAGCGCGTGGCCTTCACGCGCTTTAATTTATTTCTGCGCGACCAATTCGCGTGTCAGTACTGTGGCGCGCGCGGTGATCTGACGTTCGATCATGTGGTCCCGCGCGCCAGCGGTGGCATCACCAGTTGGCAAAACGTCGTGGCCGCCTGTAGCCCCTGCAACCTGCGCAAGGGGTCACGCTCGCTCAAACAGGTCGGGTTCTCGCTGCGCCGCGCGCCGCGCCAGCCGCAGGCCGAAGAGCTGCGCAATCTGGGCCGCAAGTTTCCCCCCAACTACATGCACGACAGCTGGATGGACTTCCTCTACTGGGACGCCGAGCTCGAAGCGTGAGTGAAGCCGCCCGCGCAACCCTGATCGTCATCGTGACGGGGATCTTCTGGGGCCTCTACTGGATCCCGGTGCGCGCCCTTGACGGCGCCGGTGCGCAGGGCGCGTGGGGTACGGTTGCGATTGCCCTGGCCGGAACGCTGTTTCTGTCACCCGTGGCCTGGCGCGCGCGGCGGAGCCTGGCCCGTGCCGACCGGCTGGCCCTTGCGGCGCTTTTTGCCGGGGGCGCGGGGTTTGCGCTCTATTCGATCAGTTTCATCTACGGCCGTGTCGCCATCGTGACGCTGTTGTTCTTTCTGACCCCGGTCTGGAGCACGCTGATTGCGCGGCTGGTCCTTGGCCAGCGCGCCACGGCCCTGCGCATCGCTGCGATTGCGGCGGGGCTCGCCGGTCTTGCCCTGATGCTCGCCGCAAAGGGCGACTGGCCGATCCCGCGCGCGCTGGGGGAGTGGATGGGGCTGGCTTCCGGTATCCTCTGGGCCATCGGCTCGACGGGCATCCGGCTGCGCAATACGCTCGCGCCACTGCCCTCGGCGTTTGTGTTTGTGGTGGGGGCCGCGGTGATGGCGCTGATCCTCGCGCCGGTTCTGGCGCCGCTGCCGCCGGTGGGTCTGCGTGCCGCGCTGATTGCGGGGGGGCAGGTGTGTTGTGGTGGGGGATCTCTATCGCCGCGCTGATGTGGGCCACCGCGCGCCTTGATCCCGCGCGCACGGGCATCTTGTTGATGAGCGAAGTCCTGATCGCGGCCCTCTCCGCTGCCGTGCTCGCCGGGGAGCATCTGCATCCCATCGAGATAGCAGGCGGGGCGCTTGTCTTGCTTGCGGGGGTGTTGGAAGTGTTGCCTGCCCGGCGCAGTCGGGCGTGATTGCGCCGGGCGGAGGGGGCGCGGATCCTTCCCGCGCCCCCCAAGCCGTCCTTATTTATCGAGGTTGCGCACCACGTTATCGGCAAAGGCGTCGATCATCGCAGTGTAGTAGACATCGCTCGACAGGGTGAAATCGGCCAGCTGTGTCCCGTCGGGGAAATAGGCCTGCGCCTGGCTGGAAGAGACGGTCAGCGTGTAATTCTGGTTGTTGGCGATGCCCGGGATACGCAGGCTCACATCGCCCACCAGCACGGCATCTTCCGACCCCACCGCCTGCTCGAAACTGTTGGCGAGCGAGACTTCGTCGATGTCGATAAGCACGCGCGCGCCGCGATCGTCCAGACGGTCCACGAGCCGTGATGCGATGGCTTTCTCAAGGTCGGCGTCCAGTGTCGTCAACACCTCGACGGCGCGTTCGTTCTGGATGGCCGAAAGTTCGGTATCCACGTCAATTTCCTTGACCATCGTGGCAGATGTGGCGGCGGTCGCGCCCAGAGCAAGTGTCAGAGCGGCGGTGGCAAATACTGTACGTTTCATTGTGTCGTTCCTTTTATTCAGGCACCCGTTCGGTGCGTCGCAAAGGGAACGACGCAAAGGCCCGTACCGTTCCCGGCCAGACGCTTTTGTGACTGATCTGTCGGTCTGTCACATTGTGTGAGACCCCGGCATGGCCCTTGGACTAAAGGTCCAGCTCCACCCAGACCGGCACGTGATCCGACGGCTTCTCGTGGCCGCGGATTTCCTTGTCGATCTGGCAGTCGCGCAGACGGTCGGCGGTATAGGGGCACAGCAGGAAGTGATCGATGCGAATACCATCGTTGCGGTTCCACGCGCCGGCCTGATAATCCCAGAACGAATAATGCCCCGGCGCCTGAACGCGTGCGCGAAACGCCTCTGTCAGACCCAGCGCCAGCAGCTCACGCCACGCCGCACGCGATTCGGGCCGAAAGAGCGCGTCCTCGGCCCATGCCTGCGGGCGGGCAGCGTCTTCGGGTTGTGGAATGATGTTGTAATCCCCGGCCATCAGAAACGGCGTCTCTTCGGCCAGCAAGGCCTGCGCGCGGGCGCGCAGGCGCTTCATCCAGGCCAGCTTGTAGTCGTATTTCTGCCCCGGTGCGGGATTGCCATTGGGCAGATACAGCCCGCACAGCCGCACGGCATCGCGTGCGCCAACCACCGTTGCCTCGATATAGCGGGCCTGATCGTCCGCTTTGTCGCCTGGCAGGCCTCGCTGCACGTCCTCAAGCGGGTATTTGGACAGGATGCCGACCCCGTTAAAGGATTTCTGCCCGTGTACCTCGACGTTATAGCCACGCTCTTCAAAAATCTCGCGGGGGAACGCCTCGTCGACGGATTTGATCTCCTGCATCAGCACCACGTCCGGCGCCGCCTCATCGAGCCAGGCGGGCAGGGCGTTGATACGCGCCTTGATGCCGTTGATGTTGAAGGTGGCGATTTTCATGGGCGCACTCCTTGGATCCTTCTCTCTATCGCCGATGACCGCGGGCGGGACAAGCCCGGTCGCGGCTCGCCCATACCGGGTGCGCGGAAAAAGACTTCCCGCTTGGGCCGTATTCTGCTAGCCTAAAGCTACCTGTTCCGATGGCGCGCGGTTGCCCAGCCAGGCAATCACAAACGCGCGGCGCGGGTCAGTACCTGGGACATCTGCCTTGCCGTCGATTAGGGGCAGGGCGCATCGCACGACACGACCCCGACAGCTTTTGCCCTTAAATCCGTAGCCGACGCCGGGCGCCGAAGTCGAGAAGAACCCCCACGCCACGGGCGCTCACGTGGCGGCCCGCCAGCGACCGGGCCACATCCGTGGTGTGGGGTCGTCCCCCCAAGACCGCGACAGCCGGGGCGGGGGTGCGTTCGGGATCTACATCGAAAAGGACGTCCCGCAGCCGCAGGACGAGGTGGCATTGGGATTGTCGATCACAAAACGCGCGCCAATCAGCTCTTCGGTGAAATCAATCGTGGCGTTGGCCAGAAACGGCAGCGACACCGCATCGACAACAACCCGTTGGCCCGCGCCCTCGAGCACCAGATCATCGTCCTTCGCGGCGTCCAGCGCGATTTCGTACTGAAACCCCGAACACCCACCGCCTTCGACGGCCACGCGCAGGGCCTTGCCCTCGGCATCCGCGCCGATCTCTGCGAGGCGGGCAAAGGCGCGGTCGGTGACTTTGGGCGGCATGTTCATGAGCGGACCTCCGGACGGGTGTCGGTTTTCATTACGGTATCCCTGCAATATAGAGGGGCGCAGAGCGGGCAACAAGAACCCCGCCGAATTGGGACACCACATGCGCGCATCCTATGCCTCTGATCCGACGCTCACCCGGGGCCGTCTCGTGCCCGAGGACGAGAGCAGTTTTCGCACCTGTTTCCAGCGTGACCGCGACCGCATCATCCACGCCAGCGCCTTTCGCAGGCTCAAGCACAAGACCCAGGTGTTTGTGGAGCATGAGGGTGATTATTACCGCACGCGACTGACCCATTCGATCGAGGTGGCGCAGGTGGCGCGCACCATCGCGGGCGCGCTGCGTCTGAACGGAGAGCTGACGGAGGCGATTGCGCTGGCCCACGACCTGGGCCATCCGCCGTTCGGACACACCGGCGAGGACGCGCTGGCCGCCCTCATGGCGCCCTACGGCGGGTTCGACCATAACGCACAGGCCATCAAGATCGTCACCGATCTTGAACGGCACTACGCCGCTTTCGACGGGCTCAACCTGACGTGGGAAACGCTGGAGGGGATTGCCAAGCATAACGGTCCGGTGGCGCCTGCCGCGGGCGATGATCCGGCCAATGATCCGCTGCCGCATGCGTTAGCGGGCTACAACGCGCGCCACGATCTGGAACTACACACCCACGCCAGCGCCGAGGCGCAGGTCGCGGCCCTGTCGGACGATATCGCCTACAACAACCACGATCTGCACGACGGTCTGCGTGCGGGGCTGTTCACGGATGCGCAGATTGCCGAACTGCCGATCATCGGCGCGGCCTACGCGCAGGTCGATGCCGCCTATCCCGAGATCAACGGCTACCGCCGCCGCCATGAGGCGCTGCGCCGGGTGTTTGGCGTGATGGTGGCCGATGTGATCGAAACCTCTGCCGCCGCACTCGACGCCTCAGGCGCGCGCAGCGCGCAGGACATCCGCGATCTGGGCCGACCCGTCATCCGGTTTTCCGATCCGCTTTGGTCGGATCTGCGCCAGATCCGCGATTTCCTGTTCACCCGCATGTACCGCGCGCCGTCGGTGATGAAAATCCGCGCCGAGGTGACCCGCGTGGTTGAAGAGCTGTTTCCATTGTTTCTCGATCAGCCGGGATTGTTGCCGAAACACTGGGCCGCGCAGGTTGCGGCGGCGGGGGCAGACCGTACAATGCTGGCAAGAATGGTCAGCGATTACATCGCCGGGATGACCGACCGCTTTGCGCTGCAGGAGCACGCGCGATTGATCGGCGGCACGCCCCGCGCGGCAGGGAGACAAAGCGATGCTAGATACACAGACACGTAAATCGACGCGCGGCCGGGGCGCGCTTCACGGCCAGCGGATACTGATCCTGGGGGCGTCGGATGGTTTCGGGCGTGCGATGGCGCGCGCCTTTGCGGGCTCGGGCGCGAAGGTGATCGCAGCGGATACGGATGCCGCAGCCCTCGATCGGGTCGACCGTGCGATCCCGCTCGCGCTCAACGGTGCGCCCGAAGACGCGCTGCGCCGAGTGGGCCGCAAGTGGGGGGAGGCGCGGCTGGATGCGGTCCTCAACCTTATGCCGCTGCGCGCGCCGCGCCAGATCGACCAGAACATCGCCGTCCTGCAGGGTATCGTGCAGGGGTTCATGCCTGCGCTGACCGCGCGCGAAGGGCAGATCATCACCGTGGCCAGCCGCCCCGAACAGGCGCTTGACGTGGGCGCGGGCGCGATGGTGCCGGCCTTGCGCGCGGCCCAGGATGCCTTTGCCGCCACGCTGCACCGCGATGGGCTGAGCCTGAACCTCGTCACCGTACGCGAGGACGCAATCACCCCGGCGCGCGCGGCGGTGATGGGGCTGATGATGGGCAGCGTCGGGCCCCTGACCGGGGCGGAGCTGCGTCTCTAGATTGACGCGCGCGGCGCGCGTGGTACACGGGGGCCTCACGTTAGCCAAAGAGCCGCCGCCATGAACCTTTTCGCCGATATCCGTACCCTTGTCCTAGCCTCGCTCGAAGCGATGCACGCCGCGGGCGACCTGCCCGCAGGGCTGGTTTATGACAACGTCACGGTCGAGCCACCGCGCGATGCGGCCCACGGCGACATGGCGACCAACGCCGCGATGGTACTGGCCAAGGCGGCCGGGCTAAAATCGCGCGACATCGCGGATAAACTCGCCGCCCTTCTGCTGGACGATGACCGTATCACCACCGCCGATGTGGCCGGGCCGGGGTTTTTGAACCTGCGGCTTGCGCCATCTGTCTGGCAGGATGTGGCGGGCGCCGTGCTGGCGGCGGGCACCGATTTCGGGCGCAGCACCATGGGCGCGGGCAGCCGGGTGAACGTCGAATATGTCTCGGCCAACCCGACCGGGCCCTTGCACGTGGGCCACACGCGTGGCGCGGTCTTTGGCGACGCGCTGGCCTCGCTTTTGGCGTTCGCGGGGCATCACGTCACGCGCGAATATGTCATCAATGACGGCGGCGGCCAGATCGACGCGCTCGCCCGCTCGGTCTATCTGCGCTATCTCGAAGCGCACGGGCAGGAGGTCGCCTTTCCCGACGGAACGTACCCCGGCGATTACCTGATCCCCGCCGGTCAAAAGCTGAAAGAGCAGGTCGGCACCGAATACCTCGACCAGCCCGAGGATGTCTGGCTGGTGCCGATCCGCAATTTCGCCACCGACGAGATGATGGCGCTGATCCGCGAGGATCTCGCACTGTTGGGCGTGCGGATGGATAAGTTCTTTTCCGAAAAATCGCTCTACAACACCGGCAAGATCGAGGCTTGCCTCGACAAGCTGGATCAGATGGGGTTGATCTATACCGGCACGCTTGAGCCGCCCAAGGGCAAGCTGCCCGATGATTACGAGGCGCGCGAGCAGACGCTGTTCAGATCCACCGATTTCGGCGACGATCAGGACCGCCCGATCAAGAAGAACGATGGCTCCTGGACCTATTTTGCGCCCGACATCGCCTATCACAACGACAAGATCGAGCGTGGGTTTGACGCGCTGATCAACGTCTTTGGCGCCGATCACGGTGGCTATGTCAAACGGATGAAGGCGGCGGTGAAAGCGCTGTCGGGGGGCGTGTGCCGCTCGACATCAAGCTGACGCAGCTGGTCAAGCTGTTCAAGAACGGCGAAGAGTTCAAGATGTCCAAGCGCGCGGGTAATTTCGTCACCCTGCGCGATCTCATCGACGAGGTGGGCAGTGATGTGACCCGTTTCGTGATGCTGACCCGCAAGAACGACGCGCCGCTGGATTTCGATTTCGACAAGGTGATGGAGCAGTCGCGCGAGAACCCGGTGTTCTACGTGCAATACGCTCACGCACGGGTGGCGTCGGTCCTGCGCCGGGCGGCGGAGGCCGGGATCGCCGTGGATGACGCGGCGCTGAAATCCGCCGATCTGGGCAAGCTGGACCATGCCGCAGAGCAGGGATTGTTGCGCAAGATCGCCGAATGGCCCCGTCTGGTGGAAACCGCCGCCCGCACCAATGAGCCGCACCGCGTCGCCTTCTATCTGTATGAATTGGCAGGGGATTTGCACGGTCTGTGGAATCGCGGCAACGAAGAGACGCAGCTGCGGTTCATTCAGGAGGACGATCCTGCAACATCGCAATCCAAAATTGCGCTTGCCCGCGCCACGGCCCTTGTGATTGCGGCCGGCTTGGGTATCCTTGGCGTCACCCCCGCGGACGAGATGCGATAACGCACGCGGCGCTTCGGGGGTGCACAGGCAACCCAAATGATCCGTCGGCCCCGTCGCAGGGGTGACAGGCGGGCGGCGAGGCAACGATGGCAGAACATTCCTATGATCCCGGCACGGGTGCGTCCGCGCACGCGCAATACGCCGTTTCCCCGACGAACACGATTGGCAAGCTGACCACCTTTGCGGGGGCGGCCGTGTCGCTGGCGCTGGTCGTCGGCGTGAGTGTCTGGGGGTACAAGCTTTTGGTGCGCGACGTCAGCGGCATCCCCGTGGTGCGCGCCGCCGCAGGAGAGATGCGCGTGCGCCCCGAAGATCCGGGCGGGCAACTGGCACGCCATCAGGGGCTGTCGGTCAATACCGTCGCCGCGATCGGAGAGGCGTCAGCCACGCCCGACCAGCTGCGCCTCGCACCCGGCCCGGTGGATCTTGCCGACGAAGACCAGCCCATGCCGCAGATTGCCGAAACCTCCGCTGCGCCCGAAGCAGCTCCTGTGCCACAGCCCGAAGCGGCTGTAGCGACCATTGATGTCGACGTGGCCGCAGCACTGAGGGACGGGTCCGTCGAGGATCTGGTCGCCCAGCTGACCGATGGGGTGGACCCTTTGCAGCAGCTTGAGGCCGCCGATGATGCGGCGCCGGTGCTGGCGTCCCTGTCGGGCTCCGCGCTGTCGGGCGAGGGCCTGCGCGCGTCGTTGCGGCCCATGGTGCGCCCGGCGCGCGCCGCCGTTCCCGCCGCCGCCAGCCCAGCGGCGCGTGCTGCGACGACGACTGGTGAGATCGATATCGCCAGCCTGCCCGCAGGGACACGTCTGGTGCAGCTTGGCGCCTTTGACAGCCCCGAGATCGCCCGCGCCCAGTGGGACAAGCTGGCGGGCCAGTTCGCGCCCTTCATCGACGGCAAATCCCGCATCGTGCAGCAAGCAAAATCCGGCGGGCGCACCTTCTACCGCCTGCGCGCGCACGGTTTTGCCGATATCGCGGACGCGCGGCGCTTTTGCTCGGCCCTGGTCGCCGAAAGCGTCGACTGCATCCCGGTCGTCACCCGGTGAGCCGGTTCGGCGCCACCATCCTCGACGCGGACGGGCACCGTCTAAGCCGGGAGGAACGCGCGTTTTTCCGCGATGTGAACCCTTTTGGCTTCATCGTGTTCGCGCGCAACATCGACACGCCCGATCAGGTGCGCGCGCTGTGTGACGATTTCCGCGATGCCGTGGGGCGCGAGGCCCCGATCACCGTTGATCAGGAGGGCGGACGGGTGCAGCGCCTGCGCGGGCCCACATGGTCCGAATGGACGCCGCCGATGGATTTTGTGACCGCCGCAGGGGATGCCGCGGCAGAGGCGATGTATCTGCGCTTTCGCCTGATCGCGCATGAGTTGCGCGCAATCGGGATCGACAGCAATTGCGCGCCGATGGTCGATGTGCCGGTCGCGGACACCCACGATTTCCTTCGCAATCGCTGCTATGGCACCACGCCCGCGCAGATCACAGCGATGGGGCAGGCGGCCAATGACGCGATGCTGGCCGGTGGCGTGCTGCCCGTCATCAAACATATTCCCGGCCATGGCCGTGCCACGCAGGACAGCCATTTCGAGCTGCCCCACGTCAGCGCCACCCGCGCCGAGCTGGAGAGCGACTTTGCCCCCTTCAGCGCCCTGCGCGATACGCCCATGGGGATGACCGCACACGTTGTGTACGAGGCGATTGACGACGCCCCCGCGACGCTCTCGCCCGAGGCTATGCGCGTGATCCGCGAAGAGATCGGTTTTGACAATCTCATCATGACCGATGACGTCAGCATGAAGGCGCTCAGCGGCACGCTTACCGATATCACGCGCGGCGCGCTGGCCGCAGGGTGCGACGTGATCCTGCACTGCAACGCCCCGCTGGCCGAGCGCGCAGAGGTGGCCGAGGCCGCCGGAGAGATGTCGGATGCCGCGCAGACCCGCGCCGAGCGGGCGCTGGGATACCGCGAAACCCCCGATGATGTTGACATTCCCGCCCTCGAAAGCCAGCTTAAGGCGCTTTTGGGCGGGGCAGCGTATGGCTGACGACACCTTTGAGGAAGACCGCACAACGGTGGCCGACAGGCTCGCCGCCGAAGCGCTTGTCGTCGATGTCGACGGCTACGAGGGGCCGCTCGACGTGCTGCTGACGCTGTCGCGCACACAAAAGGTTGACCTGCGCCAGATCTCGGTGCTGCAACTGGCCGAGCAATACCTCGCATTCGTCGAGCGCGCCAAGGCGCTGCGGCTGGAACTGGCGGCTGATTATCTGGTCATGGCCGCGTGGCTTGCCTTCCTCAAATCGCGCCTGTTGCTGCCGCCGGATCCGGCGGAGGAGGGGCCGTCTGGTGAGGAACTCGCCGCGCATCTGGCGTTCCAGCTTGAACGTCTTGCCGCGATGCGCGACGCGGCGGCCCGGCTGATGGCGCGGGATCAACTGGGGCGCGATTTCTTTGCGCGCGGGCAGACGCAGATCGTCGAGCGGGTGCGCTCGGTCACCTATACCGCGACGCTGCTGGATCTGATGCAGGGCTACGCCCGCATCCGCACCCGCGACGATTTCCGCCCCTTCACCATGGATCGCAAGGCGGTGTTTACGATGGAGCAGGCGCTGGAGCGGATGCGCGGGCTTATCGGCTTTGCGGGCGATTGGGGCGATTTGATGAGCTTTCTGCCCGAGGGGTGGGAGAGCGACCCGGTCAAGCGCCGCTCGGCCACCGCCGCGACCTTTGCGGCCTCTCTGGAGCTGGTCAAGGAAGGGCATCTGGAGATCCGGCAGTCGGACACTTTCGGCGCCATCCAGCTGCGCAAAAAGGATCAAGACCGTGACTGAAGATGTTGATGACACAGAAGAAAGCCTGTTCGAGGCACCCGTGATGGCGGAACAGGAGCGCATGATCGAAGCCGTGCTTTTCGCCAGCGCAGAGCCCGTCACGCTCAAGGAGTTGGAGGCGCGTATGCCCCACGGCTGCGATGCGGGCGAGGCGATGGCCCATCTGCGCCGCCGCTACGAGGGGCGCGGCGTGCAGGTGATGAAGATCGGCGATGCCTATGCCATGCGCACCGCTGCCGATCTGGGCTTCCTGATGCAGAAGGAAACCGTCGAGACCCGCAAGCTGAGCCGCGCGGCGATCGAAACGCTGGCCATCATCGCCTACCACCAGCCCGTCACCCGTGCCGAGATCGAAGAGATCCGGGGCGTGTCGGTCTCGCGCGGCACGGTCGATCAGCTGTTGGAGCTGGAATGGATCCGGCTGGGCCGCCGCCGCATGACGCCGGGCCGCCCGGTGACATTCGTGGTGACCGAAGGGTTCCTCGATCATTTCGGGTTGGAAAGCGCGCGCGATCTGCCGGGGCTGAAAGAGCTGCGCGCGGCGGGTTTGCTGGAAAACCGGCCCAGCTTTGCGCCCGTGGGCGATGCGGACGAGGGCGAAGAGGAAGCGACTGAAGGGCAGAGCGAACTTTTTGAGGATTGACCCCAAAAGCGCCACAATCGTCCCTATATTGGAAACAAGCCAGTTTCAGGAGCACAGCAATGAATCAGATCATCAATATGATCATGCGCCAGGTGATGCGCAAACTCGTCAGCAAGGGCGTGGATGCGGGCATCAACCGCGCCACCAAGGGACGCAAAAGCAACGGACCCGCGCAGGGGCAGCAAAGCGCAAAGCAAAGCAAGCAGGCTATCCGCGCAATGCGCCGCGCCAACCGGATGTAAGGCTAGCGTTCCGCGAAATGCTTGGATAGCTTGAGCCCCTGACCCTGATAATTCGACGCAATGCCCGCCCCGTATAGCTGCGAGGGCGCTTGCGTCATGCGTTCGTACACCAATCGGCCCACGATCTGCCCGTGCTCCAGCACAAAGGGCGCCTCGTGGCAGCGCACCTCAAGCACGCCGCGCGATCCAGCACCGCCGGCGGCTGCATGGCCAAAACCGGGATCGAAAAACCCCGCGTAATGCACGCGGAATTCGCCAACGACCGCCAGAAACGGCGCCATCTCGGCGGCGGTGTCGGGCGGGATCGTGACCGCCTCGCGGCTCACCAGAATATAGAACGCACCGGGGTCGAGGATGATGTGGCCGCTGTCGCTGTGCACTTCCTCCCAATACTCGGCGGGGGGTAGTGGCCGATGCGGTCCAGGTCGATCACGCCGGTGTGCGGCTTGGCCCGGTAGCCGACGAGCGTGCCGCCAGCGGGGCGCAGATCGACGGAAAACCCCAACCCCTCGTCAATCACGGCAGGGCCGTTGACCAGCGGCGTGGTGGCGTGCAGCGCGCGCAGGTCATCATCGCTCAGCACGGCGGCCCCTTGCGCAAATCGGATCTGGTTCAGCCGCATGCCCGGACGCACCAGAACCGAAAACGAGCGCGGGCAAATCTCGGCGTAGAGCGGGCCGGTGTAGCCGTCGGCGATGCGGTCAAACTCGGTGCCGCCGTCGGTGATGAGGCGCGTCAACAGATCCAGCCTGCCGGTCGAGCTTTTCGCGTTGGCCTTGGCGGCGGTGCCAACGGGAAGGGAGAGGGATTCCATCAGGGGCACCACATACACCGCGCCTTTTTCCAGAACGGCGCCCGCGGTCAGGTCAATCTGGTGCATTTCAAAATCGGCAAGTCGCTCGGCCACGCTCCGGTCGCGCCCGGCCAGAAAGGACGCACGTACGCGGTAGGCAACTGTGCCAAGCCGTAGATCAAGGCTGGCGGGCTGGATCTGCGCGGGATCGACGGCGGGGCTTGCGTGGATCACGCCATCGGCAATCATCGCATCGATCTGCTGGTTTGGGATCACACCGGCCATGGGACGTCCTTTAATGCAAAAGACGCCCGCACCCGTCGGGGATGCGAGCGTCAATTCTATGTCGTGGTCGGGCTAGCAGGACTCGAACCTGCGACCTTCCGTCCCCCAGACGGACGCGCTACCAGGCTGCGCCATAGCCCGACATGAGCGCTGTAATATCGCAATTCATCCGGGGTGCAAGGATAAATCGCAAGCCTTTCCACGAAGGCTACGACCGCCCCGCACCGCCGCCCCGTCGCGCTGCCATGCGGTCGCGCAACGCGGTGAGTTGGTCGAGAAGGGGCGCCAGTTCGCGCGCGGTCTGCGGGGCGATCCGGCGCACGCGCGTCGCCCGGCTAAGCGCGGAGGCTTCGGCGTGAATCTCGTGTTCAAGCTGCACGGCTGGCATTCCGATATCGCGCGGTCGCGGGGCTGTATCTGCGGCTGGCGCGGCCTTGACCTCTTCGTCGGCGTCTTCCTGCGGCGTTTCTGCAGCCGCGTCTGTCGTTTGTGGATCTGCCTCCTCTGCCGCGTCGGTCGATGGTTCAGCCGCAGGCAGTTCCGTCACATCCGCAGCAGTGTCCGCGGCCGGTGTTTCGCGCGTTTCTTCTGTCGCCGCTGGCGGATTTGCGGCTGGCGTGTTGTCCGTGACGGGCCCATCCGTGTCGGGGGCGGGGGTACTGAGGAAATCGGGCAGGGGCGACATATCCTCCCCGGCGGTCCCGTCCTTGGCAGCGCCAGGGGTGTCTTGCGCGGCGGCGGCGATTTCTTCGTCCACGATCCTTTGCGTCTCGGGTGCAGGCGCGTCGGGTGCGGGGGATTCTGTTTCCGCCTCTTGAGCGGTCTCTGGCGGCGGGGCTGGCAGATCGGCGCTCCCCTCCGCGTCGCTTTCTGCGTCCTGCGTGGCGGCCTCAACCGGCGGATCGTCGGCAACCGGCTCAGGCTCGGTGGCTGCGGTGCTGAGGAACTCCGGCAGGGGCGACATATCTTCTTCGGCGGTGCCGGGGGCGACATCCTCCTGTCCGGTCTCGGCGGGCTCCGCTGGCGCGGCATCGGCCTCCTGCGGCGGCTCGAACGGAAGCACCTTTCCCTCAGGAGCGGGCGCGGGTTTTGGCTGCGGCGCCGGAGCGGCAGGGGCCGCGTCAATCACGTCGGTGTCGTCCAGAACGGGCGACAGCGCAGATACATGCGCCATGCCCTGCTCCCGCAGAATCTTTTGCACGCCCTTGATGGTCAGCCCATCGTCGTGCAGCAGTTTCTTGATCCCACCCAACAGCTGCATGTCCGCGGGACGGTAATATCGCCGTCCGCCTGCGCGCTTGATTGGTTTTACCTGGGTGAATTTGCTTTCCCAGAACCGCAGCACATGCGCCTGGATGCCGAGCCAGTCTGCGACCTCGGAAATCGTGCGGAAAGCGTCGGGAGATTTGGGCATGGCCTAGCGCTTGTTGCCGTCGGCCACACGGTCTTTCATCAGATGCGAGGGGCGGAAGGTCAGCACGCGGCGCGGGTTGATCGGGACTTCCTCGCCGGTCTTTGGGTTGCGGCCGACGCGGGCCGATTTGTCTCGCACCGAAAAGGTGCCGAACGACGAAATCTTGACCTGTTCACCGCGCACCAACGCATCGGACATCTCGTCCAGAACGGATTCGACCAATTGCGCACTCTCATTCCGGGACAGACCGACTTCACGAAACACCGCTTCGCTCAAATCCATTCGCGTCAATGTTTTGTTAGCCATCATTATCCCCCGTTGTTTCCAGAATCTTGAACCCGTTGACAGGTCAAGTCAATAAATTAGAACAGACCGCTCGGGCTGTAGCAGCAAACGCGCTACCACCGCAAGACGACCGCACCCCAGGCCAGGCCCCCGCCGATCGCTTCGGTGACGATCAGATCACCCTGTTTGATCTGGCCGCGTGCGTGGCCCACCGACAGGGCCAACGGGATCGAGGCGGCGGAGGTGTTGCCGTGGTCCTGCACGGTCACGACGACCCGCTCCATCGGCAGGCCGAGCTTTTTGGCGGTGCCCTGAATGATGCGGATGTTGGCCTGATGCGGCACAACCCAATCGATCTGATCGCCGGTGACACCTGCGCGCGCCATCGCGGTGGTCGCTGTCGCTGCGAGCTTTTCGACCGCGTGGCGAAAGACCTGATTGCCCTGCATGCGCAGATAGCCGGTGGTGCCCGTCGATACGCCGCCGTCGACGTAGAGCAGATCGCGGTGGGTGCCGTCGGAATTGAGATCGGTCGCCAGGATGCCGCGATCCTCGGGCGTGCCGTTCCCCTCGCGCGCCTCAAGCAACAGCGCACCCGCGCCATCCCCGAACAATACACAGGTGCCACGGTCGGTCCAGTCCATGATCCGGCTGAACGTCTCGGCCCCGATGACCAGCACGCGGCGCGCCTGACCGGAGGCAATCAGCGCATTGGCATTCGACAGCGCAAAGACGAACCCGGCACAAACCGCTTGAATATCAAAGGCAAATCCCGATTTCATACCCAACTGCGCCTGTACCATCGTGGCGGCGGAGGGGAATGTCAGATCGGCGGTAGACGTCGCCAGAACAATGGCGTCTACATCATCCGCCTGCATGCCGGCCATGTCGAGTGCGGCGCGCGCGGCGGCGGTGGCCATGCTCGAGGTGGTTTCATCCTCGCCCGCGAAATGCCGCCGCTCGATGCCAGAGCGGGAGCGGATCCATTCATCCGTGGTGTCGAGCGTCGCCTCGAATTCAGCGTTCTCGACGATCCGTTTGGGGAGGTAGTGGCCTACGCCGATGACGGCGGCGCGCAGGGTCACGTATCGTTCTCCTGCTGGGCGGGCAGGGTGGCGGCGACCCGCGCGGCAAGCTTGTCGTTGAACCCGTTGTCCGCCAGTTGTGCCGCCAGTTTGATCGCGGCGGATACCCCCGTGGCATCCGCCGATCCGTGCGATTTCACCACCGTGCCGTTGAGCCCCAGAAACACGCCACCGTTGACACGGCGCGGATCGATCTTGCGGCGCAGACGCATCAGCGAGGTATAGGCCAGCACCGAGGCCAGCCGCGACAGGATCGAGTATTTGAACGCCTCGCGCAGGCGGATGCCGATCAGGCTCGCCGTGCCTTCGCCCGTCTTGATCGCGATGTTGCCGGTGAATCCGTCGGTGACAATCACATCGGCGCGGTCGCCGGAAATATCGCCCCCTTCGACGAATCCGACAAAGTCAAAGCCCGCGTCGGCGGCATGGTCGCGAATCAGGTCATGGGCTTCCTTCAGCTCGGTGCGGCCCTTGTGTTCTTCGGTGCCGACGTTCAGCAGGCCGATGCGGGGATGATCCACCCCCAACCCGTTTCGGGCGTAGGATTTGCCCATCAGCGCAAAGCGCAGCAGATCGTCGGCATCGGCACGGATGTCGGCGCCCACGTCGAGCAGCACGTTGAACCCCTGGGCATTGGAGGACGGATAAAGGACGGCAATCGCGGGCCGGTTCACGCCCGGCATCTTGCGCAGGCGGATCATGCTCAGCGCCATCAGCGCGCCGGTATTGCCACAGGAGACGGCCACGCTGGCCTCACCGGAGCGTACGGCCTCGATCGCGGAATACATCGACGTGCCCTTGCCCTGGCGCACGACCTGGCTGGGCTTGTCGTCCATCGTCACGACCCCTTCGGCGTCGTGGATGGTTACGCGGTCGGCAAGGGTCGGCTGGCGTTCGACCAATGGCGCCAACTCGGACCGGGGGCCGTGCAGGATGAACGCAATGTCGGGATTGATCTTGGCCGATTTGACCATGCCGGCAACAACGGCTGCCGGCCCCTGGTCGCCCCCCATCGCATCAACAGAGATGAGGGTGCGGGCTTTCGCGGGTGAACGATCGGACGGGTCCGTCATGTGGTGCGAATGCCTTTGGTTGTTACCGCTCGCGCGCAGCTTACGCTGCGTCTTCGTCGAGATCAATCTCGTCCGTGAGGGCAACGATTTCCGCATCCGCATAGTGGCCGCAGGCCGCGCAGATATGGTGCGGGCGCTTCAGCTCGCCGCAGTTGGAGCATTCGTTGGGGTTTGCAGCCACAAGCGAATCGTGGGCCCGGCGGTTGTTGCGGCGGGATTTGGAAACTTTGTTCTGTTGGACAGCCATGTCTGGTGCCTTTGTGCTGGGGGCTGCGGGGCGGATCGTGTCGCGCGCAGCCGGGTGTGCGTTGAAATCCCCTGTCGGAGCGTAGCGTGCGTTTAGGCAAGTGTTGCCGGCTTGTCCAACCCAAAATGACAAAAAACCCCTGAAATCGCGCCATAGAGCAGCGCAATAGCAGATATTTGCCGGGGCGGGGTCAGTCCTTCTTGTCGGTCAGCTGGTCCTTGAGCGCCGCAAGACCGGCAAAGGGTTTGAGATCATCGTCGCTGAGCGGCGTTTTCCCCGCTTCGGTGACCTGCACGGGCTCCAGCGTCGCACCTTCCTTGCGCGGGTAGTCGGGCACAGCCAGCGCCAGCGCTTCTGCCATGACGGCGGCGGGGTCGATCCAGGCGCCCAGCTCTTCGGCGGTGTCATCTTCCATTTCGACTTCTGGCGCCTCCGGCTCCGGCATCTCGCGCAGGAAATGGCGTATCACGTCGGTGTCGATCCGGGTGGTCACGGGCTCCAGCGTGGTCACGCAGGGTTGCACCACGGTGGCACCCAGGCGCGCCTCCAGCAGCCAGTCGGTATCACCGATCGGGCGCAGGGTGCCCGCAAAGCTGAGCTTGCGCAGCGCGTAGAGGTCCAGCTCCTGCGCCAGCGCCGCGCAGGTATCGCGGTCGGGGCGCAATTCGAACGGGGTGGGCGCGCCGGTTTGCAGATCGGCGACCCGAAGGCTGGTGGCGGTGGGACGGGAAGGGGCCATGGCGCGTGCTTTCGTTTCTTGAACCGTAGGCGAGAGTTGGTGTAAGCGAGATAGAAGCCAAGCAGACCAAGGGCAAGGGGCAGCACATGGGCAAGACGACACAGGGGCCATGGATGCGCCGCGTGATTATGGCGCTCGCGCTGGGGGCTGCGCTTTCTGCCTGCGCCCCGCAGTTTGCCAACCATGGCTACATCCCCCCCGCCGAAGACCTCGATCTGTTGACAGTGGGCGTCGATACCCGCGCCTCTGTCGAGGAAGCCATTGGCACGCCCTCGACCGCCGGTGTGGTCAACGAAAGCGGCTTTTACTACGTGCGCAGCCGCAAACGCACCTTTGGTGCGCTCGCCCCCAAGACGGTAGAGCGTGAAGTGCTTGCCATCAGTTTCGACAGCGCGGGTGTGGTCACCAACATCGAACGCTTCGGGCTGGAGCGGGGGCGGGTCGTGCCGATCTCGCGCCGCGTGACGACGTCGGGCGTGTCGAACAACGGGTTCCTCAAGCAGCTGTTGGGCAATATCGGGCGCTTCAACCCCGCGGGGCTGGCGGGGTGACCCGCGCAGGGTGAGCGCGCCTGTGTCCAGTGGCGCCGCGCGTGCGCGTGTGTGAGCGGGCCAATGCAGACCCCGCGCTATACCCTCGGATACGCCACGACCGCGCCGCAACTGGCCGCAGCGCGCGATCTGCGCAGCCGGTGCTTTGGCCCGGCGGGCGGGCGGAGGATGCGTTTGACGCAGGCGCGCGGCATCTGACGATCACTGACCGGCAAAGCGGCGCGGTGGTCTGCACCTGCCGCCTGACGACCGTGACGGGGGCCGCGATCCTTCAGACCTATACCGCCCAGTTCTACGGCGTGGACGCGCTTGCGCAACGCGGGGGCCGATGATGGAGCTGGGGCGTTTCTGCATCGACCCCGTCCGGCAGGATCCCGATATTCTGCGGCTGGCCTGGGCGGGGCTGACCGCGCAGGTTGATGCGCAGGGGGTCGGGTTGTTGTTTGGCTGCGCCTCGTTTGCGGGATGCGATCCGGCGCCCTACGCTGACGGCTTTGCCGTTTTGCGCGCGCGCTATCTGGCGCCCGAGCCTGTGCGCCCGGCGCCCAAGGCGCCAGAAATCCACGATTTTTCGGAGGTCGCACTGCCCACCGATCCGCGCGGCGCGGCGGCCCTGCTGCCGCCGCTTCTGCGCACCTATCTGCTGATGGGGGCTGGGTCAGCGACCATGCGGTGATCGACCGCGAGATGGGCACGCTGCACGTCTTTACCGGGCTGGAGATCGCGTCGATCCCGCCCGCGCGCAAACGTCTGCTGCGCGCGCTGGTGAGCGATTGACCATTCGCGCGGGGGGCGATAGGCGCATCCCATGGCACGCGCACCCCTTCTCCAGCTCACCGATATCTCCCTCACCTTTGGCGGTGATCCCGTCTTTGCCGATCTGTCGCTGGTCGTGCAGCCCGGCGACCGTCTGGCGCTGGTGGGCCGCAACGGATCGGGCAAATCCACGCTGATGAAGGTTATGGCCGGTCTGGTCGAAGCGGACGCCGGCGAGGTCGTGCCCGGCCCCGGCGTGCGCGTGGGCTATATGGAGCAGGACCCCGATCTGGCCGGGTTCGAGACGCTGGGCGATTTCGCCTCCGACGGGCTGGACCCCGGTGAGCTCTATAAGGTGGAGCGCGCGGGCGAGGGGCTGAAATTCGACCCCGACCGCCCGGTGGCCACCGCGTCGGGCGGGGAGCGGCGGCGCGCGGCTCTGGCCCGTCTGATGGCTTCCGAGCCTGAGCTTATGCTGCTCGACGAGCCGACCAACCACCTTGATATCGAGGCGATCGCCTGGCTGGAGGACGAGCTGAAATCGACGCGCACGGCGTTTGTGACGATCTCCCACGACCGCGCCTTTCTGCGTGCGCTGACGCGTGGGACGCTTTGGATTGATCGGGGTGCCGTGCGCCGTGCCGACATTGGATTTGACGGGTTCGAGGCGTGGCGCGACAAGATCTGGGAAGAAGAAGACCAGCAACGCCACAAGCTTGACCGCAAGATCAAGGCCGAAGCGCGGTGGGCGGTCGAGGGCATCTCGGCCCGGCGCAAACGCAATCAGGGCCGCGTGCGCGCGCTCGGAGAGCTGCGCGCCGAACGCGCCAGCCAGATCAAGCGGCAGGGCACGGCGGCCATGGCGCTGGAGGCCGGGCCAAAATCGGGCCGCAAGGTCATTGAGGCCGATGGCATCGCCAAAGCCTTTGGCGACAAGCAGATCCTGCGCGATTTCTCGATCACGGTGCAGCGTGGCGACCGCATCGCGCTGGTCGGGCCCAACGGCGTGGGCAAGACCACGCTGCTGAACATGATGATCGGGCGCGAAACCCCCGACAGCGGCACGATCAAACTGGGCACCAACCTTGAGCTGGCGCTGCTGGATCAGGGGCGCGACCAGCTCGACGGGGATATGTCGCTGTGGGACAGCCTGACGGGCGATCCCGATATGCGCGTGTCGGGCAAGGCCGATCAGGTGCTGGTGCGCGGCATGCCAAAGCACGTCGTGGGTTATCTCAAGGAATTCCTGTTTGACGAAGCACAGGCTCGCGCGCCCGTGCGCTCGCTTTCGGGGGGCGAAAAGGCGCGCTTGCTGCTGGCCAAGATCATGGCGCGCGAAAGCAACTTGCTGGTGCTCGACGAGCCGACGAACGATCTGGATGTGGAAACGCTCGATCTGCTGCAAGAGCTGCTGGATACCTACGACGGCACGGTGATTTTGGTCAGCCATGACCGGGATTTTCTGGACCGCGTGGCGGCCACGACCATCGCCATGGAGGGCAACGGCCGCGCGACGGTCTACGCGGGCGGCTGGAGCGACTACCTCGCGCAGCGTGGGCAGGATGATTTCGAGGGCAGCGTGACCAAGGCCAAACAGGCCCCGCCCAAGGCGCAGGCACAGGCCGCAAAGCCCAAGAAAGGCCTGAGTTTTACCGAGCAGCACCGGCTCGAAGCGCTGCCGGACGAGATCGCGCGCATCGAGGCGGAGATCGGCAAGCTGCAAGAGCTGATGAGCGACCCGGAGCTGTTCACCCGCGAGCCGGTGAAATTCCAGAAAGCCACAGAGGCGCTCATCGCCCGGCAGGCCAAGCTGGAAGCGGCCGAAGAAGAATGGCTCGCCCTCGAAGAGAAGGCCGGCGCCTGAGGCAATGGCAAAATTTCGGGGAAATTTTGGGTCCAGAGTTTCGCGAGAAACTCTGCCGCCTCACTGCATGCGCAGCGCCCCGTCGAGGCGGATCACCTCGCCGTTCAAATAGCCCATCTCGACGATGAACGCCGCCATGCGCGCGTATTCAGTGGGATCGCCGAGCCGTGGCGGGTTTGGCACGGTCGCGGCCAGACTGTCCTGCACCTCTTGCGGCAGGCCCATCAGCATAGGCGTGCCAAAGATGCCGGGCGCGATGGTCATCACGCGAATGCGCTCTTTCGCCAGATCGCGCGCCATGGGCAGGGTCATGCCCACAATCCCGCCCTTGGAGGCAGCATAGGCCGCTTGCCCCTTTTGCCCGTCAAACGCCGCGATGGAGGCCGTGTTGATGATCACCCCGCGCTCGCCGCCTGCGTCGGGCGTGTTTCCCGCCATCGCCTGTGCCGCAAGGCGCGCGACGTTGAAACTGCCCACCAGATTGATGTCGATTGTGCGTTGGAAGGCGTCGAGCGGGTGCGGCCCGTCGCGGCCCACCGTCTTGATCCCCAGCGCGATGCCCGCGCAGTTCACCGCTGCCGTCAGCGCCCCCATGGCCGCGCCAGCGCTGTCGATCGCCGCCGCGACGGAGGTCTCGTCGGTAACGTCCGTCTCGATGAAATAACCACCGATTTCTTCGGCAACGGCGGCGCCTCGTGTGGCGTCCCGATCCAAAAGGCAGACCTGCGCCCCTTGCGCCGCGAACTGGCGGGCGGTGGCCTCGCCGAGGCCCGACGCGCCCCCGGTGATGACGGCTGCGGTGGCGTTGAGCTGCATGGATCTCTCCCTATCTGAACGGATGTTCAGATAATCACGGGCGGCGCCCGCGTGCAAGGGGGCGCCACCGCAACCATGTGCCACCGGTCTCACGCAACTGCGCGCCCGTACGTGCCTTGAACCGGTCGATCCCGTAGGCGTGTGGCAGGCTGGGGCCGAGATCGACGCGGCTGATGCCCGCGCGTACCAGCCAGCGCATCGCGGACCACATCAGCAACGTATGGGCGCCCGTCGCGCGTCCCAGGTCCGTTGTCAGGCCAATCTGATAGCTCGCGCGCGTGCCGTGCAGCAGGAAAACCATCTGTGCGATCTCTTCCCCGCGCAGGCAGGCGCGAAAGATCCGCGTCTGCTGGGGGGCCACTTGGGCCCAGGCGGCGGTGAGACCGGCGGGCCATGCGGCATAGCGGCGCGTGCGGGCCTGCGCGGCGGCGGCGGCGATGACCGGGTCGCACGGGTCAAGGCTGCCGTGGCGGACCCGCAGCGCGCCCCGTTCAGTCCTGCGCAATGCGTTGCGCCATTTACCGTGCAACGCGGCGCGTTGGCTTTGCTCATCGGTGTGCAACGCAAGATCGAAAGTGGCCACCGGCGCGCGCAGGCGCAGGACGCGACCGGACGGGCGGGCGCGTTCCGGGGACAGGATCAGAGGACGGCCGCCCAGGCCCATGGCGCACAGCTGCGCATTCAGATCGGCGGGCGGGTCGGCGCGGGGCAGCATAAGGAATTCCACGCCGCACAGTCGCCTGCGCAGAAGGATCTGACCACCCGGCAGCGTGATCGGTGACCGCCCGACCAGCCGCAAGGCGGCGCCAAAGGCGGGGGTTTGGAACAGGCTGTCGCCGGGCGGATCTGGAAGCGCGTCAAACATGCCCGCAAGCTGGCCTGCGGATGGTTAAAGCCACGTTAAGCGCGCCCTCAGCCGATCTGAACCAACGCATGCCGCTTTTTGCCCGCCGACAGTTTCACCGGTGAGGCCAGCGCGCCCGCGTCCAGCATCAGCCCCGCATCCGTCAATGGCGCATCGTCCAGGCGTGCCCCGTTCTCCGCGATCAGGCGCTTGGCCTCTTTGCCCGATTTCACCAGACCCGCACGCACGATCAGCTGCACGATGGAGATACCGTCGCCGACCTCCTCGGCGCTCAGCGTCAGGGTGGGCAGATCGTCTCCCACACCGCCGCGCTCGAATACTTCGCGGGCGGTCGCCTCTGCCGCCTGCGCGGCCTCAGCGCCGTGCAACAGGCCCGTGATCTCATTGGCGAGCCGCACTTTGGCTTCGTTGATCTCGGCCCCGCCAAGCGCGCCCAAGCGGTCACATTCATCGACCGGCAGTTCGGTGTAGAGTTTCAGGAACCGGCCCACGTCGGCGTCGGTGGTGTTGCGCCAGAACTGCCAGAATTCGTAGGGGCTGAGCATATCCGGGTTCAGCCAGACCGCGCCATTCTGGGATTTGCCCATCTTCTTGCCATCGGACGTGGTCAGCAGGGGCGACGTCAGCCCGTAGACCTCGCCATCAATCACCCGGCGCGTCAGATCGATGCCGTTGACGATATTGCCCCATTGATCCGATCCCCCCATTTGCAGGATGCAGCCATAGCGGCGATGCAGCTCCATGAAATCATAGGCTTGCAGGATCATGTAGTTGAATTCGAGAAAGCTGAGCGATTGCTCGCGGTCCAGCCGCGATTTCACCGATTCAAACGACAGCATCCGGTTGATCGAGAAATGCCGCCCGATGTCGCGCAGGAAATCGAGATAGTTCAACCCGTCGAGCCATTCGGCATTGTTGATCATCATCGCATCCGACGGGCCGTCGCCGTAGGTAAGGTAGGCGCTGAACACCTGTTTGATGCCCGCGATATTGGCGTCGATCTGCTCCGGCCCCAAAAGGGGGCGTTCATCGGCGCGAAAGCTCGGATCGCCCACTTTGGTCGTCCCGCCGCCCATCAGGGTGATGGGCTTCCCGCCGGTCTTTTGCAGCCAGCGCAGCATCATGATCTGGATAAGCGAGCCCACGTGCAGAGATTTGGCCGTCGCGTCAAATCCGATATAGCCCGGCGCGCCCCCGGATTTAAGCGCCTCATCCAGCCCCTGATAATCCGTACAGTCGGCGAGAAAGCCGCGCTCCATCATCACAGAGACGAAATCGGATTTGGGATGGTATGTCATGGCGCTTGCCCTCTTGGGATGTTGCGGGGCATCTATAGGCCGGGCATACCAAAAGGAAAAGGGCACGAAGCCATGGTGGGGCGCATTGCAAAGACCGGAATGGTCACGGCGGCGGGGGCGATGTCGGGCACCTCGCTCGATGGGGTCGACGTGGCTGTGCTGCGCACCGACGGAGAGCGGATCGACAGCTTTGGCCGCAGCGCCTACCGCGCCTACACGCAGGCCGAGCGTGAGACCATCGCCGCAGGCTTTGGGCAGTGGAGCGGCGAGGCCGTAGAGCGGGCGGCCGAGGTCGTGGATGCCGCCCACGCGGAGATTTTGGCCGAGTTTTCCGACGTCGATGTGATCGGCTTTCACGGGCAGACGCTGGCGCACGCGCCGCGCACCCATGGCACGTTGCAGGTTGGCGACGGGGCGGCGCTGGCCGATGCGGTCGGCGTGCCGGTCGTGTGGGATTATCGCAGCGCCGATGTCTCTCTGGGCGGGGAGGGCGCACCGCTGGCGCCGTTCTTTCACCACGCCTGCGCGCGCCATATCGGGGCCGAGGCACCGCTGGCATTTCTGAACCTTGGGGGGGTCGGGAATCTCACGTGGGTGGACCCGCGCATCGCGCGGCCCGAAACGGAAGGTGCGTTGCTGGCGTTCGACACCGGCCCCGCCAATGCGCCGATCAACGATCTGATGCAAGCGCGGCTGGGGGAACCGTTTGACAAGGGCGGCGCACTGGCGCGGCGCGGCACTGTCGAGACGGGCGCGCTGGAGCTGTTCCTCGCCGAGCCCTATTTTGCGCGGATGCCGCCCAAATCCCTCGACCGGAACGATTTTGCCGAGATGATCGGTCTGGTCGGGGAGCTGTCGGACGCCGATGCCGCCGCCACCCTCACGGCGATGAGTGCGGCAGGCGTGACGGAGGCGATGTCGCATTGCCCGACACCCCCGGACCGGGTGCTGGTGACCGGGGGCGGGCGTCTGAACCCAGTGTTGATGGAGATGCTGCGCGTCGCGCTCGACTGTCCGGTGGTCCCGATCGAGGACGTGGGGCTGGACGGTGATATGCTGGAGGCGCAGGCGTTTGGCTATCTCGCCGTGCGAGTGGCACGCGGGATGCCGACATCCTGCGCCAGCACCACAGGCGTGCGCGCGGCGGTTGGCGGCGGGACCTTGAGCCACCCGCGCGCAGCAAGCGCGACCTGAAGGGGCGCTGGCGCGCACGACATTTTTTCGGGCGCGCGTGCGGTGTGGTTTGCGCTCAGGACCCGCAGTCAGTCGCGGCGGAAAGGATGGATTTCTCGCGTGCAAACCGGCGCATGAAAACGTCGATGCAGACCGCATCCCCCGGATTGAGCGTCGGGCGCGCGCTGCGCCGGTCGAGCGTATGGGCGGTGCCGTCACGGGTGAGCACGTCGATCCGCCACAGGTTTGGCCCGGCATCCGGGATCTCTTCTTCGATGGCTGTGACCGTGGCGGGCAGGGTGACGCTGCGCCCGCGGTGCCGGTCAAAGAGCGCAAGGGCAGCGATCAGGGCGAGGCCGCCGAGGGCGATCGTGCGTTTGCGGCTCATACGGGGATCTCCAGATCGGGGCGCAGCGTGAAGCCGCTGAATTGAAAGCCGGGCGAAACCGTGCAGCTGACGAGCGTAAAGGCGCCGGTGGAGCTGGCGCGCTGCCAATGTCCTTCCGGCACGATGATCTGCGGCGCGCCCACGCGCAGATCGCCGCTCAATGTATGCACACTGGCGGGGCCTGCGGTACTGCCGGCCAATTCCAGTCTCAGAGGTGCGCCCGTGTGGAAATGCCAGATCTCGGTCGCGTCCACCGCATGCCAGTCGCTACGCTCGCCCTCCTTGAGCAGGAAATAGATGCAGGTGCCGGTGGGGCGACCCGCGTTCTCAGCGATCCACGTCTGACGGTAGTGCCCACCCTCGGGGTGCGGCGCGAGGTCGAGCCGGGCAATGATCTCATCGGCGGTGAGCGGTGCGGTCATAGCGGAGCCTCGAAAAACACAAGATGGGGCAGGGCGTGCTCCGGGATATCCTGATAGGGCCCGCGTTCGGCAAAGCCGAGACGCGCGTAGAGCGCGCGCGCCGCCGTGAGCCGCTGCGAGGTGTCGAGCACGACGCGGCTGAATCCGTCGTCGCGGGCCTGTGCCATCAGCTGCGTGACAAGACGGCGCGCGATGCCGTGGCTACGGGCGGCTGGGCTGACATAAAGCCGCTTGATCTCGCTGGTTTTGGGGTCCAGCGCGTGGCTCATGGCGCAGCCGACGGGCGCGCCGTCGAGGCGGGCGAGCAAAATCTGCCCTTGGGGCCGGGCGTGTTCGGCGGCCAGACGGTCCATGAGAACGGTGTATTTTGGGATGGGATAAAACGTCTCGGTGATGCGGGCGTCTTCGGCGGATGTCGCAATGAGCCCCGCGCGGTAGTCCCAGCACAGCGCGCGCACGGCGGCGAGATCCGCTTCGGTCGTGGCGGGGACGATCTGCACGTTCATTGCAGCACCCGGTCGAGCGTTTCTGGTGGAACAGGGCAGGTGATAGAAACCTCGCGCACGCTGTCGCGGGTTGTGACGAGCCCCCGGATGCGGCGATTGTCGCGAAAGGTGGCGGCAGGGGCCGTGGCGGGCACGTAGATCCACTCACCACGCCGCGCGGGGCGGCGGTCGGCGTTGCCGCTGTTGATCGGGCTGAGGTCGATATAGTCGGACAGGGCGGCAAACAGTGCGGCGCTGTCGATTTTGAACGTGTGGATAGGCACGTCAAAACTGCCCTGAAGCGCGTCGAGTTTGCGCCTGGGGGCGAGGTAGACGCGGGTATCAAGCTGCTGCGCCCAGCCCTCGATCGTGGTGCCGTCCAGAAACGCGGCGGCCCGCGCGCGGCCTTTGCGCAAGGGGAGCTGGTGGTTCAGCACCGCGCCGCCGGGCAGCGTCATCCGGGTTTGGCGCAGCACCAGCGTGCGGGGATCGACGCCCGCGTGGCGGGCGAGATCTGCCGCGCTCAAAAGCCCTTCACGGCGGATGGCGGGCACATTCTGTGCGGCCGTGACGTGGTAAAGCGTCGGGCCGCACAGGCTGGCAAACGCCTCGGGCGTCATTTGAGGATGCTGCGGCCCGCGTAGATGGCAGCCCCGTCAAGCGCCTCTTCGATGCGGATCAGCTGGTTGTATTTCGCAAGCCGGTCCGAGCGTGCGAGCGAGCCCGTCTTGATCTGGCCGCAGTTGGTGGCAACCGCGAGATCGGCAATCGTGGCATCCTCCGTCTCGCCCGAGCGGTGCGACATCACATTGGTGAACCCTGCGCGATGCGCCATCTCGACCGCTTGAAGAGTTTCCGTCAAGCTGCCGATCTGATTGACTTTTACCAGCATCGAATTCGCCGCCTTGCGGGCGATCCCGTCGGACAGGCGCGCGGGATTGGTCACGAACAGATCGTCACCCACCAGCTGCACGCGGTCACCGATGGCCGCCGTCAGCGCGCACCATCCGTCCCAATCGTCCTCGGCCATGCCATCCTCGATCGAGATGATGGGATAGTCGTTGACCAGCGATGTCAGATAGTCGACGTTCTCATCCGATGTGAGCATTCTGCCTTCGCCATCAAGCACATACTTGCCGTCCTTGAAGTACTCCGTCGCCGCGCAATCAAGGGCGAGGTGGATGTCCTCGCCCGGTTTGTAGCCCGCTTTTTCAATGGATTTCAGAATGAAATCAAGCGCTTCACGCGTACCGCTGATGTTGGGGGCAAAGCCGCCCTCGTCACCGACGCCGGTGGCCAGACCGGCTTCTGAGAGCTCCTTTTTCAGGGTGTGGAAGACTTCAGCCCCCATGCGCACGGCCTCGCGGATATTCGCGGCCGACACGGGCATGATCATGAATTCCTGAATGTCGATGGGATTGTCCGCATGCTCGCCCCCGTTGATGATGTTCATCATCGGCACGGGCAGGACGCGGGCGGAGGTGCCGCCGACGTAGCGGTACAGCGGTTGCGAGCAATAGTCCGCCGCGGCCTTGGCCGTGGCAAGCGAGACGCCGAGGATCGCGTTGGCACCCAGACGGGCCTTGTTGGGGGTGCCGTCAAGCTCGATCATGGCGCTGTCGATGTCGACCTGATCGGTGGCATCCGATCCCACCAACGCCTCGGCGATCTCACCGTTGACGGCGGCGCAGGCTTCCAGCACGCCCTTGCCCATGTAGCGGGATTTGTCGCCGTCCCGCCGCTCGACCGCTTCATGCGCGCCGGTTGACGCGCCTGACGGTACGGCGGCGCGGCCCATCGTGCCGTCTTCGAGGATCACGTCAACCTCGACCGTGGGATTGCCCCGGCTGTCGAGGATTTCGCGGGCGTGGATGTCGATGATGGTGCTCATGTGGGGCATTCCTTTGGGTCAACTGCGGTTGGCGGTGGTTTAGACGGGGGCGCCGGGCTTGGAAAGGGGGGCGGCGCGCTGTTTGCGTTCGCGCCAGAGGGTGAAGATGCCCGAGCCGACGATGATCAGCGCGCCGATCAGAGTCAGCCCATCGGGGGATTCGCCAAAGAACGCCACCCCGATGATCAGCGCAAAGATCAGGCGGGTATAGCGGAAGGGCGTCACAAAGCTGATCTCGCCCACGCGCATGGCCGCGACGATGCCGTAGTACGCAAAGACGCCGATGGCGACCGACCCGATCATCAGCGCCCAGAGGCGCGTGTCCATCGGGGCAAGATCGCCGCCCGAGACGGCCAGATGAAACAGCCCGGCGGGGATGACGGCGAGAAAGCCCAGAAAGCTGAGCTGCATGGTCGAGAGGGTGGCGGGCACCTTGCGGGTGGCGATGTCGCGCGCGGCAAGGCCGAACACCCCGCCGAGCGCAAAGAGCGACAGGATCGAAAAGCCGTCGAGCCCCGGGCGGATGATCAAAAGCACCCCGGCAAAGCCCACCCCGATGGCCGCCCAGCGGCGCCAGCCCACACGCTCGCCCAGAAATAGCGCGGCGCCCAGCGTGACCACCAGCGGTGTGGCCTGCAAGATTGCCGAGGCGGTGGACAGGGGCGTGTAGACGATGGCGGAGATGAAGCAGACGGTGCCAAAGATCTCCCCGCCCGCGCGGATCATCACCGGGCCGGTCAGCATCGCCCGCTCGAACAGTGCGCGGCCCTGCATCCGCACGATGGCCCGAAGACAGCCGATCCGCCGACGCCCAGAAGTAGCAGGATCTGGCCCACGGGCAGGGCGTCGCCCATCATCTTGATGAAACTGTCCTCGATCGCGAAGCCCAGCATGGAGAGGACCATCAAGAGCGCACCGCGCAGGTTTTCCATTCACTGGGCCTTTCGTCATGCCGCGCGGGTGTGACCGCAAGGTGCGCGTGCCGCGCAAGGGATTTTTCCGGACGCGCCCGGGATCGCCCGGTGCAGTCCGCAATCGGCGGGGTTGTCTAGCCGCGCAGTTTCACCATCAACCGCGCGCCGTCCTTGCGCGTCTCGAGCGAGTTGATCTGGCGCACGAGCGCCGACAGCTTGCCGTGGCCGTAGCTGCGGGTGTCGAAATCGGGGTGCGCGGCCTGAATGGTCTGGCCGATCTGGCCAAGGTTGTACCATTCGTCGTCTTGATCGAGCTTGCTCATGGCCGCTTCGATCAGGGGCAGCGCACTGGCGGCTTTTTCGGCGGGTTTTTCCTGCGGCGGCGCGCCGTCGAGGTTTTCGATGAAGATGAAGCGGTTGACGACGTTGCGCAGCGCCTCGGGTGTTTTCTTTTCGCCGATGCCGATGACCATCAGCCCGTCTTCGCGCAGACGGTTGGCGAGGGCGGTGAAATCGCTGTCGGAGGAGACCAGCACAAAGCCGTCAAAGCGGCCCTGATGCAGGATGTCCATCGCGTCGATCACCAGCCCGATGTCGGAGGCGTTCTTGCCCTTGGTATTCGCGGTTTCCTGCACGGCCACCAGCCCCAGCGACAGCAGTTTGTTGTTCCATGAGTTCAGCCGGTCCGATGACCAGTCGCCGTAGACCCGGCGCAGGGCGGGCTCTCCCACCGATGTAATCTCGCGCAGGATCGATTCGGCGTGTTTGGCGGGCACGTTGTCGGCGTCGATGAGGACGGCCAGAAGGGGGCGGTCGCGGTCGGTCCGTTGGGGCATGGCGCATCCTTTCGCATGTGTGGCCCTGACGTAGCGGAGCGGCGGTGAAATGACCATGCCCGTTGACTTCCCCGTCCGCGCGCCCCATGTGCAGGGTCAAGGGGCGACGCTTCCTGCCGCGTGAGCAGTTGCAGCACATCCGTGATCTGCGACCCAAAGCCGCCCGAGAGTTCCCAAAATCACGCGTGGGGCCACCGCGAACCGGACGCCTTGGGCATTTCAGCCCGTTGGCGCGATCCGTGTTTGTGCACCCATGACGCGGGGCATTGCCCCGGACAAGGAAGAACATGAGCGATTTCGACATGATGGAGCTGCCCGCAGCCCTGACCAAACGTCTGGCCAAGATGGGCATGACCGAGCCGACCCCGATCCAGAAACAGGCGATCCCGCACGGGATGAACGGCCGCGACGTGATGGGCCTTGCCCAGACGGGCACGGGGAAGACGGCCGCCTTCGGCATCCCGCTGGTGGCGCAGATGCTGGAGCTTGAGGGCCGTCCGGCGCCCAAATGCGTGCGCGGTCTGGTGCTGGCGCCCACGCGCGAGCTGGCCACGCAGATAGCCGACAACCTGCGCGGCTTTGCCGAAAACACGCCGCTGAAGGTGGCAATGGTTGTGGGCGGGCAGAATATCAACACGCAAATCAAGCGTTTGGCGCCCGGTGTTGATCTGTTGGTGGCGACGCCCGGCCGCTTGCTCGATCTGATGGACCGGCGGGCAGTGCGGCTCGATCAAGCGTCGTTTCTGGTGCTCGACGAGGCGGACCAGATGCTGGACATGGGGTTCATCCATGATCTGCGCAAGATCAGCCAGGTGATCCCGAAAGAGCGCCAGACGATGCTGTTCTCGGCCACGATGCCCAAGCTCATGAGCGAGATCGCGGAAAGCTATCTGACCAAGCCGATCCGCATCGAAGTCTCCCCTCCGGGCAAGGCGGCGGACAAGGTCACGCAGGAGATCCACTTCATCGCCAAGGCGGAAAAGAAATCCCTGCTGATGGAATTGCTCGCCAAGCATCCCGGCGAGCGGGCGCTGGTGTTCGGGCGTACGAAGCACGGCTGCGAAAAGCTGATGAAGGATCTGGTGAAGGCCGGGTTCGACGCGGCCTCGATCCACGGCAACAAATCGCAGGGCCAGCGGGATCGGGCGATCGCGGGGTTCAAGGCGGGTGACATTACCGTGCTGGTGGCCACGGATGTTGCGGCGCGGGGCCTCGACATTCCGGACGTGAAATTCGTCTATAACTACGAGCTGCCCAATGTGCCCGATCAATACGTGCACCGCATTGGCCGCACCGCGCGGGCGGGCAAGGACGGGGCCGCGATTGCCTTTTGCGCGCCCGACGAGATGGGCGAGCTGAAGGATATCCAGAAAGTGCTGAAAACCACGATCCCGGTGACTTCGGGCCGTCCGTGGGAAGGCGCCGAGATCCCCGACAAGCCGAAAGGCGGCGGCGGGCGCGGTCGCGGGCGGGGACGCTCTGGCGGCGGTGGTGGTGGTGGCGGTGGCCGTCCACAGGGTGCCGGCGCGCCAAAGCCTGCGGGGCAGGGGCGCCGCCGGGGTGGTCGCGGACGCGGCAAACCTGCCGCAAGCGGCTAAGTCAGGCGGAGCAGCTGGCTCCGCCCAGCACGCAGAACTTGGCGCAGTGGGGGTGGTTGAGGGCGACGTCGCGCTCGGCCTCCTCCAGTGTCTCGCCCAGCTCGAACTCGGGCGAATAGGGCAGCAGGGTGCAGGCCAGCACCGCCGGTTTGTCGGCGCCGCGCCGTTTGACCACCATGCGCGAGCTTGAACACATCACCGCATCGGGAGATTTGTCGAGGATCCCCAGCAGGCGGTCGTGATCTCGGGCACCTCGACGCTTTCGTCCATTTCGGGGAAGAGCACGGTCATGCCGGGATTGCTCGCGTCGATGTCAAACCCGTGCTCGGCGTAGAAGGCGGCGTAGCCCGCACGGCTGTCGGCATCGCTGTCGCCAAAGACCGAGCGCCCGGCCACGGCCATGGTAAATCCGTTCTCTGACAGCCATTTCATGCCCGTCACCGTCTTGTCGAACGCGCCACGCCCGCGTTCGGCGTCATGCAGGTCGCGGCGGTAGTGATCCACGGAGATGCGCAGCGTCAGCTTGCCGGGATAGGCCGCTTGCAGGCGCAATAAACCCTCGCGCATGCGCTTGCGCATCATCGGCACCATCGCATTGGTCAGGATCAGCACGTCATAGCCACGCTCCAGCGCGGCCTCGGTGATCTCGATCATTTGCGGGTTCATGAAGGGCTCGCCGCCGGTAAAGGCGATCTCGCGCACGCCCCAGTTACGGTCTTCCAACTGGTCGAGGTAGTCGCGCACCTCGTCGGCGGTGATGTAGACCAGCGCATCATTCGTGGGCGACGACAGAATATAGCAGTTGGCGCATTCGATGTTGCACAGCGTGCCGGTGTTGAACCACAGCGTTTCGGGATTGCGCAAAGCCACGGTCGCGCGGGCCTCGCCCTTGGCTGTCACCTCCGGGTCGACGAATTTGCCCAGATTGGCCGCTACATTGTCTTTCATCGTCACACCGCTCCGCTCGTTACGCTTGTTGGGGTCACAAATGGGATACAGTCCGGCAAATGACAAGAAAAGATCACCCACACTCTTGTGAACGGAGGCGTGTCGGGTATGTTCGGGCGGAAATGTTTGCGCTAACAAGTTTCCGCTGGCGTGCGGAATGCGGCGCGATAAAGTAGGGCCGCAGCCCGCCAAGAGGAGTGTTTCATGGTTTCCCGCACCATTCCCGTCGATCCCTTCGATCTGGTTATTTTTGGCGGCACGGGGGATCTTGCCCGCCGCAAGATCCTGCCGGGGCTGTTTCGGCGCTTTTGCGCGGGGCAGATGCCGCCGCAGGCGCGCATCATCGGGGCCGCGCGCAGCGAACTCGACAAGGGGGGCTATCGTGAGATGATCCGCGAAGCGATTGCCGAATTCGGTGGTGATCTGACCGGGACGGAAGGAAGGCTTGATCCGTTTCTTGACCGTCTCGACTATGTCGCCATAGACGCGCGCGGGGAGGGCGGCTGGAGCGAGCTTGCCGAGATGATGAAGGGGACGGAGCGGATCGAGGCCTATTACTTCTCTGTCGCACCGGCGCTTTTTGGCGATATCGCGGAGCGGTTGCAGAAATGGGGCATGGCGGACGACCGTGCGCGCATCGTTGTTGAAAAGCCGTTCGGGCGCGATCTGGAAACCGCCCGGGCGCTGAACAAGACGCTGGCGACCTACTTCAACGAGGATCAGATCTACCGGATCGATCACTATCTGGGCAAAGAGACAGTGCAGAACCTCATGGCCGTCCGCTTTGGCAACATGCTGTTCGAGCCTTTGTGGAACAGCCAATACGTCGATCATATCCAGATCACCGTGGCCGAAACGGTGGGCGTCGGCGGGCGCGGCGAATACTACGACAAATCCGGCGCAATGCGCGACATGGTGCAGAACCACCTGATGCAGCTGTTGTGCCTGATCGCGATGGAGCCGCCGGCGCGGTTCTCGCCCGATGCGGTGCGCGACGAGAAACTCAAGGTGATCCGCGCGCTTGAGCCGGTCGCCTCGCACCACATCGTGCGCGGACAGTATCAGGCCGAGCCGATGAACGAGGCGGAGAACCCCGGCTACCGCACCGCGGTGGAAAATCCGCGCTCGCGCACCGAAAGCTTTATCTCCATGCGGACCGAGATCAGCAATTGGCGGTGGGCGGGCACCCCGTTCTATCTGCGCACCGGCAAACGCATGGCCGCGCGCAGCAGCGAGATTACGGTGGTGTTCAAGGATACGCCGCACAGCATATTTGAGGAGGACGCAGGCCGTCACCGCAACGTGCTGTCGATCCGTCTGCAGCCCAACGAGGGCATTACGCTGGGCGTGACCATCAAGGAGCCGGGACCGGGGGGCATGCGCCTGATAGACGTACCGCTCGACATGACGTTCGCCGAGGCGCTGGATCCAGAGGACATCGAACAGGTCGACGCCTACGAGCGGCTGATCATGGACGTGATCCGGGGCAACCAGACCCTGTTCATGCGCGGCGACGAGGTGGAGGCCGCATGGGCCTGGACCGATCCGATCATCGAAGGATGGGAAGCGCGCAACGACGTGCCCAAACCCTATGATTACGGCTCCAACGGGCCGACGGACAGCGAAGAATTGATGCGGCGCGAAGGCCGTGCCTGGCGGGAGGTCTCTGAATGAACCTGATCGAATACCCCGATAGTGAGCTGATGGCGATGCGGCTGGCGGATACGCTGGCGTCCGAGTTGAACGCCGCGCTCAACCAATCCGACCGGGTCACGCTGGCAGTGCCGGGCGGGACCACGCCGGGGCCGGTGTTCGACGCGCTCAGCGCCGTGCATCTCGCGTGGGAGCGGGTGGACGTGATGCTTACCGATGAGCGGTGGGTGGACGAGAGCCATCCGCAATCCAACGCTGCCCTGATCCGCAAGCGTCTGCTGACCGGCCCTGCGGCGGCGGCGCATTTCATCCCCTTCTATCGCGAGGGCGGGATCGACGCTGCCGTCACCGCGCTCAGCGCAGAGCTGGCGCGGCTGCTGCCCATCGATATTCTTGTGCTGGGCATGGGGGCGGATATGCACACTGCCTCGCTCTTTCCCGATGCGGACGGTCTGGCGGAGGCTTTGGCCCCCGGTGCACCCGCCTGCGCCGCGATCACGGTGCCGGGGCAAGACGTGCAGCGGTTCACCCTGACGGCCCCCGTTTTGCGCGGGGCCAATTCGGTGCATCTGCTGGTCAAGGGCGAGGACAAGCGCGCCGCATTGAACCGGGCACAGGGTCTGCCCGCCGCGCAGGCGCCGGTGAGCTGCGTGCTCGACGCCGCAACCGTGCATTGGAGCGCCGCATGACACAGTGGAGCACCCTTTCCGAGCTGCACGCAAAAACGCGCGACCGCCGGATCACCGATCTGTTTGATGCCGATCCAAACCGGGCCGAGGATTTCTCCGCCGGGACCGAGAACATGCGGCTCGACTACTCGAAAACCAACATCGACGCAGACACCCGCGCGGCGCTTTTGGCGTTGGCGCGGGCCAGCGACCTTGTAGGGATGCGCGACGCGATGTTCAGCGGTGCGCCGATCAACGACACCGAAACCCGCGCCGTGCTGCACACGGCGTTGCGCAACCTCGACGGTGGCCCGGTCATGGTCGATGGCACGGACGTGATGCCGGGCGTGCTGGCGACGCTGGAGCGTATGCGCGCCTACGCGGAGGAGGTCCGGGCCAGCACGATCACGGATGTGGTCAACATCGGTATCGGTGGCTCTGATCTGGGCCCCGCGATGGCCGCGCAGGCGCTCAGCCCCTATCACGATGGCCCGCGGGTGCATTTCGTGTCCAACGTGGACGGCGCCGACATCGCCGACACGCTGGCCCTGCTGGATGCAAAAACGACGCTGGTGATCGTCGCGTCCAAAACCTTTACGACCATCGAGACGATGACCAACGCGCGCACAGCACGGGCGTGGATGCGCGATCACGGCGGCGATCCGGCCACGCAGTTCGCAGCCCTCAGCACCGCCGAAGATAAGACCGCCGATTTTGGCATCGACGCCGCGCGCGTCTTTGGCTTTGAGGATTGGGTCGGCGGGCGCTATTCCGTCTGGGGGCCGATCGGGCTGAGCCTGATGATCGCGATCGGACCCCGCGCCTTTCACGCCTTTCTGCGCGGCGGTCAGGCGATGGACACGCATTTTCGCCACGCTGAAGGTGCGGAAAACCTGCCGCTGATGCTGGCGCTGGTGGGCATCTGGCACAACCAGATCTGCGGCCACGCCACCCGTGCCGTGCTGCCCTACGACGAACGTCTGGGTCAGCTGCCCGCCTACCTGCAACAGCTCGAGATGGAATCGAACGGCAAGGGGACCCGCCGCGACGGATCGCACAGCCCGCGCGACACCGGGCCCGTTGTCTGGGGGGCGGCGGGCACCAATGGGCAGCACGCGTTCTACCAGCTGATCCATCAGGGCACGCGGGTCATCCCGTGTGAATTCCTCGTCGCCGCCGAAGGGCACGAGCCGGAATTGGCGCACCACCACCGCCTTTTGGTAGCCAACTGCCTTGCGCAATCAAAGGCGCTGATGCAGGGCCGCGACCTTGACGCGGCGCGCACGATTGCCGCTAGCAAGGGGTTCGAGGGCGCGGAGCTGGAGCGCCAGGCGGCCCACCGCGTCTTTCCCGGCAATCGCCCCTCAACCACGCTGATCTATCCCAAGCTTGATCCGTTCACGCTGGGCCAGATCATCGCGCTTTATGAGCACCGTGTGTTTGTCGAGGGGGTGATCCTTGGCATCAACTCGTTCGATCAATGGGGCGTTGAGCTGGGCAAGGAGCTTGCAACCTCGCTGCAACCGGTGGTCGACGGGGAAGAAGAGAGTACCGACGCGCAGGATCCCTCCACGGCGGCGCTGGTGGCCTATCTGCACGCCCATCGCGCCTAGGGCGGGTTGGCGCCATCGACCTCGATAAATCGCTGGCGCACGGCGTCGGGGATCGGCATGCGCGCCGATCCGTCCTGTGTCAGCAGCACCAGCACGCAATCGAAGGTGGCGCGCAGCGTGCCGCCCGCCCAGACCTGTTGCAGCAGCGTGTAGGAGGTCGTGCGGAACGCCGTGCAGGCGCAGGTGCAGACGTAATCCTCATCCATGCGCATCTCCTGCACATAGCGGATCTCGCCTGAGCGGATGACGATGCGTGGCGCGCCCGCCTCACCACCGTAGGTGGAGATGCCCCAATCCTGCGAATACCGCACGCGCAGCCGTTCGAACCACTCCATATACCGGCCGTTGTTCACGTGGTTGAGCACGTCGAGTTCGGAAAACCGCACCCTGTCGCCCATGGCCAGCGCCTGTGGCGGCGAAATGCCAAGCGCGCGCTGCGCAGCGGCGTCAAGTGGGGTGTGATAGATCATGCCGCCTGCATACCCAGTGCGGGCAGAGGCGGCAAGATCGCCGCCTCTATTGCGACACGCCCAGCACGTTGAAGCTGCCAACCTGCGAGAAATTGGTCAGGCTTGCCGTGCCGACCTGCACAACGGCCACCTGATTGGCACCGCCATCGGTGATGCTGCCGATGATGGTGTTGTCCGCGCCGATCTGGCTGAAGGCAAAGGCATTCCCGCCCGATTCCACCAGATCATCGCCAACCGTCAGGGTGATCTGGTTGCCGGTGCCGGACTGGAACATATCGCCGGGCGTGAGCGTGCCCGCCGCCGTCAGCGCATCCGCGCCGGTAAAGCTGAGCCCGGTGTTGTTGCCGTCCCCGTTGATCGTTGCGGTGATCGAATTTACGGAGCGGGACGTGCCGCCGGACTGGTCGATGTTGAGCGTGTTGTTGTCGCCTTCGCGCTGACCGTTGATGGTAAGCTCGGTCAGGTTTGATCCGCTTTGCGTCAGTGCCACCACGTTGTCGTCCCCGGTGATCGACAGGCGCGAGGTATTGCGCGCAAAGGCGCCGAAATTGCTTTGGGAAACGGTCACCGTGTTGTCGTCGCCCTCACCGCCGCCCGCGATCACGATGCTGGAGGTGTTGGTCCCGGTCTGAACGATGTCGATATCGGAGCGATCACCGAAGATATCGATGTCGGACGTGTTCCGCCCGGCCTGAAGCAGGGTCACGAAGTTGTCGTTCCCGCGCGCGTTGTTGCCGTCGATGGTCAGGGTAGATGCGTTGCTGCCAAACAGGCCAAGCTGGCCGATCAGCACATCGTTGCGCCGACCCGACACGTCATTCTGCGAGGTATTGCCGTTGCCGGCCTGCCCGGTGAACAGCTGGTTGCGGTTGCCCAAAACGGTATCCGAGGCCGAATTGTTGTTGTTGAACTGCGTGATTTCCAGCGTGTTGTTGTTGCCGACTACGGAAGCGCCTGCGGCATTGCCGTTCCCGCCCGCGCCAAAGATCGGATCGGCGGCTTGCAGGATGCTGGTGTCATTCCCGTCGCCAATCTGGACCGACGCTGCCTGGTTCCCGTCACCGGTGGACGTCACGATCGTGAAGTTGCCGGTGCCGATCTGAACGCTGCCAAAGAGGTTGCGATCGCCCTCGGCCAGATAGTCAAACGCGTTGCCGGTGCCGATCTGCTCGGCGGAGGCTTGCTCTGCCCCCGTCGCGGTCGTCGCACCGCTGAATGTGCCCGTCTCGCCGTCAAGCGGCCCCGCGCCGTTGTCGTCGCCGGTTTGCTGGATGACCATCAGGTTCCCGCTGCCGTCTTGCAGCAGACCCGTGCCCGCAGGGGCAGGGCGGGCACCGATGATATTGCGATTGCCGGTCTGGGTCACGGTCATCGTGTTTTCCGCGCCGGAGGCGTCGGTGTTGGTCTGGGTCACGTTGCGGATGAAATTGCCACCACCGCCACCCTGGAGCACATCGACGCTGTTCTGGGTGCTGACAGCGCCCGCCACGCCGGTCTGCTGCACGGCGCCAAGCCGCGCGCGATTGCCCGTTTGCGAAATCACCGCGACATTCCGATCGCCGATCTGGTCGACCCCGTCATCAAGATGACCGACCCGGCCACGGTTCGCCGACTGGTCGACGCTCAGCGTGTTGTTATCGCCCTCCTGCCGCATTGCACGGTTCAGCCCGTCGGTGCCGCGCAGGGGGGCCGCGCCGTTGCGATCACCGGTTTGTGTGACGGTGACACTGTTCGCGGTGCCCAACTGTTCCACTGCGGCTTCATTCAGCCCGCCTTGATCCTGCGCGATGGCCGCGCTGTTCGAGGCGCCGCTTTGCACAAGAACGGCTTCGTTCTCGTCCGCGGCGGCGGTCTGGGCGACGAGAACGGCAATGCTCGAGACGGTAACGAAAAGGGAAAATTTCATGATGTCAGGCTTTCTTGAAAAACGGTATTCGAGGTCAATTCTGATAAACGCCGGCGACGTTCCCGCTGCCGTTCTGGTCTAGGAATGCGATGTTGGCGTTGCCCATCTGGACAAAGGCTGCCTGATTGCTATCGCCCGCAACCAGCGCCGTAATGGTGTTTGCGTTTCCGGTCTGCGCGGCGGCCATCAGGTTGTCGCTGCCGGTAACAACACCCGAAAAGACATTACCGGCGCCGATCTGCGAAAAGACACCCGGTGTCAGCGCACCGCTTGCGGCAGCGCCGGAGAACGGGCCGCCCGCATTGTTGCGATCCCCGGCGATGGCCAGGCTGAACACGTTGTCGCCAAGCTGTTCGAGATCGGCAAAGTTCAGATTGCCCGTCATTGTCACGGTCGCATCATTGTCACCGCCGGTGCCTGACAGATAGTCTTGGCGCGTACGCAGGGTGTTTGTATCCCCCTCGATGCGGACTTCGAGCATGTTTGTGCCCTGCTGGAAGGCGTAGATCCGGTTGGCATTGCTCAGCCCGATCAGATCGACCTGGGCGATATTGGTGACGATCTGGTCGATGCCGATTTCGTTGTCATCGCCCTCGACCACGGCCATCTGGATGTTGTTTTCGGTGCCGTCCTGGCGAAACCCGATCTGGTTGCGGTTCCCGTTGAGCACGAGGCGGCCCATGTCGTTCATGCGCCCGCCCTGACGCAGGCCAAAGCGGTTGTCGTCCCCGATGATGTCGAGGATGATCTTGTTGCCGTAGATACCGGGATCGACGGTGTCGGCCTCCTGCACGATGGAACTGTCGGCAAGGCTCGGCTCTGCCGCGAAGCCCGACAGCGCCAGACGCCCGTTGTTGGAGCCGAGAATGTTGACATCGATCTCGTTGGGGCCCTCGCGCCCCGTATCGTTCGAGCGTTGTTCGACCCGGTCGATGATGTTGTCGGCGCCGGTCATGGTAACGCTGGCGCGTTGCGCGGCCTCTCCGGACTCCTGCACCTGCCGCACGGCGCGCAACAGGTTGCGGTCCCCGTTCTGCTGGATCACCGTCAGGGCATTGGCCCCGTTGACCACAGAGCCTTCGGAGATCTGCTCAATGCTGCCGACGGCGTTTTCGTCGGAGTTCTGGAGCAGGTCGATGGTGTTGAAGATGCCGGGGGTGTTGCGGCGTCCGATCTGGAGGATGCCGGGCAGTGTCAGGCCGATCGTGTTGTCGGTCCCGGTCTGCGAAATCGTGAGCGCGTTGTAGATGCCATCCTGCAGCATCGGATCTGCGTCCGACCCCGCCAGATTGCGAATGCCGGCCTGCGTGATGATGGCAGAGTTGTCCGATCCGATCTGATTGATCAGCACATCGTTGTCGCGATTGCTTTGCGCTTGCGCCGATGTCGCGGCGAAAGCGCATGATGCGAAGAGGATCACAGATCTGCGGTTCATTTTGGAATTCCCTGCCCGAGGTGTCTTCGTATCATTGGAAAACGGATCCGGGCGGCGCTGGCGCCGCCCGGAAGAAAATCAGCTTACTGGGTGATGCCAGCGCTGTTGGCGTTGCCGGTCTGTGTGAACACGGCCATGTTGCTGTTGCCAAGCTGTGCAACCGCAACCGCGTTGCCGTTACCGCCGACGGTACCGGTGATGGTATTGAGGTTACCCAACGTTGTGGCGCTGCCCTGCTCAAGCGCAAAGGCGTTGTCGTTGCCCGTGATGGACAGTGTTGCCGTGTTGTCGTTGCCCCACTGCGCCACAAGGCCGTTCACGCCACCGACGCCTGCCGCGACGCCGAAGAGACCGCCGGAGGTGGCCCCGTTGTCATCGCCATCAATGGTGACGCCCGCATCGTTCAGATCGCCGATCTGCGAAATGCCGAACGCGTTGTTGTTGCCGTCGTTCAGGATGGTCGCGGCTGCCGTGTTGGTGTTGCCCGCCTGGGACAGACCGACCACGTTGTCGTTACCCGAAATGGCGGCCACTGTGACAACGTTGGAATTCCCAACCTGGTTGACGCCCAGCTGGTTGCTGTTGCCCGAGATCACGATGCTGAGCGCGTCGTTCAGTGCGCCCGACTGGTTGAAGCCGAATTCGTTCGAATTGCCCCCGGCAATCGTGAATTGCAGCTCGTTCTCGGTACCGGACTGGATCGCGCTCGACGTCGCCGCGCCAACCACTGCAAGACCGGTCAGGGCGCCACGGCCGTTGTCGTCACCGGTGATCGAGATGGACAATGTGTTGCCAGCGCTGCCGTCGAACTGGGTGCCCTGGCGCACGGTCGCGATCAGGTTGTTGTTGCCGGTTTGCGAGACGTCCGCGACCTGGCCTGTCCGGCCCGCGGTGGTGCCGTCTGTCGAGCCACTGCGATCTTGTGACACGGAGGTGATTTCGTTTCCGCCGCCCGTCTGCGAGATCGTTGCTGTGTTGCCGGACGCACTTGAGGTCCGTGCGACTTGGTTGAGCGTGCCGATTTCGTTGCCGGATGCAGCGCCGGTGCTGTCCTGAGTGACGGTCGCCGTGCTGCCTGGGCCGCTCTGGTTGAATTGGAACACGCCAGTGCCGCGGTTCACGATGGTGCCTGTACCGATGGCGTTCGCGTCACCGGATTGCACGATGCTGATCGTGTTGCCGAGGGCGGTGAACTGGCCACGCTGTGTGACGACACCGTCCGAACGGCCCGCGTCGTTGTTCGATCCGCCTGTCTGATCGATCAGGGCAGAGTGGTTGCTGCCAAGCTGCTGCAGATACGCTTCGTTGCCATCGGCCATCGCGCCGGACATGGAAAGCGTCAGCGCCGTCGTTGCCGCAAGTGAAATTCTGAAAATAGTCATAGTGTACCTTCTTTAGTTTTGCCCAACCGGGCGGTTTGCAAGTCTTATCCGTCCGGTCGCGCGGGGTGCGCAGCCGACTAGCGAATTCGAAACACTTTCAATTTCTTTGAGAGTGTTATGGCGACTGCGAAATGCAGCCTGAATTGAAGTGGAAACTCTCGGCTATATCACGTCATCCAAAACAGGCTGTTGCGCGTGATTAAGGCGTTGCGAAATTCAACCGATACGTGTAATTCTGGATCCACTCCCGTTTATATGTCTTCGCGCCATATCAATCGGCGCAGTTCTGAAATTGTACTGGCAAAATAAAATGCGCTGCTTTCAGGCATTTGTAACATAACTGGGTGATGGCAATGCGAGCACGCTTAAGGACCCCCCCCGTTTCCTCCGTATCGCAGTGGTGAGCACAAGCACTCCGCACCATCCCCTGAGTTGCATTATTAACAAAATGAAAACGCTTGTTCAAATGTTTTCCAGATTTTGGCCATATTCCTGACTTACTTGTTAAATATTGGAAACAATGGGCGATAATCCGGATGACTTTTTGACTGCCGCACTGGCTCCCCGATCAGTTTTCTACCCTTGCGGGAATATGGGCGCGCGCATTTGTGTCCGACCCGCAACAAATCCCGTCCCGACGCAATGAGTCGTTCTCAGTTTTGCGAATCGGTGATAGGGAATAGCGACTGTTACGATTTCTCTCCGTTCCGCAAAACGCGCTGAACGGTGTTTCACGAAAATCAGTTTTTACATTGAGGATATGATGCAGGGATCATTCTTTCCCGGATTTCGCGGTCTGGCTTTCGTCGTCGGCATGATGACGTTGGCGGCGCAGCCGTCCACCGCGCAGGATCTGGTATATACGCCGACCAACCCGTCGTTTGGCGGAAACGCCCTGAACTCGGGGCATCTGCTGGCAATCGCAAGCGCCCAACGGGACGCGACGGCGCGCGATGCGAACGATGGCAATGGGACGGCCGATGGGGACGGGACGACCGGCAGCGGCACCACCGACGCCGATCTATTCGTGCGCCAGCTCGAAGGGCGGCTGCTGTCCGCGTTGGCGGGCCAGGTGACCGACGCCATCTTCGGAGACACGCCGCAGCAGGGCGGCACGGTGACCTTCGGCACAACGACGGTCGAATTCGCCCGGTCGCTGGACAGTATCACCCTGCTGATTGCGGATTCTCTCGACGGCACCGTGACCGAGATCATCGTGCCACAGTTGGTGACACAATAAATTCAGGGTACGCCCGCGCCGGTATTTGCGCGTGAACGAACGGGCGACAGGAAGAGGTTGAGAGCAGATGTTTTTTCAGGGTCTTACAAAATTGGTGGGCGTCGTCGCTCTCTGTGGTCTGGGGGCCTGCACATCGTTGACGGATCTGACCGTCGGCGAATACGAGGCGAGCTTCAGCCAGATCACCCCGCAGAACCGTGCGTTGCGCGCCGTGCCTGCGCCAAGCCACCGGGTGACGGTGTCGGTCTTTGATTTTCCGGATCTGACCGGGCAGTATAAAGAACCTGCGAACGTGCAATCGCTGTCGCGCGCCGTGACGCAGGGCGGTGCGCCGATCCTGATCAAGGCGCTTCAGGACGCGGGTGAGCGTCGCTGGTTCTCGGTCCTGGACCGCTCAAATCTCGAAGCATTGATCCGCGAGCGCCAGATCGTGACGGAGATGCGCCGCCTGTACCGGGGGGAGCAGAACATCAATCCCGACGCGCTCGCGCCGCTCGATCATTCGGGCATCATCTTGCAGGGGGGCATCATCGGGTATGACAGCAATGTCATGACCGGCGGTTTTGGCGCCCGTTATCTGGGCATCGGGGGCGACCGGCAGTGGAAGCTGGATATCGTCACGGTTTCGCTGCGGGCGATCTCCACCAACTCCGGTGAGGTTCTGGCAAGCGTTGTGGTGCGCAAACCGATCGCCTCGGTGGCGGATCGTGCCTCCATCTTCCGCTACATCGCGCTGGATGAGCTGCTGGAAAGCGAGGGTGGCATCGCGACCAACGAGCCCAAGCAGGTTGCGGTCGAGCAGGCGGTCGAAAAGGCCGTGATGGCGCTCATCGCCGAAGGCAACGAGCTGGGCGTTTGGCATTTCAAGGATGATGCTGCCGGCAAACGCTATATCGCGGATTACCGCGCTCAGAAGTACGACGGCAACATCCCTGCCGCCGCAGGGCGCACGCTGCGCCCGAATACGCAGAACGCGGCGCGCACGGTCAAGACCCGTCCAATTACACGCACGGTCCGGCGTGTCACCCAGCGCAGGCTGGCGCCGCAGCCGCAGCCCGCGCAGGTTGACCGTGCGCCGCTGCCACCCGCGCAGCCTGCCGCGGATGAAGCCGTGGGATGACCGCCCGGGCGAGCTTGCATCCTTTCCAGGACGGGCGGTGTTAACCGCCCGTTTTTTGTTGTGGCAGGGCGGTCCATGATTCGACGTCAAATCAGCACATCCCCTCCTTATTCGCGCCTGTATGTCCGGCGACCCTCATCCGAAAGAAAAATCGGATTTGAGGACAATCGACATGTGGAAATTTGCGACAGCAGCTGTCATCGCCCTGACGGGCGCGGTAGGCGTGACACCCGTGGCCGCGCAGGCCGAAGGGAATGCCGACAACAATCAGATCCAGCTGAGCGGGGACTTTGAGGCAAATACCCTGAGCATTCTTCAGGCACCTGCCTCTGTCGGCAACTCGGTTACCGTGCGGGTGTCGGGCACCAACAACGGGGCGGCGTCGATCAGGTATCAGCCCGACCCCGCATGGTTCGAGGCCAGCGCGCCCGGTATCGTCCGCCAGAGTGGTCGCAAGAATTCTGCCGATCTTGAAATCGCCGGTATTGGCAATCTGTTCGGTATCACCCAGCGCGGTACGCAAAACAGCGTCACCGGGCGCATCAGCGGCACCGGAAATCAGGCCGCGATTTCGCAGACCGGACATTCCAACCGCGCCGTTTTCACACAGACCGGAACCAACAACTTCGTGGCAATTCAACAAAGCATGTGATACCACATTAAGAATTCTTTATTTATGGATTCTACAATGTTTACCAACATGCGCGTTCATACGCTGGGCCTTCTTGCGGCTGCCACGCTGGCCGTCGGGGCCGCCGCGGATGAAAACCGACTTTTCATTCTGCAGGACAGCACGCAAGGATCCGGCCTGGGGAATACCCTTTTTGTGGATCAATCGCTGGCGACGGGGTCGACCATATCGGGCCAGATCAATTCCGATACGGCGGCGGTACAGGCAGGCGGTGGCAACAGCGCCACGATCAACGTCGCCAATACCGGCGGGCAGGTGGCCCTCAACCAGACAACGCTTGGAACCGGCGCCGGGAATTCGGGTGACATCAACATTACCGGTCTCAGCGGGGTGGGCGTGCTCACGCAGCTTGGCCTGAACAACGTCGGTGACATCGACGTGACGGGGGCAGGGGCCTCCGCGCTCCTTGAGCAATTGGGCGATGGAAACATCGGCGCCGTGACGGTGTCGGGCCGCAATGCCACGGGGGAGCTGCGCCAGAACGGCAACAACAATGATACCAGCCTGGATGTGTCGGGGGCCGGTACCACGGTTATCCTGACCCAGACGGGCAATAACATCGTTGCGGCACCGACCGTGGTGTCCAACGGCGGATCCGTCATCATCAATCAAACGTCTCCCTGACATGCGCCGCTGGTCGAGCGGGCCGGCCTGTAGGCCGAATGGCATCCTTTCGGTTGTTGCCGGGGGGTCATGATGTGTGCCTCAGCTGTCCTTGCCGACGGCGACGCGATGGTGATCCCGCAGATCGACATGACACCGCAGGACGGGATCATCGCGGTCGAAGCGCGCGCGCTTGGCATGGGGGCGGGGCGTGTGACGGCAACCCTCACGATTGAGAAATCCGATGGCGGCGGGACCATCAGTACCAGCCAATCGCGCGACATCACCCTCACACAGGGCAGCGATGATCTGGTGGCAAGCACGTCATTCTCGGTACAGCCGGATCTTGCGCTGACGGCAACACTCACCATGGTATCGGACGGGGTCGTTGTGGCCAGCAGTACGGTATCAATCGCGGATAACTGACCACGTCATTCATACTGGAACTTCACATGACCCTTTTTTCACGTCTCTTTTGCATTCTGGCCGTATCGCTCGCGACTGGCACGACAGCGCAGGCGCAATCCCAGCAGGAGCTGATCGACGCGTTTGCGGGGGAGTGGTATATCTTTGATCCCGCCATGCGCGCCGGGGCGGAGGCGTGCAACCTGACGCTCACGGGCACGCCAAAGGAAAGCCTGTATCCTGTCAGTTCCGTCAATTGCGCGGTGCAGTTCAGCAAGATCGACAATTGGAAAATCGTGAACGGGCAGATCCTCTTGATGGCGGGGGAGACGCAGGCCGCGGCATTGGGCGGAAACCAGTTCCGCGTCACCGGTGATCTTGTCGGCAGCCCCCTTGCACTGGTGATCGAGCGCGCGGCAGGCGATGGCAACAGCCAGAAACTGGCGGCGGCGCTGCGGCGGCACAAGTGCTATTATGCAGGCTTTAGCCAGCGCTGCGCCACGCCGGCAGAACTGCGCGCGCCCGAAGTGCCCCAGGACGCCGGATTTACCACGATCGAGACTTTGGCCAATCTCAACACCCGTGCGCAGCCACGTCGTGACGCACCCGCGCTTGGCACTGTCGCGACGGGCACGCAGATCAAGGTCAATCAATGCCTCACGGCAAGCGATGGCCCCTGGTGCCGCGCGCGTGTGGGAGATCAGACAATCTGGCTCGCGATGACCGCGATCCGGCAGGACGAATGGCCGGTGGTGACGTACAAGCAGGTTGCAACTGCGGACGAATAAACCTCGCGCGCACGGGCTTGATCCGCCCCTTTGTCGGGCCCAGGACCTGAGCGGCCGGAAAACCTGCGTCTGTCTTCATTCGGGAGGAAGTGGAGCGGGTAACGAGAATCGAACTCGTAACTAAAGCTTGGGAAGCTGCCGTGATACCTTTTCACCATACCCGCCGCAGGGACCGGAATAATCCGCTTCGGGGCGGAGATCAAGCGGGCGTGCGACGGCTTTCGAAAAATCCTTTCTGCCCGGCGCGTTATCGGTTGCGGCGGCGGGGGAGGCATGTAAACCTCCGGTAGAAACGACTCTATGGATGATGAACGCATGACCAACACCTTGACCAGACTTTGCTTTCCGCTTGCGACCCTTGCGCTGCTCGGCGCCTGTGGCGGCGGGGGCCGCGCGGACGAGCAAACCGCTGCGTTTACCGCGGGCGTGTCGAACGGGCAGGTGACGACCGATTTTGACGGCGAGGTGGTCAGGGGATCAGTGAACGACAGCCGCGTCGGGCTGGTTGCATTCGCGCGCGGTGTGGACGCAACCAGCGGCCAGTTCGTGGCGACCGCCGGGATCGAGGGGACGCCGAACGTCGGTGATGAGGTCGGCAGAGGCACGGTGACCTATGATGCGGAGTATGGGCACGTCGCCGTCTTCAATGTCAGCCGCGGGGAAACGTCGATACAGGGGATCGGCCTTTCGCAAGCGGAGACCGGCACTGCGCGGCTTACTGCGGACTTTAGCGCAGGCACGCTTACCGGATCGGGCACCGGCGGCGGCGCGGCCACGCCTAACGGCATCAGGGTCGACGGGCGCGTGAACGGACAGAGCGTCAGCGGCACGGCCACGGCCACCTATTCGACCGCGACCAGCTTTGCCACACTTGGCAACAGCGACACGATCGATGTGCGCCTTGACGGCGCTATCGGATCGACCGGCGTTATCGCCACCTATGTCGGCAAGACCGAGGACGTTACCATCGCCGGTGGCTTGGTCGGTACCGCCGACTGATCCGGCGCCGTCCTGTGTGGCGTGCGGCGCTCCTGGCGCTTGCTCTCATCCTCGCGCTGCCGGACGGCGTGCGCGCAGAAACCCTTGCCGAGGCGCGGGTGCTTCGTGCGGCAGGCGATTACGAGCGCGCGGTGGAGATCCTGCGCGGTCTGCTGCGCGCGCGGCCCGACGACATCGCGATCCGCGAAGAGCTGGGCTATGCCCTGCTGCTTGACGGCCAGATCCGCGCCGCGCGCTACCAATTCACGCTGCTGGACGAACGGGTCGACGATCCGGCGCTGCGCGCGCTCTACCGTGGTGTGCTACGCCGGATAGATGCCGAGCGGCCGACGAGCGTCTCCCTTATTTTCGAGCTGGAGCCGACGAGCAATCTCAACAACGGCACCGATGCGCGCACGGTGCGGCTCAACGGATTCGGCACGGGTGACGTCACCCCGGAGAGCCGCCGCACCGCCGGCTGGCGCGCGCGCATCGGGCTGCAGGGCTTCGTGCGCCGCCCGCTGGGCACGCAGGGGCGCGTCACGTTCGACTGGCGCGTTCAGCGGGAGATTTTTTCCGAGGTATTCGACCCATCGGACGAGGTCGAACTGGGCCTTGGCTACACCCATACGCCCCATTGGGGGGAATGGGGTGTGCGGGGCGTGGCACTGCACCACGACGGCGATCTTGCGCGCTATCAATACTACGGGATAAGCACCGGGTCCGTTCTGCGGGTCGGTCCAAAGCAGGCCGTTGACGGGCAGCTGACCCTGGCGCGCCTGGATTTCCCGCCCGGTGATGCGCGCGGTGGGCCGCGGGTATCGGTAGAGGCGGGATGGCGATTCTCCCCTGATCCGGCGACATCCTTGCGCTTTGGTGCGCGGGTGGGTCGGGTGCGCAGCGAGCGGATCGGCCTGCGCCACACGGCGGCAGAGGTAAACGCGCAGGTCAGTCGCGCCTTTCGCGGCGGGCTTGAGATCGGGGCAGCGCTTGCCATCGGTCAACGCATCTACGCGCGTGATCTGGGGTTCGGGCGCCGTGATACGATCGCCGATGTCTCTGCCACGCTGGTCAACAGCCGCTATTCGGTGCGCGGCGTGGTGCCCAAGCTGACGTGCAGCCTCGGGCGCACGCGCTCGAACGTGGCGGTGTTCGACACCACGCGCAAAGGCTGCGGCATCAGCCTGTCGCGGCGGTTCTAACCGCGTCTGCGCCGCCGCCCGCCGCGCCCCTCGGCCTCACCGCCAGAATTGAACGTGCGGGTCGGCAAATCGACGATGGAGCGCAGCAGGGGGAAGGGATCGACCGCGTTCGGAATGGCGGAGGCATTGACGAAATGCTCCTGAAAGCGCGGCTCGATCGCGGTTTCGACCTTGTGGATCTGGCGCACGGTTTCCTCGATCTCGGCGCGGGCCTCGCGGTTCAGGAGCGCGATCCGTGCCCCCGTGCCCGCCGCGTTGCCCGCCGACGTCACCTTGTCGAGCGGCACGTCGGGGATCATCCCCAGCACCATCGCGTGCTTGTTCGAGATATGCGCGCCAAAGGCGCCGGCCAGCACAACGCGGTCGACCTTTTCGACACCGAATTTATCCATCAGCAGGCGTGCCCCTGAATAAAGTGCTGCCTTGGCCATCTGGATTTCGCGGATGTCGCGGTTGGTCACGGTGATCTTTGGCCCGCCCAGCGGCGTGCCGTCATAGACCAGATAGCTATAGGTGCGCCCGTCGGCAAAGACCGCCGCCGATCCCGTCTGTTCGGGGGATCCGATGAGGCCGGGTGCGTCGAGGATGCCGTGAATGCGCATCTCGGCCACCATTTCGATGATGCCCGACCCGCAGATGCCCGTGACGCCGGTTTGGGCGATCATCGCCTCGAACCCGTCCTCGTCGGACCACATATCGCAGCCGATCACCTTGAAGCGCGGCAGTTTCGTGGCCGGGTCGATCTCGACCCGCTCGATGGCGCCGGGCGCGGCGCGCTGGCCCGAGCTGATCTGCGCGCCCTCAAACGCAGGGCCGGTGGGCGAGGAGCAGGCCAGCACCTTTTCGCGGTTGCCCAGCAGGATCTCCGCGTTGGTGCCCACATCGACGATAAGCACCAGATCGTCGGAATGGTTGGGATGCTCGGACAGCGCCACGGCGGCCGCGTCCGCGCCCACATGGCCCGCGATACAGGGCAGCAGGTAGACGCGCGCGCTTTCGTGGATGTTGAGATCCAGATCGTCCGCGCGCAGGCGCAGCGCGTTGGACGTGGCCAGCGCAAACGGCGCTTGCCCCAGCTCGAACGGATCAATCCCCAGCAACAGGTGGTGCATGACAGGGTTGCACACAAACACCGCGTCCACGATCAGCGATTTATCGATATTCGCCTCGATCCCGATCTGCGTGAACAGCGCATTCATCCCCTCGCGCACGGCCTGCGTCATTTCAGCCGCGCCGCCCGCGTTCATCATCGAATAGCTGACCCGGCTCATCAGATCCTCGCCAAAGCGGATCTGTGGGTTCATCACGCCCGACGAGGCGATAACCTCACCGGTTTGCAGATCGCACAGATGCGCCGCGATGGTGGTCGAGCCGAGATCAACGGCCAGCCCGTAGATGGTGCCGTCGTAAAAGCCGGGCCAGATGTGCATGATGCGCGGGTTGTTTTCATGGTCCCCGAGGTGAATGGCCACGGTGACCTTCCAGTCCCCTTTGCGCAGCACCGGTTGCATCTCTTGCAGGATGTGCAGATCGGCGGCGACGTTCTCCAACTCCCACTGGTCATGGAGCGCGTCGCGCAGCCGTTCCAGATCGCCCGAGGGGTCGTGCATATCGGGCTCTTTGACTTCGACGTAGTAAAGCTTGGTCGAGGGGTTGATGACGATATCGCGCAGCTCGGCGCGTTTGCGCACGACTTGCCGGTGTACCTGGCTTTCCGCGGGCACGTCGATGACGACATCCTTTTGCACCGTCGCCTGACAGCCCAGACGCCGCCCGGCTTTCAGCCCGCGTTTTTCGTCATAGCGTGCTTCGACCTTGTTCCACGCGCTCAGCGCGTCGGCCTCAACGTGCAGACCGTGCTTGGCAAAATCACCGACGCCCGGCGTGATCTGGCATTTCGAACAGATGCCCCGCCCGCCGCAGACCGAATCCAGATCGACGCCCAGCTGGCGTGCCGCCGTCAGGACGGGCGTGCCCACCGGGAACCGGCCACGCTTGCCGGAGGGGGTGAAGATGACAAGGGGATTTTCGGTCATGATCGGTCCGATTTTATCAGTGTTTCGCGGATCATAGGGGCTTGCACGCCACGCGAAAGGCCGCGCGCGGCAAAAAGCGTCGTTTTGGCGGCATGGGCACCAGAATTTGCAACCGTGCAAGTCGACCGTCGGGATTTCTGCGTGCGGCGCGTGGCCGAGGGTTAGTCGGCGCGCCGGGCGTGGAAGATGAAGCCTAGGAAGTTCAGCAGGATCTGCGCGGCGAGGATCTGGGTGGAGCCTGTGGGGTCGTAGTCGGGCGCGACCTCGACCAGATCCATGCCCACGATCTCGTGGCGCTGCGCCAGCGCCTGCAACAGCTCAAGCACTTCGTAATAGAGGAACCCGCCGTGCGACGGCGTGCCCGTGCCCGGCGCGATCGAGGGGCAGAAGGCGTCGATGTCGAGGGTCACATAAACGCGGGCGTCTTGCGGTATGTGGCTGAGGACGCCCGCCGTCCCGATCTTGCGCGCCTGCCGTACGCTGAGGATGTCCGACCCCATCGCGCGTGCCGCGTCATAGCCCTCCTTTGCGGTCGAGCTGACGTTGCGGATGCCCACTTGCGTCAGGCCGGTCACGTGGTCCTGCTCTGCCGCGCGGCGCATCGGGTTGCCGTGGCCGTGGCGCACGCCGTGGCGTTCATCGACAAAATCAAGATGCGCGTCGATTTGCAGGATGTGAATGTCGCCCTGATCGGCAAAGGCGCGGATGATGGGGATATTTATTGAATGATCGCCGCCGATGACGACGGGCAGGGCGGCGGCATCGAGGGCCGCGCGCACGCCCGTCTCGATATTGGCGTGGCTGGCTTCGGTGTCGGTGTGGATAATGTCCGCATCGCCCATATCGACGATGTTGACGTCGCCGGGCAGGTAGATTGCGTCATCCTCGTGGTCGTAGGCCCCGGCGTGTCCAAAGCTAAAGAGCGTCGAGGCCTCGCGCACCCCGCGCGGCCCGAACCGCGCGCCCGAGCGCCACTGCGTGCCCGCGTCGAAGGGCGCGCCCAGGATCGCCACATCGGCGTCCAGTTTGTCCCAATCGGGCTCGTAAGGACGCTTGCCAAAGGTTGAGATCCCCACGAAAGGCAGATCCAGTCTGCCGCCCTCGTACCCGTGTTTCGCCATGCCGCGCCCTCCTGTTTTGCGCAGCCTTCCGCGACCGCGCGCCGATTGCAAGCGCGCCCTTTCCAAACGCCCCCATCCGTGAGATAGCAGCGTGCCAAATGAAGCTGCCAAGGAGTGCGCCCGATGGAGATTCGTGAGGCCCTGACGTTTGATGATGTGTTGCTGGTGCCTGCCGCCTCATCCGTGCTGCCCTCGACTGCGGATACTCGCACGCGGGTGACCAAATCCATCGCGCTCAACATCCCGCTACTCAGTTCTGCCATGGATACGGTGACTGAGGGGCGCATGGCCATCGCCATGGCGCAGGCGGGCGGCATGGGCGTGGTGCATCGCAACCTCACGGTGGACGAACAGGCCCGCGAAATCCGCCGCGTCAAACGGTTCGAGAGCGGGATCGTCTACAACCCCATCACCCTGCGCGCCGACCAGACGCTGGCGGATGCCAAGGCGCTGCAGGAACGCTACCGCGTGACCGGATTTCCCGTCATTGACGAGAGTGGCCGCGTCGTGGGCATCGTCACCAATCGCGACATGCGCTTTGCCACCTCCGACGATACGCCGGTACGGGTGATGATGACCTCGAACGATCTGGCGATCCTGCACGAACCTGCCGACCGGGACGAGGCGATCAGCCTGATGAAGGCGCGCCGGATCGAGAAACTGCTGGTCACGGACGGGCAGGGCAAGCTTACCGGTCTGTTGACGCTGAAAGACACCGAGCAGGCCGTGCTGAACCCCACCGCCTGCAAGGACGATCTGGGCCGCCTGCGCGTGGCCGCCGCCACAACCGTGGGCGACGCAGGCTTTGAGCGGTCCGAGGCGTTGGTTGACGCGGGCGTCGACATGATCGTGATCGACACGGCGCACGGGCATTCCAAAAGCGTGGGAGAGGCCGTCGAACGGGTCAAGAAGCTGAGCAACGAAGTGCAGGTCGTGGCGGGCAACGTCGCCACCGGCGAGGCCACGCGCGCGCTGATCGGATCGGGGGCGGATGCGGTCAAGGTCGGCATCGGGCCCGGCTCCATCTGTACCACGCGCATGGTGGCGGGCGTCGGCGTGCCACAGCTGACGGCAATCATGGATTGCGCGGCGGCGGCGGGCGAGACGCCGGTGATTGCGGACGGCGGCATCAAGTTCTCGGGCGATTTCGCCAAGGCGATCGCGGCCGGCGCCTCCTGCGCCATGGTCGGCAGCATGATCGCGGGCACCGATGAAAGCCCCGGCGAAGTCATCCTGTACCAGGGCCGCAGCTTCAAAAGCTATCGCGGCATGGGCAGCCTTGGCGCCATGGCCAGCGGCTCCGCCGACCGGTATTTCCAGAAGGACGCGGCAAGCGACAAGCTGGTGCCGGAGGGCATCGAGGGGCAGGTGGCCTATAAAGGCTCCGCCGCGACGGTCGTGCACCAGATGGTCGGAGGCTTGCGCGCCGCGATGGGCTATACCGGCTGCGCCACCGTCGACGAGATGCGTCGCAACTGCACCTTCGTGAAGATCACCGGCGCGGGGCTCAAGGAGAGCCACGTGCACGACGTGCAGATCACGCGCGAATCCCCCAACTACCGGATCGGCTGAGCGTGACCCCCGGAGCGCGCATCGCGGCCGCGATCGAGATCCTCGACGAGATCGTTGCCGGTGCGCCCGCCGAGCAGACGCTGACCCGATGGGCGCGGGGGCACCGCTTTGCCGGGTCCAAGGACCGCGCGGCGATCCGGGATCACGTGTTCGACGTGGTGCGCCGCTGGCGCAGCAGCGCGCATGAGGGCGGGGGGGAGACCGGGCGCGCCCGCATGATCGGCAAGCTGCGACAGGACGGCGCGGCCCTTGCTGAGCTGTTCTCGGGCGTGGGCCACGCGCCAGCCGAACTGACCGATGCGGAGCGTACTGCCCCCACGCATGCGCCTGCCGCCGCCGTTGCGCAGGATCTGCCGGACTGGTTGATGGCGCCCTTTGCCGACAGCCTGGGCGATGCGGCGCAGTCAACGGCGGAGGCACTGAAATCCCGCGCGCCGGTCACCCTGCGCGTCAATACCGCGCGCATCGATCGCGCGACGGTCATCGACCGGCTTGCGCAGGAGGAAATCACCTGTGAAATCAACGCCGTGGCGGCAGGCGCGCTTACCGTCACAGCAAACGAACGGCGCCTGCGCCAGACGGTGCTGTATGCCGACGGGTTGATCGAATTTCAGGACGCGAGCAGTCAGGCGGTCGTTGAGGCCGCACCGGCAGCGGCGCGGGCGCTCGACTATTGCGCTGGCGGTGGCGGCAAGGCCCTGGCGCTGGCGGCGCGGCAGGGCACTGATGTGAGCGCGCACGACAGCGATGCCGCCCGCATGAAGGATTTGCCGGCCAGGGCGGCGCGCGCGGGTGTCACCATCGAATTGCTTGCGCCGGGGACAGCCGCCGACGTCGCCCCTTTTGATCTTGTGCTGGTGGATGCCCCCTGTTCGGGCAGCGGGGCGTGGCGCCGCGCGCCAGAGGGCAAATGGCGCCTGACATCCGACCGATTGGCCGAGCTGACGCAGATACAGGACGAGATCCTCGACATGGCAAGGGGGGCGCTGGCCCCGGCGGAACGCTTGTCTATGCGACCTGTTCGGTCCTCAGGGTCGAGAACGAAGCCCGCATCGAGGCGTTTCTTGCGCGGCATTCAGACTGGCATGCGCCTTTCGTGCGGCGCTACGCCGTCAGCGCAGACTGCGACGGGTTCTTTACCGCGCACTTGACGCGGCGGTAGGAAAGCGGTCAGTCTCGCGTATAGCGGGAAATTTCTGTCGATTTTGGCGGACCGCCGTAGCGCTTAAAGGTTGGTTAACCCTTCATGCCAAGACTGGCGGCAGGGCGAATCCTGTCCGCATGAAAGGGTGTTATGCCAGATCAGTCACTTCTTGCCGCCCGCGGGCGTTTTCCACCCTTGCGGCTTCTGGCGGTCGCTGGGGTTGGGGTGGCTGTGATCGCGCTGGCGCAGATCGCACCGGTTGAGACATCTGTGCCGGGCAGTATCCTGGGGGGCGCTCTGATGGCTTTTGCCGCCCTGCTTGCGATTTTGAGCGGGCGCGCGCGCCCTGCGCCGGCGGCGGCGCAGGTCCTCGACCATGATGGCACGCCGTGCCTGATTGCAGAAGCGGATGGTATCATCAGCTACGCCAATCCCGCGGCCCTTGCGGCGTTTGGGATGCCGGATAATCGCACCGTGTCACAGGCGTTGGGGGATCGCATCGCAAATCCCGGGCCCGTTTTGTTCCGGCTGCAATCCCGGGCCGACTCCGTCGGGTTCGCGCGCGAGGAGATTGTGACCGGCAGCGGCAGCCTGTCCATCAACGTGCATCAGACCGGTGAGAATTTCGTGTGGCGGATCGACGTCAACGCCGCCCCCGCTGCAGGCCAGCTTCCCAGTGACAACCGTATTCTACCGATGATCATGGTCGGGCGCAGCGGGGCGATTTTGTCGATGAACCACGCCGCGCGGCAGTTCGTCGGCGCGCGCAGCAAAACGATCGAGATGGTGTTCACGGATCAGGTCATCGTGCCGGGCACCGTGATGCAGGTCGCCACCACCACTGGCGATAAAGCGGCGCTCATCGCGCAGACGGACGCCGGGGCCGGGCGGCGCGCGATCTATCTGCTGCCCCCGCCCGCCGTTCAGGGAGAGACGGCCTCCGCCGACGGCTGGCCGGTGTTTCAGAATATGCCCATCCCGATGATCAAGATTTCGCCGCAGGGCCAGGTGATGGGTTTCAATGCAAGGGCAAGCGCGCTGATCGGCGTGGCCTTGGTCAATGACGCGAATATCGCCGACCTGATGGAGGGACTCGGCCGCGCGATATCGGACTGGCTCGACGATACGCTGGCCGGGCGCCTCGCGCAGAAATCCGAATTCCTGCGTCTTACCCGGCGCGACCGCGAGACATTCGTGCAAGTGACGCTGAACCGGATCGAAGAGGATGGCGCACCGGCACTTGTGGCGGTGCTGCATGACGCGACTGAACTCAAGACGCTCGAAGCGCAATTCGTGCAAAGCCAGAAAATGCAGGCTATCGGCCAGCTTGCGGGCGGCGTCGCGCATGATTTCAACAATCTGTTGACCGCGATTTCGGGCCATTGCGACCTTTTGCTGCTGCGCCACGATCCCGGCGATGCGAATTACGACGATCTGATCCAGATCAACCAGAACGCCAACCGGGCCGCCTCGCTTGTAGGGCAGCTCCTCGCCTTCTCGCGCAAGCAGACCCTGCGCCCGGAAACGCTCGACATGCGCGACACCCTCGCCGATCTGACCCATCTGCTGAACCGGCTGGTTGGCGAAAAAGTGACCCTGACCCTACGCCATGATCCCGTGCTGCGACCAATCCGTGCGGACAAGCGGCAGCTGGAACAGGTGCTCATGAACCTTGTTGTGAACGCCCGCGACGCGATGCCATCGGGCGGAGAGGTCCGTATCGTAACCGAAGCGGTCACGCTTGATAGCCCGCTGACGCGAGACCGGGTAACGGTGCCGTCGGGGGACTACATCACGATCCGCGTCGAGGATGACGGTGTGGGTATCCCCGGTGATCGGCTGCAGAAGGTGTTCGAACCATTCGTCACCAGCAAACGCACGGGCGAGGGCACCGGCCTCGGTCTGTCGACCGCTTACGGCATCGTCAAGCAGACGGGTGGCTATATCTTTGTCGACAGCGAAGTGGATGTGGGCACGTCCTTTATCCTCTACTTCCCCGTCTACGCACAGCCGCTCCACGACGCCGCTCAGCCAAAAGCGATGGAGCCGGCCAAGGCGGATGGCACGCCGCACGATGGTGGGGTCATCCTGCTCGTCGAGGATGAGGCCCCCGTGCGCGCCTTTGCCAGCCGGGCGCTGCGGCTGCGCGGCTACACGGTGCTGGAGGCCGAGAACGCCGAAGCCGCGCTCAACACGTTGGAGGACCGACAGCTGAAGATCGACTGTTTCGTGACGGATGTGGTTATGCCCGGCATGGATGGGCCAAGTTGGGTGCGTGAAGCCCTAAAGGACCGACCCGATGTCCGCGTTGTCTTTGTCTCTGGCTATGCAGAGGACAGTTTGGGCGAGGCGCAGAAAAAGATACCCAACTCGGTCTTTCTGCCCAAACCCTTCTCGCTCAACGATCTCACTGAAACAGTGAATAAGCAGCTGCATTAATCGCACGGGATACTGTCGTAAAGCGCGAAATCCTCGCTGAATTTGCGGCGAAATCGGGTTTCGACATCCGCCGACAGGGGTGTGTCGAGCCGGGGAGAGACATTCTCTTGCGCAAGCTCAAGCGGGACCGCAAGACGATCGCGCAAAAACTGCTGTAGTCGCGGCTGGTCCTCGTAGCGGAATAGATGGGTGATTCCCGTGCCGTTGGGCTGGCGCTCCAGGAACTTCAGTTGGCTGCCGACGTCGGCAAATCCGGGACGCTTGCCCTTCATGTAGGCCAGCACAAATTCATCGAAACTCACGTCATGGGTGCTGTTGGGCTTGCCTTGCATGAACGGGCGGCGGCGGTAGCGATACCAGCTGCTGAGCCAGCTCACAGGCTCGCGCATCACCGCCATCAGCTCCATCTCGGCGTTGCAGACGTTTGCGAACATCGGGCGGATGAAACGATTGTAGCGATAGACCGGCGCGTGCTTGAGAAGGGGCGGATCGCTGATCACCAGATCCGCGCGGTCGCGCAGCGCCGTATGATAGGCCGTCGTGCCGGTTTTTGGCACCGACAGGAACGCGAGACGTTCGGCAAAAAAGACAAGCACGCGGGCGGCTCCGTTCAAGAATTCTATCCGGGCAGTGAAGCATAAACCTTTCCTTAACCAAAAGAGACAAATGATGAGAAAGGACGATTTTGATTGAAATGTTCTCTTTTTGATCTCATAAGAACATTAACGGAACACCCACGCCCGGGCAAAGCGGCGATTGCCGCCGCCACGCCCCTGTGACAGTAAGGGAAGAACCCAATGGCAACGGCAGATCTTTTGAGCATGGATAAGAAAACGGCAGACAAGCAAAAGGCGCTCGACAGCGCGCTTGCGCAGATTGAGCGGCAGTTCGGCAAGGGCTCGATCATGAAGCTTGGCGATGAAGGGGCGATGCAGGACATCAAGGCGTCCTCCACCGGCTCGCTGGGTCTGGATATCGCGCTGGGGATCGGTGGTTTGCCGATGGGCCGGATCATCGAGATCTACGGCCCCGAATCCTCGGGCAAAACCACGCTGACGCTGCATTGCGTGGCCGAGCAACAAAAGCAGGGCGGGGTTTGCGCCTTTGTCGACGCCGAGCACGCGCTTGATCCGCAATACGCGCGCAAGCTGGGCGTGGACATCGACGAGCTGCTGATTTCGCAGCCAGACACGGGCGAGCAGGCGCTGGAGATTACCGATACGCTCGTGCGTTCGGGCGCGGTCAACATGGTCATCGTCGATTCGGTTGCGGCACTGACACCAAAGTCAGAGCTTGAAGGCGAGATGGGCGACAGCTCCGTCGGCGTGCAGGCGCGTTTGATGAGCAAAGCGATGCGCAAGCTCACCGGCTCGATCAGCCGCTCGAACTGTATGGTGATCTTCATCAACCAGATCCGCATGAAGATCGGCGTCATGTTTGGCTCGCCCGAGACGACGACCGGCGGCAACGCGCTGAAGTTCTACAGCTCCGTGCGTCTGGATATCCGCCGCATCGGCGCGCTGAAGGACCGCGACGAGGTTGTGGGCAACCAGACCCGTGTGAAGGTCGTCAAGAACAAGGTCGCACCACCGTTCAAGCAGGTTGAATTCGACATCATGTACGGCGAGGGCATCTCCAAGATGGGGGAGCTTTTGGACATGGGCGTGAAGGCCGGGATCGTTGACAAATCCGGCAGCTGGTTCTCCTACGGGGATGAGCGGATCGGGCAGGGGCGTGAGAACGCCAAAACCTTCCTGCGCGAAAACGAGGCGATGGCTCACGAGATCGAGGACAAGATCCGCGCGGCCCACGGGCTTGATTTCGACGGCTCGGATGAGATGGACGATCCGGATATCCTCGAAGGATAAGCACCCGCAGACGGGAACTGCCTAAATCCCCCGGCGCGCTGCGGCGTGTCGAGAATACCTGGAAAAGGGTGTCGGTCGCAGGATCGGCACCCTTTTTCCGTGCCGCCCTGTGGACAGGCCCGCGCGCCGCAGCTATCTGAAACGGGCGCAAAACGTGCCCAAAAAAGGACGCCCCATGCAGACGCTCAACGACATCCGCTCGACCTTCCTGTCGTATTTTGGCGACCACGGCCACGCGATCGTGCCCTCCAGCCCGCTGGTGCCGCGCAACGATCCGACGCTGATGTTCACGGCGGCGGGCATGGTGCAGTTCAAGAACCTCTTTACCGGGGTCGAGACGCGTGACTACTCCCGCGCTACCACAGCGCAGAAATGCGTGCGCGCAGGCGGCAAGCACAACGATCTGGACAACGTCGGCTACACCGCGCGCCACCACACGTTTTTCGAGATGCTCGGCAATTTCAGCTTTGGCGATTACTTCAAAGAGGACGCCATCCCGCTGGCCTGGGATCTGCTGACCAAAGGGTTCGGCATCGACGCGTCCAAGCTGCTGGTGACGGTCTATCATACTGATGATGAGGCGGTGGAGATCTGGAAGCGGCACGCGGGGCTGAGCGACGATCGCATCATCCGCATCGCCACGGACGATAACTTCTGGTCCGCAGGCCCCACGGGCCCGTGCGGGCCGTGCACCGAGATTTTCTACGATCACGGCGACCACATCTGGGGCGGTCCTCCCGGCTCCCCCGAGGAAGACGGCGACCGCTTTGTCGAGATCTGGAACCTCGTTTTCATGCAGTACGAGCAGTTCGAGGACGGCACGCGTCGCGATTTGCCGAACAAATCCATCGATACCGGCATGGGCATCGAGCGTGTCGCGGCGCTGTTGCAGGGGACCAACGACAATTACGCCACGGACCTGATGCGCAGCCTGATCGAGGCGTCGGCGAATGCCACCAGCACCGATCCCGATGGGCCGGGAAAGACGCACCACCGGGTGATTGCGGATCACCTGCGCTCGACCTCGTTCCTGATGGCGGACGGCGTGATGCCCAGCAACGATGGGCGCGGCTACGTGCTGCGCCGGATCATGCGCCGCGCGATGCGTCATGCGCATCTGCTGGGCGCGCAGGATCCGCTGATGCACCGTCTGGTGCCAGCGCTCGTCGGCCAGATGGGTGCGGCCTATCCCGAACTGGGACAAGCGCAGCGCATGATCGAACAGACGCTGTTACAAGAGGAAACACGCTTCCGCCAGACACTCGATCGCGGGCTGAAGCTGCTCGACGAAGAGGTTTCAGGCTTGGATGAGGGCGCAGTGCTGCCCGGGGCGGCGGCGTTCAAGCTTTATGACACCTACGGCTTCCCGCTGGATCTGACGCAGGACGCGCTGCGCGAAAAGGGGCGCAGCGTGGATACCGATGGGTTCGACGCGGCCATGGCCGAGCAAAAGGCCAAGGCGCGCGCGGCGTGGTCAGGCTCGGGCGAGGCGGCGGATGCGACCGTGTGGTTCGACGTGGCCGAGGCCGATGGCGTCACCGATTTTCTGGGCTACGAGACCGAGACGGCGGAGGGCAAGATTGTCGCCCTTGTGCGGGAGGGGGCCAAGGTCGAGGCAGCGGGTGAGGGGGACAGCGTGCAGATCGCGCTGAACCAGACACCATTTTACGCCGAAAGCGGCGGGCAGGTCGGCGACAGCGGGGTGATCCGCACGGCCTCCGGCACGGCGCGCGTGACCGATACACGCAAGGCGGCGGGCGTGTTCATTCACTTTGCGACCGTCGAAAAGGGGAGCGTTTCCAACGGGGAAGCCGCCGTTCTTGAAGTAGATCACGCGCGGCGCACGGCGATCCGGGCGAACCATTCGGCCACGCATCTGCTGCACGAGGCGCTGCGTCACGCGCTTGGCGATCACGTCGCGCAACGCGGCTCGCTCAATGCCGAGGATCGTTTGCGCTTTGATTTCAGCCACAACGAGGCGGTGAGCCTCGCGGATATCGCGGCGGTCGAGGCCGAGGTGAACGCCTACATCCGCCAGAACACACCCGTTGAGACCCGGATCATGACGCCCGACGACGCGCGCGGGCTTGGTGCGCAGGCGCTGTTCGGGGAGAAATACGGCGACGAGGTGCGCGTGGTGTCGATGGGTATGCAGGACGGCTCCGGCAAGGGAACCGATGGCAACACCTATTCGCTGGAGCTGTGCGGCGGCACCCACGTGCGGCGCACGGGCGATATCGGCGCGTTTGTGGTGCTGGGCGATAGTGCCAGCAGCGCGGGCGTGCGCCGGATGGAGGCGCTGACCGGCGAGGCCGCGATGGCCTATCTGCGCGGACAGGATCAACGACTGGCGCAGGTCGCGCTTGAGATGAAGGCCCCGGTGGCAGAGGTGCCCGCCCGTGTGCGCGCGCTGATGGACGAACGCCGCAGTCTCGCCAATGAGGTTGCGCAACTGCGGCGTGAACTGGCGATGGCCGGAGGTGCGGCAACCGCGCCCGAAGCCAAGGAGATCAACGGTGTGAAGTTCCACGCGCAGGTGTTGACCGGCGTGACGGGCAAGGATTTGCCGAGCCTCATCGACGAGCACAAGGCGCGGCTTGGCTCCGGCGCGGTGCTGTTGATCGCGGACACGGGCGGCAAGGCCGCCGTGGCGGCTGGCGTGACCGAGGATGCGACCGGCAGCGTTTCTGCCGTGGATCTGGTGCGCGCGGCTGTGGCCGAATTGGGCGGCAAGGGTGGCGGTGGTCGCCCCGACATGGCACAGGGCGGTGGCGCGAGTGCCGACAATGCCGAGGCCGCGATTGCAGCCGCCGAAACCGTTTTGAAAGGATAGACAATGCCCGCACTTTGGATTGCCCATGTCACCGTCACGGATGAAGAGGCGTACAAGAAATACGCCGCCGGGGCGACCATCGCCATTGCCGAGCACGGGGGCGAATTCATCGCCCGCGGCGGTCGGTTCGTGCAGCTTGAGGGCAAGGAGCGCCCGCGCAACGTCGTCGCACGCTTTCCGGACGTCGAGACCGCCGAGCGGTGCTATCATTCCGACGCCTATCAGTCCGCGCTCGCGCACGCGCGCGGCGCGTCGGAGCGGGAATTGCTGATCGTAGAGACGACTGAGTAACAAAAAACGGCGCCCCGGGAGGCGCCGTTTTTCATTCAGCTGGCTTTTGCCATCCGCTTGCGCTCGTGCGGATCGAGGTAGCGCTTGCGCAGGCGCACGGCGTTTGGCGTGACCTCGACCAATTCGTCGTCGTCGATATAGGCGATGGCTTCTTCCAGCGACAGCGACATGGGCGTGGTCAACCGGACCGCCTCATCGGTGCCAGAGGCCCGCACGTTCGTCAGCTTTTTGCCCTTCAGCGGGTTCACTTCCAGATCGTTCTCACGGCTGTGCTCACCGATGATCATGCCGGTGTAGACGTCGGCCTGTGCGCCGATCATCATCTTGCCGCGCTCTTCGAGGTTCCACAGGGCGTAGGCGACCGAGGTGCCGTTCTCCATCGAGATCAGAACGCCCGCGCGACGGCCCGGGATCGGACCCTTGTGCGGTGCCCAGTCGTGGAACACGCGGTTGAGAACACCCGTGCCGCGCGTGTCGGTCAGGAATTCACCGTGGTAGCCGATCAGCCCGCGCGAGGGCACATGGGCCACGATGCGGGTCTTGCCAGCGCCTGCGGGTTTCATCTCCACCAGCTCCCCGCGCCGGGTGCCTGTCAGCTTTTCGATCACCGCGCCGGAGTATTCGTCGTCGACGTCGATGGTGGCTTCTTCGATGGGCTCATGGCGCACACCGTCGATTTCCCGAAACAACACCTGCGGGCGCGAAATGCTCAGCTCGAACCCCTCGCGGCGCATGTTTTCGATCAGAACGCCCATCTGCAATTCGCCACGACCCGCGACCTCAAAGGCCTCGCCGCCCGGAGTATCGGTGATCTTGATCGCGACATTCGATTCCGCCTCTTTGTGCAGACGCTCGCGGATGACGCGGGACTGCACCTTTTTGCCGTCACGACCCGCCAGCGGGCTGTCGTTGATGCCAAAGGTGACGGTGATGGTGGGCGGATCGATGGGCTGCGCCGGGATCGCCTCTGACACGGATTGATCGGCGAGCGTGTCGGCCACGGTCGCCTTGGTCATACCGGCGATCGAGACGATGTCACCCGCTTCGGCCACGTCGATCGTGGTTTGCTCAAGCCCTCGGAAGGCCATGATCTTGGTCGCGCGGAAATTCTCGATCAGGGTGCCGTCGCGCGACATCGCCTTGATCGTCTGCCCTGCCTTGAGGCTCCCGGTCTCGACCCGGCCCGTGAGCATCCGGCCCAGAAACGGATCGGCGCCCAGCGTGGTGGCCAGCATGGTGAAGGGCTCGTCGCGTTTTGCGATCTGCGCGGGCGCGGGCACATGCTCGATGATCAGCTCGAAGAGCGCGTTCAGATCCTTGCGCGGGCCGTCCAGTTCCATATCCGCCCAGCCCGACCGGCCGGAGGCATACATCGTCGGGAAATCAAGCTGCTCGTCCGTGGCATCGAGGTTGGCGAAGAGATCAAAACATTCGTCCAGCGCGCGGTCGGGCTCGCCATCGGGTTTGTCGACCTTGTTGATGACCACGATGGGGCGCAGGCCGAGTTTCAGCGCCTTGGAGGTTACGAATTTGGTCTGTGGCATCGGCCCTTCGGCAGCGTCCACCAGCAGTACCACACCGTCGACCATCGACAGGATCCGCTCCACCTCACCGCCGAAATCGGCGTGGCCGGGGGTGTCGACGATGTTGATGCGGGTGCCTTTCCATTCGACGGATGTGGGCTTGGCAAAGATCGTGATGCCGCGCTCGCGCTCCAGATCGTTGCTGTCCATGGCCCGTTCGGTCGTGGCCTGGTTTTCGCGGTAGGTGCCGGATTGTTTGAGCAGCTCGTCCACCAGTGTCGTCTTGCCGTGGTCGACGTGTGCAATGATTGCGATGTTTCGCAGGTCCATGGGAATGCCTTGTCTCGGAGGGAGGGTTGCGCGCGCTCTACCGTGCGGCGCGCGCAAAGGCAATGCTATTCGGCCTCTTCGGGCCGGACCAGCTGCAACGGCTCCTTGAAGGTCATGGTGCGGTACGGGAAGGGGATCTCGATCCCCTCATCGTCGAGCGCGCGCTTCACCGCCGCCACCACCTTGTCGCGGCTTGAGCGAATGTCGATGGGGCGCGAACCGGTCCACCAGGTGACCTCGAAGTTGATCGAACTGTCGGCGAATTCCTGGGCAAAGATCTGTACGTCCTTCACGTCATCGCGCACGGCATCCACGCCGCGCACGGCGCGGGCGATGACCTCGCGGGCGTGGTCGACATCCTCGCCGTAGGCCACGCCGCAGATGATCGTTGTGCGCCGCACGTCACGGGCGGTGCGGATGGTGACGGGATTTTTGAAAAACATCGCGTTGGGGCCACGACCAGCTGACCGTCGGTCTGGCGCACGTGGGTGTCGCGGATGGTGATTTCCTCGACCTGGCCCTCGATATCCTCACATTCGATGAAATCGTCTATGGCGAACGGTTCACGGATCAGGAGCAGCACGCCCGCCAGAAAGTTCTCGAACACATCCTTGAAGGCGAAACCGATGGCCACCCCCCGACACCAAGGGCCGTCAGCGCGCGACCCGGCGTGATGGTGGGAAAGGCGATGGTCACGGCGATCAGCCCGCCCAGCAGCCACAGACCTACGGTCACCAGCATCATCACGACATCTGTCAGACCCCGCCGCATGTGTGCACGGCCAAGGAATTTCGGCAGCATCCAACCGATCAGCCGAACCAGCAAGGAAATGAAGATAAGAAAGACAATCGCAAGGATCAGGTTTGGCAGGGCGGCCCAAAATCCGCTGATATAGCTTTCGAGCTGGTCGCGGAGCGGGTCGGGGAGCTGGCGCCAAAGCGCGCTGTCGAAAAACATATCCATGCGGGGCTAACCGCCCCGGGCTCGGTTGGTTCCCGCTAGAGCGGCAGGGCGGTCGTCTCCTTGATCTCCTCCATCACAAAGCTCGCGGACACATCCGACAGCGGCACCCGCGCGATCAGCCGTTGATACAGCGCGTCGTAGCCCGCCATGTCCGCCACGCGCGCACGAATAAGATAGTCCAGATCGCCGCTCATCCTGTAGACGCCCTGAATTTCCGGCATGGCACGGGTTGCTTCGGAAAATTTGCGCAGCCAGTCTGGCGCGTGCGCGCTGGTACGGATCTGCATGAAAACCTGCAGGCCAAGGCCCAGCCGTGCGGCATCCACCGTGGCGATGCGGCCTGTCAGGATGCTTGCCTCCTCCAGCGCGCGGATCCGGCGCCAGCAGGCGTTGCGCGACAGGCCGACCTGCGCGCCGAGGGTTTCGAGCGATTGGCCCGCGTCGCGTTGCAGCGCGCTCAGGATTCGGCGATCTATTTCATCAATGTCATTCATTATGCGCGCTCTGTGTGAAAATTTCCCAAATCATGTCCAAATGTGCCGATCTTTGGGAAAAATGCAAACTCCCCTTTGGGTAGACTGATGAAAATGCAAACCCGAGGAGACAACAGATGATCAACCGGATCTTTCTCGACCACCCCGCCAGCGTGGATGAGAGCTTTTTTCAGCACATGGCCTTTGCGGGCAAATTCGCAGGAAAACTGTTTCTGGCCGGGGGGCGGCGTTGGTCCACGCGATTGTCCCCTGTCTGTTCGAGAAAACCGCAAGCACGATCATCGCGGATCTCTACCACAAGACCCACAATCGCGGCAGCTGATTACGTGGCGCGGTAGCGGTCGCGGCGGTGGTTGATTGCGATGATCAGGTTCAACACTACCGCGCCGAGCAGTGAATACAGAACGACGGACGGCGGAAAGAGGAACAGCGCCGTCCCAAAGACAGCCGCGTCAAAGATCAGCTGCACCCAGCCCGCACGAAACCCCGTAGTGTCCTGCACCATCAGGGCAATCACACCAAATCCCCCGAGCGAGCCATTGTGGCGAAACATCGCGAGCAGCCCGATCCCCACCAGTGCGCCGAACCCTACGGCGGCAAACGCGGGATCGATGCGGGCGATGTCGATAAAGCGCGGGATCGTGTCGGTGACGACAGACAGCAGAGTGACCGAGATCAGCGATTTCACGGTAAATTCAGTCCCCAACCGTTTCCACGCCAGCGCGTAGAACGGCAGGTTGATGACAAAGAACACCACCCCGAAGGAATAGCCGGTCAGGTAAGATAGGATCACCGCCACGCCGGCGGTCTGCCCGGTGATCAAACCTGCGGAGGTCAGCAAGCTCAGCCCGAAGCCGCACAGGAACACGCCAAGCGACAGGCCCTGCACGTCGTCCAGCCTACTGTGGGGAACGGAATCAGAATTAGTCATAAAGGCTGACCTAGTATGCCGCCCTGTGCCGACAATCCCGCCCAGTGAAAAAATTCGATACGCGTATCGGAAAATTTCAAATTTTCCGGCCGGAATTTTCGAAAAATTCCGATCCCCGGTCGAAAGGGCCGCCCCAACCGGGACGACCCTGCAGGTCAGCCTTTGAGAGCGGCGTTGAGGTTTTCGTCGATCTTCTCAAGGAAGCCCATGGTCGTCAGCCATCCCTGATCGGGCCCGACCAATAGCGCGAGATCCTTGGTCATATGGCCGCTCTCGACGGTTTCGACGACGACCCGCTCAAGCGTTTCGGCAAAGTTGAGAAGGGGCGCGTTCTCGTCCAGTTTGGCGCGGTGCTTGAGCGCGCCGGTCCAGGCGTAGATCGACGCGATCGAGTTGGTCGAGGTCTCCTCGCCCTTCTGGTGCTGGCGGTAGTGGCGGGTGACGGTGCCGTGGGCGGCTTCCGCCTCGACCGTCTTGCCGTCCGGCGTCATCAGCACGGATGTCATCAGCCCAAGCGATCCAAACCCCTGCGCCACCGTGTCCGACTGCACATCGCCGTCGTAATTCTTGCACGCCCAGACATAGCCACCGTTCCATTTCATCGCGCAGGCGACCATGTCGTCGATCAGCCGGTGCTGGTATTCGATGCCTGCTTCTTCGAAGTGCTCTTTGAATTCGGTCTCATAGATGTGCTGGAACAGCTCGAGGAACCGGCCGTCGTATTGCTTGAGGATCGTGTTCTTGGTCGACAGATACACCGGCCAGCCCTTGACCAGACCGTAGTTCAGCGAGGCGCGGGCAAAATCGATGATGGATTTGTCGAGGTTGTACATCGCCATCACCACGCCCGCGTCCGGCGCGTCAAAAACCTCATGCTCGATCTCGGTGCCGTCCTCGCCGACGAATTTGATCGTCAGCTTGCCCGCGCCGGGGAATTTGAAATCAGTCGCGCGGTACTGATCGCCAAAGGCGTGGCGGCCCACAACGATGGGCTGCGTCCAGCCGGGCACAAGGCGCGGCACGTTCTTGCAGATGATCGGCTCGCGGAAGATCACGCCGCCCAGGATGTTGCGGATCGTCCCGTTGGGGGAGCGCCACATCTTCTTGAGGCCAAATTCCTCCACCCGCGCCTCGTCCGGTGTGATCGTCGCGCATTTCACGCCGACGCCAAATTCCTTGATCGCGTGGGCCGCGTCGATGGTGATCTGGTCGTCGGTCTCATCGCGCGCCTCGATCCCGAGGTCGAAGTACTTCAGATCCACGTCAAGATAGGGCGTGATCAGCTTTTTCTTGATGAAATCCCACATGATGCGGGTCATTTCGTCCCCGTCGAGTTCGACGATGGGGTTGTCTACCTTGATCTTTGTCATGGGGGATCCTTTTGGGCTACGGTGCCAGCGTGGTAGCGGATTTCGCGGGCGGTGAAAAGCCGGTATACCACGGTACACATTGACACGCGCCGCCCGCTTGGATACCGCAGGGGCAATCAACGATACCGGGTTTGCGCCCGCCGACCCGACGTAGCCACGCACAGAAAGAGGACCACATGGCCCAATCAGACACGCCCGACATCATCTATACCAAGGTTGACGAAGCCCCCGAGCTGGCGAGCGCGTCTTTCCTGCCGATCATCCGCCGCTTTACGGCCCCTGCGGGCATCGAGGTCGGCACGCGCGACATCTCACTGGCGGGCCGTATCATCGCGACCTTCCCCGAGAACCTGACCGAGGATCAGCGCCAGAGCGACGATCTGGCCTGGCTGGGAGAGCTGGTGAAGACGCCCGAGGCGAATGTAATCAAGCTGCCCAACATCTCGGCCTCGACGCCCCAGCTGGTGGCGGCGATCAAGGAATTGCAGGGCAAAGGCTATGCGCTGCCCGACTACCCCGAAGAGCCCAAGGCCGACGCGGAAAAAGCGATCCGCGCGCGCTATGACACGATCAAGGGTTCGGCGGTGAATCCGGTCCTGCGCGAGGGAAATTCTGACCGTCGCGCGGCCAAGGCCGTCAAGAACTTTGCCCAGGCCAATCCTCATTCAATGGGCACATGGGACGCGTCGAGCAAGACCAAGGTCTCGTCAATGCCCGGCAATGATTTCTACGCCAATGAGGTGTCTGCGACGATCACCGCCGCACAGGCCGGCACCGCGCGCATCGAATTCGAAGGCGCCGACGGCGCCGTGACCGTGCTCAAGGAGGCATGGCCGCTGGAGGAAGGCACGATTGCCGATGCGACCTTCATGTCCGCCTCGGCGCTGTCGTCCTTCCTGGCGGAGGCCATCGAGGATACGAAATCCGACGGCACGATGTTCTCGCTGCATATGAAGGCCACGATGATGAAGGTGTCGGATCCGATCATCTTTGGCCATGCGGTCAAGGCATGGTTGGGCCCTGTATGGGAGACGCATGGCGCCGCGATCAAGGCCGCGGGCGGCTCGCCCAATTCCGGTCTGGCCGATGTGCTGGCGGCCATCGACACGATGGACAACGCCGCCGAGATCCGCGCCGAGATCGACGCACTGGAGCGTCCGTCGATGTATATGGTCGACAGCGACAAGGGCATCACCAACCTGCACGTGCCCTCGGACGTGATCATCGACGCGTCGATGCCCGCCGTGATCCGTGCGGGCGGCAAGGGCTGGGATGAAACCGGCGCCAAGGGCGACACCAACTGCGTCATCCCCGACAGGTGCTATGCCACCGTCTACGATGAGACGATCAATTTCTTCAAAGCCAATGGCGCACTGGACGTGACCACCGCCGGCGCCGTGGCCAACGTGGGCCTGATGGCCCAAAAGGCCGAGGAATACGGATCGCACCCGACCACGTTCGAGGCACCCGGCACGGGCACCATGCGGATCGTGCTGGCGAACGGTGAGACGCTGCACGCACACAGCGTTGAGGCGGGCGACATCTGGCGTTCCTGCACCGTAAAAAAAGCGCCCATCGAGAACTGGATCGAGCTGGCGATGGACCGCCAGCGGCTGACGGGGTCGGAGGCGATCTTCTGGCTTGACGCCAACCGCGCGCACGACGCGCAGTTGATCGACTACGTGAAGGCTGCGCTGCAAGCTGCTGGCGTCGCGGATAAATTCGCGATCATGGCGCCACGCGAGGCGACGGCGCAGACGCTGAAAACGATCACGGCGGGCAAAGATTCCATCGCGATCACCGGCAACGTGCTGCGCGACTATCTCACCGATCTTTTCCCGATCCTTGAGCTGGGCACCTCGGCCAAGATGCTGTCGATCGTCAAGCTGATGCAGGGCGGTGGATTGTTCGAGACGGGGGCCGGCGGCTCCGCCCCGAAACACGTGCAACAACTGCACGGCGAAAACCACCTGCGCTGGGATTCGATGGGCGAATTCTGTGCCCTGGGCGAAAGCCTCAACTTCCTGGCGGATGCGCGCGGCAACGCCAAGGCGGGCGTGCTGGGGGCAGCGGCAGAGGCCGCGACGCAAGGCATCCTCGACGACAACCGCTCGCCCAGCCGCAAGGCGGGCCAGCCCGACAACCGGCATAGCCATTACTGGTTCGCTCGCTACTGGGCCGAGGCGCTGGCGGCGCAATCGGATGACGCGGACCTCGCGGCAGAGTTTGCCCCCCTCGCAAAGGCGCTCGCAGAGGGCGAGGCGGCTATTCTGGCAGAGCTGTCCGAAGGGTCGGGTGCGGCGGCGGATACGGGCGGCTATTTCCACAACGATGATGCCAAAACGGCGCAGGTGATGCGCCCCAGCGCAACGCTGAACGCGATCATCGGCTAAGGATCGGGCGGGCTTTTCGGAGCCCGCCCCGCTACCCTTTCGGGATATTGGCAAAAAACGCGGCGATGCGGGCGCGGGCATAGTCCCAGAGGCGCGGCGCGCCGATGGCGATCTTGGCACCCACGCGAGCGGCGATCCGATCTTCACTCACGTTGTAGTCTGTCCAGCTGCCCCCGCCCGAGGCGAGGTTTTGCATGGGCGGCTGAAACCGGTCGAGCGATTTGGCGAATTGCGCGTCGGGGGTCTGTGCGGCCTCGAATTCCTCCCAGATCGCGCGCAGGGCCGGGCCCTGATCCTCGGGCAGCAGACCAAAGATGCGGGTCGCGGCGGCGGCTTCGGCCCGCGCGACGGCTGCCGCGTCCACCTCATCGAAAATCGGCGTGTCGCCCGCGTCGATCTCGACCAGATCGTGCAGGATCAGCATCTGGATCACGCGTGTGATGTCCACATCCGGCCCCGCCTGATCCGCCAGCACCAGCGCGTAGAGCGTCAGATGCCAGCTATGCTCCGCCGAGTTCTCATAGCGCGAACCATCGGTGAGCGTCGTCGCCCGCACGATGGATTTGAGCCGGTCCGCCTCGTTCAGAAACGCGATCTGCGCGTCGAGGCGGGCGGTCATGCGCCGGTGTCGCGATGCTTTTTCAACTTGGCCGCCAGAAACGCGCGGCCCTTTTGCTCGGCCATGCGCGTGCGGATCGCGGTGAGGAAGGCTTCCTCCAGCGTCTGCGAGGAGGCGCCGAGCACGTCGCCCACCTCCATGAACAGACGGTCCTCGCCGGTTTCCTTCTGCACGGCGAGGCATTCTTCGGCCAGTTTGTTGGCCATCGCGGTGACGTGTTCGTCGGCCATCAGCGCGTGTTCTCGGTCAGGCGGCGGCGCACGTAGGTGGTCGTCGTATTGATCAGCGTGTCCATATGCGGCTCTTCAAAGAAGTGGCCCGCACCGTCGACTTCCTCGTGGGTGATGGTGATGCCCTTTTGCTCGTGCAGTTTGCTGACAAGGTTCACCGTATCCGCAGGCGGCGCCACACGGTCGCCGGTGCCGTTGATGATCAGGCCCGAGGCCGGGCAGGGCGCGAGAAAGCTGAAATCATACATGTTCGCCGGAGGGGCGACCGAGATGAAGCCGGTAATCTCGGGCCGCCGCATCAGCAGCTGCATCCCGATCCATGCGCCAAAGGAGAACCCCGCCACCCAGCAGTGTTTGGAGTTGTTGTTCATCGATTGCAGGTAATCGAGCGCGGAGGCCGCATCGGACAATTCGCCCACGCCCTGATCGTATTCCCCCTGGCTGCGCCCCACGCCGCGGAAATTGAACCGCAGTACGGTAAATCCCATCTGGTAGAAGGCGTAGTGCAGGTTATAGACGACCTTGTGATTCATCGTGCCGCCGAACTGCGGATGCGGGTGCAGCACGATGGCGATTGGCGCGTCGCGTTCGCGCTGGGGGTGATAGCGGCCTTCGAGCCGTCCTTCGGGTCCGGGAAAAATCACCTCTGGCATGGGGGGTCCTTTGTCGGGGCTCAAAGAGGCGGCGAGGTTGTTGACCTTTTCGCTCAGGCATCTTAGAACGTTTCTAAACTATGGGCGTGCGGCTGCGCGCGTCCCAGCGATTTAGGCATTTCCGCCTGCAACGTCAATTCAAACGCGCGCGGCGCGCGGGAGGCTGCGATGAAACTGTCGACAAAGGGACGTTATGCGATGGTCGCCCTGGCCGACATCGCCCTGCAGCCCGCCGATACGCTGGTGCGCCTTGGTGATATCGCGGCGCGCCAGCAGGTGTCGCTGCCCTATCTTGAGCAGTTGTTTGTCAAGCTGCGGCGGGCGGAGTTGGTCCGCTCGGTGCGCGGTCCGTCGGGCGGCTATCAATTGGCCCGTCCGGCGAGCGAGATCCGTGTGGTCGACGTGCTGAGCGCTGTGGATGAGACCGTGGACGCGATGCACAAGGGGCCGGGGTGTCGGGCGGGCTGTCGGGCAGCCGCGCGCAATCGCTGACCAATCGGTTGTGGCAGGGGCTGTCGGCCAATGTCTACGTCTTCCTGCACCAGACGCGCCTGTCGGATGTCATCAACAACGAGCTGTCGCCGTGCCCTGCGGTGCCCACGCTGTTCCCTGTCGTCGATGAGCGGGACGAGGCATGAGAACCTACCTCGACCATAATGCCACGACCCCGCTGCGGGCGGAGGCGCGTGCGGCGATGATCGACGCGATGGATGTGGTGGGCAACCCGTCGTCCGTGCACAGCGAGGGCCGCGGCGCCAAGATGCTGGTGGAGCACGCCCGTGCGCAGGTGGCAGAACTGGTCGGCTGCAAGCCGCAGCAGGTGGTGTTTACCTCCAGTGCGACCGAGGCGGCGGCGCTTGCGGTCGCGCAAAAGGAGCGCCACGGCGGCAGCTTTGCCGCATTGCCGACGGAGCATGATTGTCTGGGGGTTTGGTCCGAGCGGGCGCTGCCCTCGGCCTTTGATCGCAGCGGCGCGATGACCTATATAGCGGCGCCCACGGGCCTGATCGCGCAATCGGGGGCCAATAGCGAAACCGGTATTATGCGCCCCGACCGCGCCGTTGCGGGCAGTGGCGATGGGTATTCGACCATTTGCGACATCACGCAGATGGCCGGGAAGGTCGCGGTGACCTACGGTGACGTCACGCCGTCCTACGCGATACTGTCGGCGCATAAGTTGGGCGGGCCAAAGGGCATCGGCGCGCTGATCAATTTCACCGCCGACGATCCCGCGCCCATGCTGCGCGGCGGCGGGCAAGAGATGAACCGCCGTTCGGGCACCGAAAACATCGTCGGCATCGCCGGTTTTGGTGCGGCGGCGCAGGCGGCGGGCGCCGATGTGGCGGCGGGGCGGTGGGACGAAGTGGCCCAGTTTAGAAATATTCTAGAAAACGCTATTGCGGCTGTCAGCCCAGAGACTATTTTTGTCGGGAAAGCGGTCGAACGTCTGCCCAACACCTCCTGCATGATCACCCCCGGCTGGAAGGGGGAGACGCAGGTGATGCAGATGGATCTGGCCGGATTTGCCATCTCGGCGGGCTCTGCCTGCTCAAGCGGGAAGGTAAAGGCCTCAAAGGTGCTGGGCGCCATGGGCTTTGACGAGAATGAGGCCGCGTGCGCCATCCGGGTGTCGCTGGGCCTTGAGACGACAAAAGACGATGTGATGCGGTTCGCCGAAAGCTGGGCCGCGAAATACGACAGATACAAAAGCCGCGCGGCCTAGCGCGGTGCCGATACACGCCCCACGGCGTCAATGCTGCCATGAGAGGACAGACCATGAGCTTGGACGAACAAAACGTCAAAGAAGGTGTCGATCAGGAAACCGTAGACGCCGTGCGTGAAGTCGGCGGTGCCTACAAGCACGGCTGGTCCACCGATATCGAGATGGAATACGCCCCCAAGGGTCTGACCGCCGACATCGTCAAACTGATTTCCGAGAAGAACGGGGAGCCGCAGTGGATGCTGGACTGGCGCCTTGAGGCGTATGAGCGCTGGTTGGGCATGAAGTACCCCAAATGGGCGATGGTCGATTACCCCGAGATCGACTTTCAGGACCAATATTACTACGCCCGTCCCAAGAGCATGATCCAAAAGCCCAAGTCGCTGGACGAGGTGGATCCCAAACTGCTTGAGACATACAAAAAGCTGGGTATTCCGCTGAAAGAACAGGCAATTCTGGCCGGTGTCGAGGGCGCGGAAGAAATGTCGGACGCGCCGCGCAAAGTGGCCGTCGATGCGGTCTTCGACAGTGTCTCCGTCGGCACCACCTTTCAGGAGGAGCTGAAGAAAGCCGGGGTGATCTTTTGCTCGATCTCCGAGGCGATCCAGGAGCATCCCGAGCTGGTCAAGAAATACCTCGGCACGGTCATCCCCAGCTCTGACAACTACTATGCTACGCTGAATGCGGCCGTGTTCTCGGACGGGTCGTTCGTCTATGTGCCGCCCGGCGTGCGCTGCCCGATGGAGCTGTCCACCTATTTCCGCATCAACGCCGAGAATACCGGCCAGTTCGAGCGTACGCTCATCATCGCGGACAAGGGCAGCTACGTGTCCTACCTTGAAGGCTGCACGGCGCCCCAGCGCGACGAGGCGCAACTGCACGCGGCCTGTGTCGAGATCATCATCGAGGAAGACGCGGAGGTGAAGTATTCCACCGTGCAGAACTGGTATCCCGGTGACGAGAACGGCAAGGGCGGGATCTATAACTTCGTGACCAAGCGCGCTGATTGCAGGGGCGACCGGGCCAAGGTGATGTGGACGCAGGTGGAAACCGGCTCTGCCGTCACATGGAAATACCCCTCGTGCATCCTGCGTGGCGATGACAGCCAGGGCGAGTTCTACTCCATCGCCATCGCCAACAACATGCAGCAGGCCGACACCGGCACCAAGATGGTGCATCTGGGCAAGAACACCAAATCGCGCATCGTCTCCAAAGGGATCAGCGCGGGCAAGGCCCAGAATACCTATCGTGGCCTGGTGTCGATGCACCCCAAGGCAAAGAACAGCCGCAACTACACCCAATGCGACAGCTTGCTGATCGGTGACAAATGCGGGGCGCACACGGTCCCCTACATCGAGGTCAAGAACAACTCGAGCCGGGTGGAGCATGAGGCGACAACGTCCAAGGTGGACGACGATCAGCTGTTCTATTGCCGCTCGCGCGGGATGGACGAGGAAGAGGCCGTGGCCCTCGTGGTCAACGGGTTCTGCAAGGACGTATTGCAGGCCCTGCCGATGGAATTCGCCATGGAAGCGCAGGCGCTTGTCGCGATCTCGCTTGAGGGCTCCGTCGGGTGATCGGGCAGCTTGCAAAGGAAACGGGCATCGCGGCGATCGGGTTTTTCGCGCTGTCCTTCGTGATCGATCTGGCCGGGGAAACCATGGCCGACCGCATCACCGGCACGCTGTTCTTTGCCGTGGTCTACGCGATCCTCGGCCTTGGCATCAAACTGTGGAAGCGGCGCGGCGGGAACGAGTAAGGCGCGCTGCGCGAGGGATATGACATGATCTGCACAACCACCAACAGCGTCGAGGGGCGCCCCATCACCGCGTATCACGGCGTCGTCGTGGGCGAGGCAATCATGGGGGCCAATATCGTGCGCGATCTCTTTGCGCGGGTGACCGATATCGTCGGCGGCCGCTCTGGCCAGTACGAGAACAAGCTGCGCGATGCCCGCGAGGCCGCGATGAAAGAGATCAAGGAAGAGTGCTATCACGTCGGCGGCAACGCCATCGTCGGCATCGACATCGATTATGAGATCATCTCGGACAGCATGATGATGGTGTCGGTCTCTGGCACCGCCGTGACGCTGGGCTGATCTGCACCGATGAACACCGCCTCCGACACTAATGCCCCCGTGCTGCTGCACTGGTGGAAGGGCACGCCGAATTTCGGCGATGCGATCAATCCGTTGATTGTGGGCCATGTGTCGGGGCGCGCGGTGCAACACGCGGGGCCGCGTGCGTCGGATCTGTTTGCGATCGGCTCGATGTTGCAGGTGGTCAAGCGCAAGTTCACCGAGCCGCGTGAGGACAAGGGGCCGATCCACATCTGGGGCACGGGCCTGCTGCATCCGGTGCCCGGACGCCAGTGGATCGAGAATATCGCGGTCTCGGTCGTGCGCGGGCCGGTCACTGCGGCGCTGCTGGGGCTGGACATGGACCGTTTTGGCGATCCGGGCCTGTTGATTGACGCGGTGGTGCCCAAGGCCGCGGCAAGCGGGCGCATCGGACTGGTGCCGCACCACCGCAGTCTTGATTTCGACGATCTGGCGACGCTGGTGGCGTCGGACCCGGTATACGAGCTGATCGACCCGCGCGATGACCCGGTCGAGGTCTGCGCGCGTATCTCGGCTTGCGACCACGTGTTCGCCTCGTCGCTGCACGGGCTGATTGTGGCCGATGCCTACGGCGTGCCCAATACCTGGGTGCATCCGGCAAGCGAGGGCGCGTTGAAATACCTCGATTACGCTGCCTCCGTCGGGCGGCGCGACATGCGCACGCCGATCCACTGGCGCTGCGTCCCCGAGCAGCCGAAGGGCACGCCCATCGACTATCACGAGGGTATCGACACCTGCCGCGCGACCCTGCGCACATATTTTCCCGCCGCCCTGCGCGGCGCCGCCTGACAATCGCGACCCGCGACTTACCTCACACACGAAAGGACACATCATGCTGAGCATCAAGAACCTTCAGGTCAAACTGGAAGACGAAGACAAGCAAATCCTCAAAGGCGTAGATCTGGAGGTCGAGGCGGGCAAGGTGCACGCGATCATGGGGCCCAACGGCTCTGGTAAATCGACGCTGAGCTATGTGCTATCTGGCAAGGATGGCTATGAGGTCACTGACGGCTCTGCCCACCTTGAGGGTGCAGATATTCTGGACATGGAGCCCGAAGAGCGCGCCGCCGCGGGCCTGTTTCTGGCGTTCCAATATCCGGTCGAGATCCCCGGCGTGGGCAACATGACGTTTCTGCGCACGGCGGTGAACGCACAGCGCAAGGCGCGCGGTGAGGACGAGATGTCGGCGGCGGAGTTCCTGAAAGTGGTGCGCGCGCGCGCCAAGGAGCTGAAGATCGACGCCGATATGCTTAAACGCCCGGTCAACATGGGCTTTTCGGGCGGTGAGAAAAAGCGCAACGAAATCCTGCAGATGGCGATGCTGGAGCCCAAGATGTGCATCCTCGACGAAACCGACTCTGGCCTTGACGTCGATGCGATGAAGCTGGTGGCCGAAGGCGTGAACGCGCTGCGCTCCGAAGGGCGCGGGTTTCTCGTTATCACGCACTACCAGCGTCTGCTGGATCACATCAAACCTGATGTGGTGCACATCATGGCCGACGGGCGTATCGTGAAAACCGGCGGGCCGGAGCTGGCGCTGGAAGTTGAGAACAACGGCTACGCCGACATTCTCAGCGAGGTGGCGTAATGGCTCAGCCCGCAACGACCGCAAATCCGCTCGACGCGATGATCGCGGGGCTTGAGATGCCTAGCGGCGGCTGGGCGCGTGCCGCGCGCGAGGACGCGCTGGCGCGGGTGCAGGCCACCGGCCTTCCGACCCGCCGCGACGAGTATTGGAAATACACCCGCCCCGATACGCTGACCCAGCCCGAGGCGATCCCCGCGAAGGTACTGGAAAATGACGAAGCGCCAATGTTCGACGCTGTGGACCGTCTGAAGATCGTGTTCGTGGACGGTGTTTTCGACGCCGAGGCGTCCGATGATCTGTCCCTCGAAGGGATCAGCATCGAACGCCTGGCGACCGCCGACAGCGACCTGCACTGGGCGCAGCATCTTTATGGCACGCTCGAAACGCGCGGGCAGACGCCTGTGTCGCGTCCCTTGGCGGCGTTGAACACGGCCTTCGCGACCGACGGTGTGCTGATCCATGTGACGGGCAAACCCAGCAAGCCGGTGAACCTGATTTATCGCCATGTGTCAGAGACTTCTGACGCGATGCTGCACCACTGCATCAAGTTGGACGCAGGCGCCGAGATGACGCTTTTGGAAGACGGTCCCGCCGCCGCGCGGTTCAATCAGGTGCTTGAGGTCGAGGTGGCCGATACCGCCTCGTTCCATCACATCCGCGCGCAGGGTCGCGACCATGAGCGTCGGGCGGCGACGCATATCTTTGCCCGTCTGGGCCGCGAATCCGCGTTTCGCTCCTTCACTGTCACGGTGAACGGTGTGATGACCCGCAATGATTGTGTGATCGAGATCACCGGCGACGATGCGCTGGCCCATGTGGCGGGTGCGTGCGTGGGCGACGGTGATTTTCACCACGATGATACGGTGTTCATCACCCATGACGCGGTGAATTGCGAAAGCCGTCAGGTGTTCAAGAAAGTGCTGCGCAACGGCGCCACGGGTGTTTTTCAGGGCAAGATCCTTGTGAAAGCCGGTGCGCAAAAGACTGACGGTTATCAGATCAGCCAGTCCTTGCTGCTCGATGACGACAGCCAGTTCCTCGCCAAGCCCGAGCTTGAGATCTATGCCGACGATGTGGCCTGTTCGCACGGCTCGACCTCCGGCGCGATTGACGAGGACGCGTTGTTTTACCTGCGCTCGCGCGGGGTGCCGGAAGGCGAGGCAACCGATCTGCTGACGCTCGCGTTCCTTGCCGAAGCGGTGGACGAGATTGCGCACGAAGAGCTGCGCGATGACATCACCGACCGGCTTGGCGCCTGGCTCACGCGGCATCGCAGCTGAGATGGCGCTGACCCAGGATATCGTCGCCACCTACCGGGGGCCGCGCCGCATCATGCGTCGGTTCCTGTCGCAGGGCCGTAACGAGGTGCGCGGGCTGTTGTTCCTGCTGATTGCGGGGCTGCTGATGTTCATCGCCGCCAGCCCCTATCAGGCGCGCGAGGCGCAGCTGGATCCTGACGTGCCGCTGGTGGCGCGGCTGTATTGGACGGCGTTTCTGACGATCTTCATCCTGCCGATCTTTGTCTATCTGTTCGCGGCGGCGGTCTGGGTGCTGGCGCGCGTTGCCAATCGCGTGATCAGCGGGTTCCAGATCCGGTTCACCCTGATCTGGGCGCTGCTTGCATCGACCCCGGTGCTGCTGCTGCTGGGGTTGACGGCAGGATTTGCCGGGCCGGGGCCTGCGGTGCAGATCCTCAGCCTGCTTTGGTTGATCGTCTTCACTTGGTTCTGGGTCAGCGGCCTGACCGTCGCCGAGGACACGGACACATGATCTCTGATGAGCTCAAGGATCTGGCGCTGCAAACCATCCAGTCCCCGCGTGAGGCCGCGCGCCGCATCATGGGCACTCCGCTGAGCCGTGACGCGTTGTGGAGCGGGCTTGTCCTTGCCGCCGCGATCAACGCCATCCTCTACAGCCTGTCGCTGTTCGGGGTCGACACCAGCGTGCTGCCACCGCTGCTGAGCAACCCGCTGATGTTCTTTTTCCTGATTACCGGCGTTCTGGTGATCACGGTGCACGCGTTTTTCTGGACCGGAAAGATGATCGGCGGGCAGGGGGATCTGGGCGATCTTCTGAAGCTCATGGTCTGGCTGCAGATCCTGCGGGCGGGCGCACAGGCGATCATGCTGGTGCTGATGCTGGTGGCGCCGTTCCTCGCGCAACTCTTCTCGCTTGTCGTGGGGGTGCTGGGGCTGTGGATCACCGTGAATTTCCTGACCGAAGGGTTGCAGCTGCGCTCGCTGATGCAGGGGGTCGGCGTGCTGATCCTCTCGGCGGTCGGGATCATCTTTGGACTGTTGGTGCTGGTGGCCCTGATTGGCACCGCCACCCTTGGAGTACCCGCAAATGTTTGACGTGCAAAAGATCCGTGCCGATTTCCCGATCCTGTCGCGCGAGGTGAACGGCAAGCCGCTGGTGTATTTCGACAACGGCGCTTCAGCGCAAAAGCCGCAGGTGGTGATCGACGCGATCAGCAACGCCTACGCCCACGAATACGCCAATGTGCACCGCGGGCTGCACACCCTGTCGAACATCGCCACCGACAATTATGAGGCCGTGCGCGCCAAGATTGCTAATTTTCTGAACGCGAGCGACGAGGAAGAGATCGTTTTCAACTCCGGCACGACGGAGGGCATCAACATGGTCGCCTACGGCTGGGCGATGGCACATCTGCGCGAGGGGGATGAAGTCATCCTGAGTGTAATGGAGCATCACGCCAATATCGTGCCCTGGCATTTCCTGCGCGAGCGTATGGGCGTGGTGATCAAATGGGTCGACACCGACAGCACCGGCGCGCTGGATCCGGCCCGCGTGATCGACGCGATCACCCCACGCACCAAGCTGGTTGCGATCACCCACATGTCCAACGTGCTGGGCACGGTGGTGGACGTGAAAACCATCTGCGCCGAGGCGCGCAGCCGTGGGATCTGCACCGTGATCGACGGCAGCCAGGCGGCCGTGCACATGCCCGTCGACGTCCAGGACATGGGATGCGATTTCTACGCGATCACCGGCCACAAGCTCTATGGCCCATCCGGCTCCGGCGCGATTTTTTGCCGCCGCGAGCGGATGGAGGAGATGCGCCCCTTTATCGGCGGGGGCGACATGATCCGCGAAGTCACCAAGGATACGGTCACCTACAATGATCCGCCCATGAAGTTTGAGGCCGGCACGCCGGGCATCGTGCAGATGATCGGGCTGGGCGTCGCCATCGACTACATGCAGGGTATCGGGATGCAGGCGATCAAGGCGCATGAGGACGATCTGCGCGACTACGCCGTACAGAAGCTGGGCGGACTGAACTGGGTGCAGGTGCAGGGAACGACGCCGACCAAGGGCGCGATCTTCAGCTTTACCATCGATGGGGCGGCGCACGCGCATGACATCTCGACCATCCTCGACAAGCGGGGCGTCGCGGTGCGCGCGGGGCAGCATTGCTGCGGTCCGCTGATGGCGCATATCGGGATCAACGCCACCTGCCGCGCCTCGATGGGCGTCTACAACACCAAATCCGAGATCGATACGTGGATCGACGCGCTGGAACTGGCACATGATCTGTTCGCCTGAGACGCTTTTGTAATTGCAGGGGCAGGGCGGGGCGACTATACCGCCCGTCGTGGACCCTTAGCTCAGCTGGATAGAGCGCTGCCCTCCGAAGGCTGATGTCAAGGGGTCCTTGCGTGAAGACGAGTGAAAATAGACGTTTTAGATCAGTGGTTTGCGGGGCTGTTGATCTTTGCTTTAATCCCGCGGAAAATTGAAGTAAGCACTGCGTAAGCAGTTTGCACCCATAGCTCAGCTGGATAGAGTGTCGCCCTCCGAAGGCGAAGGTCGTAGGTTCGAATCCTACTGGGTGCGCCACTTCCCCCCATATTTCCCGATTTTCAGTTCTTTGATGGTGCCGCTGGCCCCTGCTTTTCGCCGTCTTGAGAGTCAGAGACGGGCAGGGAGGGCCGTGACGGGTTAAAGGCTGGAGGAGAGGCCTCCGGCGCCCGTCGCGGGAGAAAACCCATGAATACCGAAATCATCGATGCCGGGCGTGACATCAGCGGGGGCTACAAGGTGGATGTGTCGCGCGGTACCAATGTGGACCGCGTGTCGTCGGAGTGGTTCTCGCGGCCGGATGACGAGCGGTATCTGTCGCTCGACGATCTTTTCGCCTCGGTCAAGGGCCGGGCGGAGCGGAGCCGGACGCGCACGGTGGAAAGTGCTGCGATCCGGGTCGAGGCGCATCGCGACAACCCAGAGAAGTTGGGGCTAGTCCTGCCCGGCACGGATGAGCCCATCGCGCCGACGCATTGGAGCTTTGGCCAGCTCTCGAGCCTCGTGGGCGCGCCCGCAGCATACTTGCGGCAACTTCCCGCGCCGCTGGCGGGCATCAACCTGCAATATGGGCTGACGAACCACCGGGCCGAACAGATCAAGACGGTGGAAGTCGCAGATGGCCGCACGGAACTGCGCGCCGTGACCGGCCCGGACTCTGGCCGCATCTACGATCACGAACTGGTCTCCGCCGTACAGCGCATCGCGGGCAACGGCACGGGCGACACGCGCTGGAAGGTGCCGGGCGTACTCGACTGGTCGACCGGCATCTACAACCCGCGCGTGGACGTCACGAGGGAGACGACGACGCTCTACGCCTCCGACCGTGACGTGTTCCTGTTCCTCGTCGATGACCTGAACCCCATCGAGGCGGGGCTGCTGCCCGATGGCTCACCCGACCTCTACTTCCGGGGGTTCTATTGCTGGAATTCGGAGGTGGGCGCCAAGACGCTCGGCATCGCCAGCTTCTACCTGCGCGCGGTCTGCCAGAACCGCAACCTGTGGGGCGTCGAAGACTTCCAGGAGATCACGATCCGGCATTCGAAATACGCCGCCTCCCGCTTCGCCCACGCGGCCGCCCCGGCGCTGAGCCGCTTCGCCGAGTCCTCGCCCGCGCCCTTTATCGACGGCATCCGCGCCGCGCAGGAAAAGATCGTCGCGCGGTCGGACGAGGACCGTCAGGACTTCCTGCGCAAGCGTGGGTTCTCGAAGGCGGAGACGGGGCGGATCGTCGAGACGGTACTCGCCGAGGAAGGCCGCCCGCCAGAGAGCGTCTTCGACTTCGTCCAGGGGATCACCGCGGTAGCTCGCTCGAAGCCGCAGCAGGATGCGCGGTTGGTGATGGAGGGGAAGGCGAAAGCGTTGTTGGAAAGGGCCACCTAGGACAGTTTTTTCGTTGGCGGCTAAGAAAACTGCGCCGCCAACCGTCTTGACCATTGATTTCGCATTGCTTGACAAAGCAGGTCAGTCAAAACAATGAGTTGAGCCGGGTTATCGCGCGCGTTCTAGGGTTCATCCTCTTTTCGGCTTCAATCGCAAGCTTCGGCGATAATGCCGCAGGCGCGATAAGACCAACCAGTGGGTTTGCGAGCAAGCAAGCTGCACCAATTGAGACAGAAAACACGCTTCCGCCAACTATCGAATTGTCTAAATACTTCAAGTGCTTGAGCCATTTTGGCTCTTCAATTGAGTTGCGAAGAAAGGTTCTGAAAGTTTCATCGACGAACTCCTGCGACGCGTCCTCGCGGATGTTTTCGGCCAAATAAGTCTTGCCATCAGAAAGTGCGCTGCGAACGTGGCTGAACACTTCTTCGTTTCGCCGCAGCTTGATTAGCTCACTGATTGACAGTTGCTTGTGTGAAAGTGGCAGGATCTCAATTGATACCAAATCCGAAACCAAGGAGTTTTGATCCTCAGTAAGGTGTCGAATTCTTGATGCCCATACTTGCGTTTCAATATCTGGGAACACAGGGTCCAAGCCCAAGAGTCTTGCATTCAGCCAGGCATTTACACCTCGGTCCCAGTTGAACCTTGGTTTTCGTGCATCTCTTGTCATCACAGGAATTTTGGGTGGCTTGCTCAAATCCTCTAAATTGATGCGTGCTGAGCCAGCTGGCTTAACTGTTGGGTCCGGTGGAATATACAGGCCGCGCATGGCATCTTCGATGACTGGGCTGCCTGACGCATATGGGAACGACGGTATCGCGTAATACGGGGTGAAGATTAGTGCCCCCGTCTCAATCAGCGGCTTTAACTCTGCAAGAATTCTGACCCAGTCTTTGAATGCCTTCAGACTATGTTCCACGCCGGATCGGATCTGAGGGTGATCTTTCCATCCGGTGCGCTTGTAGGAGTCTGCGACAGCGTCAAAACATCTGTAAAAGTTGTCTTCTAAGTAGATTTCGTCGGCTACCAGAAGATGCTTTTTAAGTGGATCAAGAGCGACATCAATTCTGTCTAGGCTCCCCAGAGTGTACTGAGGGTAAGGTGAGTGTCCCAGAACCGGTGTAGGTGAAAACCGTCTCTCGATTTCATACTGATACTCGAGGTGGAATCCTCGATCGAAGAAAAGCCTGACTTTCTGCGAAGATGTGTGATGCAATATCCTTTCAGTCACAAATCCGGTCTTCATCGCGGACAGGTAGGTTTTGGCAAAATCAATAAACCTGTCGCCATCGATCTCGTCGAAAAAGCCAAGATGTTCCTGTTCAACTGGCACTCCAAAGTAGTTCTCTGAAATCGATATTGGTGTTGGAAATGGGTGCATTTCTTTTCTCTTCTTCTCGTGTCGCGACGGCAGCTTCGGCCCTTTCCGTTGCAGAAGCACTTCAAGGGCGCTGGCCATAGAAGGGTAGCCATGTTGTTTGATTGCGCAATGCAAGCTGTCCAAGATTTCTCCAAAAGAGAGCTGGTGGAGTTGCCCCCCGGAAGGGAGCATTGCCTAAGGTGAAGGCCTACGCATCCCGCACTTAGAGTTAGAGGGGGCCGGGTTTTCCGTGACGGGTTTGAAGGTCGGGAGAGAGGCTCCCGGCTGGCCCGTCGCGGAGATATCCCGATGACCAAGCAACAGAAGATCACCCTCAGCGCCTCGCGCGACATTCCCTTCAACAAGCTGATGCTCAGCCAGTCGAACGTGCGCCACGTCAAGGCCGGCGTGTCGATCGAGGAACTGGCCGAGGACATCGCGCGGCGGACGCTGCTCAGCTCCATCACCGTGCGGCCCGTTCTGGATGACAGTGGTGCCGAGACCGGCATGTACACGATCCCCGCCGGCGGGCGTCGGTTCCGGGCGCTCGAACTGCTCGTCAAGCAGAAGCGCATGAACAAGACCGCGCTGGTGCCCTGCATCGTGCGCACAGACGGGCTCGCCGAGGAGGACAGTCTCGCCGAGAACGTCCAGCGCGCGCCGCTGCATCCGCTCGACCAGTTCCGCGCCTTCCAGGCGATGCGCGAGAAGGGCCGCACAGAGGAGGAGATCGCAGCGGCCTTCTTCGTCTCGGCCAGCGTGGTCAAGCAGCGGCTGAAGCTCGCCGCCGTCGCCCCGTCGCTGCTCGACGCCTATTCCGAGGAGGAGATGACGCTCGACCAGCTCATGGCCTTCACGGTCAATCCCGATCACGCGCGGCAGGAACAGGTCTGGGAGGCGCTGCAGCGGCACTATTCGCGGCAGCCCTATGAAATCCGCCGCATGCTGACCGAGGGTGCGGTGCGGGCCTCGGACAAGCGGGCACAGTTCGTCGGGCTCGACGATTACGTCGAGGCCGGGGGTGAAATCCTGCGCGACCTGTTCCAGCAGGATGACGGCGGCTGGCTGCAGGATGCCGCCCTGCTCGACGTTATGGTGCGCGAGAAACTGGCCGAGGAGGCCGAGGCGGTCCGCGCCGAGGGCTGGAATTGGGTCGAGGTCGACACCGAGTTCCCTTATGGCCACACCTTCGGGATGCGCCGGGTCCATGGCGAAGCGGTGCCGATGACCTGTGAGGAGGCTGCCAGCTACCAGTCGCTGAAGGCCGAATACGACGCGCTCGAGGCCGAGCATACGGAGGCCGACGAGCTGCCCGAAGATGTCGATGCCCGGTTGGGCGAGATCGAGGAGGCGATGGAGGCATTCGAGGCGCGTCCGATCCGGTACGAGGCCGACGGTAATCCCCCCTAAAATTAGGGGTGTGCGGAAGTAGAATTTTCTCGGCAAGATATCTGAGGAGATTTACGATGAAGAATGGACGATATAGCGACGCGCAGATCATGGGCATCTTGAAGCAAGCGGAGGGCGGTGTGCCGGTCTCAGAGCTTTGCCGTGAGCATTGGATGAGCAGCGCCAGCTTTTATAAGTGGCGTGCGAAGTTTGGCGGGATGGATGCGTCTTTGATGTCCGAGATGAAGGACATGGCCGAAGAGAACCGCCGCCTGAAGCGCATGTATGCTGAGATGAGCATGCAGAACGATCTGCTGAAGGAAGCCCTTGGAAAAAAGCGTTAAGGCCGTCTCAGAGGCGAGAGATGGCCATGAATGCGGTCGCTGGACACGGCGTCAGCATCGCGTTGGCGTGCAGGGCGTTCGAAATCAGTGAGACGTGTTATCGCTACAGCCCAGTGCTGAGCGATGAGAACCAAGAGATTGCTGACTGGCTTGAACGTCTGACGGCAAACAAGCGCTCTTGGGGCTTTGGGTTGTGCTTTTTGTACCTGCGCAACGTTCAAGGCTACGGCTGGAACCACAAGCGCGTCTACCGGATCTACTGTGAATTGGAGTTGAACCTGCGGATCAAGCCTAAGAAACGGTTGAAGCGGGACAAGCCGGAACCACTGGCGGTGCCTGAAAGACCCAATGGGACTTGGTCTATGGATTTTATGGCGGATCAGCTCGCCGATGGTCGCTCGATCAGGACGTTAAATGTCTTAGATGACTTCAATCGCGAAGGTCTGGCCATTGAGGTCGACTTCTCGCTGCCTGCTGAACGTGTCGTGCGTGCGCTGAACCAGATCATAGAGTGGCGCGGATAGCCCCAAACTATTCGTGTGGACAACGGCCCGGAATACGTCAGTGGGAAGCTCATGGAATGGGCTGAAAAATGCAACGTGCAGCTTGAATATATCCAACCCGGTAAGCCGCAGCAGAACGCCTACATCGAACGCTATAACCGCACCGTTCGTGGCGAATGGTTGGGCCAATACATCTTTGAAACCATTGAGGAGGCACAAGACCAAGCAACGGAATGGCTCTGGACTTACAACAACGAGCGACCCAACATGGGCATCGGCGGCATGACACCCGCCATGAAACTGAAAACAGCCGCCTGAATTCTACGGCTGGACCCCATTAAAAATGGGGGGATTACCGGATGAACGATCGGCATGGTCAGGACATCTTTTTCGACGACGAGCTTGAGCAGGCCGCTGCCCTTCTCCGCGCGTACCCCAAAAGTACCATCACACCTGCTATCCGTTTTCACACAGCCCTAAATGGACTGATCATGGACGCGAACCGCAGCCAGAAACAGGAAAGCAGCAATGCCATCTTGGCTCTCGATTCCGTAGAAATCATTGCCCTTGTTCAGCATTCACGACCACACAATACCGCGTTCACCTTCAATGGTCTTATTGCTGGTGACAAAGATTGGGACGCTCAGGTTGAAGATCTCGACCATCTAATATCGCACTGGCTCGTCGCGGCACCGCGCCGCCCCTTTGTTCTATTGGACAGCTACGCGCAGGAAATTCAGGATGTTTGGAGCGCCATTGAAAACCTAAATCGGGGTGATCAAGAGAGCCTTTTCCCGAAGGTTGATAGAGCAGAAGCAATCGATTTCCCACCTGAGGCTCTGGAATGTATCCGGGATTACATAGTCAGTCCGCAGACAGACGCGAAGGTATTGGGGGAGTTCGAGAAATTCCGTGATGACTTCATGCCAAGCTGGAGCATGAGCATCGTCAAGTCGCTCATCGGGAGTGACCTGCTCCCCTGAAATGTCCGGCGTTTTTGGTTAGCCTGTTCTCCAAGAAGGAGACAGACGATGAAGAGAAGCCGTTTCAGTGAAGAACAGATAATCGGGATACTGAAGGAGCATCAGGCTGGTGCGACCGCTGCTGATCTGTGCCGCAAGCATGGTGTGAGCGATGCGACGTTTTACAAATGGCGATCCCAGTATGGCGGGATGGAAGTGTCTGACGCGAAGAAGCTGAAGGCGCTTGAGGCAGAGAATGCCAAGTTGAAGAAGCTGCTGGCTGAACAGATGATGGACGTGTCGACGCTCAAGGAAATGTTGGGAAAAAACTTTTGAAGCCCGGTTCACGCAGGAAAGCTGTGACCTGGGCCATGACAGAAAGGCGATACAATCAGAAGCGGGCCTGTGCCTTGGCCGGGATCGATCCGCGTGTCTATCGGCGTGTGTCAAAGCGACCCGCGGACATTGAGTTGCGTGGGCGGCTGAAGGAACTGTCGTCCGAGCGGCGACGTTTTGAATATCGCCGCTTGCACATCCTGCTCAAGCGGGAAGGCTGGCCCCCTCTCGGCAGATTTGCCTTGCAAATCGCCTGCCGGGCAATGGGTGAACTGGAAGAAGCTGTACCGGATTTACCGCGAAGAAGGGTTAACAGTCCGTAAACGGGGCGGTCGCAAGCGCGCAGTGGGCACCAGAACGCCCATGGCGATCCCTCAGGGGCCGAACCAGCGGTGGAGCCTGGACTTCGTGTCTGACAGCCTGTCCTGTGGTCGGCGCTTCCGCATCCTGAACGTGATTGATGACTTCAGCCGCGAATGTCTGGCTGCTGTGGTCGACACATCACTCTCAGGCGACCGTGTCGCGCGGGAGCTGGACCGGATTGCCGAGATGCGTGGCTATCCCTGCATGGTGGTCTCGGACAACGGCACCGAACTGACATCAAACGCCATCCTGAAATGGCAAGAGGATCGCAAGGTTGATTGGCACTACATCGCCCCTGGCAAGCCAATGCAAAACGGCTTTGTGGAGTCTTTCAACGGACGCTTGAGGGATGAGTGCCTGAACGAAAACCTGTTCGACAGCCTCAGACATGCGCGTCATCTGATCGAGGCATGGCGTATCGATTTTAATCATCACCGCCCACACACAAGCCTCGCTGGCCTGACGCCAGCAGAATATGCTAAGCGGTCAAGTGAAGACCAAAACCTGAACAGAGCTAACCTAAATTAGCGGACTCAATGGGGAGCAGGTCAGGCGCAGAACGACGCTCCAGAAACTTGGCGAGGTTTTCCGCTCCTCTGATTATGTTTACCTGCGCGGACCGGAGTTTGAAAATCGATCGGTCGCGCGCGCGATTGCAAATTTTGACTGGGGCGGTTTTCAGGATTTTGTCGCCGACCCAAAGGTCGCACTGGAATTCGAGGGCGTACGTTCGGCAATTGCGAAACTCGCTAGTGTGCCGAAGTTTGGCAGAGACCTAGAGGCTGTCACGGTCGTCGCCGAAAATGACGCGCTCGCCTTCGCTGACATCCACACGGTGAATTCCTTCCTGCGTAAGACCGGACGCCAAGAACGCGTGGAACTTGTTACCCGTAGCTTGCTTCTGGCCAATATTCTGAGTGTTTTGCCCGCTGGGCGACTCGACGTACCTCTGCGCCATCCATTGCTCCTGCCCGACGTTTTCGAGTTTGACGAGGGCGCACTGAGTGCGATCACTGAGATTTCGCAGCGGTTCGACGCGGTGATGACGCCCTATCTGGAAGACTATGAGGATGGGTACTCCGACGCGCCTCGGGAACAGGAAGAGAAAGATCTAGAAAATACGAAGGAGATCGCACGAGATCTTGTTCGTTGGCTTCGGGACACAGCCGTAGCGCAGGTCTCAAGGAAACAGGGTGTATTGGATAGAGTTCAGTTCCAGTCGGCGAGGACCGGCAAGAACTGGGACCGAAGCGAGACCGTTACAGTAATCCGAGAAATCTTTGATGCGTTAATACAAAGCCTTGAGGATCCGACAAACCCTTTCACGACCACAACCCTAAAAGACTTGGCGCGCAGAAACCGCGATATGGCGAGCGCCATCTGGGAAAGAACGCTAAATAGCGAGGAGCTGGTCGCGCGGACTCTGAAGATCGATTCGAAGCAATTGACGCCGGTCCCGGCGATGGCTTTGCGCATTCTTCATCAGGAATTTACCCGGCTCTTTTTCTTGTATTCCGAAAAAGGCCGTGCACTTTTGGAACGTAAGTTCCTAGAGCGAGCGCCATGGGGGAAACGGCCTAATGCTCGTACAGAAGTCGAGGTCGATCTTAGCCGCGCAGACACGCTGGACGAGTTCGATCGTTTGCTCGGTTCGCTGACGAATTCCTCCGGGAGTTCAGAAGATCGATGCTATCTCTATGATATCACGCTAGTTATGTGTGCTGCTTTTGCCTCCAAGGGCGAGATGACCGCTGCCGCGAGCTTGGCGTCAACGGTGTTGCATCAGGTCTCTGTGGTGATGCGACGTCAGAGCCATGACCTGAATAAGATGGAAGTGGTCGAAAGGCTCGCACTTCAGGAGCTATTCATTTTTCGCCATTACTGTGAACGCAGCACAGCCCCATCGAACTATTTCAAGAACACGCGCCAACCTACCTATCAGTTCATGCGTGGGCTCTTGGAGAAAGATTTCGCTCGTGCTCAACGCGATCTCGATCGGGCGGCAGAACTGGACACCTCACTTTTGGGCGCAGAGGCTTCGAAACTTGTTCGCTCCGTGCGCCTTAGGCTTATTCACATGTCCGGTTGGATGGACATGTTTCTGATGACTGATACAATCGGTATGGAGCAGAAACGCGACGGGCCTGAACGCCCCTTGCGTAAGTTGGCTAGTCGGCGAGATATCTGGGCAGCTTTAGGATACGCTAAGGAATGCTTGGACGATTTAGAAAGCGTGCATTCACTGGCACAGGCGTGCGAAGACAAAGAATGCGAACGTTTTCTATCGCATCTTGAAGCCCGCATTCTTCAGAACGTAATTGTCATGTTTCTGACACTAGTGTTCTCAAAGAACGTCCCCCTAATGGACCGCGTCTTGAGAGGAGAGCACCGAGTGCAGCCGGATCACATGTTTAAATTTGATGGGTATGCGAAGCATTGGGGCCGCTTCGAGGAATTGATCAGACAATATAATTTCCAATTTAGGATTTGTGGCTTATGCGATTTGGTTTTATCGGCGGTACGTGAAATTGATACACTACGGCATGCTGATATTGATGAAATAGAGAAACGGGAGCGCTCGGCTGTGGTTTGGGCGCAGGTATTATAGCGACTCGCAGACCAATACTGCAGCGATGTTGTTGCTGACGGGTTCTCTAAGCTACTCGCCGGACACATTGTCAAAGGAATTGAATCGAAAGGTTTAGCGCGCCCTTGAGGTGGCGGCTCGACCGTGAGCTATTTTACCAATAGACCATGGTATGTGATTGGTCGGTGAACAGATAACTGCGCGTCCCTCACGTCGCTGTCCAATCCTTACTCGGGTTTCGATTTATAGCCCGAGGAACCGTATACGTCATCAACCGCAGAAAAGATGAGTTGCAAACCCTTGCAACTAACAGTGGCTGCATCGTGTTTGGTTTTCCTTGCACTATATCAACGACCCGAGTCCCAATATTCAAGCAACTTTGGCTTTGGAGCCGGTCGCGACTCGATCAGCATGTGTTCGATTGCCGAGCGTCGCGACTCCCGGTCCAGCGTGTACGTGTTCCGCCGGAACTCGACGCCTACCAGCAAAGCCTTGAGATATCCCGCGACCGTGTCGGCCGCCATAATCAGCGTTGAATCCAGTGTGTGCACGTTCCGGCTCGTCACGGAACCTTTCGCGTGTCCGATCAGGGCAGCGATCGTGATCTCAGTGAAGCCGAGGTCATTCGCGATGCTGGCAAAGCTTTGCCGAAGGACATGCGGTGTCACATCCCAAAGCGGCGTATCGGTCAGGAGCTTCTTCCAGCTTTGGGGAAAGTTGCCCACCGCGTTGTCGATGCCCTGGCCGGGAAAGACGTAGGTGCCGGTTCGCTGTGACCGCTTGCTTTCCAGATATTCGATCACCGGAAGTCCGATGGGGCGCACTGACGCGTCTTCCTTGCTGTCGATCAGGCGCAGGCAACTGCCTTCGATATCGACCTCGCTCCATCTGAGATTGATGATCTCCCCACGTCGGCAGCCGGTCACGGCAAGTATCCAGAGGATCTCGGCATGAAGCCGATAGTTGTCGCTCTTCTGTGCCTGTCGCAGAATGCCGCCAAGAATTCGGTACTCCGCCTCACTCAGCCGCCGATCGCGCACTTGGTATTTCGGCTTGCGCAAGCCATGGGTCGGGTTGTGGTCGATCACGCCAGCTTCCACCGCGTAGGAGAATATCCCGCCCAAAAGTCCCATGGTGCGGATCGCAGTTCCGCGACCCCCGCGCACGATGGCCTTGCCGCGCAGCTTCTCGGTTTTCATCACGACGCGCGTCTTGCCCGCGATGATGTCCTTCATCAGGTTGTTCATGTCCGGCTTGGTGATGTCGCGGACGCGGCGGGTACCGAGGAGGGGGATGATGTGCCGACGGATGCGGCCCACGTCGATTTCGATCGTCGAGGCTCTCTTGGGTCGGCCGCCTTTGCCCATAATCAGACCGGCCTCCATATCCTCGATATATTGCTCGCAGAGCTGCTTTATCGTCAGCGCCCTTCGGTCCTCCTCGCGTTCCTCGGCCGGATCGTTGCCCCGGGCGACGTTGCCGAGTAGGGCCTTCGCCTCCCGCCGCGCCATCTCGGGCGTCCAGATTCCATGCCGGCCGATCGTGTAGCGGCGGCATCGACCCCGCGAGCGGTACTGGATGATGTAACTGCGCTTCCCAGAGGGGTAGACGCGGAGCCCGAAGCCGGTCACCTCGTCATCCCAGGCCGCCGTGCCCTTGGGTCCCGGCCTGACCGCTTCGACAAATCGCTTCGTGAGCTTTGGCATGCTCAAACCCTCTTTCTGCGCCCGGTTTCACGAAAGCAGGACGCAACCACGCGGCCGGAAACCAAGGCGTATTCTCGGATAGAGCTTTCGGAGCAGCGCGTGGTCGTGTCTATAAATATTCAACGATTATAGTGCTCTAGAGGGCTCTATCGCATGTTTAGGAGAGCCCATTAGACCCGCTCCGAAGGCAGAGGTCAGAGGTTCGAATCCTCTAGGGTCCGCCAATTTTTCTGAATGACCTAAGGACAATTTCCTCGATCCCGCGTTTGCGCGGGCGAATTCCCTGCGTGGCGCGCCAATGATGTCGTTCTGACCTTAATTGTGTCGCACCCCTTGAACTCACCCTCTAGGTTGTAGACGCTGGACCGCTATCGCCGAACGATGGTCCAGCAACCGGACTGCGCGGGCGAAAAACAGCCAATCAGGGAGACTTCAATGCCGAAGCCACAGACGGAATACCGCAAACCGTCACTCGGTCTGGCCCTCGTGCCGATCGTCGTGACACTCGGAGTGCTTGCGCTCCAGCTTTTCTATTTTGGGAATTTTGTGCCGCATATCCCGCTGGCCATCGGGATCGCCATCACCGGCCTCGTCGGTCTGTCGCTGGGCCATGAGTGGGACAGCATCGAAAAGGGCCTGTTCCACGTGATCCGCATCTCGCTGCCTGCGGTGTCGGTTCTGATCGTGGTTGGCATGATTATCGGGGTCTGGATCGCCAGCGGCACGGTGCCGACGCTGATCTACTACGGGCTTCTGGTGCTGACGCCACAGATCTTTCTTGCGGCGGCGATGATCCTGTGTGCCGTCGTCTCGCTGTCACTGGGCACATCCTGGGGCACGGTCGGCACGGTGGGTCTGGCGCTGATGGGGATCGGCGCGGGCTTTGACATTCCGGTGTACTGGACGGCGGGCGCGGTGGTCTCCGGCGCGTTTTTCGGGGACAAGATTTCGCCGCTGTCGGATACGACCAATCTGGCCCCGGCCGTGACCGGCACGACCGTATTCGCGCATATCCAGAACATGCTGCCCACGACCGTGCCCGCCATGCTGATCGCCCTTGTGGTGTATCTGGTGGCAGGCTTTACACTGATCGATGGCTCGGGTGGCTCGTTCGAGCAGATCCAGGGCATCACCGCCGCGCTGGACGAGGCTTTCTGGATCTCGCCCTGGCTGTTGCTCCCCGCGGCCCTCGTGATCGGCCTTGCCGTGACCAAGAACCCGCCGATCCCGTCGCTTTTTGCCGGAGTGGCCGCGGGTGCCGTGATGGGGATCATTTTCCAGGGCGACGGGCTGAGCGACATCTTCGCCTACGCCAATTCGGGCTACAAGATCGAGACCGGCGTGGCCGAGATCGACAGCCTGCTCAACCGCGGTGGCATCCAGTCGATGATGTGGACGATCAGCCTGATCCTGCTCGCGCTTGGTTTTGGCGGCGCATTGGAACGCACGCGGTGCCTTGAGGCGGTGATCGACCAGATCATCGCACGGGTGAAAAGCTTTGCCGGGATCCAGACCTCTGCGATTCTGACCTCGGCGGCGACGAATGTCGTGGCGGGCGATCCCTATCTGTCGATCGCGCTGCCGGGCCGGATGTACTGCCCGATCTACCGCGGAATGGGCTATTCGACGCTGAACCTCGCGCGCGGTGTGGAAGAGGGCGGCACGCTGATTTCGCCACTGATCCCGTGGAACGCGGGCGGTGCCTTTGTCATCACCACGCTGGGGCTTGGCATCTTCGAGGGGAACTTTGAAAACCTGCTGTATATCCCGCTGGCATTCGCCTGCTGGACGGCGCCGGTGATCGGGATCTTCTATGCCTGGACCGGACTGTTCTCGCCAAAGGCGACGGAGGAAGAGCAGGCGAAGTGGGACGCGGACGGCGAGGAGCGTATGGTCATCGCGTAACCTGCACGACCAACACAAGCGGACGGCCCCCACGCGGGGCCGTCTTGCGTTTTACTCCTCCGGGTCGGCCTCGCCCTTGAACCCGGTGGCCACCACGAATTTTTCCGAACTGTCGGCCCGGCTGCTCGGTGGTTTGATATTGGCGACCTTGGTGAAGCGTTGCTTGAGAAGCTTTTGCAGCTCTCCTTCGGCACCGCCCGCCAAGACCTTGGCGACGAATGTGCCGCCCTCATCCAGAACGTCGAACGCGAAATAGGCCGCCGCCTCGCACAGCGCGATGATGCGCAGATGGTCCGTCTGCTTGTGCCCCGAGGAGGCCGCGGCCATGTCGGACATGACCACATCGGCCTTGCCGCCCAGCCATTCCTTGACCTTGAGGTCCGCGTCATCCTCCATGAAATCGAGCTGGTGCAATTCGCAGCCTGCAATCGGCTCCATCTCCTGCAGGTCAATGCCCAGGATCGTGCCCACGGCCTTGCCGCCGCGCTCGCCCAGCACGTTGCAGCGTTTCACGGCGACCTGGCACCAGCCACCCGGCGCAGCCCCCAGATCGACGATGCGCGCGCCGGGCACGAGAAAGCGGTATTTGTCGTCCAATTCCATGATCTTGAACGCCGCGCGCCCGCGATAGCCTTCGGCCTTGGCGCGTTTGACGTAAGGATCGTTCAACTGGCGTTGCAGCCAGCGGGTGCTGCTCAGCTTGCGCCCGCGTGCGGATTTGACCTTGACCTTCAACTCGCGCTGGCCACGGCCCGAGGTGTTTTTGCCGCTCGGTGTTTTGCCTGTTGGTGTCTTGCCCATCAGAACGTCCCTTCATCCAGTACGCCATCGGCGCTCATCTGTGCGTATAGCAGCCCCTCGCGCAGGCCGCGATCCGCCACGCTGAGCCGGTCGGTGGGCCAGCAGCGCATCAGCGCCTGCAGGATCGCGGCGCCTGACATGATCAGGGCAGAGCGGTCCTGCCCTATGCACGGATCCGCGCGCCGCCCGGCGGGGCCCATGGCGAGGTAGGTGTGGATCACCTTGTCGATCTGCTGACTGGTCATGCGCAGCCCGTCCACCTTGGTACGGTCATAGCGGCGCAGACCCAGGTGCGAAGCCGCCACAGTCGTGACCGTGCCGGATGTGCCCACGATCTGAAACCGCTCCTGCGGTTGCGCCGATTGGTAGGGGGTGAAATCGGTCAGGTTTTCCTCGAAAAACCAACTCATCAGGGCAAAACGGGCGGCATCATCCTCCACGTCATTGAACTGGTCGCGCAGGGTGGCCACGCCCAGCGGCACGCTGATCCAGTCGACGACCTTTGCCTGCGGGATGGTGCTGCGCGCCTGGTCGAAACCGCCGTGCAGGCGCATGATCGCCTGGGGGCGGTCGATGGGCGGCACGTGAGAGATGTCGATCCACACCAGCTCGGTCGAGCCGCCGCCGATGTCGACCACCAGCAGGTTTTCCGTCTTGGGGCTGACCAGCGGCGCGCAGGAAATCACGGCCAGCTGCGCCTCTTGCTCCGGTTCGATGATGTCGAGCCGCAGACCGGTTTCGCGTGTGATGCGGCGCATGAAATCGGCGCCGTTGAGCGCGCGGCGGCACGCTTCGGTCGCGACAAGGCGCATGCGTTTCACACGGTGACGACGGAGTTTTTGCTGGCAGATGCGCAGGGCCTGAATGGTGCGCGCCATGGATCCGCGCGACAAGCGCCCGGTTTTTTCCAACCCCGCGCCAAGCTGCACGGATTTCGAAAAACTATCCACCACGTGAAAACCGCCGCCTTTCGGCTCTGCGATCAACATGCGGCAGCTATTTGTGCCCAGATCAAGGGCCGCGTATAGCTCATTCGACCTGGACGGAGCTGGCGCGGGGCTCAGAGCCGTCTTTAACTTACGTTCGAGCGCGCCCGCACCTTTGGGCCGCTTTGGCGCCATTTTATGCGCCTCTCATCTCGTGTTACCCAAAGGGTATGCCGCAGCGCCGCGCAGCACAAGTCTAACTTGCAGGCAATCGCGTGCATTGGGTGGAGGTCGCGGATGGAACTGTTTAAGTCGAAAAACGGCGCTGTCCGCGTGGCGCCATCGTTTAGGCAGGGCAAAACGCCGCATGGCTCGGGGAGGAATCGTACTATGGCTGAGGTGATCGTCGTCTACTGGCGCGATATTCCCGCGCAGGTTATCGTGGGCAAGGGCCGTCGCGGCCAGAAACGGCCGCTGCCCGAACGGTTCGAGCAGGCGATCGACCGCGCCGCGATGAAAGTCGGCGCCGAAGATACCGACGCCTACCTCGCTGAATGGCGCAAGGCCGACCCCTATACGGTCGAGGGCGAGGATGCCGCCGTCGCCGATGCCGAAGCGGCACGATTGGACGCCGAATACGACCGCGAGCGGTTGAAGACCCTGATTGCAAACGATGGCTGGGCCTGAGCGCCGCAAATATGAAAGGAGCCTGCGATGGCTTTGCTGAATTTCCGCAAGAAAGACGACGCCCCCGCGACGGTAGATCCCAAGGTCGAAAGCTTCCTTCAGGATTTCTCGATCGAGGTGATGCCGCGCACGGCCGAGAAGGTCGAGGATTTCCGCGCCATTCTGCCTGCGGGCACGCGCGTCTATATCGCCCATATCGAAGGCACGCCGATCGAGGATATGGTTGCCACGGCCAAGCGGCTGGCAGCAGACGGCTTCAACGTGATGCCGCATTTCCCCGCGCGCATCATCAAGGACCGCGCAACGCTCGCCGATTGGATCGCGCGCTATCAGGGCGAGGCGAACGTGCGTCAGGCGCTGCTGCTGGCGGGCGGTGTGACCACGCCGCATGGCGACTTCTCGGATAGTATGCAGCTGGCCGAAACGGGTTTGTTCGACGCGGCGGGGTTCACCCATTTGCACGTTGCGGGCCACCCTGAGGGCAACCGCGACATCGACGCCGACGGCACGACCGCGAATGTCGATGCGGCGCTGCGCTGGAAGAATGACTTTCAATCGCGCACCGACGCGCAGATGGCCATCGCCACGCAATTCGCGTTCGAGGCAGGGCCGATCATTGATTGGGCCGACAGCCTGCGTGCCGCAGGCATCACGCTGCCCGTGCATATCGGCATCGCAGGCCCGGCAAAGCTTCAGACACTGATCAAATTCGCCATCGCCTGCGGGGTGGGTCCGTCGCTGAAGGTCCTGCAAAAACGCGCGATGGATGTGACCAAGCTGCTGCTGCCCTACGAGCCGACCGAGGTGATCGAGGCTTTGGCCGCGCACAAGGCCGCCCATCCGGATTTCAACATCACACACGTGCACTTCTTCCCGCTGGGCGGGATCAAGACAAACGCCACCTGGGCGCAAAACCACGGTGGCGCCGCCGCCGTGCCCGCCGCCGTAGCCTCCTGAAGGACCGATCCCCATGACCAGAACCGTCATCGAATCCAAGACCAAGACAACCGTGATCGGCTTTGACGAGCCGTTCTGCGTCATCGGGGAGCGGATCAACCCCACGGGCCGCAAGATCCTCGCCGAAGAGCTTGAGCGCGGTGATTTCTCCCGCGTCGAGGCCGATGCGATTGCGCAGGTCGCCGCGGGTGCGACCGTGCTTGACGTGAACTCGGGTGCCGTATTCTCAAACAAGATGGCCGAAGATCCCCGCTACGCCGACAACAACTTTGTCGAGCCGATGCTGATGCCCGAGATGATCAAACGCGTGCAGACCGTGACCGACTGCCCTATCTGCATCGACAGCTCCGTGCCCGGCGCGCTGGAAAACGGGCTGGAGGCCTGTGAGGGGCGTCCCCTGCTGAACTCCGTCACCGGGGAAGAAGAGCGGCTGGAGCTCGTGCTACCGCTGGTCAAGAAATACAACGTGCCGGTCGTGGCGATCTCCAATGACGATACCGGCATCTCCGAAGATCCTGATGTACGCTTTGCCGTGGCGAAAAAGATCGTCGAACGCGCTGCAGATTTTGGCATTCCCGCCCATGACATCGTCGTCGACCCGCTGGTCATGCCGATCGGTGCGATGGCGACGGCGGGGCATCAGGTCTTTACCCTCGTGCGCCGTCTGCGCGAAGAGCTGGGCGTCAACACCACTTGTGGTGCTTCCAACATCAGCTTTGGCCTGCCCAACCGCCACGGGATCAATAATGCCTTTTTGCCCATGGCGATGGGTGCCGGCATGACGAGCGCGATCATGAACCCCGTCGCACTGCCTGTCGGCCCCAAGAAGATCGCCGAGAAACGCGCCGAGATCGAAGCGCTTGGCGTGATCCTGCCCGAGGGCATGGACGACGAAGCATTCGTGCAGCTGTTTAGCATGGGCTCGACGCTGCCGCGCGCGGGCAAGGAAATGGAAGCGATCCGTGCCGCGAACTTCCTGTTTGACCGTGACCCGCACGGGGGTGAATGGATCAAGTTCAACAAGGTCGCGCCAAAGGCGGGCGAAGAAGGCCGGGGCCGGGCAGGGCGCACCGGTGGCCGGCGCAGACGCGCGTAACTCCGCGACAGCCTTCGGTTTATTGAAAATAACATTGCCGCAACTTTCAGTTGCGGCTTTGCTTTTGCGTTAATACTCTTTGCCACGGAAGGTGGCCGCGCAGATCGCGTCTGGCCGCGCGGCAAGGGGCGGCACTATGCGAATTCTGGCGGTTGATGACGATCCGACAATTCTCGAGATTACGGAGCTTTTCCTTGAATCCATTGGCTATCGGGACGTGCGGCTTGCGCCATCCGCGCAGCACGCCCGCCGCGCGCTGGACGCAGAGCAAACGCCCTTTGATTGCGTCTTGCTCGACATCAACATGCCCGAGGTCACCGGGATCGAACTGATCCCCGACATCATCGACCACCCGGTGCACCACAGCGCGCGGATCGTCATGCTCAGCGCGCTCAGCGACACCCAGCACATCGCGGATGCCTTTGTGGCCGGCGCGATCGACTACATGCTCAAGCCGTTCGAGCTTTTCGATCTTGAGGCAAGTATCCGCGCGGTCGAGGCGCAGAGCCTATCGGAGCGTCCGCTGCCCGTCACGTCATTGGATTACGACCACTCGCAGATGCTCCAGATCAGCCGGCTGATCGAACGGGGGGCGACGCTGCGCTCGGATCGGTCCGGGATCGTCTCGCCCTTCGCGATCGAGAATTGCATCCGCCGTGTCCCCACATCGAGCCGCGCCCGCGCCGCGGTCACCCTGATCGAAATGGGTCCGCTTGCCGATGGCACGACGCTGCACGGGGTGGGCTTTGACACCCCCTACGTAGCGGCGCTATCGCAGGCGTTCGTCTCCCATTCGCAGGCTTTCGCAACGATGCTCAGCTACAATGGGGACGGCGTGTTCACGGCGTTGTCCTTTGACGTCTCACCGGAAGACCAGGCAGCGATTGAGGCGGGATTTCGCGCGGCGGTGGGCGCCGCGGACGCGGCGCATTTCGGATCCGGCAGCGGGCAGAGCGCAGTCACGATCCGCAGCGTGATGTGCCGCGATCTGCCAGTCGGCAGCAACCCTCTCGATCTGCTGCGCGGCGCCCACGCGGGAGAGGCGGCAGGCTGACACCCCGCGATCGCGGCCCCGTGTGGCCCGCAGGTGCCAAACGTTGCGTCCTGACATTAAAAAAGCCTTCCAGGCAATTGACCTGGAAGGCTTATTATGGCTCCGGCGGTAGGGATCGAACCTACGACCAATTGATTAACAGTCAACTGCTCTACCGCTGAGCTACGCCGGAACGGTGGGCATCGTATAGCGTTGGCTCAAACGGGCGTCCAGAGGGTTTTCGGGGCTTGCGGGGATTTTTTACGGCCGGTGATTTATCCGGTGCCAAGCGCGAATTCCGCCTCTGCGTGAAGCGCGCCGCGCGGGTGCACGATCCGGCGGCTGTGCAGGTCGATGAGATGGGCAAGCACGTTGCGGCTGGCCGCGCCCAAAAGGGCGGGCGGGGTGTCGCGGTAGACCGCGCGCGCGATCTGCCCGGCGGTCGCCGCGCCGCTTTCGAGGGTGCGCAGGATCTCTGCCTCGCGGGTGCGGCGATGCGTGACCAGCCAGTCAAGACGCGCGTCGGGATCCGTGACGGGCGCTCCGTGCCCGGGGTAGAACACCGCCCAGTCGCGCGCCTGCAGCCGGGCGCAGGAGGCCATGAAATCGGTGAGATCCCCATCGGGGGGAGAGACCAGCGACGACGCCCAGCCCATCACGTGATCGGCGGTAAAGCACGCGTCGCCCCAGGCCAGCGCGATATGGTTGCCCAGATGACCGGGCGTGTGCAGCACTTCCAGCTCCCAGCCGTCGCCGGTGATTTTTGCCCCGTCGGTCAGCTGTGTGTCCGGGTGAAACGCCAGGTCGATGCCTTCACCGCCGCCGATATCGCCCGCCTGTGCGAGTTGCTCCATGATTTCCGACCGACCGGCCTGCGCGCCGCCGAAGGCCAGTACCGGCGCGCCGCAACGGGCGGCCAACGGCCGGGCGAGCGGGGCATGATCCAGATGGCTGTGCGTGACGATGATATGGCTGATGCGCTGCTCGGGGGTCAGCGCGCCAAGGATCGCCTCAAGATGATCGGGCGCGTCCGGGCCGGGATCGATTACTGCCAGATCACGGGTGCCCAGCAGGTAGGTATTCGTACCCCGATAGGTCATCGGCGACGGGTTGGGCGCCACAATCCGGCGCAGACCGGGGGCGAGCGTCTCGGCCACGCCGATGGGGGGATCAAAGTCGTCGGGGGGCGTCATGGTTTGGCCTTTCGCGCTGGCACAGCTCTGGTTAGGGTTTAGCCATGTCCTTTGGCTGGCTCAAACACTATATGCCGCGCGGCATCTACGGGCGGGCGGCGCTGATCCTGTTGCTGCCGGTCGTGGTGTTGCAACTGGTCGTGACCGTTCTCTTTGCGCAGCGCCATTTCGAAGGGGTCACGCAGCAGATGACCGATACCATGCTGCGCGAGATCTCCCTGGTTCGCGCGGTGCAGCGGGCGGGCGGGGATCCCGCGGCGGCCCTCGCACCGCTGGGGATCGGGGTGACCACCGGGGGCGCGGCGCTGGAGAGCGGGCGGCTTTGGTACGATTATTCCGGTCGGGTGCTGATGCAGCGGCTGGCGGACCGGCTGCCCGGGTATCTGGCGGCGGATCTGCGGGACACCGATGTTGTGCGGATCGCGGTGGATGAGATGCCGGAGCCCTTGGTGCTGTCGTTCGACCGCCGCCGGATCACGGCGGCGAATCCGCACCAGCTGTTTGTCTATATGACCGTCTTTGGATTCTTGATGACGGTGATAGCGATCATCTTTCTGCGCAACCAGTTGCGGCCCATTCGGCGTCTTGCCCGTGCGGCAGAGGCTTTCGGCAAGGGCCGCCAAATGTCGCTGACGCCCACCGGCGCGGTGGAGTTGCGCGCCGCCGGGCACGCCTTTCTGGATATGCGCGCGCGGATCGAGCGGCATATCGAGCAGCGAACGCTGATGCTGTCCGGGGTCAGCCATGACATGCGCACGCCGCTGACACGCCTGCGGCTGGGCCTTGCGATGATCGACGAGGAGGACGCCGCCCCGCTGCTGCGCGATGTCGACGACATGCAGGACATGCTTGATGAGTTTCTGAATTTTGCCAAGGGCATGGCGGAGGGGGAGCCGGAAAGGGTCGACCCGCGCGAGATCGTGACCGAGATTGTCGATAACGCACGCCGCGAGGGCAAACCCGTGACGCTCGTCCAGACCGGCGAGGGCAGCGGCACCGTAGCGCTGCGCGAGGTTGCGGTCCGCCGCGCCGTCGAAAACCTGATCAACAACGCCGTGCGTTACGGGACCCGCGCGGTCGTGACCGTGTCGCTGACCGACAAGACGCTGCGCATCCGGGTCGAGGACGACGGCCCCGGCATCCCCGCTGAGCAACGCGATCGGGCGTTGCGCCCCTTTACCCGGCTGGATGCGGCGCGCAATCAGAACGCGGGCGGCGGCGTGGGCCTTGGGCTTGCGATTGCCGCCGATGTGGCGCGGGGGCATGGCGGCACGTTGCGATTGGGGGCGTCCGAGGATCTGGGCGGGCTATGTGCGGATCTGGTCCTCGGGCGGTGACGTTGGGGGAACCTTGCGAAAATCAACACGATCAGCAACCTTTGCGGGAACAATCGAAGGGGGACCAATGGATCCGTATGAAATGATCAAGGCGCATCTGGGTCAGGCGGTGCCATACGCCACACATACCGGGGTCGAACTGATCCGCGTGGCCGATGGCGAGGCCGAGGCCCGCATGATCCAGCGCCCCGAAACCGAGAACCATATCAAGGGCCAGCACGCGGGCGCGATGTTCACGCTGGGCGAGGCTGCGTCGGGCGCGGCGGTGGCGGGCGCACTGGCCCCGGTGATTCTCGACATGCGGCCCGTGGCGGCCACGGCCGAAATTACCTACAAGAAATTCGCCCAAGGCACGCTGACGGCAACCGCCCGCACCTCGCGCCCCGGCACGGAGTTGATGAAAGAGATCAAAGACGCGGGCAAGACCGCCTTTGACGTCGATATCGAGCTGCGCGACGAGGCAGGCGATCCGGTCGTTGAAATGCGGGTGAATTGGTACGTAAGCCCCACGCGCAAAGGGTGAGGCAAGGCGGCGGCTGGTAGGCCCGGCAGGACTTGAACCCGCAACCAAAGCGTTATGAGCGCTCTGCTCTAACCAATTGAGCTACAGGCCCGCCGGGCAATGGGGTATGCCGCGCAGCCGCGCGCGTCAAGGCCGCAGGTGCGCAGGCCGCATTGCCGCGCGGCCCGAGTTGGGGTAACGGTGCGCGCGACAGCAAAAATGCAGCAGGATGATCCCATGAGCGAGACCCGAAACGGCATGACCTACGCGGACGCGGGCGTCGATATTGACGCAGGCAACGCATTGGTCGAACGGATCAAACCGGCGGCGGCGGCAACAAGACGTGCGGGCGTGATGTCGGGTCTTGGCGGATTTGGCGCGCTCTTTGATCTCAAGGGGGCAGGGTACACCGATCCGGTGCTGGTCGCCGCGACCGACGGTGTGGGCACCAAGCTGCGCATCGCCATCGACACCGGCCACGTCGACGGGATCGGCATCGATCTGGTGGCCATGTGCGTCAACGATCTGGTGTGCCAGGGCGCCGAGCCGCTCTTCTTTCTCGATTACTTCGCCACCGCCAAGCTTGAGCTGGATCAGGCGACACGCATCATCGAGGGCATCGCCACGGGCTGCGAGCGGGCGGGCTGCGCGCTGATCGGCGGCGAGACGGCGGAGATGCCCGGCATGTACGCCGAGGGGGATTTTGACCTCGCCGGTTTCTCCGTCGGCGCGATGGAGCGGGGCGGCGCGCTGCCGCGCGATGTGGCCCCCGGTGATGTGCTGCTGGGTCTGGGCAGCGACGGGGTGCATTCCAATGGCTACAGCCTTGTGCGCGTGATCGTCGAACACTCTGGCCTGACGTGGGACGATCCCTGCCCGTGGGATGCGGGCACGCTGGGTGAGGTGCTGCTGACGCCCACGCGGCTTTATGTCAAACCGGTGCTGGCGCTGGCGCAGGCGGGTTATCTGAACGCTGCCGCGCATATTACCGGCGGAGGGCTGAGCGAGAATATCCCCGCGTGCTGCCCGAAGGCTGCGGTGTGCAGATCGACCTGGGCGGATGGGAGCTGCCGGGCGTATTCCGCTGGCTCACGGCCCACGGCGGCATGGCCGAGGATGAATTGCTCAAGACCTTCAACGCAGGGCTTGGCATGGTTGTGGTCGTGCCCGCCGACAAGGCGGACGCGGCGGCCAAGATGCTGCGCGACGGGGGCGAAGACGTGTTCGAGATCGGCCGCGTTACCCACGGCAGCGGCGTCAGCTACACGGGCAATCTGGTTTGAGCCAGCGACGGGTCGCGATCTTCCTCTCCGGCGGCGGCTCGAACATGGTGTCGCTGCTTGACGATATGGCGCGCCCGGGCCACGCGGGCGCGCCCTGTGTGGTGGTTTCAAACCGCGCGGATGCGGGCGGGCTGGTGCGCGCAGCTGAACGCGGGGTCGCGACCGAGGTCGTCGATCACCGCCCCTTTGGCAAGGATCGCGCCGCGTTCGAGGCGGCGCTTACGACAACCCTCGCGCCGCACGCCCCCGATCTGATTTGCCTTGCCGGTTTCATGCGCATCCTCACCGGGGCCTTCATTGACGGCTGGCAGGGCCGGATGCTGAACATCCACCCCTCGCTTTTGCCGAAATATCGCGGGCTGAACACCCACGCGCGGGCCATCGAGGCTGGCGATGGGGTGCACGGCTGTACCGTGCATGAGGTCACCGCCGAACTAGACGAGGGGCCGATCCTGGGTCAGGCGCAGGTGCCGGTGATCGACGGTGATACGCCCGACACCCTTGCCGCGCGCGTTCTGGTGCAGGAACACAGGCTCTACCCCGCAGTGCTGCGCCGCTTTGCCGCCGGGGAGCGTGCGCCCCTGATGCTCACGAGCTGACTGGTCAAGGGGCGCGGATTTCGCTACCCCTTGGGGGCAGATAGGAAAATTGCCATGCGTACCATTACCACGACAGACGATCTTGCCAGCTATTGCGCCGAAGCCGCGGGGCATGACTACGTCACAGTCGACACAGAATTCCTGCGCGAGCGTACGTATTATTCGAAACTCTGCCTGATCCAGCTGGCCATGCCCGGCACCGATGACAGCAACGCCGTGCTGGTCGATCCGCTTGCCGAAGGGCTCTCGCTCGAACCGCTTTACGCCCTTTTCCGCGACACCTCGGTGGTCAAGGTCTTTCACGCCGCGCGTCAGGACCTTGAGATCTTTTTCGTCGATGCCGAGGTTTTCCCGGAGCCGCTGTTCGACACGCAGGTCGCCGCGATGGTCTGCGGCTTTGGTGAGCAGGTCGGCTATGAGACGCTGGTGCGCAAGATCGCGCATGAGCAACTCGACAAGACGTCACGCTTTACCGATTGGTCGCGCCGCCCGCTGAGCGACGCACAGAAGAAATACGCGCTGGCCGACGTGACGCACCTGCGCCAGATCTACGAATTTCTCGCCGCCAGGTTGGCCGAGACCGGCCGCGACAAATGGGTCGCCGAAGAGCTGGAGACACTCACGACGCCCGCGACCTATCTCAACCCGCCCGAGGATGCGTGGAAGCGGGTCAAGACGCGGACCCATTCGGGGCGGTTTCTGGCCATCGTGCGGGCGCTGGCGGCATTCCGTGAAAGGCTGGCGCAGTCGCGCAACATCCCGCGCAACCGGATCTACAAGGACGACGCGATGGTGGAGCTTGCCTCGCTCAAACCCAAGTCGCACGAAGAGCTGAGCCGCGCGCGGCTGCTGCTGCGGGAAGCACGCAAGGGCGAGATCGCCGAAGGCATCCTTACCGCAGTGGCCGAGGGAGTGAATTGCCCGACCTCCGATCTGCCCGAAATGGACAAACGGCGCGACAAGCTACAGGTGAACCCGGCGCTGGCGGATCTGCTGCGCGTGCTCTTGAAGGCCAAGGTGGAAAGCGCCGGCGTCGCGGCCAAGCTGATCGCCTCCGCCGCAGATCTGGACGCAATTGCGGGCGGGATGCGCGACGTGCAGGCGCTGCGCGGCTGGCGGCGTGAAGTGTTCGGCGATGACGCGATCGAGCTGTGCGAAGGGCGGATCGCGCTGACGGCCAAGGGCAACGACGTGGTGGTTGTGCGCAGCTGACCAATCAGCGGCGCGCGACCCGCGCCGATTGCGTGCCCTCGACCCGGATGCTGCGCACGCCGCGCAACTGCTGATCCGACAGACGGCGACCGGCGGTGACCTCACGCGTGGGCTGGGTGCCGACGGGCGTGTTGAAATCGGGCCGCACCCCTTCGAGCCGGTAGACCAGTACACCGTTTTCGGGCAGCTCATCCTCGTTCGCGGGCGTCAGCTGCACCGAATAGATCCCCTGACGCGCCGCGCGTCCCGTGGCGCGGATGATCGCACCCCCCGGCACGCGCTCGACCTTCAGATCGACGACCTCTTCAAACGGGCGGCCTTCATAGGTTTCTTCCGTCACCGCGCGACGCCCAAAAAGCCCGCCACCGCCCTGCGGGATCAGCGGGTTGACCGGTTTCGCATCCTCTGCCGCGACGGGCGCCGGGGCCGAGCGGCCAAACCAGTTGGCCGGGTTCACCGCGCTGTCGCGCACCACGGCACAACCGCCCAAAGCGGTCGCGGCGATCAGGAGAAGAGGAAGGGTGCTGCGCATGGCGGTGCCGATCTTGTTGCCTGTTTGGCATGATTTACAGCAAGCGTGCGGGCTTGGGAAGGGTTGAAGGGGTGGACGTTGCCTTGTGGCGGGCCTAGGTCAGCACTAGCCGAGAAATTGACAAGGAGCCACCATGAGCACCCCGCCTTCGAAGAGCTGGTCGAGGATTTCGAGTTTCTCGACGATTGGGAAGACCGCTATCGCCACGTGATCGATCAGGGCCGCGAGATGGACGCGCTGGACGAAAGCCTGCGCGTGCCCGCCACAAAGGTCGACGGCTGCGCAAGCCAGGTCTGGCTGCACGCCGAGATGCGCGACGGCGCGCTGCATTTCGACGGCGCGTCGGATGCGATGATCGTCTCGGGGCTGATCGCCGTGCTGCGCAAGCTCTACAACGGGTTGAAGCCGTCGGAGGTGATGGCGGTGGACGCGCGCGCGCAGATGGCGCGACTGGGGCTCAACGATCATCTGTCGGCGCAACGCTCGAACGGGTTGACGGCGATGATCGAGCGGGTGCGCGAAACAGCGGCGGCAAGCGTCTAGAGCGCGTCGAGCGCCGTTGCCAGATCGCCGTAACCGGTGAACCTTCGCTCAAACCGCAGCCCGAGGCGGTCAGCGCAGTCGCGGGCCTTTTGCGTCAGCGCCGGATCGTCGGTCTGGGCCTGATAGACCAGCCGCGTGTAATTGCCGAAATACATCTCCCGCAGTTCCGGGTGGCGGTCCAGCCCCATGGGTTTGACGATGAAGGCGTCGAACTGGCGCACCAGAAAATCGGTGAGATAGAAGGTCGTGATCGCCTCATCATCCTGCGCGGCAAAACGGTCATTGCCCTCGAAAAAGCTGTAGCAATGGGGCCCGGCGATCATCTCGACACCCATGTCGGCGCAGGCCGCCTGCAACAGCCCGCCGGTGCCGCAATCGGCGTACGCGACAAAGATCGTTCCGTGGGTCGTGCGGTGTTTGTGCACGGCGGCCCGTACGGCATCGGTGATTTTTTCGGGGTACAGGTGCAGCTTGGCCGGCAGGCAGGTCAGATCAAGGTGATCCCAACCATTCAACGCCTTGAGGTCCAGGATCTCCCGCGCCAGCGCCCCGCAGGCAATGATCAGCACCCGGCCCTCAGGGGCGGCCAGCGGCAGGCCGTGTTCGGTCAACGCGGTGTCCGACACGCTCATCGGCGCAAGTACCGCAGCGCGACCACCGCGATGAGAAACGCGGGCAGGGCGGCGACTATCAGGCCCGGACCGCCCAGCGACAAAAGCCACAGGGTGGCACCTGCGGCTACAATTACCGACAGGATCAGGATGGCGAATGTGAGTTTGGGCACAACAATCTCCTTTCCGGCGAAGATAGGCTGTGATGCGCGCATAAAAAAGGCCCCGTCACTGCGGGGCCTTGATCCGTTTGGCGACCGCGTTCAGGCGTTCGCGGAATTATGTTTGCGCCCGACCCATTCCTTTGCCGTCTCGACCGCCACGGCGGCGTCACGGCAATAGGCGTCGGCGCCGATGGCCTTTCCGAATTCCTCGTTCAGCGGTGCGCCGCCGACCAGCACGATATAATCATCGCGAATGCCCTGTTCGACCATCGTGTCGATCACGACCTTCATGTAGGGCATTGTCGTGGTCAGCAGGGCGGACATGCCCAGAATGTCGGGGCCTTCCTTTTCCAAAGCTTCCAGATAGCTCTCAACGGGGTTGTTGATGCCCAGATCGACAACTTCGAAACCGGCACCTTCCATCATCATCGACACAAGGTTTTTGCCGATGTCGTGGATGTCACCCTTGACCGTGCCGATGACCATCTTGCCCACGCGCGGTGCGCCGGTTTCGGCCAGCAGCGGCTTGAGGATGGCCATGCCGCCCTTCATCGCGTTGGCGGCCAGCAACACTTCGGGGACAAACAGGATCCCGTCGCGGAAATCCGCGCCGACGATGGTCATGCCGCCCACAAGCGCCTTGGTCAAAACGTCGTAGGGCGCCCATCCGCGGTCGATCAGAATGTTCACGCCCTCTTCGATCTCTTCCTTGAGACCATCGTAAAGGTCGTCGAACATCTGTTGAACCAGTTCTTCGTCGTCGAGCTCGGAGAGGATGATATCGTCTTCTTCGGACATGATGTTCCCTTTGAAAGTCGGGCCGCACCTGCGGACTTACGCGAGTATTTGGCACAGACGAACGTTTTTACTAAGGCATTTGCGACACCCACAGAGCGTGTGGCGACGTCCTCACACGCTTTTGCGTCGAATTTGGGCGATCCGGGCAGGAATGCTGCAGGTGCAGCGGGTTACGCCGCGCGGCGGCGTCCGCGCCGGGCGCGAGGGGCTGGCGTGTCTTCGCCCGTACCGTCGCCCGCCGAGGAGAAGGGACCAAGCGCGGCCGCGATCTCTTCGAGGTCGGGTGCGGCGCCTACGGGCATGCGATCAAGCGCGTCGCGCATCCGCTCAAGGTGTTCGGGCATCGTGCCGCAGCAGCCGCCAACGATCCGCGCACCGCAGTTGCGTGCCATCACCGCATAGGTTGCCATCAGTTCGGGCGTTCCGTCGTAGTGGATGTGGCCGTCGTGATATTTCGGAATGCCCGCATTGCCCTTGGCGATGATCGGCAGATCGGCACCCGCCGCAGCAAATCCCAGCACCGTGCGCAGCAGATCCGACGCGCCGGTGCCGCAATTGGCGCCAAATCCCAGGGGCGCGGGATCAAGGCCCGCCACCATCTCGACCATCGCGGCGGAGGTCGTGCCCATCATCGTGCGCCCGGCGGTGTCAAAGCTCATGGTGCCGACCCAGGGCAGCCCGGCCAGCGCAAAGCCTTCGGCGGCGGCGCGAAATTCCTCGGGGGCCGAGATCGTCTCGAGCCAGCCGATGTCGGCGCCGCCGGCTTTCAGACCATCGGCGGTCTCGTGGAACATCTCGACGGCCAGCGCGTGCGACAGCGCGCCCACCGGCGCCATGATTTCGCCCGTGGGGCCAACGGAGCCCGCGACGATGACCGTGCGCCCGGCGGTGTCGGCGACTTCGCGGCCCAGCTCGGCGGCGACGCGGCTCAACTCATGTGCGCGTTTGTGTGCGTCGTGCAATTTCAGGCGCGACGCGTTGGCGCCAAAGCTGTTGGTCAGAAACAGATCCGACCCCGCGTCCACCGCGCCGCGGTAAAGCGCGGTGATCTTGGCAGGCTCCGAGGTGTTCCACAGCTCGGGCGCGTCGCCCGATTGCAGGCCCATGTTGAACAGGTTGGTGCCCGTCGCCCCGTCGGCCAGAAGGGAGCCACGGTCGGCGAGGAGTTTGGCAAAGACGTCAGACATGAAAACTCCAATATTTGGTTGGCGAAGATTCTCACGGGCGCATGGATGAGGCAAGGCTCATAATCTTCAAGATCTTTATGAGGAACGCTCCGGCAACGCCCCGCTGCTGCGCTTGCAGCAAAGCGGGGCTTGCACTAAGAGGGCTGCGACGGGTCCGAACCGGGCCCCGGCTCAGATGAGGGACGCCCATGGCCCGCCGCAAGAAGATCTACGAAGGCAAAGCAAAGATCCTGTACGAAGGCCCGGAGCCGGGAACGATCGTGCAATACTTCAAGGATGATGCCACCGCGTTCAACGCCCAGAAAAAGGACGTGATCGACGGGAAGGGCGTGCTCAACAACCGCCTGTCCGAATTCTTCATGTTGGGGTTGGCGCAGATCGGTGTGCCCACGCATTTCATCAAACGTCTGAACATGCGCGAACAGCTCGTGCGCCAGGCGGAAATCGTGCCGCTTGAGATCATCGTGCGCAATTACGCGGCCGGCACCATGTCGACCCGTTTGGGCATCGACGAGGGCACGCAACTGCCGCGCCCGATTGTCGAGTATTGCTACAAGGATGATTCCCTGGGCGATCCGCTGGTCACCGAAGAGCATATCGCTGCCTTCGGCTGGGCCAGCCAGCAGGATATGGACGACATCCTGAGCCTTGCGCTGAGGGTCAATGATTTCCTGTCCGGCGTGATGATGGCCGTCGGCATCCGTCTGGTGGATTTCAAGATCGAGGTCGGCCGCGTCTATGACGGGGATTTCCAGCGGCTGATCATCGCCGACGAGATTTCGCCCGACAGCTGCCGCTTGTGGGACATCGAAACGGGCCAGAAGCTGGACAAGGATGTGTTTCGCCGGGATCTCGGCTCACTGACCGACGCCTACACGGAGGTTGCCACCCGTTTGGGCGTGATCCCGAAGTCGGCGGCACCGATGACAAAACCGACGTTGATCAACTAGGAAACGTCGGGATTTGCGTATTTTTGGCACAATGAAGCGGGGGACGCTGCGATGAAGGCACGGGTGCATGTGATGCTGAAGAACGGGGTGCTTGACCCGCAGGGCGAGGCCGTGCGCCATGCGTTGGGGGCCATGGGCTTTGACGGGGTCGAGGGCGTGCGCCAGGGCAAGGTGATCGAGCTGGATCTGGCCGAGGGCGCGACCGAGGCGCAGGTGACCGAGATGTGCGAGCGGCTGCTCGCCAACACGGTGATCGAAAATTACACGGTGGAGATGTCCGCATGAAGGCGGCAGTTGTCGTCTTTCCGGGGTCGAATTGTGACCGCGACCTGACTGTTGCGTTCGAGGCGGCGGGTGCGGATGTCACGATGGTCTGGCACAAGGATGACGCGCTGCCTGCGGGCGTGGATGTCGTGGGCGTGCCCGGTGGATTTTCCTACGGTGATTATCTGCGCTGTGGGGCGATTGCCGCAAAGTCTCCGATCTGCCGATCCGTTGCGGCCCATGCGGAGCGCGGTGGGTATGTGTTGGGGATTTGCAACGGCTTTCAGGTTCTCACCGAGACCGGCCTGCTGCCCGGCGCGCTGTTGCGCAATGCGGGTCTGAAATACATCTGCAAGACCGTTGGTCTGCGGGTGGAGACATCGGCCTCCGACTACACGGTCGGCTACAACGCGGGCGATGTGATCGACATTCCCATTGCGCATCACGACGGCAATTATTTCGCCGACGACGAGACGATTGCGCGCCTGCAGGGCGAGGACCGGATCGCCTTTACCTACACCGACAATCCCAACGGCGCGCGCGCCGACATCGCGGGCATCCTGTCGCCCAACCGGCGGGTTCTGGGGATGATGCCACATCCCGAACGGGCGGCGGACGCGGGCCACGGCGGCACGGACGGACAAGCGCTCTTCCGCGCATTGACGGGCGCGCTGACCACCGCCTGACTTGAGCAGGGGGGCAGGACCGGGGTAGGGTGGCGCGCATGAACACGCCGCCCAAGTCTCTTTTGTCGTCCTGGCAGCCCGCACCGATCAGCTGGCGCGTGCGGGTGGCATTGGGCGTGCTGCTGATCGTCGCCATCGCGGTGATCTCGATTACCAACAGGCTGCTGACAGACCGGTTCACCGAGGCCACGCGCAACCGCGCGGAGCTGCGCATCGCGCTTTATGGCGGGAACCTTCTGGCCGAATTGCGTCAGAACGCCATCGTCCCGCAACTGCTGGCGCGCGACCCGACGCTGATCGCCGCGCTCGACAGCGCCGATTACACGCTCTCTACCCAGCGCCTGATCTCATTTGTCGAGGAAATCGGCGCGGCGTCCTTGCTGCTGCTGGACGGTGACGGACGCACCGTGGCGGCCACCGACCGCAACCGCATCGGCGAGATGCACCGTGCGGACCCCTATTTCGTGGATGCCGTGCGGTCAAACGCGACCATCTTCAGCGTGATCGAACAGGAGGCCGGCGGCTACGCATTCTATTATTCCCGTCGGATCCAGAGCGGGGGCAACACGGTGGGCGTGATCGCCGTCGAGGTCGATCTGCGCAAATTCGAGCGTGCCTGGGCCGGGATCAGTGATGCGGTGATCGTGACCAACAGTACCGGGCAGATCCTGCTTGCGACCGAACCGCGTTGGCGCGGCCGCACCGAGGAGGAGGCCCTGGCCAATCAGCCGCCACGGGGGGCCATTGAACGGGCGATCCAGGCCACCGCCGATTGGACCGCGCTGCCGCCCGATGCCTATTTGCAGGGCGAGGCGGTGATGCGGCTTGAGAGCCGGATAAATTTTCGCGGCTGGCGCATGGTCAGCTACACGACCTACGCGTCGGTGCGCGAAAGGGTGAACGGGGTGCTGGCGCTGGAGGTGATGGGCTTTGCCATCTTGCTGGCGCTGACGTTCTATTTCCTGAGCCGTCGCACGGCCGGGCGGGCCGCACTCTTTCAGCGCGACGCGGCCAAGCTGCGTGCGCTGAACGCCGCCCTGCAACGCGAGATCGCAGAGCGCAAGCGCGTGCAGGAAACGCTTGCCGTGGCTGAGCAGACGTTGGAGCAATCGTCGAAACTGGCGGCGTTGGGGGAGATGTCGGCGGCGGTGAGCCATGAGTTGAACCAGCCACTGGCCGCGATGAAGACCTATCTCGCGGGTGCCCGTTTGCTCATTACGCGCAACCGCCCCGATGAGGCGCTGAGCGCGTTCCGTCGCATCGACGATCTGATTGAGCGGATGGGCGCGATCACCCGGCAGCTGAAATCCTACGCCCGCAAGGGTCAGCAGGCGCTGTCGCCTGTCAATATGGCCGATGCGCTCGCCAGCGCGCTCAGCATGATGGAGCCGCAGCTCAAGCAGCGCCGCGTTCAGATCAACCGCATCGTGCCGGATGAGCCGGTACTGGTGATGGGCGACCGGATGCGGATCGAGCAGGTGCTCGTCAACCTCTTGCGCAACGCGCTTGATGCCACCAAATCCGAGCGTAACGCGGTGGTGGAGATCATGCTGTCGGCGGGGGAGACCGCCACGTTGACGGTGCGCGACAACGGTCCGGGCATTGAGGATCTCGATGCTCTGTTCGAGCCGTTCTACACCACAAAGCAACCCGGCGACGGGGTGGGTCTGGGCCTTGCGATCTCCTCGGGGATCGTGAGCGATCTGGGCGGGCGGATGACGGCGCGCAACGGCCAGCAGGGCGGTGCGGTATTTGAAATGCAATTGCCCATCTACGAGGGCACGACTGAAATAGAAGCAGCGGAGTAACGCGGATGGCACAGGCAATGAAGATCGCGATCGTGGATGACGAACGGGACATGCGGCAATCCATCAGTCAATGGCTGGCCCTGTCGGGCTACGATACCGAAACTTTCGGCTCTGCCGAGGATGCGCTCAAGGTCTTGGGGCCGGATTATCCCGGTATCGTTATTTCGGACATCAAGATGCCCGGCATGGACGGGATGCAGTTTCTGAAGAAACTTATGGGCAACGACAGCGCCTTGCCGGTCATCATGATTACCGGTCACGGCGATGTCCCCATGGCGGTTGAGGCGATGCGCGTGGGCGCGTTCGACTTCCTCGAAAAACCATTTAACCCCGACCGGATGAGCGAGCTTGCCAAGAAGGCCACCGCGCGTCGCCGTTTGGTGATGGACACCCGCGCACTGCGCCGGGAGCTGTCCGACGGCGGCCAGTTGATGAAAAAGCTCATCGGCCAATCGCCCGTGATGGAGCGTCTGCGCGAGGACATCCTGGATCTGGGGCAGGCCGATGGCCACGTTCTGATTGACGGCGAAACCGGGACCGGCAAGACGCTTGTTGCGCACGCGCTGCACGCCGTGGGCAACCGGGCGGGCAAGAAATTCGTGCTCGTCAGCTGCTCTGCCTTTGAGGAGGACGCGCTCAACAAGCGGCTGTTCGGCCCGATGATGCCGGAGGACGCGCAGCTGCCCGCCATCGAGGAGGCGCGCGGCGGTACGCTGGTGCTGGAGGATATCGAGACACTGAGCGAGGTGCAGCAGGCCAAGCTTTTGTCCGCCATCAACGAACAGGGGACGCCCGCCGAGACGCGGATCGTCGCGATCTCCAACCTGCAGGAGGCAGGCCGCACCTCCGAGGACGCGCTGCGTTCGGATCTGTTCTACCGGCTTGCGGCGCTGCGCATCACCGTGCCGCCCCTGCGCCAGCGCGGTGAGGATATCCTGAGCCTGTTTACCCGGCTAAGCGAGCAATTCGCCGATGAATACGGCTGCGACGCGCCACAGGTCACCGCGCAGGAGGCAGCACAGCTGTTGCAGGCGCCTTGGCCCGGCAACGTGCGCCAGTTGATCAACGTGGCCGAGCGTGCGGTGCTGCAATCGCGCCGTGGCTCGGGCACCATCGCGTCTCTGCTGATGTCCGACCCCGACGAGATGCAGCCGGTGATGACGACCGAGGGCAAGCCGCTGAAGGAATACGTCGAGGCGTTCGAGCGGATGCTGATCGACAACACCATGCGGCGCCACAAAGGCTCCATCGCCAGTGTGATGGACGAGCTGTGCCTGCCGCGCCGCACGCTCAACGAGAAGATGGCAAAGTATCAGCTGCAACGCGCAGATTACCTTTAGCCACAAAAAAGGGCGCCCCGGATCCGGGGCGCCCTTTTTCATGGATTAACGGGGGTTAGCCGACGCCAAGCTTGTAGAGTTGGGTGGCATTGCCCTCGTCGTCGGTGCGGCACATCCACTGTTCCTGAACGCCGGGCGCGTCGATGATGTATTGGTTGATCTCGACGATGGGCAGCGTGGTATTAAGCTGTACCGTGCCGTCGCCCGTCTGGTCCTTGACCGCGGCCTGACAGGTCCGGCTGGCCCGCGCGTCGCGGCGCACATCGGGATCGGGATCGAATTCGGCTGGATCACAGGCGGCAAGAGCCATGAGCCCGGCACAAAGCAGGGCGGTGGTGCGCATCATTGGTCGCATATTGTCTCCAAAATAGTGGTAATAGGCCGGATCCCGGCCCATTGTTTTCACGAATACTTTACCGGTTCGGACAGATTGTCGCAACAGCGCAAGCGGATTTGAGCGGCCGCGTGAAACGTAAAGAGCGACGTAAATTCAACGATTTCGCAACCAGACGGTGAAATTGGCATTGTCATTTTGCCGCACAAGGCTTTAGGTATGAAGGACCGGGTCTGGCACGTCTTTGACGGCGCAGCGCCCGGCAGACAGATTCGCTGCGATGGTCCCGAATTTCGGTGATTGCCCGCAGACCGATAGCGCCGGAAACGGCACGACCGACACTGATGGATGCCCTGGGCCACGCCCGACGGGCGGCACAGTCATAAACGGATGCGGCAGGCGGCCTCAGCGCCTCTGTCGCGTCGGAGAAGAACCGCGATGACGCGCGCGCACACAGTTTGCCACGACAGGACCGGCCCGCAGGGCCGCCCGGTCGCGCTGTCACCAATCGCCCTGACAAGACACAGTTTGCGACGTGCCCGGCCTCCGGGCCGTCCGCCGCTGTGCAATAGAGTATCATGCCAAAGAAAATGCTTATCGATGCCACCCACGCGGAAGAAACCCGCGTGGTCGTGGTCGACGGAAACAAGGTCGAGGAATTTGATTTTGAATCCGAAAACCGGCGCCAGCTTGCCGGTAACATCTACCTTGCCAAGGTAACCCGGGTCGAGCCGTCGCTGCAGGCGGCGTTCGTGGATTACGGCGGCAACCGCCACGGCTTCCTCGCGTTCTCGGAAATTCATCCCGATTATTACCAGATCCCCGTGGCCGACCGCGAGGCGCTGCTGGAGGAAGAACGCGCCTACGCTGCCCAACAGGCGGCACAGGACGAGGAAGAGCAAAAACCCAAGCGCCGCACACGCTCGCGCAAGCCCAAGGCAAAGGCCGAGGACGTCACAAGCGATGACGCCACCACCTCGACCGAAATCGAGGGTATGGAGACCGTCGATCTGAGCGACGATGTCGATGTGCCGGAGGACGAGGCCTCCTCACCCATGGAGCGGGTCAAGGAAGCCCCCGTGGACACGCCTGCGGGCGACGATGAGGACGACAGCGACGAGAATGGCGCCGACGCCTCGGCCAAGGATGAGAACATCGAATCCGTGGCCGACGAGGACGACGCCGAGGACATCCGCCCCGTGCGCAAGCCGCGTCCGCGGCGCTACAAGATCCAGGAAGTCATCAAGGTCCGTCAGATCCTTCTGGTGCAGGTCGTCAAGGAAGAGCGCGGCAACAAGGGCGCGGCGCTGACCACCTACCTCAGCCTCGCGGGCCGTTACTGCGTCTTGATGCCCAATACCGCACGCGGTGGCGGGATCAGCCGCAAGATCACCAACGCCGCCGACCGCAAGAAGCTCAAGGAAATCGCGCAGGAGATCGAGGTGCCGCAGGGCGCGGGCCTGATCGTGCGCACGGCAGGCTCCAAACGGACCAAGGCCGAGATCAAGCGTGACTTTGAATATCTACAACGCCTGTGGGAGCAGATCCGCTCGCTTACGCTGAAATCCATCGCCCCCGCGAAGATCTACGAAGAGGGCGATCTGATCAAACGCTCGATCCGCGATCTTTATAACCGCGAGATCGACGAGGTGTTTGTCGAGGGCGAGCGCGGCTACCGCATCGCCAAGGACTTCATGAAGATGATCATGCCGTCCCATGCCAAGAACGTGAAACGCTACGAGGATCAGTTGCCGCTGTTCGCGCGCTATCAGGTGGAATCCTACCTGTCAGGCATGTTCAATCCCACGGTGCAGCTGCCCTCGGGCGGCTATATCGTGATCGGCGTGACCGAGGCGCTTGTCGCCGTCGATGTGAACTCGGGCCGGGCGACCAAGGAAGGCTCGATCGAGCAGACGGCGGTCAAGACCAACCTCGAGGCCGCCGAAGAGGTGGCGCGCCAGCTGCGCCTGCGTGACCTTGCGGGGCTGATCGTCATCGATTTCATCGACATGGACGAGCGCAAGAATAACGCCGCCGTCGAAAAGCGCATGAAGGACAAGCTCAAGACCGACCGCGCGCGCATTCAGGTCGGCCGCATCTCGGGCTTTGGCCTGATGGAGATGTCGCGCCAGCGCCTGCGCCCCGGCATGATCGAGGCGACGACGCAGCCGTGCGGGGCGTGCCACGGCACGGGGCTTATCCGCTCTGACGATAACCTCGCATTGGCCATCCTGCGCGCTATTGAGGAGGAAGGCACCCGTCGCCGCACCCGCGAGGTGCTGATCAAGGCGCCCGTGGGCATCGCGAATTTCCTGATGAACCAAAAGCGCGAGCATATCGCCCATATCGAGGCGCGCTACGGCATGTCCGTGCGCATCGAGGGGAGCCGCATCTGGTCAGCCCCGACTTCTCGATGGAGAAGTTCAAGACGGCGACGCGCGTTGTGGCGCAGACCGCTGCCGTGGTCTCGGTCGATACCTCGCTGATGGATCAGATCGACGAGGCGGACGCCGCAGCAGCCGAGGCACAGGAGGCCGCCGCTGAAAGCCAGGAGGCGCAACAGCAGCAGCCCCAGGCCGACGACGACGGCGAGGACAAGCCCAAGCGCAAGCGCCGGCGGCGGCGTCGCAGCCGCGGGGGCAAAAATCGCGATGGCGAGGATCGTCAGAACGACGGCGACGACGACAACACGGATGCAGCGGAGGCGCCCAGTGACGCCAAAAGCGAAGCCCCTGCCGAGGAAGCGACGCCCGAGGCTCCGGTCGCAGACGCCGATGCCGAGGAAAAGCCAAAGCGCCGCAGCCGGTCGCGCAGCCGCAAAAAGACTGAGGAGACCGACGCGCCGGTAGAGGAAGCGGCGTCGCCTGACACCTCGCCGGAAGCGGCCGAGCCCACCCCGGAGGAAAAGCCCAAACGCACCCGTAAGCGGGCACCGTCGAAAAAAGCGCTTGCCGAGGCGGAGGCGGCGAAAGCGGCCGAAGCGGAAGCCTCGGAGCCTGCGCCCGAGCCGACACCTGAGGCCGCGCCCGAGCCTGTCGCGGAGGCGGTACCCGAGCCGACGCCCGAACCCATCGCCGAACCGGTGGCCGATGCGGCCCCCGAAGTCGCGGCAGAGCCTACGCCGGAGCCGACCCCGGAGCCAGTCGCGGAAGAACCGCCCGCCAAGAAGAAACCGGCGCGCAAGGGGTGGTGGTCTCTGGGCCGCTAGGGCGAAGCACACGCAACACCGAAAAGGGCAGGCCGCAGGGTCTGCCCTTTTTCGTCAGCGTTTCTCGATCAGGTAGATTTGCACGCCGTCTGGCTCCTGCGTGCTTTCGATCAGCGCATGCCCGCTTTCGGCGCAGAAATGCGGCACGTCGATCACCGCCGCCGGATCATCGGCGCGCATCCGCAAGCGCGCGCCCACCTCCAGCGCTTGCAGCCGCTTGCGGGCCTTGAGAACGGGCAGGGGGCACAGCAGCCCGGTGGCATCCAGATCATGTGTCATGGTCGGACAGCTAGGCCAGTTGTTACAGCCTGTCCACAACCTTGTGACAATAGGGCACGTGACGGCGGGCGTCCGAGGGGTTAGCTGTAGCTCATGTTTGGAATTGAACTCATCGACGCGAGCCTGCTGCCCGCCATCGCCGTGGCCCTCGTGGCAGGCATCATCAGCTTCCTGTCGCCCTGCGTGCTGCCCATCGTGCCGCCCTATCTTGCGTATATGAGCGGGGTGAGCCTCAACGATATGTCGTCCGAGCAACAGGCCCGCAAACGCGCGACCATCGCCGCGCTGTTCTTTGTGCTGGGGCTCAGCACGGTTTTCCTGATCTTGGGCTTCACCGCCTCGGCCTTCGGGGCGTTTTTCCTGCAAAACCAGATCCTCTTTGCCCAGATCTCGGGCGTCGTGGTGATTATCTTCGGCATCCACTTCCTCGGCATCCTGCGTATCCCGTTTCTGGATCAAGAGGCGCGGCTGGATGCAGGCGACAAGGGCGGCTCAAGCTTTGGCGCCTATGTGCTGGGCCTTGCCTTTGCCTTTGGCTGGACGCCCTGCATCGGCCCGCAGCTGGGCGCGATCCTGTCGCTCGCCGCCTCCGAAGCATCGGTCACGCGCGGGACCTTCCTGCTGGGCATCTACGCGCTGGGGCTGGGCATCCCGTTTCTGCTGGCCGCGATGTTCATGACCCGCGCCATGGGCGTGATGAACCGCCTCAAACGCCACATGAAAACGATCGAGCGGGTGATGGGCGGTCTGCTGATCATCGTGGGTGTGGCGATGCTGACGGGGGCTTTCACCACCTTCAGCTTCTGGCTGCTGGAGACATTTCCGGCGCTGGGATCGCTTGGCTGATCGCGGCCTTACTTTGGCCGAAAATCCGCGCTAGGCTCAGCCAAACCCCGCAAGAGGCCGCGCCGTCATGTCCCGCCGATCCACGACCGTTCGCCGCAGGCGTGTGTTCTACATCCCCGGCTATGACCCCATCCATCCGCGCCGCTACCGCGAGCTTTACCGCAGCGAAGGGGCCGCGCAGGCTCGGATTTCCGGCTATGGATTAAACTTGACGCAACGTCAGGGAGGCGAGCGTTATGGGTGGTTGGTCAACGGGTTGATAGACGATGTTCATGTGGATGCAAATGTGGATGTCCTTGTGTGGTCGGACATCGTGCGCGCCTCGATGAACACCTCGATCCCCGCGACCTACGCGGCACTTTTGCGCACGGCCTGGGTCTATATCTCGACCGGCGCACTCTTCCGGCTGATGCGCCTGCGCAAGGGGCCGGTGATTGCCGCGCTTTATCCCGTGGGGATGCTGCTGGTGCAACTGCTGATCGCGATCGCCCTCGGGTCGGTGCCCGCCGCGCTGGCGGGGGCGGCGGGGTTGTCAAACACCTGGGCAAAGGTCGCATTGATCGCTGTCGGTTTCGGGATCGCGATTGCGGTCCTGCGCTGGTTCAAGGCGCGCGATGGCAAGTTTTTTGCCCATTACCTTATGCATGATTACGCCTACGGGGCCGCCACCCGTGGCGCCAATCCGCCGGAGCTTGAGGCCCGCATCGCCGAGTTTACCGATACCATTGCCCACGCGCTGACAGAGGACGTGGATGAAGTGCTGGTTGTGGGCCATTCGTCGGGCGCGCATCTGGGGGTATCGGTGCTCGCCGATCTGATCCGCGCGGACCGGGTGCGCGAGGAAGGCCCGGCGCTGGGGTTTCTGAGCCTCGGGCAGGTTGTGCCCATGGTATCGTTCTTGCCCGATGCCCACCGTCTGCGTGCCGATCTTGCGTATCTGAGTGTGAGCGAAGCGCTCTTCTGGCTCGACGTGACGGCACCCGGCGACGGCTGTGCCTTTGCGCTGTGCGATCCGGTGGCGGTCACGGGCGTGGCGCCCGAAGGGCAACGCTGGCCGCTGGTGATTTCGGCGGCGTTCACCCAAACGCTCAGCCCCGCGCGCTGGAAAGAGCTGCGCTGGCGCTTTTTCCGCCTTCATTTCCAGTACCTATGTGCCTTCGACCGCCCCGGAGACTACGATTATTTTCGCATCACCGCCGGGCCGCTGACGTTGGCCGACCGCTTTGCCGGGCGCGGCCCGTCGAAATCGCGCCTGACCCGGCCCGTCAACCGCTACACCTCAACCGCGCCATGAACGTGCTGCCGCCCAAGCCGCCCAGCCGTCCTGACAAGGTGTCGCTTTGGCGCTACGCGCGGCTGTTTCGCGCGGATATCCTGTCGGCCCAGCCCGCGCGCCTTTACCGCGCATGGATGGCCGAGTTTCGCACGCCGTTCTTTCGCAGCTACCTGCTGAACCAACCAGAACTGGTGCGTACGGTGCTCAAGGACCGGCCGCAGGATTTCCCGAAATCCGACCGCGTGGGCGAGGGGCTGCGGCCGCTCTTGGGCAATTCGGTATTCGTCACGAACGGTGCCACGTGGGAGCGTCAACGGCGCATCATCGATCCGGCGTTTGAGGGCGGTCGGCTGCGTGAAACCTTTGCCGCCATGTGGGACGCGGGCGAGGCTGCCGCAGCCCGGCTCGCCGCCCGCGTCGGAGAAACGGTCGAGATCGAGGAGGAAGCGAGCCATGCTGCCGCCGACGTGATCTTTCGCACGCTGTTCTCGCTGCCCATTGAGGACCGGCTTGCGCGCGAGACGTTTCAGGCCTTTCGCGACTATCAGCGCAGCCAGCCGATCCTGAACCTGGCAGCGCTTTTGCCGCTGCCGCGCTGGATGCCGCGCCCGCACCGCCGCGCCACCCGCGCCAATGCCGCGCGCATCCGGCGCCTGATCACCGAACTGACCCGCATGCGTGCGGCACAGATCGCGGACGGCACAGCGCCCGCCGATCTGGCAACCAAGATCATGACAACGCCTGATCCCGAAACCGGTGAGACGTTTTCCACCGAAGAGATGGTCGATCAGGTCGCGATCTTCTTTCTGGCGGGCCATGAGACAAGCGCCTCGACCCTCGCCTGGGCGCTCTATCTCATGGCGCTGTATCCCGACTGGCAGGACAGGCTGGCCGAGGAGGCACGGGCGCTGGATACCTGCGATTTTGCCGTCATGCGCCAACTGCCGCTCAGCCGCGACGTGTTTCGCGAGACCCTGCGCCTTTATCCCCCGTGCCGATGATGGTGCGCGAAAACGCCTGCCCGGAGCTGTTTCGCGACCGGACCATTCGCAAACGCTCGCAACTGGTGATCAGCCCCTGGCACCTGCACCGCCACGAACGGCTGTGGGACGCGCCCGACATCTTTGATCCCGCACGCTGGCACACCGACAACGGGCGCAAGTGCCAGCGCGAGGCGTACATCCCCTTCAGCGTCGGCGCGCGGGTCTGTCCGGGCGCGGGTTTTGCCATGATCGAGGGGCCGTTGCTGCTGTCGCGCATCCTGCGTGATTATCGTGTGACGCGCACCGAGGGGCCGGCGCCTGTGCCTGTCGCGCATCTGACCGTGCGCGCAAAAAACGGCATTCGATTGAAACTGACCGCGCGTGAGCGATAACACCGCCCCCGCATCTGGTGCGCGTCCGCGCGTTGGGCTAAGGAGACTGTGACAGTATGCCCCGACAAAGGATCTTCCCCGATGGCCACAAAAGCCGCCCAACGCGCCCGTATCGCCACTGAAACCGGTTTTATCGCAGCGCTTGACCAATCCGGGGGATCCACACCCAAAGCGCTGAGCCAGTACGGCGTCGAGCCTTCGGATTATAGCGGCGACGCGGAGATGTTCGCCGCCGTGCACGCAATGCGCACCCGGATCATCACCGCCGACGCCTTTACCTCTGACAAGGTGCTGGGTGCGATCCTGTTCGAGCGGACGATGGACGGGGAGATCGGCGGCAAGCCCACCGCGCAGGTCCTTTGGGAAGACCGGGGTGTGGTGCCATTTCTCAAGATCGACAAGGGTCTGGCGGAAGAGGCAAACGGGGTGCAGCTGCTCAACCCGATGCCCGAGCTTGGCGCGCTGCTGGCCAAGGCGAATGCCGCCGGGATCTTTGGCACAAAGGAACGCTCGCTTATTCATAGCGCCAATGCGGACGGCATTGCCGCCGTGGTCGCACAGCAGTTCGACGTGGCGCGTCAGGTCATCGCCGCCGGGCTTGTGCCGATTGTCGAGCCAGAGGTGAACATTCACTCCGACACCAAGGCCGAGGCAGAGGAAATGCTGAACACCGAGATCCTCAAACACCTCGATACGCTGGAAGACGGTCAGGACGTGATCCTGAAGCTGTCGATCCCGAGCAAGCCGGGGCTTTACGATGCGGCGGCGGATCACGCCCGGGTTGTTCGGGTGGTGGCGCTGTCGGGTGGCTATTCCACGGATGAAGCCTGCGCGCTGCTTGCGCAGAACCACAAGATGATCGCGAGCTTTAGCAGGGCGCTGGCAGAAGGGCTGAACGTGAAGATGACGGATGCAGAATTCGGCGCAGCCCTCGTCGGGAACATCGACAAGATTTACAGCGCATCGGCGGCCTGAGGCATCGGAATTTTTGAAAAATTCCGACCGTTTTCTTTGAAAGAAAACGATTACAGGACCAGCCGAATGGGCTCCTGGTTGCAGAAGATGACGAGCTGACCGGCGTTCTCGACGGCGTGGAAGCCGCGACGCCGCAGCTCGTCTTCAAACTCCACCCGCCCGACGTATTTCTCGATGTCCCGGACGCTGCGGCGGATAACACCCCCGCGTGCGGCGGCGCGGGCGCTGAAGAGATCGATCATCCACATCTGCGCTGTAAGTGGGGAGTGGGAATAGGGCATACTCCGACGCTAGTCCGGCTTTGGTAAACGATCCCTTAACGTTTCAAGCACAAAGACCCGGATTGCGGAGGCCAGCCCGCTGTCGATCCCCCGGGCCTCGTCAATCTCGGCCACAAGCGCATTGATCGGCAGGCCCCGCGCGCGGGCGATGGCGCGGAATTCGCGCCAGAACGACTCTTCAAGGGAAATGGACGTGCGGTGCCCGCGCAGGGTCACGGAGTGTTTGACGGGCCGCGCGTTCATGTCTCGCGCTTGTGCTGGTCCAGTTGCGTGGTCTTGCGCGTCTGCTCTGCCGCATCGCGGGTGCGCTCGGCCTTGGTGCGGCCGAATTTCACCGCGTTCTCATCGGCCTGGGCGCGCCTGTCGCGGCGCGCCCGGTCCTTGCGGACCTTGTTGAGGTTGATCGGCCCGCTCACTTGGGCCCGATCATGTTTTCGGGGCGCACGACACGGTCAAAGGTTTCTGCATCGACAAAGCCCAGCGCAATCGCTTCTTCCTTCAGCGTCGTGCCGTTCTTATGCGCAGTCTTGGCGACCTTGGTGGCGTTATCATACCCGATCTCGGGCGCCAGCGCGGTCACCAGCATCAAAGACTCGCGCATCAGCCGTTCGATCCGGTCGGCATCCGCGCGCAGACCGTCCACCAGATTGTCGGTGAAGGCGCTCGCCGCGTCGCCCAGAAGCTGCATGGATTGCAGCACGTTATAGGCCATCATCGGCTTGTATACGTTCAGCTCGAAATGCCCTTGCGAGCCGGCAAAGCCGACGGCGGCGTCGTTGCCCATCACATGCGCGCAGACCTGTGTGAGCGCCTCGCATTGCGTTGGGTTCACCTTGCCAGGCATGATCGAGCTGCCCGGCTCGTTCTCGGGCAGGATCAGCTCTCCCAGACCACAGCGCGGACCGGAGCCCAGCAGGCGGATGTCATTGGCGATCTTGAAGAGTGAGGCGGCTACGACCTTGAGCGCGCCCGAGATCTCGACCATCGCGTCATGGGCGGCCAGTGCTTCGAATTTGTTGGGGGCGGTGACAAAGGGCAGGCCGGTGATTTCGGCCATGTTGGCTGCGACCTCGACATCCCAGCCCTTGGCGGTGTTCAGCCCGGTGCCCACGGCGGTACCGCCCTGCGCGAGCTCGTAAATCCGGCCCAACGCGTCGTTGATGCGGCGGATGCCCATGGCGACCTGATGGGTATAGCCGGAAAATTCCTGGCTGAGCGTCAGGGGGGTTGCATCCTGCGTGTGGGTGCGCCCGATCTTGATGATGCCGTCGAATTCCTCGACCTTGGCCTGCAGCGCCCGGTGCAGCTTTTCCAGCCCAGGCAGGGTCACGTCACGTGCGGTCATGGCGGTGGCGATGTGCATGGCCGTCGGGAAGGTATCGTTCGACGATTGCCCCATGTTGCAGTGATCGTTGGGGTGCACCGGCTCTTTCGTGCCCAGCGTGCCGCCAAGGATCTCGATCGCGCGGTTGGCGATGACCTCATTGGCGTTCATATTCGATTGTGTGCCCGAGCCTGTCTGCCAGACCACCAGCGGGAAATTATCGTCAAGCTTGCCCGCGACCACCTCGCTTGCCGCCTCGATCATCGCGTCGGCGAGTTTTGCATCCAGCTTGCCCGCGCGCTTGTTCGCCATGGCGCAGGCCTGTTTGATGACGCCAAGCGCGCGCACGATGGCGACGGGCTGCTTTTCCCAACCGATGGGGAAATTCAGGATCGAACGTTGGGTCTGTGCGCCCCAGTATTTATCGGCCGGCACCTCAAGGGGGCCAAAGCTGTCGGTCTCTGTACGGGTGTCGGCCATGGGGGCGCTCCTGATCGGTCATTGTTGTCGCGCCACGGTGTAGCGCCGCACCCGCGCGCGCGCAAACCTATGTTTTGCGAAAACTGTCGAGGGAGACGATTTCGGCGGCCTTTTCGGGCGCTTCCTCGACCTCAAGCTCTTCGGCCTCGGTCTGGGGCAGATCCTGCACCTTGCGGGACGCGGTATCGGCAGCGTCCTCTTCCTGCTGCTCGAACCGCAAACCGAATTCGACGGAGGGATCCACAAAGGTGCGGATGGCATCGTAGGGAATATAAAGCGGCTCAGGCGCGTCCCCGAAATTGAGCGTGATGGCGAACCCGTCCTCGCCGACCTCGAGGTTGTCGTACCAGTGCTGCATCACCACCGTCATCTCACCGGGGTAGCGATCGGACAGCCAGTCGGCCAGTTCGGCATCGGGGTGGCTGGTGTCAAACGTGATGAAAAAGTGATGCGCCCCGGGCAGACCGTTATCCGCCACATCCAGCAACACCCGCCGGATCAGGCTGCGCATGGCATCGTGCATCAGATTGCCATAGTCGATGGTTCGGCTCATGGACGGTCTCCCGATGAAACTATTGGTAAGCATACCTGATTCCGGGGGGAGTAAAAGGGGGTGTCGCTAGGTCAGCCCAACGACCAACCCGGCCAGCGCGAGGGCCGCAAGGCAGGCGGGTACGCGCCATCTGAGGCCCATCATCAGGAGTGCTGCGACGCCGGTCAATGCGATGGCAACGGGTTGGACCGAGGCCGCCTGCGGGACGGGCAACGCCAGCGGGGCGAGGGGGCGCACGTCGCCAAACCAGACGTGAAGGGCAAACCAGAGCGACAGATTTGCAATCACGCCGACCACCGCCGCGGTGATTGCGCGCAGGGCCGAGGACAGGCGCGGGCGCGACTGCAAGGCCTCAAGATAGGGTCCCGCAAGGAAGATCCACATGAAACAGGGTGTGAAGGTGACCCACAGCGCCAGCGCTCCGGCGCTCAGGGCCTGCGGCAGGCCGCCCTGCGCGTGGCCTGCCAGCATGGCGACGAATTGCGTCACCAGGATCAACGGCCCCGGCGTGGTCTCGGCCAGCCCCAGCGCGTCGATCATCTGCGCCGTGCTGATCCAGCCCAGATCGCTCACAACCGTTTGCGTCATGAACCCCAGCACGGCGTAGGCGCCCCCAAAGCTGACCACCGCCAATGTGGAAAAGAACAGCCCAAGCTCGATCAGAAACGCGCGGTCGTGCGCCCAGACCCATACCAGCGGCGCCGCCCAGAGCGCGCCCCAGATCAGCGCCGTGCGCAGGGGGTGGCGGTGCGGGCAGACACGGCGGGCGGGGTGATTTCAGTCGTCCTGCGCCACGCACCCCATATCGCCGCCGCCGCGATGATCAGCACAAAGGGGACGCCGGCGACAAAGAGCGCGACGAATGCCAGCGCCGCAATCGCCCAATCGCTGTGCCCGCGCAGCGCCCGCGCCATCAGACTGCGCAGCGCAGCCACGACGATGACGATGACCGCCGCCTTGATCCCGACAAAAGCGGCCTGCACCAGCGGCACCTCACCAAACCGCACGTAGGCAAGTGCCAGCGCGCAAATCACCATCGCGCCGGGCACCACAAACAACGCGCCCGCCAGCACGCCACCGGGTGTCCCGCGCAGCCGCCATCCCGCGTAGGTCGCCAGCTGCATCGCTTCGGGGCCGGGCAGCAACATGCACAGGCTCAGCGCGCGCAGAAACCCGTCCTCGCTCAGCCATTGCCGCTCGTCGACCAGCGTGCGGTGCATCAGGGCGATCTGCGCCGCCGGCCCGCCAAATGACAGCAAACCGATCCGGCCAAAGATGCGGATCATCTCGGCCCATGTTGGCGGCGTGTCAGGCGGAGACGGGGACATCGCGCGGTCCTTTGCGACGGGAGCGGGCGTCCTGGCCCGTGTTGCAGGCTTGGCACGGCGCAAAACCGGGGTCAACAATAGCAAAGAGGGGGAAGGTGCCGGATTCTGTTGCCAGGCTCCGGCGGGCCCCGCCTAACGCTGCAAGGCGCTAGGGCTTAAGAGTTCAGTCGCTCCGGTCGCTTACGCGGCCATCGCTACTGGTGCACGATTGTCATTTGCAATTGTACGTTTTTCGCCGATAACGGTGGCAGACAGCCGAGACAAAGCATAACCCCTTTAGACGTTCGTCGATCCTGTTTCGGCCCCATGATCCCCAAATGAAGGATGGTTGGTGGAGCCGCCGGGTACCGCCCCCGGGTCCGATCCGCTTATTACGAGCGCGTTTATGTCCATAGTCCCGAAGGACATCCCAGATGTAGGGGATGCCGCCCTGCGCTTCAAGGGGTCACAGGTTAATGCTTAGCGCCACGGCGGCCACGGCGACCTCGCTGGCGAAAAAGATCCATTTGAGCCGCGTCGTCCCGTCAAGGATCAGCGAGGTCACGCGCCCCAGCGCGCCCCCGCCCAGATAAAGCCGATCATGGCAAAGGCCGCGGGCGTCCAAAGGATCAGCGCGCCGGCCCCCGCAACGACAAACAGCGCGCCCGAAGCCGCGCGCACCTCGGACGTCCCCATGGTAGAGCCACGATCCCGCAACCCTACGGTTTTCATGGTATAGACCGGCGCGAGCCAGCCCAGCGCGCCAAATCCGATGGTCAGCAGGGCCAGGCCCACGTTGATGATGTCGATGAAATCCATGCGGGGTCTTTCTGTGTCAGGATACCGCGTCAACGCGCAACAGGTACCAAAGTTCACGCCTGCGCGCGTGCGGGGTAAGGAATTCCGTAGTTTTGCGCCCGCTGCGGCGGGAATCCTTTGACAGGTGCGCCGGATGCGCCAACCATCATGGCACTCCATTTTGAGCGGGACTTTTTTATGAGACTTCTTTTGATCGCCCTCGCAGTGCTGTGTTTGACTGTCGTGATGCCGCAAAAGGGCATGGCGAATACCATCGTCGCAAAGGTCGATGTGTCTGAGCAGACCATGCGCGTCTACCGCAACGGCAAGCAAATCCACAAATGGCGCGTGTCCACAGCGCGCAAGGGCAAATGGACGCCGCGCGGCGCCTGGAGCGCAAAATGGCTGTCGCGTCACCACAAATCCTCGCTGTATAACGACGCCCCGATGCCGCACGCGATCTTCTTTCGCGGCAACTATGCGATACACGGCACAAACCAGATCAGCCGACTGGGACGCCCCGCGTCCGCCGGCTGCATCCGGTTGCATCCCAGCCATGCGGCAACCCTGTTTGCGATGACCCGTAAGGTGGGGCTCAAGAACATGAAGGTCGTCGTGCAGAATTGATCGGATGATCTTTACCGCCGCCCTGAGGGAGATTGCGCATCACCGTCCTTCGGCGGTCCGGCTTTTGTGCATACCTCTGATCGTCACGATTGTGGTCGAGTTGCTGTACACGTTGTCGCCGCACCGCGACCCCCAGTCTGACAATATCGGCCTGTCGATCCTGAGCGGTGTGGTCGCCTATGGCGCGGTCGGGTGGATCGCGGTGGGCTGGCACCGGCTGCGCCTGATGGGAGAGCACGCCGGTCTGCTCCCGCGGGCACCGCTTCGGGTGCTTATGCGATACGTGATCGAATGGCTGATTCTGGGGATCCTGATCGCGCTTATTCTGCTGGCAGTCGGGGGTGCGGCATATCTTGTCGTCATGGCACTTGCGCCGGATCCCCTGACCGAACAGGTCATTTACGGGCTATGGACAGATACGATCCTTGGCCCGGTGAGCATTCTTCCGATCACCGCATTCACGTGGCTGCTGTTCCGGTTCGGGATCTCGCTGCCGCATCTGGCGATCGAAGGCGATGCGCGTCTGGGGATGCGGCAAGCGTGGCGGCGCACACGCCCGCTGGCCTGGACGATATTCCGGGCTGGGCTGTTTGCGGGCATCGTGCAATGGGCCGTGGGCGTTCTTCCGCTGCAACTGGTCTACGGCTCGGACCTCTTCACAACCCCCGAGGGTGAGATCATTCTCGCGGGTGAGATCGTTTTTGCGCTGGCCTATGCATTTGTCTACACGGGGATCCCCCTTGTGGGGGCAGCGATCCTGACGGTGATTTACGCCCGCACCGACGCGTGATCGCGGCCCTTGGCGAACATCGTGGCGGCAAGCGCCTGCGTCTCTGCCTCCAGCGCGTGTAGCCCGGCGGTCACAGCCGTCGCATCCTGCGCTTCGACCGCGTCGGCGATGGCCGTGTGCAGGTCCACGATGCGCGCACGGTCGCGGGCGGTGAAGGTGATCATGTTCATCAGGGGCTGCATCGCCTCCACCGCGCCGGCCAATTGGTAGCTGAGCACCGGGTTGCCGGCCCCATCCACCAACGCACGATGAAAGCTGACATCAGAGGCGCAAAATGCCTCATC